>NZ_JCAEMH010000005.1:0-498270 GCF_059278805.1 Pontibacter sp. YIM B11418 | reverse complement strand
ATCTCCACGCCCCACGACCTGCCCCTGTTTGAGCGCTTGCTCGGGGACGGAAGCCGGATCGGCTGCAAGTTCTCCTACAAGGTGCAGGAGGTACCTAACGGGCTGGCACAGGCCTTTGTGATCGGGGAGGAATTCATCGGGCAGGATAAGGTCGCATTGGTGCTGGGAGACAACATCTTCTACGGGGCCGGGATGGGGGCGGTGCTGCGCCAGAACGCCGACCCCGAGGGCGGCGTGGTCTATGCCTACCACGTCCAAGACCCGGAGCGCTACGGGGTGGTGGATTTCGACTCAGAGGGCCGGGCCGTCTCCATCGAGGAGAAGCCGCGGGAGCCTAAGTCAAACTACGCCGTGCCGGGCCTCTACTTCTACGACAACGAGGTGGTCAGCATCGCCAAAAACCTGGAGCCTAGCGCTAGGGGCGAGTACGAAATTACGGACGTTAACCGCGAGTACTTGAGACGCAGCAAGCTGAAGGTGAGCGTGCTGAATAGGGGCACGGCCTGGCTCGATACGGGCACAGTAGCATCGCTGATGCAGGCGGCCACGTTTGTACAGGTGATCGAGGAGCGGCAGGGGCTCAAGATCGGCTGCATCGAGGAGGTGGCCTGGCGCATGGGCTACATTAACGATGAAGAGCTCCGGGAGGCTGCCGAGCCGCTGCGCAAGAGCGGCTACGGGGAGTACCTGCTCAGAATCCTAAAAGAGGGTATTTGATTAAAAACAATTGATAAAATACATTACATATCTATAAGATAATTATTGAGAAAAATAATGAAAGTAGGATTAAAATAATAGTATCAACGGGGGTATATGCCAAAGAATCTTAAGAAAAAATCAATACATGGTTTATTTTGGGAATTGCTGGGAAACTTTTCACAGCAAGGAATTAGCTTTGTAATCTCAATAATCCTAGCTCGCCTTCTGTCACCTGAAGACTTTGGATTAATAGGCATGTCTATGGTTGTCATTGCTATCTTTCGTGTATTTACAGATTTTGGTTTTGCTTCTGCTCTTGTTCAAAACTCAAACAACACGTCCCTTACATATTCAACAACTTTTTATTTCAATGTAGTGATCGGATTGTGTCTGTTTATTAGCATGCAGGTTGCAGCACCGTTTATTGGGAAATTTTATGATTCTTCTGAAGTCGTAAATATATTTAGATTATTATCTGTAGGCTTTATTTTTGGCTCACTAAATATCGTGCAAGGCACAATATTGCAGAAAGCTATAAATTTTAAATTATTAACTGTTCGCTCAATAATTGCTCAGATTTTAGGTGGCATTATTGGCGTTTGGATGGCTTTTAATGGATATGGTGTTTATAGTCTAGTTGGCCAAACTATATCATCTGGGCTCATCACAACTATCTTCTTATGGAACGTAACAAAATGGTATCCTAAATTAGAGTTTTCTTGGGCTGAATTAAAGAAGCTCAGTAATTTTAGCATTTTTATGTTTTTCGATAGGCTAACCTCAACAATAAGCCAAAGGTTCGATGTTTTATTTATTGGAAAGGTTTTTAGTCCAGCAACTCTTGGTTATTACAGTAGAGCTGAAAGTCTGAATAGCTTAGTAGTTAAAAACTCTTCTAAGAGTTTTACCAAGGTTTTTTTTCCTGTCTTGAGTCAGTTAAAGGATAATCATTCAAAATTTATAGAAGTTTTTATTCAAGTATCATCCGTAATTTCTTTTTTAGCATTCTTATTAACTGGAATCTTGTATGTTTTAGGAGGGGACCTGATAATAATACTGTTTGGGCAAAAATGGGAGCCGTCAGTTTGGATATTTAAATTATTGATTTTGAAAGCATTTGCATATCCAGTGAACTCTATGGTTGTAAATGCTTTTTTCGGTAAAGGCTATGCTAAACAAAATTTCTATATTGGATTATTCAGAAAGTCCTTCAGGCTGTTGCCAATTGCCTTTGGTTTGTGGCTGGGAATGAAGGGTTTTATTTATGCTCTTGTTGCTGTAAGCTATATAATGACTGTTGTGAACGGGATATTTTTATCTTCTATAATCAAAGTGCCCTTCATGCCATATATGAAAGGATTATTCCATTGTGCGTTACCTTTAGTCTTACTGATTATTCTTAGTAAAGGTATTATGGACACCAACCTAATGATTCGTATGCTTATTGCATCAATTTTTGTACTAGTTTATTTAACTTATCTATTAATAATAAAGCATAAAGGAATTTATTTTTTAATAGAACAAATTAGTCAGTATCGAAATAAAAAAGTCTATCAAAATTCTCGCTGAGAACTATATTAGCCTAATTAGCACAAGATAATGATACCTGTAACTAAGCCCTTTCTACCTCCACAGCAGGAGTATGAGGCATATATTAAACAAATATGGAAGCGACAATGGCTGACAAGAAACGTGACGCTTGTTACCGATCTAGAGCTAAAGGAGTATCTAAATCTGTTTTAACTATTATAATTGAGTAGCTGAATTTGAAATTTAAAGGAAGTAGATAAATAATTTTTATAGATTCATAATTAAGATATTCTACAAACCTTGAATTTCCTACCAACCAATAACCCTAGATCAATGTTATCAACAGAAGATAAAAGCTATCTAAAGAAATTTTATTTATGAAGAAGCATAACTTAAATATAAAATTTATTAAAAGTGCTTTATCTGTACACAACCCATTTAACGATGTAACGCAGGTAAGGGAGTGGGTTAAAGAACAAAACTTCAAAGTAGCAGTCAATATTAAGCGAATCACATTCGACCAGTTGGAGCAGTGGCATTTCGCAGAGAATGGAATAAGCCTGCATCATGATAGCGGTAAATTCTTCTCTATTGATGGCATCAAAGTTAAAACAAACTGGGGGGGTGTAAAGGAATGGGAGCAACCGATCATCAATCAACCTGAAATAGGATATTTAGGTTTTGTCACAAAAGAATTTGATGGTGTCCTGCACTTTTTGCTACAGGCAAAAATAGAACCCGGTAATGTGAATAATGTGCAGTTATCACCTACGTTACAGGCAACAAAGAGCAACTATACCCAAGTGCACAAAGGTAAAGCACCTGCCTATTTAAACTTATTTGTGAATGCCAAACCAGAGCAAATACTTCTCGATCAGCTTCAGTCAGAGCAGGGGGCCAGGTTCCTGAAAAAAAGAAACAGAAACATCGTGATCAAGGTTGACCGGGATATCCCACTTTACGATAATTTTATTTGGCTCACACTTGCGCAAATAAAGCATTTAATGGTAGAGGATAACCTAGTGAACATGGATACCAGAACTGTAATTTCAGGAATTCCTTATGGTGATTTAGAGGAAGATATTGTTGACTTTTATAACGATACAAATTCCTCTATAAAAGAAAACCAAATCGCATCTAAGCTATTAAAGTCCACGCTAGTGCAGGATAAGGCACTACATACTTTCGACGATATCATTAGGTTTGTTACAAAGCAGAAAAGTTTTTTTGAACTGCATGTTGAAAAAGTTCCGTTATCATCGATGAGTGACTGGAAAATTGAGGCCGATAGCATCAGACATGTTAATGATAAGTACTTTAAAGTGATTGCTACAAAGGTGCAGATAGAAAACCGTGAGGTAGTAAGTTGGTGCCAACCCATGGTAGAACCAGCACAGGAAGGTATATGTGCATTCGTATGCAAGGAAATAGACGGTGTACTGCATTTTGCAGTGCAAACAAAGTTAGAGGCTGGAAATTTCGACATTATTGAATTTGCTCCAACCGTTCAGTGCTTAACAGGTAACTATAGGGTTTCGGGTATAGAAAGTCTTCCTTTTCTAGCCTATGTATTAGATGCAAAGCGTGAGCAAATTATTTTTGACACCATTCAATCTGAGGAGGGGGGGCGATTTTATAGAGAACAGAATAGAAATATGCTTGTATTAGCAGGCGATGATGTGGGACTGGAGCTACCAGAAAACTACATCTGGATGACGCTGAACCAACTGCAAACTTTCATTAAGTTTAATAATTACGTAAATATTCAGGCCCGAAGCCTGATCGCAGCTGTTTCTTTTATGAACTAAAAATTAAATGAAAGAAAATAAAGTAAAAATAGGCGTTCTCAGTACAGCTAATATTGCAGTCAGATCCATTATTCCCGCAATTGTAGATCTACCAGGTCAATTTGAACTGGTAGGTATCGCAAGCAGGTCCATTCAAAAATCTGAAGAAGTTGCTAAATTATTTAACACAAAAGCTTTCGGTGATTATAATACTATTCTAAAGCCTGAGTTAATTGATGCGGTTTATATCCCGCTACCTAATTCTATGCATTATGAGTGGGTTAAAAAAGCGTTGGACTTAAATATCCATGTACTGGTCGAAAAATCGCTGGGATGTAATCTGCAGGAAGTGCAGGATTTAAATGAGTTAGCGGAATCTAGAGGCTTAGCGTTGCTGGAAAATTTTCAGTTTCGCTTTCACAGCCAGTTAGAGTTTATCAAAGAACAGGTCGAATCAGGTAAAATCGGGGCTATGCGTTGCTTGAGAAGCTCTTTCGGTTTTCCTCAGTTTGCGGATAAAGATAATATCCGATATCAGGCCGATCTAGGGGGCGGAGCATTGTTAGATGCCGCGGCTTATCCGACAAAGATAGCCCAGCTTTTTTTAGGAGAAGATTTGGAGGCGGCTGCTGCAAACTTAAATCATGAAGCAGATTCGTCCGTTGATATATGGGGAGGAGCTTATCTGAAGCAGAAGAATGGAAATCAGTTTGCCGAAATAGCCTTTGGGTTTGACCATTTTTACCAGTGTAACATTGAGCTGTGGGGTAGCGAAGGCAAAATTTTTACCAATCGGATTTTTACTGCTCCTCCCGGATATAAACCAGAAGTGATCATAGAAACAAAGCAGGGCAAAGAAAAATTTGAGTTAGAGCCAGACCATCACTTTAAGAAGATGCTACTATATTTTGCACGCCTGATGGAAACTACAGAGGTAAGATCTTTTGAATATAAAGGTAACATTAATCAAGCAAGACTATTAGAACAAATTAAAACAAAGGCTAAATGAGCAATAACAAGATATTTGTGACGCAACCGTCACTGGCACCACTGGAAGAGTATGTAGAGATTCTAAAAGGAGTGTGGGAGAGGGGAATATTGACACATAACGGGCCTTTGGTTCAACAGCTAGAAGAGGATTTAGAGTCTAAGTTAGGCCTTGATTACTTTACTGTGGTATCTAATGGCACAATCGCTCTACAAATGGCAATTAAAGCTTTGGAACTGAAAGGAGAAATTATTACGACGCCATTTACATGGGTGGCGACAATAAGTGCTATAAAATGGGAAGAGTGCACCCCTATTTTTTGTGATATCGATCCGGATACGCTAAATATTGATCCGTCTAAAATTGAGGCTCTGATCACGGATAAGACAGTGGCAATTATGCCCGTGCATGTGTTTGGTACGCCCTGCGACGTAGAGGCGATAGCAGCCATAGCTCAAAGGAATGGTCTTAAAGTAATCTATGATGCAGCACATGCCATAGGCTCTACTTACAAAGGCAATAGCTTGTTAACATACGGTGATATATCGGCTACAAGCTTACATGCTACCAAGCTATTGAACACAGCCGAGGGTGGAGGTTGCATTACTGCCGATGCTGCGCTTGATGCAAGGCTTAAAAGAATCAGATTCTTTGGCCACGATGAAAACAAAGAGGTTGTGGAAGATGGTTTCAACGGCAAGTTAACAGAAGTACACGCTGCCCTTGGTCTTGCCAACCTAAAGTACTATGATGAAGTTCTAGAGGACCGAAAGGTAAAATACCAGTATTATAAAGAGCAACTACAGCAGGCTGAAGGAGTGCGATTTCAGGAGGTAAAAGTTGGAGAAACCAACTACTCCTACTTCCCTATTATTTTTGAGAGTGAGGAGCAACTGCTGCAAGTTGAGAAGGTGCTGAATTCGAATGACATTTTTCCCCGCAGGTACTTCTACCCCTCCGTTAACACTTATACCAAGGTGGTGGCATACCAGGCGTGTCCTGTGTCGGAGGATATATCAAAACGTATCCTGTGCCTTCCGCTGTATTTTGGTCTTACAATAGTGGAAATAGATTTAATCTGCAGACTCTTACTAAGAGCACAAAATAATTAATAAAAATGAATTCTAAATATAATATTCTTGTATTTCCTTGTGGGTCTGAAATTGGACTGGAATTGCACAGATCTCTAAAATTCTCAGCTCATATAGAGCTAATAGGTGGAAGCAGTGTAGATGATCATGGCAAATTTGTCTTCGAAAAATATGTTGGGGGCATTCCATTTTATGATGACCCCCAGTTTCTACCGTCTTTAAAATTAATAATAGAAGAGTATAGCGTAGACGCAATTTATCCAGCAATGGATACGATAATTGCAAAACTAGCCTCTGCAGAGGCAGAATTGGGGTGCAGAGTAATAGCATCACCCCTAGCAACTACAGAGATATGTCTCTCTAAGATTAAAACATATAATATACTTAAAAACACGATACTAACTCCCGAAATTTTTGATTCTATTGCTGATATAAAAAAATATCCAGTATTCATGAAGCCTGATACTGGCTATGGATCAAGAGGGGCAAAAAAAATAGATACGGAGGCTCAGGCCAAGGAACATTTAACTAGTTTCCCAACATCAATTATTTTGGAGAATTTACCCGGCGACGAGTATACAGTTGATTGCTTTACTAGTAAGGATAGAAAATTGTTGTTCGCAAAACCAAGAAAACGTAATCGAATTAGTAACGGGATTAGTGTAAACACTATTCCCGTAAATGAGGAAGAAGGTGAGTTTTTTGATATCGCTAGAAAAATCAATGATAAGCTTCATTTCAGAGGGGCTTGGTTTTACCAAGTAAAAAAAAGAGCTGATGGTGATCTAGTTTTGTTAGAGATCGCAAGTAGGCTAGGGGGATCATCTTCATTGTTTAGAAATCTAGGAGTGAATTTTGCCCTTTTAAGTGTATTTGACGCCTTTGGTTTATGTGTCAAGCTTTTTCATAATAGCTTTAACATAGAATTAGATAGAGCGCTAAATAACAAATTTAAAATAAGTATAGATTTCAATACAGCTTATATAGACTTTGATGATTGCCTTCTATTGGATGACAAGATAAATACTGAACTAGTTGCTTTATTATTCCAATTTATAAATGAGGGTAAAAAGATTATATTAATTACTAAACATGATAAAGTAGTTGAGGGGACATTAAAGAAATTTCGATTAGGAGACTTATTTGATGAAATTATTCACCTGAAGAAACATGACAAGAAGTATCAATTCATGCAAAAGGAAGGGTCGATCTTTATAGATGATTCTTTTATAGAGCGTTACGAGGTCTATGAGCATCTAGGTATACCTGTTTTTGCACCAGATAGTATAGAATGCTTGTTGAAGTACTAAATTAAATAAATTATATATATGAGAATCCTACATACATACTGTTTAAATTATAACATAGGTGATTATGCTTTAGGAATAGGAGTTAAAAATCTATTAAGGCAATTCATTGATGTAGATTTAATTGGAAATACGAATATACAAGGGAGAGAATTTACCAGTTACTATATTAGTGAAGTTGTAAATAAGCGCTACGATTTATTAGTAATTGGTGGCGGCGGAATAATTCATGGAGCCCATTGGCCAAATGGGTGGTTTTGGCTAATTGATAAAGATTTAATAAAAGAAATCAAGATTCCATTTATTGTATACGGCGTTGGTTTTAATTACTGGGAAGAAGAAGGTGGTATACCCGAAAGAGGAATTGAGCATTTAAGGGAGACTGTGAAGCACGCGGCTCATTTCTCCGTGCGAAATGATGGTAGTTTTATAAGGCTTCTTAACCAAACAGGGATTAACGCTCCCGTTGTGCCTGATCCAGGATTTCATATTAACTTGAACAAAAAATATAAAAGATTTGTAGAAGAACCTTATATTATAATTCAACTAGCCAATGATAAACCTGAGCATAGGTTTGGAAGCTTAGAAAAACAAAGAGAATTTATCTCTGATATGAGAGAGGTAGCAACTAGGATGGCAAAAAAATATAAAGTAATTTTTGCACCGCATGTAGCTGAGGATATAGTTATAAGTGAAGAAATATCAAATGGAGTTGAGAATTCCTTAGTTTGGAATTTTGGGTATTTTGCCTTTGATCATTCTGATGAGGCAATCGGATATTATAAATATGCAGAATTTGTCATTGCGATGAGAGGTCATGGGCAAATTGTGCCCATAGCGTTTGATACACCTGTTATTGCATTAGAAAATCATCCAAAACATCGAGGCCTGATGGAAAATTTAAATTTATTAGATTATAATGTAAAGGTTGCAGATAAAAATTTTAAATCCAATCTATTAAAGGCTATAGAGAATATTGAATCAAATAGGCAACATCTAGTTAAGATGTATAAAGAAATAAATTCAATTCTTATTAATGAATCTACTAATGCCTTCCAATCGATTATCAAAAGTATAAATAAGTGAAAAAGCCACTAGTTAGTATCTGCTGCATAACTTATAATCATGTCAAATATATTTCGCAGGCACTTGACGGATTTTTGGCGCAGAAGACTACCTTTCCAATAGAGGTTATTATCCACGATGATGCTTCGACTGATGGTACTCAAGAAATAATAAAAGAATATGAAAAGAATCATCCCCAAATATTCACAAGTATTTGCCAAACAGAGAATCAATTTTCTAAAGGTATAAGGCCATCCCCGACATATGTTTGGCCGAGAGCGCAGGGGAAATATATCGCGCTTTGCGAAGGTGATGATTATTGGGTTGATCCCCTTAAATTACAGAAACAAGTAGATTTTTTAGAAAAAAATAGTGATTATGTACTGTCATTTCATGACGCAATTATCATAAATGAAAATAACGAAAAGTTAAGTGAGTCCAAACTCACTAAAAAGTATCAATGCGATAGGACTCCACAAGATAATGCTCTAGGAAAAATAATTCCTACTTTAACAGTAGTTTTTAGAAGAGAACTCATTAAAGAGTTCCCTCCATCATTTCATAAAGTTAAAAATGGAGATACTTTCTTGTTTGCACTTATTGGGCAGCATGGTAAAGCTAAGTTTCACAATGATATAATCCCAGCAGCTTATAGAGCACATACTGGCGGAATATGGAGCAAAACGGATCAGATATCAAAAATTCATACAAATTTATATACCCTAAAGCAGTTAGTAAATGTAATTAAGCCTAAGTATAAGAAAAAATTAAAACAAAAAATTTTCTTCAAAACATTAGAACTTATTAAGCTGCAGACAAAACAGAGTGAGTCGCTGAGATTATATATATGTAATTTTAAATACTTTGTGATGAACAATGCAGTTGTATATAAACTCATCAGATTTCATTTAAAGAGATAATTAATTTCTTTGAGATAAACTTCATATTAATGAGCTGTGATAATAAAAAAATATCCATTGTAATACCGCATTATGAACGTGCTAATTTCTTGATTGAAACATTAAAAAGCATTCAGGATCAAACATATAAGGATTGGGAATGCATAATTGTGGACGATGGATCTGAGAAGAGTACTCTAAATATTATTCAGGAGTTCATTAAATCGGATAATAGAATAAGATTAACTGATCGACCATTAAATATGGTTAAAGGAGCTAATTCTTGTAGACGCTATGGTCTAAATTTAGCGACAGGTAAATACATAAAATGGTTTGATTCAGATGATATAATGAAGCCTAGGTTGCTTGAAGAGCAATTTAGTGTCATTGATAGAGGAGGCTTTAATGGCGTATTATGTAATTGTCATATTTATAACAAAGATTTTTCGGAGATAGTAAAAGAATCATGGAGACCATTAAACTTTTCAGAAGCTTTTCTTAAAGATTACCTTAATGATAATCTGGCATGGCAAACAGGTGCAGGATTGTGGGAAGTTTCTATTTTTGAAAGTTTTACCCCATTCCAGCACAACTTAAGTAATTCGCAAGAGTGGTTATTTCATTTTGTTCTGTTAACTAAAGGGTTAAATATTGGTGTTATAGATAAACCGCTTTTTAATTTTAGGAGCCATCCTAATTCAATATCAAGTAATAAGAAAGGCAAATATTTTTATCATAGACTAAAAGCAAGACTAATTGCCTTAAATATTTATCCAGAAATTAGTGGTCAAGAAAGGGAGGCATTGAAGAGAGAAATTATGGTTTCCTGGAGTAGAAATACAAAAATTTATAAGGCTATAAGCTTTTTAGATATAGGATTAGCTTTCACAGGCAATAGAATACGACGCCCATTTAGTAGCAAAGTAAAACTTTCCACATTAACCTTAATATAGGGGAATTAACTCTCCTATATGAATTATATTATCTTTGCTACAATATGTGTTAAGTGTAAATGTATTTATTTCTCGGTTTGTCTTAATAAAAATTGTAATGGAATTTAAGGTATCTGTAATTATACCTGTTTATAATGCTGAAAAATATATAAGAAAAGCAGTTGAATCAGCAGTTTTTCTTAACGAAGTTGGTGAAATTTTGCTAATTGAGGATAAATCACCTGATAATGCATTAGCAATTTGTAAAGGCTTAGAAAAAAAATATGCAAAGGTGAGGGTTTTTCAACATCCAAATGGGGAGAACAAAGGAGCTGGGGCAAGTAGGAACTTAGGTATTTTAAATTCAAAATATGATTTTATAGCTTTTTTAGATGCAGATGATTATTATTTAGATTGTAGATTTTCTAAAACTTTTAATGTTTTTAAAGAAAACGAACATTGTGATGGTGTTTATGAAGCTGTAGGGATTGAATTTTATGATGAAGTTGGTAAAGCTTCTTTCGTGCAAAGATTAAAGTCAGAAAATATTAATGAAAATTATCTTACAACTATCAGTCAGAATATTTCTCCAGCAGAACTCTTTTCATTTTTATTAACTAATCCGAAAGAGAGGTTCTCAACAATAGGTATATGTATTAGAAAAAGTGTATTCACAAAATCAGGTTTATTTAGAACAGACTTGAAGTTAGGAGAAGATACGGAAATGTGGTTGAGAATTTCATTTTGCTGCTTACTATATCCAGGCCAAACTTCTAGTGCTGTTTCTGTAAGAAGAGTTCATAAAGATAATAGAAGTAATATTAAAAATGCCTCAGACTTACATAAGTTTTATACGGCAATATTTGACTATTTCTTTAGTAAGCCTAGAATACGAAGGAAGTTAAAATACTTAATATTGAGACGCTACATCTTATCGAAATATAAATTATATGCTAGGAATAATGAAGCTTTTAAGTTGTATATGATGATTTTTTTATTGAAAAACCCTAAGATATTACTTCAATTAGTTAAATAATAGAAACTAATATTTCGATAAATGAAATTGTGTATAAAATTATATTACTAACTACTTTATTGATATAAATATTAGGATATATATTAATGATTGAATATTCAAATAAAAATATTACGTAGATTAAAAATGGGTATATTAGTTACTGGGGCGGCTGGTTTTATTGGTTTTCATCTAATTAATAAATTATTAGCTCAGGGTTTTGAGGTAGTCGGGATTGATAACTTGAATCAATACTATGATATTAATTTAAAGATTAACAGGCTAAAAGAAGCAGGAATTATATTAAATGATAATAATTGCACTTCGGTAAGCACAACTAGCCCTAATTATACTTTTGTAAAATTAAACTTAGAAGATCGTGATTCCTTATTAGACTTATTTCAAAGGAATTCATTCGTCTATGTAATTAATTTAGCTGCCCAAGCAGGAGTAAGATATTCATTAGAAAACCCCCATGTCTATGCAGAAAGTAATTTAGTTGGATTCCTAAATATTTTGGAAGGTTGTAGATTATATAAAGTTAAGCATTTGCTGTATGCTAGCTCATCCAGCGTGTATGGTCTTAATTCCTCTTTGCCTTTCTCTGAAAGTGATTCTACTGAGCACCCAGTTTCACTATATGCTGCTACGAAAAAAGCAAATGAAATGATGGCTCATTCCTATAGTCATCTATTTGGCATACCTACAACAGGTCTTCGTTTCTTTACAGTATATGGTCCTTGGGGTAGGCCTGATATGGCTATGTTTCTCTTCACAAAGGCCATTCTTAATAACGAGCCCATTAATGTATTTAACAAGGGTGAGATGCTAAGAGACTTCACTTATATTGATGACGTTGTGGAAAGTATTAGTAAACTAATAACCAATCCTGCATCTCCTGACAATACTTGGAAAAGTGATTTCCCTAAATCTGATACTTCAAGCGCCCCTTACCGCATATACAATATAGGAAATTCGGCACCGGTTAAATTGCTTGACTACATAGATGCTTTAGAAGAGGCTTTGGAAATGAAAGCAATTAGAAATCTGTTTCCAATGCAACCTGGAGATGTATTAGCAACACATGCTGATACAACAAAACTGATAGCAGCAATTGATTATAGACCGAAAACTAGTGTTAAAGAAGGTGTGAAAAAATTTGTTGATTGGTATTTAAAATACTATTCAACCACTTAATTACCAATTCCAACTGTATCTCATGGCATTAATATCAGTTATTACACCTACCTATAATCGTGCTCGCTTAATACCAGAATTAGTTGATAGCCTCAAAAGCCAAACTTTTAAGAATTGGGAACTTATCATTGTAGATGATGGCTCGACTGATGAAACTGAAGTTGTGGCAACGTCATTAACTGACAGCCAAATAAAATATATAAAGAAGAATAATACAGGCGCTGCACATAGCCGTAATGTTGGCGCTGAGAGTGCTGCAGGGGAATATTTAATTTTTTTAGATAGCGATGATTTAGTTTGCAAAGATTGGTTATTTGAAATTTCACAAATATTATATAGTAAAAAAAGTGATATAGTATGTGTAGGGGTTCAATTTGAAAATCTTGATGGAACAATAAAAGTGGATCTTCCGAACTCGCATAGTAAGCTATTTCCTGGTAATCACTTTCAGTTATATGCTGGTGCTTTTGCGATATCTAGAAAACTCTTTTTCAATCTTGGTGCATATGATACTAGTCTATCAGCCAGGCAGCATACAGACTTATGGATTAGAATCTTTAATAATGCAACCAATAGAACTCCTCCTATAGAATGTATTTACAAACCTTTGGTTCGGATTATTGAACATAGTGGTGAAAGAATCAGGAAAAATCCTAAAGCTGTATATACAGCAGCTATTGAATTAATTAATAAGCATAAATCTCTCTTTAATAGTAGCCAACAAGTTCTTTTTAATTATTATGTGCTTATTGGAACAAATGCATTAGGGGCTGGTGAAAAATCAGTAGGTAGATATTACCTATTTAAAGCTTTCAGATTGAATCCATTTCATCTAAAAAATAATATACGAGTTATACTTTCAATATTTTCGTTAATTGGTATAAACTCATGGGAGAGCAAATTTAAAAGAAAATGAATTTAGGAGTAATCGTAGTAACTTTCAATAGGAAGAAAGAACTATTTAAAACTATTGAGTATATTAATAACTTATCCGAACAAGTTGAGATTATTATAATAGATAATAATAGCTCTGATGGTACAGAATCAGTTATTAAATCTTTAGATGCATCAAATATACATTACCTCAAGAATCAAGAAAATCTTGGTTCTGCAGGAGGGTTTGCTCGGGGTATGGATTATGCAAAAGATAAATTTGAATGGATGTGGCTTTTTAATGATGATTCACGACCTCATTTTGATTCACTAACTTCATTAATTCAAGCTATCAAATATCTTAAAGATCCTCGATTAGGATTGATCAAGATCGGCATGCTTAAAAACGGAAAAGCAGAGTCTTCTTACTGGAGAGGGCGCAGAATTACTAAGTACATATCTGCTTGTGATAAGCCATTGCAAACAGACTTAATAACATTTGATGGTTGCTTGATTAAGTCTGAAGTTGTCAAGAATATAGGAACATGTGATCCAAGATTTTTTATGGGGATATATGAGTTCGATTTCTGTCTAAGAGCTAAAGAGCGAGGATATAATATTTATACACTACCAAATGGAAAAATTGAAGATGAGAAAAAAGGTTCTGCAAATGGAACTCCATATTGGCGCATGTACTATGTAACAAGAAACCACCTTTTCTTAGCCATTAAAAGAAAGTCATTAACAACTTTTATGGCCTTCTTCTTACTAGAATTGAAGAAGATATTTAGTATTCTGTTTTTACAAAAAAATAAACAGCAAAAATTAAAATTTAAAGCATTGGCAATTTTTCATGCATTAACTGGGAGAATGGGAAGACGTGTAGTACCAAATTAAATTTCTTTAGTATTAACTGATTAATCAATAATGTATCAAATTGACGCAGCGCGTTATAAAGTCACAACTAATTCCGCAATCAAACTTTTTGTAAAATTTTTTAATACACCAGGCTATAGGTTCATGGTATTATTTAGGACCTGCCAACGTTATAAATTATCTAATCCATTAGGTTTCTTTGCAAGAATATGGTATAAGAGGATGCAAGTCAAGTTTGGATACCAGATACCTCATTCTTGCAGAATAGGCAAAGGTTTATATTTAGGACATTATGGGAATATAGTTGTAAATCAAAATACCGTTATTGGTGAAAATTGTAATATAGCGCAGGGTGTTACTATAGGGCACGTTAGCAGAGGTAGGAAAATCGGAAGTCCAATCATTGGTGATAGGGTTTGGATAGGGGCGAATGCAGTAGTAGTAGGTAATATTAATGTTGGTAATGATGTGCTTATAGCTCCTCTATCTTTTGTCAATTTTGATATTCCTGATAATGCAGTAGTAGTTGGTAATCCTGCTCAAATAGTAAGTTGGTCTAGTAGTGAAGGCTATATTAAGAATGTTTAAAAATAATCTATAGAGCGTTAAATTAATCATTTTATAGATTGAATACACTTGAAAAAGTGTCCTTGCTTAAGAAATAATGTATATAGATTTAGCTCTTGCTGCAGCTATCAGTGCAGGTAAAAAAATAACAAAAATTTATGAAGGCAAGCATGAAGTAACTTATAAACTTGATAATTCACCACTAACGGATGCAGATAAGAAGGGGCATTTTATCATCAAAGAATATTTAAAAAAAACCCCTTATCCTATTTTAAGTGAAGAAGGAACTAGTATTTCACATGCTGAAAGAGCTTCTTGGCCGACATACTGGTTGATTGATCCATTGGATGGCACAAAAGAATTCATTAAAAGGAATGGGGAGTTTACTGTTAATGTTGCGCTAATAAAAGATGGTACTCCAGTATTAGGAGTTGTCTATGCACCGGTAAAACAGTGGCTTTACATAGGTGTGGAAGGAGAAGGAGCGTGGAAAGTGGAAATAGATAATCACCAATTGCCTTCTGATTGGAAGGCTACTAATAACCAACTACCATTCCAGCAAATTAAGAAAGAATTGTACACTGTTGTTGGGAGCAGATCCCATGCTTCAAAAGAAACAGAGGGATATATTTCCAGTTTGGAGAAGGAGCATGGAAAGCTAGACTTTATCTTGATGGGCAGTTCTTTAAAAATTTGCCTCGTAGCGGAAGGCAAAGCGGATTTGTATCCACGGCTTGCCCCAACCATGGAGTGGGATACGGCTGCTGGTGATGCTATTGCCCGAGCTGCAGGTTGTAAAGTGGTACAATTTGAGACTGGTGAACCATTGCAGTACAATAAAGAAAATTTGCTTAACCCTTGGTTCATTGTACAGCGCTAATGGCTGATATCCCTATAGAGAAGTGGATAACTGCGCTCGTACTATTATGGTGCGTGGTAGGTTTATTACTTGACAAAGTACGCCCTGCCATTGTCTTTCTAGGCGGCGTCATCATACTTATTATAGCCAACGTCGTAGAGCCTGCTGATTTTCTACAAAGTTTGAGCAATGAATCTATTGTAACAATCTTTTTGCTAATTTTTGTAACGGCAGGAATAAGGGGGCACTTCAACTTAGTAGGTTTTCTAAATAACCTTTTCCGATCTGCCAAAACTCCTAGGGGTTTTATGATACGGATGACAGCGGGTGTATCTCTTATGTCTTCAGTCGTTAATAATACACCTATCGTTGCTTTGATGATCCCATATGTATACCAGTGGTCAAAGCGACACAAAGTAGCCCCATCTAAGTTATTAATACCATTGTCGTTTGCAACTATTGTGGGAGGTATGATGACAGTAGTAGGAACATCCACTAACCTCGTGTTAAACGGATTTATACTTTCGAAAGAGCCGCAAGGGTTAGAGTTTCTGGACTTCCTGATACCTGGCGTGCTGGTAACAATAGTAGGTTTGGTATTCTTGGCAACTGTTGGTTATTACTTGCTTCCTTCCCGTATTAATCCTTTAGATGAATTCAAGACGAATGCCAGGGAGTATTTGGTAGAAACTTATATAGCACCCGGCTCAATACTGGCTGGAAAGAGTATTACTGCTGCAAATCTGCGCAATCTGGAGGGTATCTATTTATTCGAAATTGTACGTGATGGAAAGGTGATCAATGCGGTTGACCCGGAGGAAGTACTTCAGACAAATGATCATCTTTACTTTGCAGGTGATACTGAAAAAGTAATTGAATTACTCCAGCATGATAATGGATTACAAATTCCCCGTTCCAATGAGATTGGCATAAACGGGCATGTCAACTTAGTTGAAACTGTTATTCCAAGAAATAGCGAGCTCACTGGCCGTACATTGAAGGAAACTGAGTTTAGAGACAAATATGATGCAGCAGTTGTAGCTATTCACCGGAATGGGGAACACCTAAGAGGAAAAATAGGCTCTATAGTTTTGGAGCCTGGTGACTTACTGATATTGTCAGCTGGACAAAAATTCCTCAACCGCAATAAAAACGACCGGGATCTATATACTGTATCTGTTCTGTCGAGACGTAGTGGTACACCAAAGTGGAAGAAAGCAGCATTTGTATTAGGAATAATTACATCAATCGGGCTAATGGCGATTGGTTTATTCAAGCTTTTCCTCAGTCTTTTCCTGATAACAGTTTTAATGATCGGGTTGGGGCTTTTAAGAACAGATGAAATAAAAAAATTACTTGATCTTGATCTTTTAATTATTTTGGGCAGCGCCCTTACACTAAGTAAAGCTTTGATTAATACAGGAGTTGCCCAAGATGCAGCTTCGGCAATTATTGAGGTATTTCAGGTTTGGGGTACATATGGTGTTTTGATTGGGCTATTCCTGATCACTGTTTTATTGACATCCTTTGTTACGAATGTTGCCGCTGTATCCATTGCATTTCCTATTGCATATTCTCTCAGCCATGGAATGGGCTTGGACCCAACTGGCTTCTACGTTGCGATTGCATTTGGCGCCTCCGCATCTTTTTTAACTCCTGTAGGTTATCAAACGAACTTAATGATCTATGGGCCAGGGTCTTACAAATTGAAAGACTTTTTGAAAATAGGTATACCTTTTACAGTGGTTTATTCTGTTACAACTCTCAGTTACATCATCCTTAAATACTTTTAAACTATGGCAGAAAAACTTCATGTAATTCCGCATGACCACCATATTGATAAACAGCAGCGAGAAAATTTGAATAATCATAAATCGTTGGCGATTTGGTTCACAGGTTTGTCAGGTAGTGGAAAATCTACCTTGGCTAATAGGTTGGAACAGTACCTTTTTAGTAAAAGCTACAGAACTTACATACTTGACGGTGATAACATAAGAACAGGTCTGAACAGTGACTTGAGTTTTTCTGATGAATCTCGCAAAGAAAATATACGAAGGATCGGTGAAGTGGCAAAACTAATGTCTGATGCTGGACTGATCGTACTTTCAGCTTTTGTGTCGCCCTTTAAACAAGATCGTGACCATGTGAAGACTATAGTTGGCGAAAATGAATTTGTCGAGGTTTTTGTGGACTGCCCATTGGAAATTTGTGAGCAAAGGGATGTAAAGGGTTTATATAAGAAGGCCCGTAAAGGAGAAATTAGTAACTTTACCGGAATAAGCTCACCATTTGAGGTGCCAGAGCAACCGGATGTACACATATATTCTGATAGGGAAACACTTGAAGAATCTTTACATAAGCTAATTACCTATATTGAACCAAAATTGAAATTTAATAATGAGTAATTATTTTTTAAGCCATCTGAAAGAATTAGAGGCTGAAGCTATTTATGTTATTAGAGAAGTTGTTGCCCAATTTGAGCGGCCTGCAATTTTATTTTCCGGAGGGAAAGACTCTATTGTGGTTACTCATTTGGCTAGAAAAGCTTTTTTCCCTGCCAAAATTCCTATGCCGCTCATTCACATCGATACTGGCCACAATTTTCCAGAAACGATTGCTTTTAGAGACAATCTTGTAAAAGAATTGGGTGTGCAGCTGATCGTTGGCTCCGTACAGGATTCTATCGACAAAGGGCGCGCAAAAGAAGAATCAGGACGCAACGCTAGCCGGAATGCGTTGCAGACTGTCACGTTGCTTGACGCTATTGAAAGTAATAAAATTGATGCTGCACTAGGTGGGGCTCGTCGCGATGAAGAAAAAGCCAGAGCGAAAGAGCGATTTTTTTCTCACCGCGATGATTTTGGGCAGTGGGATCCGAAAAACCAGCGACCTGAGCTGTGGAATCTTTTCAATGGCAAAAAAAATCAGGGGGAGCATTTCAGGGTTTTCCCTATCAGCAACTGGACAGAAATGGATATCTGGCAGTATATTTTAACTGAGAACATTGCTATACCTTCACTTTACTTTGCCCATGACAGGGACGTGGTTTTTCGCGATGATACCTGGTTACCTGTTTCTGAGTTTATTACTGTGCGTGATGAAGAAACTGTTATTAGAAAACAGATCAGATTCAGAACACTGGGAGATATCACGATCACAGGTGGAATCGAGTCTGATGCCGATACGTTAGACAAAATTGTAATGGAAGTAGCTGCTTCAAGGCATACTGAGCGAGGCAATAGAGCGGACGACAAACGTTCAGAGACTTCTATGGAAGACAGAAAGAAGCAGGGTTATTTTTAAAAGATAGAAATGGAACTATTAAGATTTACAACGGCTGGCAGTGTGGATGATGGTAAGAGCACACTGATTGGCCGCTTACTATACGATTCAAAGTCAATATTTGAGGACCAGATTGAGGCAGTAAGAAAGTCAAGTGAGAAAAAAGGTCTAGAGCATGTAGACCTATCTCTGCTAACAGATGGCCTCAAGGATGAAAGAGAGCAGGGGATCACTATTGATGTGGCATACCGCTATTTTGCTACTCCTAAGCGTAAGTTTATCATTGCAGATACACCAGGACATATTCAATATACCCGGAATATGGTGACTGGTGCTTCAACAGCTAACTTGGCTCTAATTTTGGTCGATGCCCGAAAAGGGGTAGTAGAACAAACTTCTCGTCATTCTTTTATAGCTTCTCTGCTCCAGATCCCTCATGTTATTGTATGCGTAAATAAAATGGATCTGGTAGATTATTCGGAAGAGCAGTTCGATAAGATCGTTAATCAATACAAGGAGTTTGCGGCAAAGCTAAGTGTCAAGGACATCCGCTTCGTTCCAATCAGTGCCTTGCATGGCGATAATGTAGTGAACCGCTCAGGAAATACGCCATGGTATCAAGGTGAAACACTATTGCATACACTTGAAACAATTCATATTGGAAACGATACCAACCTTATTGATTGTCGATTTCCTGTTCAGACTGTGATCAGGCCTCACAATAATGAGTTCCACGATTATCGTGGCTACGCTGGTCGCATAGCTGGAGGTGTTTTCAAAGTTGGGGATAAGGTATTGGTGCTTCCTTCTGGATTCAGCAGTACCATTAAGAGCATTGATACGTTTGATGGTCCTGTGCAGGAAGCATATCCTCCAATGTCAGTTACGATTGTTTTGGAAGATGATATTGACATTAGCAGAGGGGATATGATTGTCAGAGAAAATAATCAACCAAAAGTTAGTCAGGATATTGATGTAATGTTGTGCTGGTTAAATAACAGAGGGCCTGTGCCTAATGGTAAATATATCCTGCGCCATACAACAAATGAAGTGCGCACTATGATTAAAGAGGTATTATATAAAGTTGACATCAATACGCTTCATAGAATAGAAGATGATAAGGATATACGGATGAATGAAATAAGCCGGGTAAGACTACGTACGACCAAACCTTTGTTAGCGGATTCCTATTCTCGTAACAGGCAGACAGGTAGTTTGATACTAGTTGATGAAGCTACGAATGAGACAGTAGCGGCAGGTATGATTTTATAATGTAATAAGCGAATACAATCTTGGTTCAGCTAATGCATGACGCTTTCGCAAATAGGAAAATTGTAGTTTATCACAAGGTAAATGCGATAAATCAGATTAAGTATCATCACCCTATTTTAAAAAAGCATAATGTACTGATAACCGTTGACGACGGAGACGTTTCTTTCTATGACCATCTTTTTCCCATAATTAAGGAACATAACTTAGAAGCTATCCTCTTTGTCATCACCGAGTTGATTGATACAGAAAAACCTTTCTGGTGGGATGAATTGGTTTACCTGCTGGGTAAAGTTGCGGGTGAGAAGAAAGTATGGGAGGTGAAATCATGGCCAAATCAAAAGAGAGTAACCTACATAAACAAACTAAGAGGAGAGTCTGATAAGCCATTGTTGAAACAAACTCAATTGACAACTGAGCAGTTAAAAGAGATGGAGGCAGCCGGAGTGATTATTGCAAATCACTCCCATACACACCCAATGTTTGATCAATGTACAGAAGCTGAACTTCGTGATGAGTTTAGGCAGTCCAAAAGCTTTTTTAATAAAGCTGAGCTTAGGGGATATAGTATTTTTGCCTATCCTAATGGTAACGTAAATCCCTTGGCAGAAAAAGTGGCCAAAGAAGAAGGGATAAGTAATACTTTTCTTTTCGATCATAAGCTACCTGCGAAAGTATACGATCCTTACCGAATTTCCAGGTTAAGCATTACTGATCAGACAACATCGAATAAGTTACGCTTTATTTTAAGTGGATGGCATTCTAAAATTCTACCACTAAGAAGAAGTATCTATAGAATAATTAATGGCTGAGAAAACAATAAAGCACCGCCTTGTTGCCCGTTATAGGGGGAGCAAGGCGCTTTCTTTCTTATTAGACAAAATGGGAAAGAAGATAGAAGGGAAGAAGTGGGTGTTCATTATTGGATGCTATAATTCAGGCACTACATTACTTGAAGAAGTACTATCGACTCATCCGGAGATGTCATCTTTGAATGACGAAGGAGTTATGCTGACAGATAAACTATCTAGGCCAGAAGACTTCCTATGGCGCAGGATGTGGAAAGAATGTGAGCAGGAACTACAGGTCAATGAAAAAGAATCCGCGGCAGTAGCTAAAAGGCATTGGTCGCATTTTTATGATCTTTCTAAACCTGTTCTTCTGGAAAAATCAATTGTCAATACAATCCGGATTGATTACCTCAACAAGAATTTTAAGGAGGCTTACTTCATACATCTAGTTAGAAACGGATATGCCGTTGCAGAAGGTATACATCGTAAAGCAATAGTAATGGAAGGTAATCCTTTACATGCAGCGAATGTAAAGTATTCGTTAGAGCTCTGTGCTGAACAATGGGCTAGAAGTCTTGAGGTAGTGGAGCAAACCAAATCTAAAGCTGATAATTTTATAGAAGTCACTTACGAGGATTTTACATCAAATCCTGATAAGGTTCTGCGTGATATCACTGATTTTATTCATGTTGCCCCCTTTCATGATACCTTCAAAGATAATGTCTTCAAGATTCACAATGTTGAAAGCAGTATCAAGAATATGAACTGTAGTAGCTTGAAAAAGCTCTCGAAGGAAGAGGTGATGACCATTAATAAGGTGGCTTATAAGTACTTGGATAAATACGATTACCTGATTAAATTATGAGAATACTTTTTGTCCAAGATAGTTTAGGTACGGGTGGAGCTGAGCGGTCGAACGCCTATCTTTGGTATTACCTCAGAGAGCAGGGTGTTGATTTTTCTATTGTGGTTCTGGAACATAGAAAAGAAGGAATTGAAAAGGAAATTCTGGATGAAGGCTTTGCGGTCACTTTTTTAAAGAAAAGGAGTATTTATCAGAATAGCCTGGAAATCGCCACGATTATTAAAAACTATAAGCCAACTATTGTTCATTCTGTTTTATTAAAATCAAACCTGAGAGTAAGGTTAGCAAAAGCTATTACCTCTTTTTATCATATTGAGAGCCTTGTAAACTGTACTTATGATCCTGTCAGGTTGAAGGATCCTAAAACAAGTAAGGCGGCTTTCTTTGTGTATAAGTATTTAGATCACTTATCAGCAAAAAGAGGAGTCGACCATTCCATTGCTATCACTGAAGAAGTGGCAAAACACTACAGAAATCATCTCAATATCCCCGCTAAACGATTAAGCGTAATTTATAGAGGCCGCAATGAAAATGCACATCTTGAAGCTAGGAATAATAGTAGGGATACCCTGCGTCACGAGTTAGGACTGGACTCTAGTAGAGTGATTTATACTCATGTAGGGAGACAGGAATTTCAAAAAGGCCATATTCATTTACTTAATGCAATACTGAATATTCATTCAAAGGATACATTGGTTTGGGATAAGATTGCAATTGTGTTCTGCGGCAGAAAGGGAAATGCATCACCAGAAATAGAAGCATTTCTTAAAAATCACCCAGTGATTCATTCAAAAATCTTTTGGTTGGGCCACAGGCATGATGTACCCGCACTATTGGTGGCTTCAGATGTATTTGTATTCCCTTCTTTATATGAGGGTCTAGGAGGTTCTTTGATTGAAGCTCAGGCCGCCGCTCTTCCTGTTATTTGCTCCGATCTGCCTGTTTTTCATGAAGTAGTAATTCAGAATGAGAATGCCTTAATGTTTCCTGTTGGAGATGATGATAAGTTGTCTGATCATATGATTAAGTTAGCCAAAGACCCGAATTTGCGAAAACAGATGGGGTGTAGTAGCTTGTCGAATTTTAATACCAAGTTTCAACTTGATAAGATTAATGAAGATACGCTTAAATTTTACAGGCAATTGAGCGTATGAAAATTCTACAACTTATTCAGAAACCACAACCACGTGGAGCGGAGACGTTTGCTGCGCAGTTGTCAGATAATCTTTACAAACTCGGTCATGTTTCTGAGTTATTGGCGGTATTTGATAGTACTGATGCTTACAAGTATAGCAAGCCTTATCAATTACTAGGGGCAAATCCTGGTGCCCGACTTTGGGACAGTAAAGGTTGGAAAAACCTAGCAAATCAGATCAATGAAAAACAGCCTGATATTGTGCAGGCTAACGCAGGAGATACATTAAAGTACGCTGTATTCTCAAAGTTAATGTTTAGATGGAAGCAGCCAATCGTATTTCGTAATGCAAGCACGCTCAGTTCTTATATTAAAAATCCTGTTCAGAAGTTATATAATGGGTTTCTCTATAAGCAAACAGATGGCATTGCTTCAGTAAGTGAGCATTCAAAGAAAGATCTAATAAACCTATACCCAAGCTTAGCTCGAAAGACCGTTACATTACCTATAGGCTTGGAAGAAAAGAAAATAGTGAATAATCCCTTCCAGGATAAAAATGGACAAATAAACCTGGTACATGTAGGAGGCTTTACGTTTGAAAAGAATCATCTAGGGCTTCTGCGTATATTAAAGTCTATCATTAATCAATACCCTAATGCTCACTTATGGCTGGTAGGAGATGGCCCATTAAGAAAATCAGTTGAGGAAAAGATAAAAGAGCTGGGGCTACAAGGATCAGTACATTTTACGGGGTTTGTGAATAACCCCTTGGATTACATTGCCAATGGACAGGTGTTATTATTACCTAGTATTGTTGAGGGGCTACCAGGAGTAATATTAGAAGCAATGCTATATGAAACAACAGTTGTTGCTTATAATGTTGGAGGTATAAGTGAAATCATTAAGCATAAACGAACTGGATGGTTGATCGAATCAGGTAATGAAGAAGCATTTGCGCATGCTGTTCATGAAGTACTCAACTTACAAGAGTCAGAGAAACAGCAAATTACTTTCGAAGCCCTTAATCTAGTTGCAGAAAAGTATATGAATTTACGCATTGCGGAAAACTTCGCTGAACTTTACAAACAAGTGTTAAGCAATAGTTAAATATAAAAGCATTGTCAAGAGTTAGAGTCCTTCACTTAATCAAATCTTTGGGCCGAGGTGGCGCTGAAATGTTGTTGCCGGAGACCTTAAAAGTGCATGATCGGGAGCAATTCGACTTTCATTTTGCTTATTTTCTTCCTTGGAAAGACCAGATGGTACCCGCCATCGAATCTTTGGGGGCGAAGGCGATCTGCTTCAAGGCAAATAATAATCTACAAATGTTTCAGCGGGTAAATACTATCAGCCGCTATGTACAGGAGCATCAGATTGATGTGATTCATAGCCACCTGCCTTGGGCTGGCGTGATTGCCAGGTTAGTGGGTAAGAAAACAGGAGTACCTATCGTCTATACTGAACACAATAAGTGGGAGCGCTATAACAAGATTACGTATTGGCTGAACAAGCTCAGCTTTGGCTGGCAAGACGCAGCCGTGGCGGTTTCGGATGATGTGCAGCAGTCTATACGAAAAAATGCCGATGCCAACTTCCGTGAGCTTGATCTGCCGGCTGTGCAGGAAGCCAGGGTCAACGGGAAAGCACAGCAACCCTACCTGCTTAACATATTAAATGGAGTCAATACAGCAAATTTTATGCGGGATCAGCCGGCGGGGCTTCAGACACGGCAGGAACTAGGAATACCGGCTGATGCCCCTGTGATTGGGACTGTATCTGTATTTCGTTTTCAAAAGCGCTTGGATGTGTGGTTGGAGATTGCTGCAGATATCCTGAAAAGAGTGCCCGAGGCGCATTTCATAATTGTAGGGGACGGTCCTCTTAAAGAAGAACTACTGACGAAGAGAAAGGCCTTAGGTATAGAAGATCGATTGCACATGCCTGGCCTCAAAACCGATGTAAAGCCCTACTTCAGCGGCATGGATATTTACATGATGTCCTCCATCTTCGAAGGCTTACCTATCGCCTTATTAGAAGCCATGAGTTGTGGTTGCGCTGTAATTAGCACCAAAGCTGGTGGAGTTGAAGAAGTGGTGGAAACTGGTAAGAGCGGTCTTCTTTGTGAAGTGGATGATTATATGAAACTGGCTGATTATGGCGTGCAACTACTGCAAAACCATGAGCAACGTAAAGCCCTCGCAGTTGGAGCCCGCCAACGGGTGCAGACCGACTTTAGTATAATTAAAATGGCAAAGCAACTGGAAGAGTTATATTTGTTTTTGAAAGAGGAGAGGGGATAAACAGGTACCAACTGCCCTTAGTTACTTCATGCTTGGGCAGGGACTTCCTCTTGCAAAATTGTCATCCCCTGCCCCCTTCAGATGGGAACTTACATATACATGAATTTCCCTCTTGATAGGGGTAGGGGGATGTATAACAATGAAAAGAAACCATGCGAATTAGAAAAGGAACAGAAGCGGATGTCCCAGCTATCGTAGAACTTTTAAAGTCATCATTGGGTGAAGGACTAATTCAAAAGTCTGAAGCCTTGTGGAACTGGAAACATGTGCAAAATCCTCATGGTGCTTCACCAGTTCTGGTAGCAGATGCTGATGGACAGGTAGTAGGCGTGCGCGCCTTTCTTCGCTGGCAATGGCAGTACAAAAGGCGAGTTCTTCAGGCTATTCGTGCAGTCGATACAGCTACACATCCGGATTTTCAGGGAAAGGGCATTTTCAAGAAATTGACTCTGCAGGGGCTGGAGGATGCTAAAGCAGCCGGTATACATGTGGTTTATAATACACCAAATGAAAGCAGTAAGACCGGTTATTTGAAAATGGGTTGGATCGAGATGGGGCGAATGGCATTGAAGCTGAAAGTAAATCCTTTAGCATATAAACGACAGGCAGTGCCCGTTGCTCCAGCACAGGATTGGGATAAGTTAGCAAAGCTTCTACCAAACCTCTCCAACCCAATTGCTAAGGCCGACCAAGCTCAAACCTTGTTGAGTCCAGATTATGTGCAGTGGCGCTATCAAAATAACCCACTTTTTGATTATTTCTACTTATCTGATTATAGTTCTTATGTACTGTTCTACCGGATCAAGCCTCACAATTTCGGGCAGGAGATGCGGGTAGTGGACTTGTTTATTGACAAGAATTCGTTTGACAGAAAGTCACGAAGCGAATTGGCAATTTCCTTTAAGCAGATTAGCAGCGCTTGTTTTCTTACATCTGCATCAGGGAGGCACTTCGAGCTTACAAATGGTGTTTACCCAAGTATGGGCCTACTGCCGATTCTAGATAAAGGACCTATTGTGACGTTGCGCAATGTTGGTCTACAAGAAGATGTGTATGATGAATTAAGCAGGCAGGAAAATTGGGGTTATGCCTTAGGAGATATGGAGTTATTTTAGTGTAGCATGATAGGGGCGCTTCTCTTACTTTTTGTACTTTATTTTATCAATCAAGCTATTTTAAATAGTTATCAGAAGAAGTTTCCTTTCTTCTCTGTGCAGCTAATGAATAAATTGTATTGGTATCATATGCTGTTTTGGGGAGTGTATTATATCTACACTATTTTCAATAGATCTGACTCTAAAACATATTTTGATAGAGCTGCAGCTTATGAAGGTTCTTGGATAGATATATTAAAATCAGGTACAACCTTTATTAACTTTTTAGCTACTCCATTTGCAAACAATTTGAGCTTCAGCTATGAAATGATTATGCTTTTATTCGCATGGTTTGGTTATATAGGTTTTATTCATTTCTATATTTTTTTTAAGGAGAACGTAAAACTTAAAGTTCAACTTTGGGGATTTGATCTATTAATCATATTATTATTCCTGCCCAATATGCATTTCTGGACAGCTTCCTTAGGTAAAGGGTCTGTAATATTTATGGGGTTAGGCTTATTCGCCTACGCTATGCGCTTTCCGCAAAAACGTATGTTGGCTTTAATATTTGGGTCGTTTATAGTGTATATGATTCGACCGCACATGTTCCTGTTCTTGGGTGTTGGCGCAGTGCTTGGGTACTTTACAGGTCGGGAGAAAGTACCACTATATCAGAAGATTATTGTTTATGCAGCCTTCGTAGGTGGTATATTTGTGTTATCTGATCAAATTCTTGCAATAGCGAATATTAACGAAGAAGATGTAGTTGGTAGCTTTGAAGATTTTGCGACAACTCGTGCAACTGGATTAAGTAGGAGCGCAGGTTCTTCTGTTGATTTAAATAGTTATCCACTTCCCCTCAAACTTTTTACGTTCTGGTTCAGACCATTATTTGTAGATGCTCCTGGTGCTTTGGGAATTTTTGTGTCTTTCGAAAATCTACTATATCTCCTTCTTGCCTGGAAGCTTGTTGACAAAGACTTTATTCCTTTCCTCAAAAACTCAACTTCCTTAGTGAAGATGAGTTTGGTTATCTTTATTAGTTCATCTGTTGCACTCTCTTTTGTTATGTCCAACTTGGGCATAGCCATGCGGCAGAAGAGTATGGTGATGTATTTTCTGTTTTTTGTAATCATTTCGTTTTTAGAGTATAAAAAACAGAAGAAAATTAATCTGTTTCAATTGAGGAAGAGAAAGCTGGAGGAGCAGGATCGGTTAATTAATTTGACTTCTGCTAGTTCATCATAGACTTTAATTTACTATTCTCAAGCAATAACGCTCCCCTGCCCCCTATCAAAAGGAGATACCAACCACCCCTAACCCCTCTTTGCCTAAGGTGAGGAATTTTAGCAAAATTTATGACCAACAATATCCCTGTCTTCACCATCTCCCTAGATTTTGAGCTTTATTGGGGCATTTTTGATAAAGTTACCTTAGTGGAACGGAAGCAGTACTTTGCGAATACGCGCAGAGTGATACCGGAGATGCTGGCGCTTTTTGAAAAACAGCAGGTGCAGGTAACATGGGCTACGGTAGGAATGCTCTTTGCCAACGACTGGATTGACTGGTCCAACACTATACCTGCACTCCGCCCTTCGTATCAGAATGACCAACTCTCTGCTTACCGGCTGAAGGAGGAGTTTGGCCGTGATGGCAGCCTGAAAGATTTCTTTTTTGCGCCAGAGTTGGTGCAGCAGATCCATCAAACATCTTCCCAGGAGATGGCTACCCATACCTTTGCGCACTACTACTGCCAGGAAGCAGGGCAGACGCTGGAGCAGTTCCGGCAGGACCTGAAGGCGGCGCGAGGTATAGCTGCTAGGCAGGGGATGAAGTTGGAATCACTTGTCTTCCCTCGTAATCAGTTTAATAAACAATATCTGCGTGTCTGCCTCGAAGAGGGTATTAAAGCAGTCCGTTCTAACCCGAAGGACTGGTTCTGGAAGCAGACAGTGAAGGATACGCTCTTGAATAAACTGTTCAGGACCGGAGACGCTTATTTGCCGCTTGGTAGCAGAACTTCGTTTCCGCTGTCATCACTCAAATTGGAAGCAGGTATGCCCTTGGCTATACCTGCCAGTCGCTTCTTGAGACCGGTAGATGGTAGGAGAGACATCCTGAACAAATTGCGTCTAAACCGCATCCTGTTAGAAATGACTGTAGCTGCCAAGCACAAAGAATGCTATCACCTCTGGTGGCATCCCCACAACTTCGGTAGCTACCCTGAGCGCAGTATGGCTGATCTGAAGATCATCATCGGTCATTATAAAAAGCTGCAAGAAGAATATGGAATGCAAAGCTTGAGCATGAGGGGTATATATGAGTATATAAGCAGTAAGTAATTTGTTTACCTTTGCACCCGAAAACAAATTTTACCCCAATGCCCCCAGTACTCATCCGCATCACTACGGTACCTCTCTCCCTACAAAAGCTGATCACAGGTCAGTTGCCCTATATGCGCTCTAAAGGTTTTGAGCCGGTGATGGTATCGGCTACAGGGCCAGAGGCTGAGGCAGTAGAGCGTGAGCAGGAAACGCCTTTGATCGAGATAGGTATGACCCGTAAGATTACCCCGGTGCAGGACCTGAAAGCGCTCTGGCAATTCTATCGACTCTGCAAAAAGCATAAGCCAGCGATCGTGCATTCTCATACGCCTAAAGCAGGGATTATCGGTATGCTCGGCGCGAAACTGGCTGGTGTGCCGGTACGTCTGCATACTGTAGCTGGTCTGCCGCTGATGGAAACAAATGGCAAGACCCGTCAGGTGCTGGAAGCAGTGGAGAAGCTCACCTATGCATGCGCTACCAAGTTATACCCGAACTCAACTGTACTGAAGGACTTTATTCTGGAAAGCAGGTTCTGCGGACCAGAGAAAGTGAAGGTGATTGGCAACGGAAGCAGCAACGGTATTAATACAACCTTTTTCAGTAGAGAGCAACTGAATGCTCCCAAACTGGAGGAACTGAAAGCGCGGCTAGGTATAAAACCCGATGATTTTGTATTTGTATTTATCGGTCGCCTGGTAAAAGATAAAGGCATTCAAGAGCTTGTGAACGCCTTTAAAAAACTTCAAGGACAGCATCCACAAATAAAGCTTTTGTTGGTTGGACCCTTTGAACAGGATCTTGATCCGATTGAGGATCATATTCTGAAAGAGATTGAAAATAACCCGGCCATACTGTCGGTTGGTTTTCAGCATGATGTGCGGCCATACCTGGCAATCAGTCAGGCATTGGCATTTCCTTCTTACCGCGAAGGTTTCCCCAATGTGCCTATGCAGGCCGGTTGCTTTGATTTGCCAAGTATCGTAACAAACATCAACGGATGTAATGAAATCATCCAACACGGTGAAAACGGTTTGATCGTGCCGCCTAAGTCGGTGGAAGAACTTTACGCTGCTATGCTAACCTTTATAAGCGATAAAGAAAGTTTTGCTTACATGCAGTTACAGGCTCGGCGCATGATCGTGGAGCGCTACGAGCAAACCCATTTTTGGGAGCTTTTATTACAGGAGTACCAAGCCCATCTGAAACAACATGAACTTATATAGTCGATTCTTTAAGCGCCTGATCGATTTTGTGCTGAGTCTAAGCGCTTTTATCGTGCTGCTTCCTATCTTTCTGGTTGTAACGCTGCTGCTGGCTATTGCTAATGATGGCAAGCCCTTCTTCCTACAGCCGCGTCCGGGCAGGCATGGACGCATCTTCAGGGTGATCAAGTACAAGACTATGAATGACAAGCGGGATTCAAAGGGTAATTTGCTACCGGATGCTGATCGCCTTACCCCTATAGGTTCCTTTGTTCGCAAAACTTCCCTGGATGAAATACCCCAGCTCCTAAATGTGATCAAAGGGGAGATGTCCTTGATTGGTCCCCGCCCTTTACTGGTAGAGTACCTGCCGCTTTACAATGAAACCCAACGCCGTCGCCACGAAGTGCGCCCCGGCATTACTGGCTGGGCGCAGGTAAACGGCCGCAATGCCATCAGTTGGGAAGAGAAATTTCGCTACGATATATGGTATGTCGATAATATCTCTTTTTTGCTGGATGTGAAGATTATTTTCATGACCATTGGAAAAGTGTTTAAGTCGGAGGGGATAAGTGCAGAGGGGGTTGCTACGATGGAGCGGTTTAGGGGGACACCTCACCAGTAAAGTTCAGTTCCAAACTAATCCAGCCTTAAACCATAGACAGTTCAAACTGTCATCTCGACAATAGGAGAGATCTAGGTGATTTCAGAATTTGAGCACTATTCCAGATTTCTTATTACATTCGAAATGACAAACTGAGAATTCTTACCTTTGCATCACACCATATCTGAACCTACCATGTACCTGTACGGCGCGAGCGGACATGCGAAAGTGATCATCGATATCCTGCGGGATATGGGTATACCTGTGTTGGGTGCCTTTGATAGAAATCCTGCCATAAAGGAAGTGGGTGGTATACCTGTGCTGGGTCCTGAGGTGGAGCAGTATGTGGAAAATCCTATAGTCATCAGCATCGGTGATAATGCTATTCGCCGCCGAGTTGCTGAACAACTAAAGCTGGCCTTTGGCAAAGCCATCCACCCTACAGCAATTATCTCACCTTCTGTTACCATTTCAGAAGGTACTGTCGTGATGCAGGGAGTCATTATACAGGCTGACGCTCAAATCGGGCGGCATGCGATCATCAACACAGGGGCCAGCATCGACCATGACTGTGAGATAGGCGACTTTGCCCATATCTCACCGGGAGCGGTGCTGAGCGGGAACGTGCAGGTAGGGGAGGGTACACACATTGGTGCTGGTGCTGTAGTGATTCCAAATCTGAAAATAGGGAAGTGGTGCAAAATAGGCGCGGGCGCAGTCGTAATACGCGATATACCTGATGGCGTGACTGCCGTAGGCAATCCGGCCCGAATTATAAAAGAACATCTGACAAACATATGAATCTAAAGATCTGGCTCTCTTCCCCGCACATGGGAACAAACGAGTTTAAGAATGTTAAAGAGGCTTTTGATACCAACTGGATCGCGCCGCTTGGTCCGCATGTAGATGGCTTTGAGTGTGACCTGGCCGACTTCTTGAGGGAAGGTATGCATGTGGCGGCGCTGAGCTCAGGCACGGCGGCGCTGCACCTGGCGCTGATTATGCTAGGGGTGAAGGCGGGTGATGAAGTGATCTGCCAGAGCATGACCTTTTCGGCCTCAGCCAACCCGATCGCGTACCAGGGCGCCATCCCAGTATTTGTGGACAGCGAGGACCGCACCTGGAACATGTCACCTGACCTGCTGGAACTAGCTATACAGGACCGACTGCGCAAAGGCAAAAAGCCGAAGGCGATCATCGTGGTGCACCTATATGGTATGCCAGCCGAAATGGATCGCATCATGGCCATAGCCGACCGCCACGAGATACCGGTGGTGGAGGATGCTGCTGAGGCGGTGGGCTCTTCTTTCAAAGGGCAGAAGCTAGGGACTTTCGGGGCCATGAGTATCCTCTCGTTCAACGGAAACAAGATCATCACAACATCAGGCGGTGGAGCGCTGGTTTCGAACAACGAAGCCTATATCAAGCAAGCTCGTTTCCTGGCGACACAGGCCCGCGATGCGGCTCCGCACTACCAGCACTCGCACATCGGGTATAACTATCGCATGAGCAACGTGTGCGCTGCCATCGGCCGTGGACAAATGGATGTGCTGCTGGAGCGTGTACAGCAACGTCGCGCCAACTATACCTTCTATCAGAAGACGCTGGCTGCTATACCTGCGATTCAGTTTGCAGAGGAGCCCAATGTGGAGTATTACTCCAACCGCTGGTTGAGCACAGTGCTGGTAGATGATAGCCAGGGGATAAGCCGTGAGGACATCCGCCTGGCACTGGAGAAGGAGAACATCGAATCGCGCCCACTCTGGAAGCCGATGCACTTGCAACCGGTATTTGCCAACGCGCCTTATTATGGCGACGGGACCAGCGAGCGCTTGTTTGACCAGGGACTGTGCCTGCCTTCGGGGTCCAATATGACGGATGAGGAACGGGAACGAGTAGTGGACTGCATCAAAGCCTGTTTCGCCCGATAGAAAAGATAAATTATAAATAAAATCCGGCTGTGCTTTAGCATAATATGCAAAGCACAGCCGGATTTTTACGTATAGGTAGTAGCTGTTTCAATTGAGAAACAACAAGTTAAAAACTGAGTTTTCAGTTTTTTTCTCTAATTTTGGACGGCATATGTATCTTTTAGATTGTGAAGGATATAATTATGCTGGTGAAGCTGCGTTAAGGTTTAGTTAAGGTATGAACTGTTAACTAAATTCTGATGTGACTGGGAACTTTTAACTGTACAAAACAGGTATTAATTTAAATTATAACCTACTCCAGCCTTTTGCCGTAACCTAAGCTCTTCTCTACCCGAGACTACCGTATGAAAACATTTTTACAGAACAAAGCTTTACCAAAATGGATCATTCTGATCATCGATCAAGTCATCTCTACCTGGTCTTTTGCTTTGTCTTTCTTCATCATCCGCCAGTTTGACTTCGAAACAATTCTGCGCGGCCACTTCTTTGTGTATAGCGGCATATACCTGGCAATTTCTGTCATTGTATTTTACGCGATGCGCATCCACACCGGCCTGATCCGCTACTCCAGTACCGACGACATCTACCGTATCTTCACGGCCGTTTTGATGGCCAGTCTACTATATGGGGCCATTATAGGCTTTTGGGTTTCGCCAGAACTACATATTGACTCTGTGAACATCTACGTTGTGCTGCTGGTCAACTTCTTTATCAGTTCTTCGGTGCTGATCATGATGCGCCTGGGAGCGAAGGCCCTGTTCTACTATATCAAGCGCGGTGCCAGCGGCGACAAGGAGTCAATTCTGATCTACGGAGCCGATAGTTTTGCCATTCTAGTGAAACAAGCGCTGGAACTCAGCAATGCGGGTCGCCTGAATATTGTAGGTTTTGTCGATGACAACCCCAACAAGATCGACAAGCACATCCAGCAGAAGCGAGTGTTTCATATCAACGATATTGAAAAACTGCAGCGGAAGCTGAAAATTGATAAATTGGTTATCCTGAGTGAAGACCTGAAATCGGATGCCCGCAAGAATGCGATCGAAACCTGTGTAGAGCTAGGTATAAAGGTAGTGACCGTGCCACCGACGGAACAGTGGATGTCAGGCCAGTTGCGCATGAACCAGATACAGGATCTGCGTATTGAAGACCTGCTACAGCGTCCGCCGATAGTGATCGAGAACGACAAAATATCAGCTGATTTGGCTGGTAAGCGCATACTGATCACAGGAGGTGCCGGTTCAATCGGTTCAGAGATCGTGCGTCAGGTACTTACCTATAAACCAGAAATGGTCATCATTTGTGACCAGGCTGAGTCTCCTTTGCACGAGCTGCAATTGGAAATGGAAGAGCACTTTCCGGATGCTAACCTGAAGCTTTGTATTGCTGATATCCAGAACTTCAACCGCATGTATTCCCTATTCAAGGAATATAATCCGCAGATGGTATACCATGCTGCAGCCTATAAGCATGTGCCGATGATGGAATGCAATCCTTCTGAAGCAATCCTAACGAACGTAATGGGGACCAAAAACCTGGCAGATCTTTCGATGACCTTCGATGTAGAGAAGTTTGTAATGATCTCTACGGACAAAGCGGTAAACCCAACCAATATCATGGGTGCCTCAAAGCGTATCGCCGAGATCTATATTCAGTCGCTCAACAACATCAGTGCGCAGCCAAAACTGCAGGACAACGTGAAAGGTACCGCCCTGCAACAGACCCGTTTCATCACCACCCGCTTCGGCAATGTGCTAGGATCAAACGGTTCTGTTATCCCACGTTTCCGCTCCCAGATCGAGAAAGGCGGTCCGATCACAGTAACGCACCCGGATATCACCCGCTACTTCATGACCATACCGGAGGCAGTACAGTTGGTGCTTGAAGCCGGCACAATGGGCAAAGGCGGCGAGATCTTTATATTCGACATGGGGCAACCTGTGAAGATCGTGGACCTGGCTCGCAAGATGATCAAACTAGCCGGCCTGACCGCCAACGATATCGAGATCGTGTTTTCAGGCCTGCGACCGGGTGAGAAGCTGTATGAGGAACTTCTGAACCAGGAAGAACTTACCATCTCGACCCACCACGAAAAGATCAAAGTGTCGAAAGTGCGCGAGTATACCTACAACAAGGTCCTCGCCAGCATCAACGAGCTCCTTAACCTCAACAAAGACGGTGATGAGTTGGATACTGTTAAGCAAATGAAAAAGATCGTTCCTGAGTTCAAAAGTAAAAACTCGAGGTTCGAGGAACTGGACTCGATGGTGCAGTAAGACCTCAATTTTCTATAAAACAGCAGAAGGCCCGGATTCAATCCGGGCCTTCTGCTGTTTATCCTATCCAACCACCCCTAACCCCTCCTTGTTTAAGGAGGGGGACCTTTACCTACTAAAGCTGCTGTTTATTTCGTGTAGTACTGCCTCCAATTTTTCGAAGATCTCTCTATTTTCGAACCGAAGCACTTTGATGCCTAAACTGCCTAAAGTGGTATCGCGCTGAAAGTCTAAGTTATGCGCTTGGGCGCTATGGTGGACCTGCCCGTCAAGCTCTAATGCTAAGTTCTCAGATGGGCAGTAGAAGTCGAGAATGTTGTGCTGTCGCCTGAACTTGCGACCTTGCTGCTGACCACCTTTTAAGTATTTCCAAAGCTCGCCCTCTGCAGGTGTTGCATCATTCCGAAGGTCCCTACGCTTTTCTTTTAAGTATCCTCTGTTGTGAAGTGTCATATGCCTTTAGTTAGCTATCACTAGACAACAGTCGGAGTCCAAAAATTCCCCGCCTTAGAAAAGGAGGGGTTAGGGGTGGTTGGACACAGGCCAACCAAACCAGCTTACAATGCCGGCAACACCATCGCTCTCACTTCTCCAAAACCAACTCTTATCCCATTCCTCTCAGCGAAGCCGCGCATGATCACGGTATCGTAGTCGTTGATGAATTTGCGCTCTGTGCCATCGGATAGTTGGATGGGCTGCGTGCCGCGCCAGGTGAGTTCGAGCATGGAGCCGTAGGAGGTCTTGTCTGGGCCGCTGATGGTGCCGGAGGCGTACATGTCGCCTACCTGTATGTTACAACCGTTGCTGCTCTGGTGGGCCAACTGCTGGTTCATGTTCCAGTACATGTACCTGAAGTTAGACCGGCAGATGCTGTTCTCTTGTCCGTCCTCAGGTTTCAGGAGTACCTCCAGGTTAATATCATAGTTATGTTCGCCATGGAACTCCAGGTATGGCAATGGCTTCGGATTCTGCACAGGGCCCTTCACGCGGAAAGACTCAAGGGCATCAAGTGTAACTACCCAAGGCGAAATGGAAGAGGCAAAGCTTTTGGCCAGGAAAGGCCCTAAAGGTACGTACTCCCAGGTTTGCATATCACGGGCAGACCAGTCGTTGAAGAGCACCAGACCAAAAATATAGTCATCAGCTTCATTCGGGCTGATCATGTCGCCCAGTTTGGTTTCCCGGCCTGTGATAAAGGCTACTTCTAATTCAAAGTCGAGTAGGCGGGACGGACCGAAAGTCGGGGCATCGGCGTCGGGCGCTTTGGTTTGGCCGTTCGGACGACGTATGTCGGTGCCTGATACGATGATAGAAGAAGCTCGGCCATGGTAGCCAATCGGGATGTGTTTCCAGTTTGGCAGCAGGGCATTTTTCGGATCGCGGAACATGGTGCCCACATTGGTGGCATGCTCGATGCTGGAATAGAAGTCCGTGTAGTTACCCACTTTCACCGGCATCAGCATGCGAACGTCACTTCGCTTAACGAGGCATTCCTGCATCAGCCTGCTGTTGCCACTGATCTCGTCGTTGTCGTTGCGCAACAGCTCCGACACGCGGTTGCGAACGGCACGCCAGGTTGGTTTGCCCAAAGCGATAAAGTCATTCAGGTATGGGCGGTGAAAAACCGTTGGGTCAATGTCGAGGAGTTCGAACAGGTTGTGCTGAGCGACCGCATAAAGATCCAGCACATAGTCACCGATGGCCACGCCAACACGCGGGTCTTTGGTGGCTGACGCAAAAATGCCGAATGGAAGGTTTTGTATCGGGAAGTCGCTCTCAGGTGCTATTTCGATCCAGGAATGCAGGGAAGGGTCGTTCGCTTTTATCATAGTGCAAGAAAATCTGGGTTGTCAGACAAAGATAGAGATTTTGAAGGGCATGGGAAAGATGAAAGTTTTATGGGTAAATTGAATATACATAAATGTCTCTGGTTATCCCTTCCATTTAAGCGAAGCACTAATCTGTGGTTTCACAATTTTACGCATGCCCTCTCTTACGTGGCGCGAGAGAGGGCAGAGGCAAAGCTATACCTAGAATCATGGACGGCTATACCTACCTAGACCAACAAAAAAGGCAGGTGCCGATTTCTCAGCACCTGCCTTAAGTCTATTGTGTTTTGTCAAAACTCTTTTGTCAAATAACTACCCCAGCGGTATCACATTTACAGCCTCCACGGCTCTGATTTCGGGCACTGCCTTCAGCACAGACTGCTCTACACCAGCTTTGAGTGTCATGGTAGACATCGGGCAAGTGCCACAGGCGCCGAGCAACTCCAACTTAAGAGTCATATCATCGGTTACTTCGAGCACTTTCACGTTGCCGCCATCAGCTTCCAGGTAGGGCCTGATCTGATCGAGGGCACTCTCAATGCGAAGTAAAAAATCGTTGTCAACGTTAATGGTAGCCATTTGTCTTAGCTTTTAATTTCTACTGGTTGTGTTTTGGCCAAAGTCGCGTTGCGAACAGACACCTGCTGCGCAACAGCCTGGGCCAACTCTCTGAAAACACCGGAAGCTGGAGAATCGTTCTGCAAGGCCACCGGAGTTCCCGCATCACCGCTCTCGCGGATGCTCTGAACCAGCGGTACCTGGCCTAATACCGGTACATCGAACTTCCTGGCCAGGTTCTGACCACCTTCCTGTCCAAAGATATAATATTTATTCTCAGGAAGCTCGGCTGGTGTAAAGTAAGCCATGTTCTCAACCACACCCAGCACCGGCACATTGATCTGTGGCTGGCGGAACATCTGCAGTCCTTTCTGGGCATCGGCTATCGCTACTTTTTGTGGTGTTGTCACAATTACGGCGCCCGTTACCGGCAGCACTTGCACCATAGTCAGATGGATGTCGGATGTTCCCGGAGGAAGGTCGAGGAGCAGGTAGTCCAGTTCGCCCCACTCCACATCCGATATGAATTGCTTGAGCGCTGAACTCGCCATCGGGCCACGCCAGATCACCGCATGATCAGGAGGCGTCAGGAAACCGATGGACATCAGTTTCACGCCATATTTCTCAACGGGGATGATGTAGTTCTTGCCATGATCGCCCTGCACCATGCTCGGACGCTGGTCTTCCACACCAAACATAGTAGGTATAGACGGCCCGAAAATATCCGCATCGATCAGGCCTACTTTAGCGCCAGACTGCGCCAAGGCAATAGCCAGGTTGCTCGTAACCGTAGACTTACCAACGCCGCCTTTTCCGGAGGCCACAGCAATGATATTTTTCACACCGGTAAGTACTTCGCTACTGCCTGCGCGACCAGAAGTCACACGGGAAGTCATGTTCACGGTTACTTCTGCCTCTTTGTCCACCATGGTATGGATGGCGCGGATACAGGCATTGCGGATGAGGTCTTTGAGTGGGCAGGCAGGTGTGGTCAGGATAACGGTGAAGCTTACGTTCTTGCCGTCTACCTGTACATCCTCTATCATGTTCAGGGTCACAAGGTCTTTGCCAAGATCCGGCTCCTCGACATAGCTGAGGGCTTTGAGTATATTTTCTTTCGTAATTGCCATAGTGTTAAAGCTTTTGTGAAGCCTTACAAAGATACAAACAAAAAAACTTTAAACATGATTTAGCGGGGTATAATAGGTATAGCGCGGTACGATTGCATAACGTTCTTTTTGCCAGGACGTGTTAGCGTTGCGGGGGCTGTAGGTATAGCGACTAACATTGCTTTGTAACTTCGCCTGTGCGGCGGGCACTTACTTTTTGTCTTGACACTAATCGAGGGCCCCTTCCCCGAAAGTAAGCAAAAAGGTCAAGACTCCCCGAACGCTCAAACAGTGGGTAGTCATTTAGGTGCACCTAGTTCAGGTGATTTGCTTCGTATTGTCAGTAAAAGTTAGTCCTGCTATACCTGCCAGTGATGTCTGCCACGGAGCTATACCTAACAACTGGCAGTAGCAGAAAATATCCTCTTGAGAGGGGCAGGGGTGTGTTAGAGGAAGTTGTTATCTACTCTTCGTAAGCTAAGGGATATACCTTTAGGATGTTACAATTAGAAAAGTCCTCCTTGTGGGTAGGGGCCCTCGGCAAAGATGGGGTCAGGGGGATGTTAATCATTGAGGAATCCTGAAAATCCTGATCTAGCCTTATAGCAATTCAACAACTTAAACCCTTATATTTGTAACCCCTCAAAACAGCATTCCCATGTCCCTGATCCCAAAAGAAGTAGTCGACCAGATCCTTGCCCAGGCCGATATAGCGGAGGTGGTAGGGGACTTTGTGTCACTCAAGAAGAAGGGACAAAACCTATGGGCGAACTGCCCTTTCCATCACGAAAAATCGCCATCCTTTTCAGTGTCGCCGGCGAAGGGTATTTACAAATGCTTCGGTTGCGGTAAGGCGGGTAACTCCGTGCAGTTTATCATGGACGTGGAGGGCACAAGCTTTCCGGAGGCGCTGAAGTACCTGGCCAAAAAGTACGGCATTGAGGTGCCCGAAGATGAGCCTAACCCGGAATATGCCCGGGAGCAAAGTGAGCGCGATAGCCTCTACATCGTATCCGATTTTGCCAGCAAGCATTATCAGCAATTGCTCCAAAATCACGAGGAGGGAGGCATAGGACAATCCTACCTGAAGGAGCGTGGACTCAGTAATAACACGATTAAGAAGTTTGAGCTCGGGTATAGCCTCGATGCCTGGTCTGACCTGACTGATGCCGCCCTGAAGGCTGGGTATAAGCAAAAGTACCTGGAAGCGACAGGGCTGACCATCGTGAAGGAAGATGGAAAGAAATACGACCGCTTCCGGGGACGTGTCATGTTCCCGATCCATAATATTTCGGGACGCGTGATTGGCTTTGGTGCCCGTACGCTGAAGAGCAACGACAAAAAGAGCCCGAAGTACCTCAACTCGCCCGAGTCGGAGATTTACCACAAGAGTAATGTGCTCTACGGCATGTACCAGGCCCGGCAGGCGATCCGCATGCAGGACACCTGCTACATGGTGGAGGGTTACCTGGATGTGCTTTCATTGCACCAGGGAGGTATAGAGAACGTAGTAGCTTCGTCGGGTACCTCGCTCACCGAAGGGCAGATTAAGCTCATCGCCCGCTATACCCAGAACATTACAGTGCTCTACGATGGCGATGCGGCAGGTATAAAGGCCTCTCTCAGAGGTATAGATCTGATCCTGGAAAACGGATTAAATGTGAACGTGGTCACTTTTCCGGCTGGAGAAGACCCGGATTCCTACATCCATAAGGTAGGCGACGAGAAGTTCAAGGCCTATGTGTCAGAGCACGCGCAGGATTTTATTTCCTTTAAGACTAGCCTGTACGCCGAGGAGTCGAAGGGCAATCCGGTGAAGAAGGCGGAAGCGATACGCGAAATCGTCACCTCTATCTCGAAGATTCCGGACCCGATCAAGCGTTCGGTTTTCTTCCAGAGCTGCAGCCTCATCTTCGATATCGATGAGCAACTGCTGATTTCGGAATACAACAAGATGCACCTGCAGGAGCGCCAGCAAAAGCAGCAACGCTCGGGTAGTCCGGAGGATCTGGCAGAAGCGGAAGCCTATGAAGCAGAGCAGCTAGAGGCTGAAAAGCCAGCCACAGAAGCTGATAGCCTCAAACGCTACGAACGCGAAATTGTGCGGATGCTGCTCAACTACCCTGATAAGGTGCTGGTGGATGGCCAGAATACCTGCCAGTACATGCTCGAGCAGCTGGAAGATGTAGAGTTCCGCACACCGCTCTATGCCCGCCTGATCGAAGTGGTAAAGGAGAAGCTGCTGCAGGGTGTTATACCTGCGGCGGATGACTTTATTAATTATCCGGACCAGGAAATACGAACTGAAGCAACCAACCTGCTCTCAGACCCCTACGAACTTTCCCAAAACTGGGAAACCCACCAGATTTACGTGCCACACGAGTCAGATCTGCTGCCCTACGGTGCTGAACGAGCCGTGCTGCGCCTGAAATGGCGCAATGTGCAACTCCTCATGAAGGCCGAAATGGAGAAGCTCCGCCTGGTGACAGACCCCACCGAGCAGGACCGCGTGCTGCAGGTCATCTTCCAGCTCAAATCCTTTGAAAAGCAGATCGGGGACTTGTTGGGAATTGTGGTGAATAAGTAGCTTATATTGTCGTTTTACTGCCAAAAAACAAGCGCTTCATTCTGCTAAGCAATAAGGCTGCTTTTAGTTTTCTTTTTAGATTTGCGGTAGGCCGGTAATAGAAAGCCTTGAAAATAGAATCAATGAAAGGCTTGCCCAAGGGTTTATTCATAAGGATATAGCCTTCGGCCTGTAGGAGGTAATGCTCAGCCAGAAGACTAATGTAAGTCTGCCGAGAGATCTGTTTCACACCCGATTTATCCCGTCGTGCCATCGCATTCTGAACGGCAACCAGTTTTTCATCCCTAGACTTGTTAAAGCCTTCATAGCCTCTGGAGGCACCACGGGTACTAATTCTAAAAAAGTATAATGGTTTCGCGATGAAGATAACATCGCCAACCTCCTCAAGCTTGTAAACTATATCTTTATCATCTGCTACCTTAAAAAAAGGGTCATAGCCGGGCGACAGATTGTAGTACTTCTTCTTATAAGTGAGTAAGTGGCTGATCTTATCTTCTATAATGTCTGAATAGGCTACCTGTCCACTTTCAAATAATTCAAATGGTTGAAGCAGATTGTCACAGTTGTAATGCTGTGTATAAACGATACTAGCTTCAGGGTGTAGCTGATGAAGAGGTACGATTTCCTCCATAGCATTGGGAGCTAGGTTGTCATCATGATCCAATATAATAATAATTTCGCCGGAGCTATTCCGCACACCCGTTCCCTTTGCATGGCTTACCCCTCCATTAACGGCTAATGGAATAAGCTTATACCTGGTTCTGAACGCACTTAAGGCAATGATTTGTTTTAGTACTTCTAGGGTGTTATCTGTGGAACAATCCTCTACTAATACAATCTCCCAATCAGTATAAGTTTGTTGCTCTACTGACTGTAATGTGTCAATAATTAAGTCTGGATTATTATAACAAGCAATGACAACCGAGCATTTCATATTTGTACAGGGGAGGTTACAAGAGTGGTATGCAGTGTAAAAATAGATAATGTTTCTTTAAGAGGCGTGTATTTTCTAACTTTGCTCGGCATCATGAGGGAATAGAAGCTGAGGTTTTGATACAATTACCCCAATTGAACAATGCACTAGTTTTTGTAGTTCTGTAAGAAGCGCTACGAATTTACCGCAAAGCTAAGCTAACGATCAATTAATCAGCTAGCTGTATTTAAGTAAACACATGGAAACTAATTCACTAGAGCCTATCAAGCTCGATTCAATAGAAGACGCGATCGAGGACATCCGCCAGGGTAAGATTATTATTGTGGTGGACGACGACGACCGCGAAAACGAAGGCGACTTTATCTGCGCGGCAGAGAAGGTGACCCCGGAGATCATTAACTTTATGGCGACGCACGGTCGCGGCCTGATCTGTGCCCCGCTTACCGAAGAGCGATGCGATGAACTGGGGCTGGAACTGATGGTGGGTCGCAACACGGCCCTGCATGCCACGCCGTTCACGGTGTCAGTTGACCTGATCGGGCACGGCTGTACGACCGGTATATCAGCTTCTGACCGCGCCAAGACCATCCAGGCGCTGGTTGATCCTTCTACCGATCCACATTCACTGGGCAAGCCAGGGCATATTTTCCCGCTCAAGGCGAAGAAAGAAGGCGTGCTGCGCCGTGCAGGCCATACGGAGGCGGCCGTTGACCTGGCGCGCCTCGCAGGACTGGCTCCTGTCGGCGTGCTGGTTGAGATCTTGAACGAAGATGGTACGATGGCCCGTCTGCCAGACCTGGTGAAAGTGGCGGAGCGTTTCAACCTGAAACTGATTTCCATCAAAGACCTGGTAGCGTATCGCCTGAAGAAAGAAAGCCTCATTGACCGTGAGATAGCAGTAGAATTGCCAACTGATTTCGGAAATTTTGACCTGTATGCCTTCACGCAGCGCAGTAACGGTGCCAAGCACCTGGCCCTGGTAAAAGGAAGCTGGAATGAAGATGAGCCTGTGCTGGTGCGTGTGCACTCTTCGTGCGTGACGGGTGATATTTTCGGCTCGTGCCGCTGCGATTGCGGTCCACAGCTACATGAGGCCATGCGCATGGTAGAGCGCGAGGGCAAAGGCGCGATCGTGTACATGAACCAGGAAGGACGCGGTATTGGGCTGCTCAACAAACTGAAAGCCTACAAACTGCAGGAGCAGGGCCGCGATACCGTAGAAGCCAACCTGGAACTGGGCTTCGGTATGGACGACCGCGACTACGGCGTGGGTGCTCAGATCCTGCGCGACCTTGGTGTGAAGAAGATGCGCCTGATCACAAACAACCCGAAAAAGCGTGTTGGTCTGATCGGCTACGGGCTGGAGGTAGTGGAAAATGTGCCGATAGAAATCGCGCCAAACCCACACAACCAGGGCTACCTGACTACAAAGCGTGACAAGTTAGGTCACGAGATACTGAAAAATACGGTTGTGCGCTAAGCAGTCTTCGTTAAAATAGAACACCAAGCCCGTGCCATTAGGCACGGGCTTTTTTTTGCACCGGACTTCCTGTAGCCTTTAAATATAATTTAGTGAATGGCCTATCCCGTATCCGGTTTATTACGTTTAGAATTGTATGTAAACTTTTGTATAACAATAGGTTAGGTGGGATGTGTTGAGGTTTGTTATTTGCATTATTTAATGTTTAGGTAGATGAGAGGACTGGGGACTAAATATTTGTTTTTCACGCTATTTGTAACTTTTGCCTGTGGTAGCATACAGGGATGGGCACAGGGTCAGTTGGGGTTCGATACAGAGCACTGGCTTTATGGAAAAGTTGTACTGGTTAACGGCGATAGCTTGCAGGGGGCTGTGATCTATCACCCTGCTGAGGATGTCGTGCAAATAGCATCAGAAGATGGTGCCATCAGTTCTTTCTCGGCCGTCAATGTCAGTTATTTTATGATAAGTGGCGTGTATAATGGCAAGCCACAGACCTTTCGGTCCCTTCCCTGGAACAGGGGGAGTCTGGAAAGCGATTTCAGGGTGCCGGTATTCTTTGAGCAGATCAACCAGGGGGAGTTCGTACTGATGAAACGATATGTGGGGGTGACCGGCACAGAAGCAGATAAGCAGTATGCGACAGCTTCTTTACAAACGAGTTACTTTCCCCATTTCGCCACAGAAGGCAATAAATTTCAGGAGGTGCTGTACATGCTCTTGCCCAACGGTGAGATTGTGCAGTTACGCAAGCCCAGAAAAGACCTGCTCAAACTATGCGGCGTTCATACAGGAAAAGTGAAGCAGTATGCCAAGTCCAAAAAGCTCGACTACAGTAATTCCAAGGACCTGCTCAGTATTGTAGATTATTATAATACGCTTTAAAGCCAGGGCCTTTATAGGTCGCGGAGGCGCACCAGCAGGATGGAGGCCAGCACGAGCAACGCGATATAGAACAAGGCGGGCAGTACTGCCCATGCCGGGCTAAGCGCCAATGTGGGGCTGGTGAGGCCATCAATAATTTCCTGCCCCGGAGTAGGCGTGAGGCTACCAAAAACTTTCATGGGCATAAAGCGGTCGATACTGTCATCGATCTGGTAGTGTATGATCGGCTCCACGATCTTGGACCAAGCCAGGAAAGCGATGATGGCTAGTCCGCTTTTGCGTATCAGGAAAGCGAAGAACATGGCTAAACACATGTACCCGACAGCCTGCACAAAGAAATAGGAGAGGTAATCGATTTTGCCGAAGATGGCGCCTATACTGGTGTCTTTGCTGTAGATCAACCCGAAAAGCAGGCCCATGATCAGCAAAAAGATAGTCCCGGTTGCGGCCAGGCCCAGCGTAACATAAAATTTTGCCAACACTGCCTCAGTGCGGGAGCGCCCGTCTATCACCTGCTGCCGAAGCGTGCGGAAACTATACTCGTCTGTGATCAGCACAATGACCAGTATACCTAACAAGAGGTTAAAGAAATAAGCGATATAGGAGAAGCGCATCCACAGGTTAGGGAAGTCATAGAGCGACTTGCCCAGCGACTGCCCGCTCACCATGAAGCTGCTGCTAAAATAGATCAGCAGTACTTGCAGCAGCACGTAGGTGGCCATGATCACCCAGAAAGTCGGGTATTGGAGTATCTTTCTGAGCTCGGTTCTAATCAGGTTCATGCGGGGCTTATTTTTGGGTGATTTCAAGGAACTGCGCCTCGAGGCTTTTGCGGCGCACAAGCAGTTGCGAGAGCACGATGCCCTGTGCAAACATATCGCGGTTGAGGTCGGTACTGGTGTAGCCATCGGAAAGCGTGAGGCTGATGGTATTCTTGTCCTGGGCAAATCGCACAACGTAAGGTAAGCGCTCCAGCAGTTGCAGCACAGGAGCCAACTCTTCGGCACTGATCAGCAGCTGGTCCTGCGCAGAGAGGATGTCGCCCACTGGTCCATTGGCTTTAAGCTTGCCTGACTGCAGCACCGCTACGTGTGTGCATACCTTCTCGACCTCGTCGAGCAAGTGGCTGGCCAGCAGGATGGTCTTGCCCTGCGCGGCGATCCGGGTGATAAGGTCGCGCACCTCGGCTATACCTTGTGGGTCGAGGCCGTTGGTGGGTTCATCGAGCACCAGCACTTCCGGGTCATTGAGCATCGCGGCGGCCAGAGCCAGGCGTTGTTTCATACCCAGCGAGAAGCCTTTGAAGGTTGTGTGGCTCCGTGTACCGAGGCCTACCATGTCGAGCATTTTGTTGATGTGCCGATGGTCTGCCTGCTTAGTGTCGGCCACTACCTGTAGGTTTGCTTTGGCAGTCAGGTAGGGGTAAAAATTGGGCGTCTCGAGCAGCGCACCCACTCGCTGTTTAGTTTCTTTGCTGATAGAACGCCCAAACCACAGATAACTGCCACCGCTTGGCCGGATCACGTCGAGCACCATGCCCAAGGTAGTGGTCTTGCCGCTGCCATTCGGACCTAGCAACCCATAGATGCTGCCCGCCTCCACCTGGAGTGTCAGTCGGTCGACGGCCTGCAGGCTTCCGAATTTTTTTGAGAGTTCGTCAAGGTATAGGACTGTTTCCATAGCGGGGAGTCGTTTAGGCAAATATAGCCTTTTTCTGATACTGATAAGAAAAGCAACCCGCTAAGGTATAGGAAATATGTCGATCGGCCAGGTATAGCCTATCAGAAGCAGTTGGTTATGGCTGGAATTAAGGGAGACAGGAAGATATACCTATCAGGTGTGGTTATGCTGAAACGTAGTGCTTCTGGCTCTCTGCACAAGCCAAATGAGGTAGCCCAATTCCAGCATGGCAGCATTTCGATGATCTTGACAACAAACGGCAGGGTGGTCGTTCGTGTGATTTTTGTAATAAAACCCAAAGGGCTAAAAGGATGAAAACCAACGTGATTATTTGTCTATTTTTACTGCTTATAAGTGACGATTAGCGCATGGAAGCAGAAAAATACAGCAAAACAGAACTGAGTATAACCGCTGCAGAGGCCAATGTGCGGGCGCTCTTTTTCATCATACCGATTTTGGTCATCTATGGGGCGGCCTACTGGCTCATCTGGCCCGAACAGTTCGGTACACAGCATCTGCGACAACTCGTGCAAACGCAACGGGATTTGATGATGATCTCGCCTATCATCATGCTGCTGGTCTTTGTGCTAGGGGCAGTGGTGCACGAGTTGCTGCACGGGATTACATGGGCGGTCTTTTGCAAAAATGGGCTCAAATCGATTAAATACGGTGTGCATTGGAAAATGCTGACGCCTTACTGCCACTGCAAAGAAGTGCTGCCGCTCAGGCACTACGCGATAGGCGGGATGATGCCGGGCCTGGTAATGGGGCTGCTGCCGGCGCTGGCAGGTATAGCCATGGGCCATTTTCTGCTCTTTCTTTTCGGTTTGTTCTTCAGCATAGCCGCTGCCGGCGATTTGTTGATCCTCTGGATGCTGCGCCACCAGCACAGCTCCGACCTTGTGCAGGACCACCCGGATAAGATCGGTTGCTATGTGTTGAGTACGAAGGTATAGCCGTAGTAATCCCTGACCTGTGTATCCTCGGAAGAGCTTGGTTTGCTCTTTTATACCTATATTCTATACCTATACCTGCGGCCATCCAGGCTAGTTTCTTCGAATACTTTAATCTGATCACGGTGAATCGGGTGCTGTAGGAAAGTCGCGCCTTTTTACTATATTTAAGGTATGGCTCTTTGGTACATGAAGCATCAGACTATAAATTATAAGAAACTACTGGGCGGAGGCCTGGCGCTGGCAGCCCTGCTGTGCAGCAATCTGCAGGCATCGGCACAAGACTACAAGCAACTGCACGAGAAGGCGATTGTGGTAGACACCCACAACGATGTGCTGATCTCGGTACTGGAAGGTTTGCGACTGGAAGACGATTTGCGCGGTAAAACGCACTCTGACCTGGCCCGCTTTAAGGAGGGTGGGGTAGATGTGCAGGTGTTCTCTGTCTGGAGCGATGAAACGTACGGTGATGGCAAAGGCTTTAAATTCGCCAACCTTCAGATCGACTCGCTTGAGGCCATCGTGCGCCGTAATCCCGACAAAATGATGCTTGCCCGCACACCCGCCGACATAGAGCAGGCTGTTGCGCAAAATAAAATGGCCACTATGATCGGGGTGGAGGGCGGCCACATGATGGAAAGCAACCTGAAATACCTGGAAGCTCTACACAAGCGCGGTACCAGCTACATGACCCTGACTTGGAACAACTCGACGCCCTGGGCGACCTCTGCCATGGACGAGACAAGTGGCAAGCTGCCCAAGAACCGCAAGCCTGGGCTGACAAAATTTGGTAAGCAGGTGGTACGCAAAATGAACAAGCTCGGTATGCTGGTCGACCTGAGCCACGTAGGCGAGCGCACTTTCTGGGATGCCATGGCTACTACCACCAAACCGGTGCTGGTTTCGCACAGTTGCGTGCACCATTTCAACCCGCACTCCCGCAACCTGAAAGACGACCAGATACAAGCCATCGCCAAAAACGGCGGCGTGATCCACCTGAACTTCTTCTCCGGCTTCCTGGATCCGGAGTATGATAAGCGCATGAACGCTTTCCGGGCCAATCACAGAGCGGAAGTAGACTCGTTGCGCAAAGCAGGGGCGAACTCTATCCAGATCTCTGATTGGGCCATGGCAAACTACCCCGAAGAAGCTTCCGAATTGCGTCCGCCACTCTCCCTGCTGATGGACCATCTCGATCATATCGTAAAGTTAGTTGGCGTTGATTACGTGGGCCTAGGCTCCGACTTCGATGGCATTACGTCCACTCCACAGCAGTTGGATAGTGTAGCAGATATGCCTGTCATCACCCGTGAACTGCTTGCCAGAGGGTATAGCGAAGCGGACATCAAAAAAATACTTGGCGAAAACTTCCTGCGTGTGCTGCGAGCGAACGTAGCTTCTTAAACAGGTATAGGTAAAATGTAAAAAGCTCAGGCGCTGTAGTTAGCGTCTGAGCTTTTTTTATTATGTAGCAGCCGCTGTTGCGAGCATAGCTAGAACTGTTGTGGATAGCAACCATTGTCGCAGGTATTGCTGGTGTGCTGTTGCATAGCTGGCTTTTGCCCTGGCCGGGCGGGCCTTACTTTTTTCCTTGATGAAAAAAGTAAGCAAAAAAATCAAGACGATTTTAAACTCGCTGACCGCTCAAACACAAAATTGTCACTGGTGCACCGGGCACAGTGATTTATTGCGTAGCTTAAGGGTCAAGTTAGTCTTGCTATACCTGCCAGTGGTTTGAGCTACATCGCCATACCTGTTAAATGGCAGATACAGATTCCCCGTCTTAGACAAGGAGGGGTTAGGGGTGGTTGGACCCGGTATAGTAAAGGAACTGCTACAACTACGAAGCTATACCTTTAAAACAGCAACTGCAGAAATTCCCCTCTTGAGAGGGGCGGGGGTGTGCTTAGCAAGGTTGCAATCTGAATAACTGAAGCTATACCTGTAAAACAGCAAATCCAGATTCACTATACTTGAGCCAGAGGCCCCACTATACCTGTCACAAGCGAGTACGCTCGCGCCATGCCAACACCACTACTCAACCGGCACAACTCTATAAATCGTCCCCGGACTCTCCACCGCTACATAGATATACCCATCCAGACCCATTTTCACATCACGCACACGACCGATGTTTTTGAGGAGCTTTTCTTCACTTACGATCTTATTACCATCCATTTTGAGTTTGCTCAGAAATTGAAAACGCAGCGATCCAACCAGCAAGTCGCCCTCCCAACCTTTGTAACGGTTGCCCGTCACGAAAGCCATACCTGATGGAGCGATAGACGGTACCCAGTACCAGATCGGCTGCTCCATACCTTCTTTTTTAGTCAGTTCGGTGAGTACGGTGCCGTTGTAGTTGATGCCGTAGGAGATAACCGGCCAGCCGTAGTTTTTACCTTTCTCAGCAATATTCACCTCATCGCCGCCTCTCGGGCCATGCTCGTTTGTCCAGATGGCGCCGGAGCGTGGGTGAATGGTCATGCCCTGGATGTTGCGGTTGCCGATGGTCCAGATAGAAGCGACGGCACCTTTTTCGTTTGCAAAAGGGTTGTCGGCAGGTATAGCGCCATCGTCTTTGATGCGGTGTACTTTGCCCGGAGCGCGTTCTATAGTCTGCGCGTTTTCGTGGTGCTGTCCTCGATCTCCTACCGTCACATAAAGCAAGCCGTCGCGACCAAATTCCAGGCGGGAACCGTAATGGTGGCGCGTACGAGCCCAGGGCTGTGCTTCGAAGATCACTTTCTGTTCCGTGAGTTTATTGCCGTCTAGTTTGGCGCGCATCACGGCTGTGGTTGAGAGCATCTGTTCTCCTTCTTTCTTGAAGGCCGAGTAGGAGAGGTAAATCAGGTTGTTTTTCGCAAAGTTAGGGTGCAGTTCTACGTCCAGCAGACCACCCTGCCCCTGCGCCAGCACTTCCGGTGCGCCGGAAATCTTTTGCAATTGGCGGCTACCTTTCGGCAGGCGGTAGAAAGCGCCGTTGCGATCCGTGATCAGCATATCGCCGTTTGGCACAAAGGCCATTCCCCACGGAATTTCCATACCTGTCGCTACGGTATCGAGGCGGTAGTTCAGCGATTCGGAGGTATAGACAGCGCTGGCTGTAGCTTCTTCACTGAAATCGTATTGCTTCACGTTCTGTATACCTTCCTGTATGTAGGCAACCAGCGCCGTAATTTCCTGATCGTTAAAAGTCTGCTCAAAGGCGGGCATCCCTTCCTCCGGGTAACCATGCTTGATGGCGGCAAATAGGTTTTCAGAGGTGTTGCCATGCTTCCATTTGCGGTCGGTGAAAGCTTCCATCTGTTCGCCATGGCAGCCGGAGCAGTAGCTGGCGTAGTTAGTGCGGGCTTTCTCCAGTTGCGCCTCGCTGAGAGCAGCTTCCTGAGCGGAATTTTGGGCAACAGTCTGCGTAGTGGTGTCAGTTGTGCTGGCACTGCTGCCGGAACTGGTGCAGCTATCCAGTGTGATGAGGGCGAATCCCAAAAGGGGAAGCAGGTGTGATGTCTTTAACATAGTATGTGTGTGAATCTTGCGGCTTTACGTGATTGATGCGGTTGTGTATACAAATATAGCTTTCCTGCTTTATTTCAGGTATAAAATCTGTTAAGAGAGACAGGTTAGATATGGACACCATTAAAACAGGTATAGGAAAGCTCCGGGAAGAAAAGTAGTTTAGCCCCCCGTTTCCGAACTGCAACTAACCAAAATATGCTTATTAGACTTTTCCTCCTTTTGATGCTGATGACAGGCGCCGGCTCGGCTTGTCTGGCGCAGCTAACCGCTTCAGACATCCGCCAACTACACAATGCTGCCCGCTATACAGGGAACGAGGAGGATTTGCTCAAGATACTGGGGAAGAACATCCGCTACCCGGCAGCCGCCCAGAGAGCTGACAAGATGGGAATGGCCGTGTTTGTGCTCAAGATTTCGAGAGATGGTAAAATAGTAGAGACAGGGACATTGAACAAAACGCACGCTGAATTCAAAGAGGCGATCGGAAGGGCTGCTGACATGACAAAAGGCAAATGGGCGGCCTCGAATGACACAGCTCAGTTTTTCTATGCTGTTATTCCTGTTTTGTTCGACATCTACGGCAGCGGATATACCTTGCACACCGCCAAGGTGCCGGACTACTTCCAAGTAAAAGTTGTGGTCACGGCTGTCGGCGTACCAAACGCAATGAATGGACTGTATGAAAGGCAGGAAAATGAATATGTAACGCGGGCGAACAACCTTGCCCGGATGGAGCGCCACACGGAGGCAATACTGGCGCTGGAAGAACTGGTCAACCTGCAGCCGCTGCACACTGCATATTACGAGCCGCTCATCGCGCTGCATGAAAAAATAGGCAATACCACCGAAGCTGAATACTACAGGCTGGTCCGGAATCTGTTTGTGCAGGAAGAAAAGTAAGTCAATGAAAAAGCCACCCGCGAAGATGGCTTTTTCTATAACTACAACGGCAATTTCATATCCTTCATCAGCCTACCAACCGGGTACATCTGGTGAGTTGGCTCGTAGTGCGGTGAGTTTCTGTACACGAAGTCCAGTTGGGCGCGGGCGTTCTTGGCGAACTCCGGGTCCTGCTTTTTGCGGGCCTCCAGCTGTTTGCGCAGATCCGGGTTTTTCTTCAGGATCTCAGCGGCCAGGTCCTCGAACACATAGCTCGAAAAATACTCCTTCTGCATCAGGATGCTGTCGAAGAAGTTCCAGTTGAAATACGAGTCCACGGCCTGCGGTTCCAGGGCCTCCACCAGGAAGCGGTTGGCCTCCTGATTCAGGTATACCACGTAGTCGCCTTTCAGGAACTGGCGTGGCATGGTGCGCGTCTCTACTTTGGTACCAGAGTGCAGGTAGTGGCCTTCATACGCACGAGGCGAGGTTTTGTAGTCGGAGATGTAGTAGGTGTCGAGTGTAAGGGTGGTGTCGCGTTTAAGCTGGCGCATTTCCACTTTGTTCAGCTTCAGACGGTCAATCACCTCGCGCCATGCCTGCGGAATGATGTAGGCCACCGGCTTCTCCACCGTCACAGTCGGGGTGAAGGTATTGTAGTAATTGATATTAGTGGAATAAGGCGCTTTACGATCGTAGTACAGGCGTTCCAGTCCGCTCACTTCACTTGGCTTATACCTGGCGGCGTAACCCAGAAATGGGATTTTATCAACTTTGGTCGTATCCAGTTGCCAGTCGAGAGCGAAGGTTTTCTGCGTCAGCGTTTCCTGTTTTGCCTTGGCGCGTATCTCGCCTATTTCTTTGGCGTCGCGGCTCACGGTGCTGATCATGTGCTCCATCAGTTTGTAAGTCGATTGCACCCGCTGGTCGAAGGGCTTGAGCATGTGGGTCTCCGGCACAAAACCGATGGTGTTATACAATGCGGTATACCCGGTAGCATAGCGCGGCGACTCCATGAAACCGATAATGCCTTTCTCGGGTGTCTCGCCAATGGTATTCATATAAGGCACCATCGGAAACTTATCCTTCTTCATGCCTTCATACAGCGTCGGCAGCATTTTGCCCTGCAGGTAGCCGGCCAGTGTCGGGTTCAGCTTGTTGTGCTGCGTAGCTATGAGGGTCATCACGTGCTGGTAGTCGGCACCGTTGGAGGTATGGTTGTCCATGAACACATCCGGGTCCCAGTCGCGGTAGATGAGGTGGAAAGTCTGGGCATTCCGGGAATCGGTTTTGAGGTAATCGCGGTTCAGGTCGAGGTTGCGGGCATTGCCCCGGAAGCCGTAGCTTTCCGGACCTTCCTGGTTGGTGCGGGTATGGCTGTTTCGGTTGAGCGCGCCGCCAATGTTGTAGACAGGTATAATGACCAGCACCACATTATCGAGTTGTTTGCGCTTGCTTTTGTCCTGCAGGTAATCGCGAAGCAGCAGCATGGTGGCGTCAATGCCTTCGGGCTCTCCCGGGTGAATGCCGTTCTGGATCAGCAGTACGCGCTTGTCTTTCTGTTTTACAGATTTCGGATCAAAATCTTTTCCGGTGGAGACGATGACCAGGTGCAGAAGACGGCCGGAGTCGGTATAGCCGTAGGGCACCATTTTTACTTCATCGTAGGCCGCATCGAACTTGCGGTACCAGTCGATGGCTTCGTCGTAAGTGGCGGTCTGGTTCTTGTTACCTTTTTCGTAAGGCGTTTTGAGGTCGTTTTTGTCAGGTGTTCCGGTAGCCAGCAGCGCGGCCAAGAGCAGAGTGGTTAGCATGTGTGGTGTTTACAATTGTTCTTGCAGAGCAATGTTAACCAATTATGCTTAGAAATGGAATCAGAAAATTGTCTGAGCGTTGTTTTTATACCTTGTAAGTTCAGATCAAGGCCTGTCCGAATCGTGCACCGGTATAGGCTATACCTGAAATGTTTTCCGGTTCTTATTGGGGAATAGTGTTTTATCGAGGCTATACCTGCCAGGGCCAATAAAGTAGAGGGCGAAAAAGAGGATGGCTGCTTCAAGCGAGTGGGAGTACCCGCCAAAACCATCGCCGGCAGTGACATGGCGCAGGGTTGCCACCAGCATAGTGATGACGAGCAGCACGGTAACGGGCCTGAAAAACAAACCAAGCACCAGCAGCGCACCACCTACCGTTTCGGCAAAAGCAGCCATAAAACCCCAGAACTCCGGCATAAAATCAATCCCCAGCAGCTGCATGTTCGCTCCGATCTTCGCCCAGCGCTCCGATCCGCCCACCATTTTGGGCCAGCCATGGAGTATGAACATGATGCCGATGCCGATGCGGAGAAGCAACAGTCCGGTGTTTTTATAGCTATAGCGGGCGCGGAGTAATGACATGCGAGCAATAATACGCAATCCGAATAAATATTACAATAACCTAATATATTAAAATGCCACGCACAAGTGTATTGGCAGGTATCTGGTCGGGTTTCAGTTTATGAAGGCTATTCTGATCTAATTGTGAGGAATCCAAGATGAAGGACATACCCGATTTTTCGCTCACAGCCACAAAACCCGCCTCACCTATGCTGGTGTAGTCAATAGGGTGCTGCTGTGCCACCTCACCGTACTTAGACCCGACTCCTATACCCTGGGCTGTTCTGTAGTTGGTGTCGCGGATGCTGATGCGCCATACCTGGCAGTTGGGCTCGCAGAGTTGCTCCACCAGCATGCCGTGCGGGCTTTCCGGATTGTTGAGCACATACGCCGTGTATTGCTGGCCTTCCAGTTGCAGGGTGGTGTCCCTGATCTGCCAGCCTGCCGGCACTTGGCTGCGCATTTCTTCTATGGGCATACCGATCCTGACCCTGCCCGCCTGTCCTTTGGCAAGCACTAAATTAGCCGGGTCTGTGACTTCAGTGTTCGTGTCGGGTTCAACGGTTTCTGACATCGCCCCACCCGCTGTTGTATTTGAGTTGGAGTCCGCTTGACCAGTGTTGTCATGGTCGGCCAGGCAAGCTGCCATACCCACCCCCAACAGGATAGCGTACAATATATTCTTGAGCATAAGGTAAGATTAGGGAATCATTATATTCCTTGTAACCCTGTTCTGAGAGCCGGGGTTGTCGTATATTAGCACCAAAACGGAATTCGTTTCTTTTGTTATACATCAACTAAAAATAATAAAATGGCTTTACCATTAATACTGGTTTCGAACGATGACGGCATCACAGCGCCAGGCATACGTATGCTGGTGAAAGTGGCCAAGAGGATAGGGGACGTCGTAGTTGTGGCGCCCGACGGTCCGCAGTCAGGTATGGGGCACGCGATCACGATCGGGAACACCCTGCGGCTCGACCGCTCCATCGCTTTTGACGATTTGGATATAGAGGCGTACGAGTGCTCCGGCACCCCGGCCGACTGCGTGAAACTGGCCAAGTTCCATGTACTGAAAGACCGCAAGCCCGACCTGGTGGTGAGTGGCATCAACCACGGCTCGAACTCGAGCATTAGTGTACTTTATTCAGGCACCATGTCAGCAGCGATTGAGGCGGCAATCGAAGGGCTTCCGGCTATCGGTTTTTCACTTTGTGATTACGGACACGAAGCGAATTTTTCTCATACCGAGGAGTTTGTGGAACTGATCATCCGGCAGGCGCTGGAGCACGGTATACCTGAAAACACGGCCCTGAACGTGAACCTGCCAAAGAAAAGCAATGAACCCATAAAAGGCGTGAAGGTATGCCGGCAAGCACATGCCAAGTGGCAGGAAGAATTTGACGAACGCCTCGACCCGCGCAACCGCCACTATTTCTGGTTGACGGGTAGCTTCGTGAACTTCGACAAAGGCGAGGACACCGACGAGTGGGCGCTGTTGAATAACTACGTATCGGTCGTGCCCTGCCAGTTCGATATGACTGCCTACCATGCCATGGCTACGCTCAATGAATGGGATTTGTAAGGTGTAGGTCTGCTTAAAATCAAATGGGCTGACCTCTACATGGTCAGCCCGTTTAGTTTAGCTCCCATCAGGGGTAACAGTCACTTTTGTACTGCATCATACCCGTTTCACCTCCTTCGAATACCGGCATTTGTTCTACAAAGGTATAGATGTCCCGTTTTTCAGGTTTTTTTGTCTGAGCAACAGCAGGGCTCAGTAAGCTAATTGTAAAAGCTAGCGTCAGGTATGCAAAGTATTGTAAAGGTGTTTTCATGAAATGAATAAGGTGAATAATCTAGCCCGAGGCTTAAAGAAAAGCTAAATGTAGAGATTATTCTGCTTACTCTAAAAGCTGTAAATAGAAAAACCCCTGGACTGCAGAGCGCAGCGCCAGGGGGCAACCTAACGAGTTTGTATTTATAGCTTATTTATACCTGGTTACCACTACATCAGCGCTTTTCACGTCTTCTGCCGACGGCTTATTTGCACTTCCTTCTGTCACGAATAGTATCTTGATGGTCTGCGAAACCGCCACAGGCTGACCGTCTACCTTGCCCGGGTTCCACATATCTTGTGTTTCCCGAATTGTCTTGGTAATGGCATCGTGAATCTCTTTACCGATCGCTACCGAAAACATGCTGAGAACTTTTCCATCCTCTTTTATGACCAGGTGCACGTCCACACTTCCCTCGAAAGTAGCATTAGCCGGATAGCGCAGATTTTTGGCCAGGTAACGTTCAAAAGAACCTTCTTTAAAAGTCGGCTTCACATCCGCTTCCTCCACTTTATAAGAGTATTTGGTATACTTGGTCATGGTTGGCACGCCCATCTTCTCGCTGCTTTGGCCAGACTCTGAGCTTAAGAACTGTACCGGTAATACTACTTCGGCACCGCTTGGCTGACCGCTTTTGAGGGCCGGTTCCCATTGGCCGGATGTCGCTTTCACTGCTGCCATAGCCGATTCAGCTAACTTGGCGAGGACAGTTTTATTCTGAAGCTGGAATGTAGAAGCGTCCATGTAGTCGAGTTCGGAGCCAGGGCCAACCATTTTCTTGAGTTTGGTACCTTCCAGTCGCACATTCGATACTTGCCCTTCGCGGTCCACATAGAATTTCACCATCACACGGGCGTTCAGGTTTTCCTTTTTGGCTTCGGCGGGCAAGGCCAGATAAGATTGCATGGCTTGCTGCATTGCCTCTGTGCCACCTTTAAAAGCAGGCATGCGGTTGGCTACGGTGTTGGAGGCGGCACGGTCGGCTTCGGTCAGGGCAAACCGGATCGGCAAGGTATAGCGCACCCGCACGACCTCACCATTCTGCCGTCCCGGATTCCACTGGCCACTCATCAGTTTCACAACCCGCAATGCTTCTTCATCGGTTTCTTTGCTGAGCGACTTAACGGTCTTTACTTCATTAATTTTGCCGTCGGTTTCAACTACAAAGCTCAGCACCGCCAGGCCTTCCAGTCCATTGCTTTTGGCAATAGCCGGATACTGGATGTTGGAGCCCAGGAATTTCATCATTTCAGATTCACCGCCCTTAAACTGTGGCATCTGCTCTACATAGGAGTAGGGTTCGTTTCCGGATTTTTTGTTTTGTGCAAGCGCTTCCGACTGCAATCCGAAACAGAGGGAGAGGGCCAGCAGGGGAGCAGCCAGCAAGGTTTTGAGTGTGTTCTTGTTTTTCATGAGATGTAAGTTTTATGGTTTGTTTTAGTTTAGCTAAGGTAACAGAGATCCTGCCCCGGATTTCAGGCCGGGTAAATCAGGTATAAAAATATGTTGGAATACTACTTTATAGCGAAGCGCACTGGCAAGGTATAGCGGACAGGTACAGCTACTCCATTCTGTTTACCCGGAGACCACTGGCCCTGCATTTTTTCCACTACCCGTAAAGCCTCTTTGTCAAGCGATTGGTGAAGCCTTTTAAGGATTGTGATATCCTGCAAGCCCCCCTCCCTGTCTACGACAAAGCTCAATACGACCAGACCTTCTGTGCCTATCTCCTGCGCATCTTTCGGATAACGTATGTTGCGGCCCAGGAACTTCATCATCTCCGTCTCACCACCTTTGAATTCGGGCATCTGCTCCACATAGGTATAGGGCTTTTCAGCCGAAGCTTCTTCTGAGAGCGGGAAAGTAACGGCTGGTTTCACCTTCTCGGTCTCCTTCTTCGCCACGTTGGCTGATTCGGTAGTTGCAGTACTGGCTATTGCTTCGGTTGGCTCCTGACTTATAGCTTCCTGCTTCTGCTCACCAGCAGGTATAGCCGCTTTCCGGGCAGGTGCCGTAACGAGTATTTCCTTCAGCGAAGCGGGTTCGGCCGCAAGAGTTGTCATGTCAGCGCTTACTTTACTGGCCGAGAAAGCTACCAGCAGCATCAGGATAACGGGCAGCACCATAAGCAGCCGTGTTCTGCTAGCGGGTTTGCCATGCAGTTGCAGCATACGCAAACGGCGGAACACCTGGGGTTTCTGGAAATAGCTGCCCACCGGTATACCAGCCATATAGAGCGCTTCCTTGGCCAACAGCGAACTGTACTCTTGTGGCTGGCAGTTCGCCAGTACCTCAGCATCAGCCTGAAACTCGTGCACGTTGCGCAGCTCTTCCTTCATAAGCCATACCAACGGGTTAAACCACAGCACAGCCGTCAAAATCTCATAGTATAGCACGTCGTAGGTATGGCGCAAGCGCACATGGGCCATTTCATGTGAGAGGATCTGCTGCTGCTCATGCACGGACAGATGCTTCATATCGCCCAGAAACACATAGTGCAGAAAAGCAAAGGAAGGGAACTGCCCTTCGGTCTGGAGCACGGTCGCCCCGGCGCTCGGAGATGAAACGGGTTTGGCGGCAGAAGCCAGAGAACGGATACGAACAACCTGCAGGTATAGCCTTAACAGTAGCAATAGACCGACCGCACTATAAACGATCAGAAGCCACTGGCCGGTGGTGAAAAGTGGTGTCTTAGTCGACGCGGCTGAACCATAGCCCACTACCTGCACTTCCTGCAATTGAAAGGCAGGTATAAGGTCGGTAGCAGGAAGCACTGTTTGAAAGGGCAGCGGCAACTCCAGCAGCGGAATGGCCAGGGCAAGAACCGGAGACAGCAACAGGTATAGCCTGTTGTAAAGCAAACCGGGTTGGTTGTGCAGCACGATTCTGTAAAACAGGTATAGCACAAGCAGGGCCAGGGCTGATTGTAGCAGGTAATTAACCGTTGTTTCCATCTTGTTGGTCCTCCTCTTTAAGGTCGTCTTTTACATGGCGCATCAATTGGTCGAGCTCTTTTACATCCAGGTTGTTGTCCTTGGCGAAGAACGAAACGAGCTTTTCGAAAGAGCCTCCGAAATAGCCGCTCATAAAGTTCTTCAGAAAGAAGCTCTTGTACTTGTCTTCGGCCACCAGCGGGAAGTACTCGTGCGACTTGCCAAAGGCGTTATAGCCCACAAAGCCTTTCTTCTCCAGAATACGAACAATCGTAGATACGGTGTTGTAGGCAGGTTTGGGCTCGGGTATCTCCTCCAAAATGTCCTTTACAAATCCTTTTTCCAGTTTCCAGAGAATCTGCATGATCTCTTCTTCGGCTTTGGTGAGTTCTTTCATATGGCTATTGGTTGCTTGGTAGGATAAATATATAACTAATTACTTAGTTTACAAACTAAATGTTTAGTTTATTTTGAAATTGTTAAAAATAAAGGCTCCCCGGAAAGGGAGCCTTTATGCAATAGGTATAGAAGCAAGGCTTAATACCCTTCATTCTTTTCCAGATTAGGATTAATCTCGATCTGTTGCAGCGGAATAGGCCACAGGTTACGGAAGGCCTGTGCATCACAGAAACCAAGTACTTCGCAGGTAAGGTTGTAACGGCGAAGGTCCATAAAGCGCAGTCCTTCGCCCACAAACTCAAGGCGGCGCTGAAGCAGGATTTCACTCAAGGCTGCTCTATTGGTGAGAACAAGCAGCGGACGAAGTCCTGCTCTGGTTCTTACTGAGTTGATGTCAGACAGTACCTGTGGCGATACAGGCAGAATGTTGTCGCCACCATTGGCTGTTTGTCTTACGGCAGCCTCTGCTCTGATCAGGTACATTTCGGCCAAGCGGATGACGATCACGTTATCGGCGTTGTTTACGGCGTCTTCGTACTTCAGCAAGCGACGACGGTTGGCAGAGCCCTCAATGCGAACAGTAGCCGCAAAACGGGAATCGCCATTGGCAGCCGATGCCTGTAATACATTGTACGTATCCTCGCTGACATAAAACTTCTGGCCCGGTGTGTTCGGGTTGGTAGCTGAGCCCAAGCTGTTCTGATCATTCGGTGTGAAATCAATCTCGAAGATAGACTCCGAGTTGCCGCTTCCCTCGGTAGTAAAAATGCTGGCGAAAGTAGGCATCAGCGAGAAAGCGCCACTCTCGATTACCTGGCTGGCTTTGGCTTGTGCCTCTGCGTTGTTTCCGTTCTGTAAATACACACGGGCAAGCAAAGCAGTGGCGGCAAGGTTCGAGGCACGGCGTGGGTCACCAACCTCTACCATGCTTAGCATGTTCTCAGCAGTAGTCAGGTCAGTAATGATCTGAGTATACACTTCCTGCTCAGAAGAGCGCGCCAAATACTGGATATCTGGCAAGCCGGCTGTGGCATTCAACTCAAGTGGCACACCACCAAATACCTTCACCAGGTCAAAGTAAGCCAGCGCTCTCAGAAAGTGCATCTCACCACTGATGGCATCGCGCTGATCTGCCGTGATGGTACCAGCCGTAACCAAACGCTCTGCCTGAGAAATAACGGTGTTGGCACGGTTGATAACCAAGTACATAGTTCCCCAGAAGTTTTCGATCTGCAGGTTAGATGCAGTTAAGGCACGTCGGGCAGCCTCGGCATCTGTGGTGAATGTACCAACAAACTGCATGTTGTCGGAGTAGATCTCGTGGTAGATGGCATATCGGAAGCCATAATAATCTTCAGACTGTAGGGCACTGTAAACGCCAAGTGCTGCCTTGTCCAGCGAATTGAAATCAGTTACGGCAACGTCTGCTTCTACTTGTGTGGTGGGGGCCACTTCCAGTCTATCCTCGCAGCCGGTTAGCACACTCAAACCAAGCGCTGTGGCCAATATATAGGTGTATTTTTTCATCTTGCTAATCGGTTAAGGATTAAAATCCAACATTAATACCAAATGTGATGGTACGGTTCTGCGGCACAGTGTAGAAGTCTACTCCCAACGTGGTGTTACTGGTGCCTGCAAAATTCACCTCCGGGTCAAAGCCGGGATAATCTGTGAAAGTGACAAGGTTCTGCGCCTGGGCGTATACGCGCAGCGTTCTCATTTTCAGTCGCTCACTGATCGTGGATGGCAAGGTATAGCCCAGCACCAGGTTCTTGAGGCGCAGGTAAGAGCCATCGTAGATGAAGCGCGAAGAGTTGCTGCGGCCGTTGTAGTTCAGGTCTTCGTAAGTGGCACGAGGCACGTCGGTTACGTCCCCTTCCTGCTGCCACCTGCCCAGCACGTCTTCCAGCATGTTATCGTCGTAGCGGCCCAGGTGCATCTGGTACTCACGCGACGGCATAGCAATGTCGTTGCCATAGGAGAATTGGAAAAACACGTTCAGGTCGAAACCCTTGAAACGTACTGTATTCGTCAAGCCACCTATAAAGTCTGGCTGGGCGTTGCCGATTACCGTAAAGTCATCGTCAGTAATGATACCGTCGTTATTGATGTCGCGATAGTTTACGTCGCCAGCCAGCGTGCCATTAAACTCGGTTTTAGAAGCTGGAACCTGGTCTTGTCTGCTGTAGATGCCGTCAGCGACCAGGCCGTAAAACGTACCAATCGGGTAGCCCTCGCGCAGCACGATGGAGTTGCCGCCAAAACCGTAGAATATGTCCTGCCCTTCGTAGAGCGAAGTCACCTTATTGCGGTTGCGGGCAATGTTAAAGTCCGTAGTCCAGTTAAATCCATTGCCTGGGTTGGAAATGTTTACCGTGTTGAGGGCAATCTCAAAACCCTTGTTCTCTGTAGAGCCCACGTTAAACTGCACGCTTGAGAAACCGCTCTGGGTAGGTATAGGGCGTGCGAATAGCAGGTCGTCCGTCTTCTTTACATAGTAGTCGACGGCCAGATTAACGCGGCCGTTCAGGAAGCCAAGGTCGGCCCCTACGTTAAACTGCTTGGTAGTTTCCCACTTCAGGTCGGGGTTAGCCAACTGAGATTGCGCCAAACCAGACAGATCGAGGTAGTTGCTGCCACCTGTGTAAAGGGCCAGGTAGCGGAAATCACCAATTTCCTGGTTACCGGTTACACCATAAGAGGCACGGAGTTTCAGTTCGCTCATGTAGTCAAGACCCGACATGAAGTCTTCTTCGATCAGTCTCCAACCGGCAGAAACCGATGGGAAATAACCATAGCGGTTGTTTTCGCCGAAGCGCGAAGAACCGTCAGCACGGAAGTTCACACCCAGTAGGTACCTGTCTCTGAAAGAGTAGTTCACACGGCCAAAGAACGATACCAGTGAAGACTCAAGTTCGGAGCCCGTACCAGCGTTTACGCGGGCTGCGCTCGATACGTAACGGAAACGCTCACTGGCAAAGCCCTCGCCTGTCACACTGGTGCTGCGGATCACATTGTCCTCGTTGCTGGCGCCAATTACGGTAGAGAAGCTGTGGATTTCGTTGAAAGCTCGGTTGTAAGCGAGTGTGGCTTCTAACAGGCTCTTCGACACAGTAGTCGTGGCATTGATCGCCTGACCACCCTGCGCCTCAAAAGTAGCACCAGGGAAGTTGGCTGCGCTGTAACGGCGCTCATCCACATTCAGCACGTCTATACCGCCCTTCACCTGAAAGTCAAGACCAGGTGTGATGGTGTATTTGGCAAAGGCATTGCCTACGGCGCGCAAGTTGCGTGTCTCGTTATCGTTTTCACGGCCTTCAGCCACAGGGTTAGTATAAAAGAAGTTTGGATAAGAGTACGTTCTCGTTTCTACGTCAGTGTAAACCGGCCAAAGCGGAGAGGCTGCCAGTGCATTGGCAAATGGACTGGTAATGGAGTTATCGCTGATAATACGATCGCTGTCAGATCGGCTGAGCTGGATGCTGGTACCTAGTGCGAATTTGTCATTCGCCTGGTGGTCCAGGTTCAGTCGGGTAGAGTAGCGCTGGTAGCGGCTGCCGATCACGACGCCTTTCTGATCGAAGTAGTTACCAGACACATAATAGCGTGTCTTCGGATCGCCACCGCTGAGTGAAATTTCATAATTCTGAATACCAGCCCTGCGGGAGATTTCATCTACCCAATCCGTATCCGTCAGCGGGAAATCAACTCCGTTATAATAGAAGTCAGTAAATTCCTCTGGCGTGTATTGGCCCTCCGGTATATAACCATCATTTACGAAAGCCTCCATCATGATGTCGGTATACTGCTGGGCATTCAGAAGTTTTGGTTTCTTCCAGTAATTCTGTGTACCCGCATACATGTTGAAGTTAATCTGCGTCTGACGGGCGGAGCCACGCTTGGTTGTGATCAGCACAACGCCATTGGCAGCACGCGAACCGTAGATGGCAGCAGCAGAAGCGTCTTTTAGAATGTCAATGGACTCGATGTCGTTCGGGTTGATGTCTGTAACAGCGTTAACGGATTGCCCCCCAAAGCCAAGTTGTGAAAAATCACCTGTTGTAAGAGGCACACCGTCCACTACATAAAGCGGCTGATTACTGGCAGAGATAGAAGTTGCACCACGCACACGCACGGTAATACCGCCGCCGGGCGTACCTGAGTTTTGAGAGATCTGCACACCAGCAGCACGGCCCTGCAGCGCCTGGTCAACACCTACAACCGGCAGGTTCTGAATATCCTCAGATTTTACCTTGGCAGTAGCACCCGTTACCTCACGACGCTCCTGCGTACCATAACCTACCACCACTACTTCACTCAGCTGCCGCTCGTCAGCAGCCAGCTGCACATCTATGGTGGAGCGTCCGCTGACAGGTATTTCCTGACGCTGCATACCGATAAAGCTGAAAACCAGTGTGGCGTTGGGTTGTACGGTCAGGGTGTATTCGCCATCGACTCCTGTAGTGACACCATTGGAAGTGCCCCGTTCCAGCACGGTAACACCCGGTAGCGCAGAGCCGTCAGTGGCAGCGGTGACCCTACCTGTTACAGTTTGAGTCTGAGCCCAGACACTCCCTACAAGTGCCAGGACTAAAAAGAAGCTCAATAGTATACTCTTCTTCATATTAGTTAAATTTGATTTACACTTAAGAACGTTTTTACGGAAATATTGTAAAGAAATCGAAGAAATAATTTACTTATGTTAAATAAAATATAAGTAAATATTAAAATAGATATATTTTATAGAAGGCAAAAATCAGCACCTCCCTAATATGTTGCTTACAGATTAGACTTCGTGAAATAGAAAAGTATAGTATATAGGAAAGCGAGTTCTCAGGTATCTACCGCTTCAATTCCCGGTGTTGTTGATGTTATTTCTTCTCCAGCATCGTCACACTCAAGAAGCCGCTGCCCTCTTTAATGACCGACTTCCAGCCCATGTCCTGCAGGTACCAGCGTATAAAGTTGTTGAGCAGGCCATGCGCCACCAGTATCACGGGCGGGTTATGCTCGGCCTGTTGTGCCAGAAAGGAAGCCGCTTCCCGTGCCCGCTGCTTCGCCTGCCTGAACGTTTCGATTCCCTGGCTGTTGAAGCCCAGCATCCAAAACACCCTGGCGCTCACCAACCAAAGCCGGATGGGTAGCCGTAGCAGAGGCAGGGAGAAAATGCGGCGCTCAAACTCCCGGAACTCGTGTCGTACCACTAATTCCACCTCCTCCCCGAATATCTGTCGGGCAGTGAGCTGCGACCTTTTCAGGGTGCTGCAGTATACCTGCCGAACCTCCTGATAGGGAATGGCCTCGTGTTCCATGACAAACTGCTCCACCTCCGCTGCGTCGTAGGCGCTGATGTAGTTGCTTGCGTCCGCCTTGCTAAAGTATCCCTTTTTAGGCACCACTGGCCGCGCATGGCGGATCAGGAAGATACGCCCTTTGGTACGACTGGTCTCTGGTACTCCTCTCAAAGTAAGGCTTGCGTGGTTCAAACATGTTATACGCAAGGCGTAAACCTACGATGCCTGAGCGCCTTCTGAAACCCCAAATCCTGGCAATTGTTCTGGGGAATAGCGAGCATAGGGTATAGGTATATTAAAAAATCGTAAAAAACCGAGAATCACACTAACGGAATCCGGCTTGCACCCGTAATAGAATGCACTGCCGGCAGACGCTGGCAGGCCAGCCGTTGGCCCATCCTTAAACCTGGCTGGTACGCTTACCAATTTCTATACTTGTCGCCAAAGCTGTTCCGCAACTGGACGGAGAAGGTATACCGGCCCGAACAAAAACATGATGTAACACATATCTACACCAGAAAAGATAATGAAGATACCCCTTTACCCATCGACTATCCTGATGACTGCCGATACGGTTGGCAGCGTATGGACGTATGCACTGGAGCTAACAAGAGCCGTAGCATCGCATGGCACCAATGTGGCGCTAGCGACTATGGGAGAGCCCATGAGCGAGGAGCAGCGCGCGCAGGTTGAAAGCATCTCCAACCTCACAGTATATGAAAGCGAGTATAAACTAGAGTGGATGGACTCCCCTTGGGAGGACGTAGAGAAAGCCGGAGAATGGCTGCTGCAACTGCGCGACCAGGTGCAGCCTGACCTGATCCACCTCAACCACTTGAGCTTCGGAAGCTTGGACTGGGGCAAACCCGTGCTGGCAGTGATCCATTCGTGTGTGTTGTCGTGGTGGCGCGCCGTGAAGCAGGAGGAGGCCCCGAAGAAGTGGAACAGGTATAGCGAGATGGTGCGCAAAGGACTGCAGGCAGTTGAAATCGTGGTAGCGCCTACGCAGGCCATGATGCACCAGGCTGAGGAACTATACGGTCCGTTCAAACACAGTGCCGTGGTGTATAACGGCCGTGGACAGCAGTATTTCCAGTTCGGACGCAAAGAACCATTCGTCTTCAGCCTGGGCAGGGTGTGGGACGAAGCCAAGAACATTTCCATGCTGGCGCACATCGCTTCGGACCTGCAGTGGCCCGTTTACATAGCCGGCGAAGGCAAGCACCCGGAAACGGGGGAGGCCATGGAACTGGAAAACGTATACTTCCTGGGCCAGCTTACCAACAAAGAGGTGACTGACTGGCTGTCCCGAGCGTCTATTTATGCGCTGCCCGCCAAATACGAGCCTTTCGGACTGACGGTGCTGGAGGCAGCCATGTCGGGTTGCGCGCTGGTAGTGGGCAAGACTGAAAGTATGGCCGAGGTATGGGGCAATGCCGCCCGGTACGTAGACCCGGCCAGTGCGGACGAACTGCGCGATACGCTCGAGAACCTGATAGAAGACGAATTTTGCCGCAACATCATGGCTTGCCGTGCCGTGAAGCGCTCGCATGGATACACCGCCGACCAGATGGCCCAGGACTACAGTTATCTGTACGGGCGTCTGATCGAGGCACCGGTTTCGGTCCCTAAATGAAAATCTAGCTTATCTTTACCAAAAACTGTCAGACAACGACATGAATATCGTTATACTCGGCCTTTCGATTACGACTTCCTGGGGCAATGGCCATGCCACTACTTACCGTAACCTGGTGCGGGCACTGCACGCCAATGCACACCACATCCTGTTTCTGGAAAGAAAGCCAACGCAGCGTACTGCCCCCGATTTAGGCGAGCCTGATTTTTGCCAGCTCGGCACATATGCCTCGTTCGAGCATCTGCGCCAGTACACGGAGCAGGTGCGGGAGGCTGATATGGTGATCGTAGGATCCAGCCTGGCGGAAGGCAATGCTATCGGGAAATGGGTGATCGAGACGGCAAAGGGCATCAAAGCTTTCTATGATCTGGATGCCCCCGCTACCCTTACCGAACTGGAAGGCCAGGGACCGACTTACCTCAATGCGAGCCTGATACCTGCCTTCGACCTATACCTGTCCTGCACAGGCGGTCCGGCGCTGGAGCTGTTTGAACAGAAATATGGTGCCCGCATGGCACGGCCGCTGTATTTTTCAGTCGACCCGACACTATACCACCAGGAGTACCGCGAGATCAAATGGGACCTGGGTTACCTGGGTGCTTATTCAGAGGACAGGCAGTCGACCTTGCAGAAACTGATGGTAGATGCTGCAGCGCAGTGGCCCGCCGGACGTTTTGCGGTGGCTGGTACCAAATATCCCGAAGACATGGGTTGGCCCGGCAACATCACTATGCTCCATCACCTGACGCCAGTTGAGCACCGCGATTTCTTCAATAGCCAGCGCTTTGCCCTGAGCATCGCCCGCGCCGGCACCAGCCGGTTTGGCTATACCCCGAGCATGCGACTTTTTGAAGCGGCCGCCTGCTGCACGCCCGTCATCTCTGACTACTGGGAAGGTATAGAGACCCTGTTCGAGCCTGAGTCTGAGATTCTCATCACCAAGAGTGCCTCCGAAACGCTCCGTTATCTCCGCGAGATCTGTACATCTGAGCGGAAGGCGATCGGTATGCGGGCGCGTCGCAAGGTAATGGCGCACCACACGGCCGCACATCGCGCCCATGAGCTGGAAACCTACGTCGGGGAACTCATGACTCTGGACACTTCCAATGAAGAACAGCTGGAGGTGATCAGCTGAAATAAACTTGTTTAAATTGCATAAGCCATACCTGATATGCTGTGAAGCAGGTATGGCTCTTTTTTGTGGGGTAGCCACTGCTCTGCACTGATAATTTGAAAACAATGAAGAAAGGAATAGAACGCTGGAAAACACTCAAGTCGGATGTTGTATTTAACCACAAGTGGTATACCTTGCGCCGCGACCATGTAGAGCTGCCCAACGGTCACCAGATGGATGATTATTTTGTAAGCGTGCGCCCCGATGTGGTGCTCACGTTTCCGGTCACCGAAGATGGGCACGTGCTCTTTGTGCGACAGTACAAACACGCTGCCAGCGATATTTTCATCGAGTTGCCGGGTGGCGTAATTGATGCGCACGAAACTGACCCGCGGGAAGCAGCCCGTCGCGAACTGCTGGAAGAAACCGGCTATACCTCCGATGACGTAGAGTTGCTCCTAGAAGTGATTGACAACCCGACAAAGGACACCAACAAGATCTATTTCTTCCTGATGCGCAACGCGCGCGAAGTGGCTGCCCAAGACTTGGACGAGAGCGAGCACATCGAAGTGCTGAAAGTACCCCTTCAGGAAGTGGAGCAAATGGTGCTCAGCGGACAAGTGCATGTGTCGGGCTCGGTGGCACTCTGCCTGCTGGCCCTCCGCAAACTGGGGCTTTAGTCAGCTACCTGCCAGGCAGTGGCTGCGATGATGTTGGTGTTTTTCCAATGCAAGGTATAGCCAGCCGTATGCGCGGCCAGACTAAACTGCGGGTGCAGGTCCAGCTCCTCCTGGATCTGGGCTGCTGTCACCAGAACCGGAGCGGGTTTAAAACCATTGCGTATGAGGCGGTGCTGCCAGGCATCCAGTCGTTCATGGCGCTCTACGCGGTCACTTCCTTCAAAGGCCACCACATTAAGGATCTCTCTTCCAAAAAACTCCTGTTCAATCACGCGACGCTCCGGCATATCGGCAGGCAGCAGCGTGTCCAGTACATCAAACACGGTATGGTAGTGGCGCAGAGACTCCCGCAGTCGGGGCAGAAAATCGAGTCGGTTGTGCTCGGAGTCGGGCTCGGTGAGGGTGAGCAACTGCGGACGCAGCGTCCGGATCTGCTCCAGTACCCGGTCGCGCTGGTCAGGTATAGCCACTAGTTCGTCGGCAAGGTGGTGCAGGGTGAGCGCCGCATTCACGATCAAAGTATGGGAAGGGTCGATCTCCAGCGACTGCAGGTCGAAGTCTTCGAGGCGGGTGGCCACATAGGTATAGCTGAACTCTAGTCCCAACCGCTCGGCATGTGCTGCCAGGCGGGCACCGGTAGCCCGCAGCTTGTACGCCGGGTCATCATTGCTGCTGTCCGGTATGTCAATGCCCGTGAGGTGCAGGCTGGGGTGCTCACCGGGCAGGGCTGCCAGCAACTCCATCAGATGAAACCATTGCAAACCGCTGCCTATACCCAGATCGAGCAGGTATACCGATGACTTTCCGGCAATGGTAGGCAGGATGGAGTGGTTGGCAAAGCGATGCCCGAAAGTGACCAGCGGCGTGGCCGTTACCAGTACATTGAAGGCCGCGATCATGTCCATCACCCCAAAATTAGAAGCATAGAGATTGCCGGAGTCCTTGGTTATACCTTGCTGGCAGCGCAAGGCCAGGGCACGCGCAAAAGCCTGCGCGATGCGGCCCTCTGCATCTGTTTGCCCGGCTGCTCTGTCCAGCAGATCGTGTGCAACGGCTGCCGCCCCTTCAGGCTGATCCTGTACCAGGTAGCCCAGGTTAAGCACATGTGCCAGCAGAGGCTGTGTGTCGTATACGCGGGAAGGGTGTAGCAATTCTTGTAGCATTTGTAGGAGGTATAGCTGGTGCTCGTCCGGGCCTATGGTCAGGCGCAAGGTATGGTGGTCGGCGCGGCGCACCAGGATAAGGTTTGCGAGTAAGTAGTTGTGAATTTCATCGGCGCTGTAGCCGCCGGCATCCAGTAGCAGAAAGTTGCCCTGTGATGGCCAGAACTGCACGCCCATTCTATGCAGGGCCTGTTCCAGCTTTCTTTTCCCGATCTGCGTTGCCTGCAGCGTCATCTGCAGGAAGTGCTCATCCTCCAGGGCGGCCAGGGCAGCGACCTGGGCCAGTTGGTTGACATTGTAAGGTTGTTTCACTTCCAGCACCTGTTCAATCAGGTAGCGTTGCGCGATCATATACCCGATGCGAACAGAGGCGAGTCCGTAGGCTTTGGAGAAAGTGCGCAGCACGACCAGGTTAGGATAGCGCGATAGCATGGCCACCGCGTCGGCACAATCGGGGGCGGTAACATACTCGATGTAAGCTTCGTCGACTACGACGGTAACATGTGGCGGCAGCGAGTCGAGTACCTGCTCCAGTTCAGCGGTTGTCAGGTAAGTCCCGGTCGGGTTATTGGGGTTGCAGAGAAAGCAGAGCCGCGTAGAAGGCCTTACTTGACGTTTTAAAGCCGCAACATCGATCCGATAGCTGCTGGTGAGCGGAATTTCCGTGCAGGGAATGCGCAGCGCGCGGGCTTCCTGGCAGTACAGCGGGTAGGAAGGCGTGAAAGTCAGCACTTCCCCGTCCCTGTCATGACCACAGAAACGGCGCACCAGGAGCGAAATCAGCTCTGCCGAGCCGCTTCCCACCACAATTTCGTCGGCCCGTACCCCTAATTTGGTGGCCAGGGCATGTCGCAGGTCGGAGGCGTCGGGGGTGGGGTAACCGTGCACGCTGTTCAAGGCTTGTTGCATGGCGGCAAGCACCTGCGGTGATGATCCGAACAGGTTTTCGTTGGTGGCAGCTTGATAAGGGAGGCGTTTGGTTTCCATATACAGATGGTGCGGCGGGTTGGTGATGCCTGCAATATAGTACTTAGGAAATGTATATGATACTTTTTGTCTAAGGTTTAAACATAAAAAAATAATAACAAAGTTAAATTCTCTAACTTGTTCCGCTTGGCGAAGTAACTAAATGTTTGGAAATGTTGTATATACAATTATTGCAAGCGTTATTGCACCCTACTAGATTTTTTTCACATGAAGTTAGAAGATGAATTAAAGATGCCGAAGTTTAGGAACTCCTACCAAAAGGCTTCCCTGAACCTGATGTTTACGGGCGAGTGGATGATGGCACGCGTCGACAGCCTGCTCAAACCCTACGATATTTCTTCGCAGCAATTCAATGTGCTGCGCATCCTCAGAGGACAACAGGGGAAACCCATCAACCTATTCACGGTACAGGAGCGCATGCTCAACCGCATGAGCAATGCTACCCGATTGGTAGAGAAATTGCGTTTGAAGGGACTGGTGACCCGCGAGCTTTGCGAACAGAACAGGCGCAAGGTAGAGATTGCCATTACAGCCAGAGGCATAGAATTGCTCGATAGCCTGGATCCGCTGATGCAACAATTGGAAGAGGATACATTTAAGAACCTGTCGGCTGAAGAGGCCCAGCATCTTAGCGATACGCTGGATCGGGTAAGAGACTAACCGAGGCAGTATGTTCCACTACGCTTAACTTCTGACAAGCCCTATCGTTTAAAAGTCAGAAAGAACACTAAAAAGCTATGGAACAAGAACAAACCACATTATTGAAGGATTATACCATGGAAGAGAAGGGCGCCTATTTAGCGGCCCTTGCTTCCATGGCCTCCGCCGATGGGCATGCCTCTGAAGAGGAACTGGAGTTTCTGAGGGTATTGAGCGAAGCAGCCGAAATGCCTGAGAACGTAGAGCAGGAAGTGCTCTCTATTGCCCAAAACCCCTCCCAAATCAGCCTGAAACGTGTGCTGGATGTATTGCAGAAGAGTCAGTTGCGCTTTTCCTTCATCACCGATATCATCAGCTTTGCCAAGGCAGACGGCGAGTATACCCAGGATGAGCAGAAGCGCATTCAGGAGATGGCCAACTACCTGGGTGTGGACCAGAAGCAATACAGTGTGCTCGAGCAGTTTGTAAACAAGGCAGACGAAGCACAACAGCACGGCGAGGACCCGACAACACAGTCCTTTATGAGTAAGAACGGTTTCAGCGATATGTTCAAAAATGCCGGTATCTCCCCGCAAATGGTGCAGGGTATACTAGGTATAGCAGCGCCCATTGTGCTGGCCCGCCTGATGAGTGGTGGCAAACGCCGGGGTGGCGGCATGCTCGGAGGTATGGGCGGTGGCCTTTTGGGTGGTCTGCTCGGTGGCATGATGACGGGTCGTGGCGGTCTGATGGGCGGCGGCCGGCGCTCAACCAGCGGTCTGGGCTCCATGGCTTCCGTGCTGGGCGGCTTAAACGGTCGTAGCCGCTATGGCGGCATGGGTTCCGGCGGACTCGGCAGTTTGCTGGGCGGACTGTTTGGAGGCGGTAAACGGGGCGGTGGTACCAGCTGGTAGGTATAGCCAAGTATAAGCTATACCTGTAGACGTGGTAAGAAAAGTATGAAGAGCGGGAGGTGTGCTATACCTACCGCTCTTTTTTTTGTGATAACAGCGCCGGACTAGCAGTTATACCTTACTTTGAGTAGTTTTAGAGAGATCTTCCATACCTATCAGACACGATGATAAAAAGTAAAATTTTATACCTGGCGCTGGCCTTGGCGCTCGGGTTTTCTTCCTGTCAGCAACAGCCGCAACAACCTGTTGTAACTGAACAGGCGCAAGCCACAGAAGGCAATGTATACTACCCGGGCAAAGGAGATAACTGGGAAAAGAAGCAACCCGGGCAGCTAGGTATGGATGCCGCTTTGCTACAGGAAGCCGTGGAATGGGCCAGACTGCAGGAAACGACTCAGATGCCGAAAGACTTCTCTACACAGGAAGAGATTTTTGGCAAAATGCTCGGACCTATACCTGATGACAGGGCCAGCACCAACGGCATCATCCTCAAAAACGGCTACATCGTGGCCGAGTGGGGAGAAACCGAACGGGTGGATCCGACCTATAGCGTAGCCAAAAGCGTGCTTTCTACCATTCTAGGTATAACGATTGATCGTGGCATGATCAAAGATGTTCGCGATCCGGTAGCGAATTATGTACAGGACGGTGGCTATGATTCGGAACAAAACCGCAAAGTAACCTGGGAGCACCATGTGCGGCAAACCAGTGAGTGGGAAGGCGAACTCTGGGGCAAAAAGCATGACTTCGTGGGCAAAGAGGAATACGGACGTGGCGAGCGCAAGCCACGTGCGCTGGAGGAGCCGGGAACCTACTATGAATACAACGACGTGCGCATCAATCGCTTTGCTTTGTCGCTGCTGCGCCTCTGGAAGAAGCCTATACCTGAGGTGTTTAAAAATGAAGTGATGGATCCGATCGACGCCTCCAATACCTGGGAATATGTGCCCTACCGCAACTCATATGTAGAAATTGACGGCAAGCGTATGCCCTCGGTGAGCGGCGGTACCCGCTGGGGCGGCGGCCTCGGGATAAGCGCCCGTGACGAAGCCCGTTTCGGCTACCTCTTTCTCCGCAACGGCCGCTGGAAAGACAAGCAAATTGTGTCAGCAGAATGGGTGAAGGAAGCGACGACCTCCCGCGGACCTGTTGGTCCTGACTACGGTTACCTCTGGTGGCTCAACACCGAAGGCAAAGCCTGGCCAAGTGCCCCGACTACCAGTTATGCCGCTCTAGGTGCCGGGCAGAACACGATCTGGGTAGACCCCGAGCATGATATCGTGATCGTGTGGCGCTGGCATAACGGTAACCCGGATGAGTTGATCAAGCGGGTGTTGGCAGCGGTGAAGGAGAATTAGAATTGCTGATTGCTAATTGTTGATTGTTATTTAGAATTGTAAAGTGGCAGGTATGGCGCGAGCATCTTCGCTCGTGTCTACTTTAGTGGGTCCTCTGTTCCCTTTTTATAGTATCCTCCAAGCATCAAAACCGCTTCAAGTGACTCCGCTGAAACGTCCACTCCGGCGTGAGAAGCGGGCCACTGAAGTTGCTGCTATACCAGGGGCTTATACCTGGGTTCATCGGATTTTTCAGAATCTGGATTTCCTGAGCCGGCATATAACTCTGGGCGAGCAGGAACAGCTTTTCTCCTGTTTGCGCATCAACCGCCATATCCATTACGATTACAGCATGGCCGGGACTTCCGCCCTTGATGAACACATCACCAATCTGAATGTCTTTCATCGAGACAGCTTTCATTTCTTTCTCCAGCGACAGGGTGCCGGCATAAGTAAACACGACTTGCAGGTAATTTTTGAAAGAAGCATAGGCAGTTGATGGAGCTGCTTTTTTTACCCATGAGCAATCATTGCCTTTCACTTGTACCCGGTAACCCTGCTGCCATTTGCTATAGTCTACCCGGAAGCCGCTCGTGAAGTTAAAGTGAATCGCATCGTATTTTTCCTGCCCATACAAATATTCAGCCCGCAGTCGCATAACAGCATCCGCGCATTGCTGCAGATCGCGGGTGCCAACATCTATGTCGAGCACAGCATCATAAATATTGTCGTTTGGCTTGATGGCACCGTTGTAGTAATGCACCTGTGTGCCATGCGGTTTTAACTTGAAATGCTGTAGATAAGCTCCAAAAGTATTCTCGGGTTGCACAGCTCTTTTATAACCTCTCGGTGGGGAAAACCTCTCTGCTATTGTCTTTCCTGCAGGGTTAATCAGTATTTCGGTCTCGGCTATACCTTCAGGAATTTCTGCTGTCACCTGCTCGGCTTTGGAACTGCAGGCGGTGAGCAAAATGAAGAGAGCGCTGTACAGGTATAGCGGCATGGGACGGAGGTTAAGTTATGAACTAAGTTAATAGTTATAATTGGATTTGCAAAGGGTTTATCAGTTAAGTAGTTGGTTAATATAGGTGAATATGTAAAAGATTCTTTATAGGGCCAGAGGACTAAAGCCGTCAGCATAAGCTTTCTTATGTCATTTCGACCTGGGGTAGGGGGCCTCGTTTTGGGAGAGATCTGAAATATTGCCATTGCTCTCCGAGAATTCAGATCTCTCATTACTTTCGAGATGACAGTATAGATTCATTGTTCCTTAAGTTGATGGTATTGGGGAAAGGTCACCGATAGTCGTCACGAGCAAGGACGCTTGCACCATACCAAATGCCTATACCTTCAAAAACAAAACGAGCCGACTCATGTGAGTCGGCTCGTTTATTATTAACTTATACCTGAAGTTCTTAGTGGCGGCAGGTGCAATTTTCACCGGCTATACCTTCCACGCGGGTGTCGGTACCTTCGTGCCAGTCAAAAGACGAAGCGTACTTGCTGTTCTCCCACCAGAATTTGCCCGGCTTGCGCTCGTGGTTGCCAACTTCGTTCATGGTGGCGGCATCAAACAGACGGCCGTTAACCATGGTGTAGCGCACGTGCTCGGAGTTCTGAATGTTCTCCAGCGGGTTCTGGTCCAGCACGATCAGGTCGGCCAGTTTGCCGGTTTCCAGCGAGCCGATGTCTTTGCCCATGCCCAAGTACTCAGCACCGTTTAGGGTCGCGGCACGCAGCGCTTCCATGTTTGTCATGCCGCCTTGCTGCAGCATCCACAGTTCCCAATGAGCGCCGAGGCCTTGCAGCTGTCCGTGTGCACCGAGGTTCACTTTCACACCAGCGTCTGTCAGGGCCTTGCAGGCTTCTGAAGTCTTGAAGTAACCGTTCTTATACTCCTCGTCAGGTACCTGCATCACAAAGCGTGAGCGACCATCGATCACAGAGCGTGGCGTGAATTTCAGGAGTCTTTCCTTCTCCCATACCTTGGTGTTCTGGTACCAGTAGTACTCACCGCTGGTTGCGCCGTAGTTCACGATCAGGGTAGGGGTGTAACCTGTTTTAGAAGCTTTCCATACCTCTACCACGTCTTTGTAAAGCGGGGCGATCGGAATGTTATGCTCTATACCTGAGTGGCCGTCCAGGATCATGCTCATGTTGTGGAAGAAGGTCGAGCCGCCTTCCGGTACCACGGTCATGTCCAGCTCGCGGGCTGCCTGAATAATCTGCTGACGCTGCTCACGGCGTGGCTGGTTGTAGCTCTTCACAGAGAAGCCCCCGGCAGCCTGGATGCGGCGCAGGTGTGAACGGGCATCGTCGAGACTGTTGACTACTGCTTTGAAGTTGCCGTCGGCACCGTACAAAATCGTGCCGGTCGAGTAAATACGCGGACCTACCATGTGGCCGGCCTTCACGGCTTCCGACTGGCTGAACACCATCTCTGTCGTAGAAGAAGGGTCGTGGGTAGTCGTTACACCATAAGCCAAATTGGCCAGGTAAGACCACTGTTGTTTCGGGCTCATGCCGTTACGGAAAGTGCCAAGGTGCGCATGCACGTCAACTATACCTGGCATGATGGTTTTGCCGCTGGCGTCGATTACTTTAGCATCTTTCGGTACGGCTATACCTTTGCCAACTGACACAATGCGGTTGCCGTCTACTACAATAGTACCGCCTTCAATCACTTCATCGCCTTTCATCGTGATGATGCGGGCATTGGTGAAGGCTACTTTTCCTTGTGGGGCATCGGTTTTGAATTCAAGACCGATTTTTATACCTGTCGTGTCAATGGCTGGTAGTTTTTCAGGGGCACCTTCCAGGAAAGCGAAGCGGTCTTTCAGATCGTTCGAGAAATACTCATCGCCCAACACCCAGTTCACCTTCTTGCTGTCGCCTGACCAGTGCACGCTCGTGCCGGCGTCTTTGGTGAAGCGGGCCACAGGTACGGCTTTGGTCTCCGCGCTCAGTTCCATACCTGCTCCGTTAGCCGAGAAAGGCACCACATAGCCGTTGAACAACTCCACAAAAGCCAGCCACTTGTTGTCCGGGCTTGGGTAGAACTGGTCGGTGTAAGTAGAGGTATAGTGTGTACGCTCCTCTTTGCCGCTCAGGTCTACACTTTTGAAGGCATACTTGCCACCCGCGCCGCCAGTGAAGAAAATGCGGTCAGAAGTAGCATTGAACAGCGGATTGAAGCCACTTTTCTGTACCAGTGTCGGGTTTTTACCTTCGACGGTCATGTAGTAAATGCCGCGTTCGTTACCGTGGGCATAGCCCATGTGGTTGTTGCCACCATCTTTGCTATACACAATCAGCTTGCCGTTAGGCGAGAAAGACGCGTTGGTATAGAAGCCTTTCTCAGAAGTGAGTTTGGTTGGCTTGGCGTTTTTCTTGCGGATGTCCACTTTCACCAGCGCACCCAGGTTGTCATCGTCCCAGGTAGAGAAGAGAAGTGTTTTACCGTCTGGCGAGAAAGCCGGATAAAACTCAAAATCCTTACCATTGGTCACGCGCTCCGGCTTACCGTTTGGCAGTTCTCTTTTGTAGATATGGCCTGCAGCGTTGAACACGAGTAACTTACCGTCAGGCGAGGTCACGGCGTGGCGAATGGCCTTGGCCGTGAACTGGTCCGGCGAAACGCCTGCCTTGCTGAAATCGTGGCGAACAGCTTCGGCGATGTGGTGCGTGGCAGTCGCTTCAAAAGGTATATTGGTTACTTTCTGGCTGGCTACATCGATCTTATTGATCTTGCCACCTGCCCAGAATACAATGCTCTTGTTGTCGGGCGTCCATGAGAAGTATGGGTATACACCGAAAATAGCCCAGGCTTCCTGCTGGTCGTGGTTGAGCTGGTCGTAAATCGGCCACTGCTCACCTGTTTTCAGGTCGTGGATAAAAAGGACAGACTTAGTGCGCACGCGGCGCACAAAAGCCAACTGCTTGCCGTCGCGGGATATAACCGGACGAACCGAGCCACCGTTGCCGGTCACCACGTTCTCAATCTCTCCTGTGTTGCGGTCCACGCGGCGAATCACGTAGATCTGGCCGTTCGGATCTTTGTTGTACTCAAAAGTAGAGCCGCCGCTCATGTCTTCAGAGAAGTACACATACTTGCCGTCCGGCGATACTGCCGGCTCGCCAACGTCCTGCTGGTCGTTTTTGCGTTTGGTCAGCTGCACGCCGCTTCCGCCTGACCTGTGGTACATCCACATTTCGCCGGCACCCAGCGAACGGGAAGCTGTGAAGTGCTTGCGGGCAATCAGGTACTCGCCGTCTGGTGTCCAAACAGCGTTATTCAGGAGTCGGAAATTTTCTTTGGTGATCTGCTTTGCATCGGAGCCATCGCGCTTCATGACCCATATGTTGTCGCCGCCACCCGCATCGGAGGTGAAGGAAATTAACTTGCCGTCGGGGCTGAAACGGGGCTGTACTTCGTAGGCGCGGCCACTGCGGAGCAACTTCGCTTTTCCGCCCGTAATCGGCATGGTGTAGATGTCGCCAAGCATGTCGAACACGATTTCTTTGCCGTCCGGACTCACGTCGACACTCATCCAGGTGCCTTCGTCGGTTGTTACGGTGATTTCTTTTTGCGGTCCGCGGGCTTCTTCCACGTTCCATTTGTTGTCTTTTTTGTCCTGCGCCGTGGCTGTGCCCAAAGGTAAGGCAAGCGCTGCCGCCAGGAACATACTCCAATAGGTATGCTTCTTCATGACAGGGTGTAAGTCGATTAGATTAGATTCTCAAATTTAAGGATTTGAGGGGAGAAAACAGAAAAGGTTTAATCAGGATTGGCAGGATTCAGGGATTCACAGGATTGAAGGTACTGGTGGGGGAAGGTGTAAAATGAAAGATATCCTAAGAGGCCTTAACCTATACCTGTCATTCTGGGAGAATCTTGGTGGAAGGAAGATTAAGCCTCAGCTACTACATTGCTGTAAGACTTCGCTAATGTAAAATATATGGCGGTTTAACTATTTATTTATGGCTCTATACCTGAGAAAGGGATACTCGCTGGGATGTTTACATCCCTTATAGATTACATTGTGCCTTAATATCTAGAAAAACCTACTATTATTTTTAAATAAGCTTATCATAAGAGAATAAGAACTTCCTTATCCCAAGCCCATTTAACTATAATATTCTTATCCAACGCTTTTAGTTTTTCTAAAACTTCATTTGAAAATACCTCTTCATTTTTAACAACGGTTGAAGCATAAAAAGAGTGAATTTTTCTTCCATTTTGAATGTGAATTCTCGATTCAACAAGGGTGTCAATAATTTCGAAGGATTGGTGGATAACCCAGGGCGCAGGTCGTAAATGTCTATGCATATGGTGGTTTAGCCAAGCATTAACCCATTCTATTTCTAGCCAGCTAATGCCTTCTCCATACTTCACTGTTTCAAGACTTTTACTAATATCAATAAGTTTGGATAACCCTAAAGGTTTGCTATTGATAGTTGCATAGTCTATACCTAGAAACCCTCGTATTCTTTTTTCTAATGTTAATCTGATAGCATACAATGCTAGTAAATCAGTTTCATAATTGGTTTTTGAATCATCAGGTATGTCACCATTATAGAATAACGATTTAGCATGCTTATAATGAATAAATGATGGTATTGTGTTAGTGCTATGTATGCTAATAGGTGTGGTTAATTTACTGTCTAAATAAGCAATATAGGGAGCAACATCCGCAATAATTGTTCTCATTTGTTCTTTGCTAACCTTTTCTCTTTTTTCTGATAAGTGTCTAAGGTAAAAGGCCGCTGCTTTGCAATGACACCTATATAGAAGAGTAATGTCTTTTTGTTTCCATTTGAGTTTGAGTAGGTATTGACGAATAATTGATTTACTTAATTCTTTTCCACTAATATGATTTAAGTAACCTATAAGATTCTCAATTATCTCCTTGCTAGGTTCTTGAGCATAGAATTTTAATAAATCATTAGTGGTCATGTTCTTTTAGGAAAAATTGTCAATTACGGATGAATTCCCTACTCCACCTCAAACTCCCGCGGCAAATCAAAGCTCAGCGGCTTGTTGCGGCTGTGGATCTGCTGCAGGAAACTGTCGAGTTCGTCCTTATACTCCAAGTGATAGTCTTCGTGCAGGTTCTTGCGGATAAGTTGTATAGTGCGCTGCAGGAGGCGGGCAGTGGCGGTATAAAAGGCTTTGTAGTAACTGTCGAAGTGGCCGGTGAAGTTGTCGAAGATCAGGCGCAACAGGTATAGGTGCAGGTCAGTTTCCAACTTCACGTCTTTGGTAATGCGCTTGAAACGGGCAATCTCCTTGGCCGACTTGCGCAACGACTTGGTGAGGGCACGGCCCAGGTAGCGACCGGTTGTGTCCATCATCAGTTCGCGTATCTTTTCGGCGGTCTGGTCATAGGCTTCTTCCGGCGTGAGTTCGCCCAGCTCAATTGCCAGCAAATCGTACAGCTCTCCGTCGCGGCGGGCAGCTTTGATAATGATGGCTTCCTTTTCTTTATCGCTCAGCTGCTTGACAGCTTTTTTAAAACCAGTAGAGACGGTTGGCATAGGTATATGTAAGCTATACCTGTAAAGCTAGGTAAAATAGGCGTGCTGTTCAAGATGGTCGGGCCGTAAATATACCCCGAAATATCTGCCCTGATAGGAATTAACCCCGGCTCCGGATTGTTTTAACCTATACCTTTTTCAGATAGCCGGAGCTGGGGGGGGAGAGCTGTATTATAGTGCGTTCTGCTTCCGTAGCTCCATAAAAATTCGTAATTTTGCACTATGAATATTGAGACTCAAATTTTACATCAGGATGAAGTGGCGCTGCTCGAAGAGAGCACCGATCTTCGCAACCTGATTGTTTATAACGACGACGTGAATACGTTTGACCATGTGATCGCAACGCTTATTAAGGTATGCGGCCACTCAGCGGAACAGGCGGAGCAATGCACGCTGCTGATCCATTACAAAGGCAAGTGCACCGTAAAGGTGGGGTCTTACGAAGAGCTGGCAGGTATGTGCACTGCCCTGCACGACAAAGATCTTTCAGCCAATATCGAGTAGCGGGAGGTTGAATGGAATTTCCGTCTAAACTGATTGAAAACGCTGTTGAGGAGCTGGCGAAGCTCCCGGGCGTAGGTCGCAAGACTGCCCTGCGGTTGGCGCTGCACATGCTCAAAGAGGAATCTGAAGAGACTTTTCTGCTGTCCGAGGCGCTCGTAAAAATGCGCACCGAGGTGAAGCATTGCAAAGAGTGTCATAACATTTCGGACACTGAGGTATGTGGTATCTGCCTCAACCCGCTGCGCGACCGCAGCCTGCTGTGCGTAGTAAGCGACATCCGCGATGTAATTGCCATCGAGAATACCTCGCAATTCAAAGGCCTGTACCATGTTTTGGGAGGCGTGATTTCACCGATCGAAGGCGTAGGCCCGTCGGACCTGCATATCGACTCGCTGCTGGAGCGTCTGCCGAACTCCGAAGTAAAAGAGATATTGCTGGCCATCAGCCCGACCATGGAAGGCGACACCACTGCTTTTTACCTGACCCGCAAGCTACGCGACCACAACGTGCGCATCACGACCATCGCCCGTGGTGTGCCAGTAGGAGGGGAGTTGGAATATACAGATGAAATTACCCTGGGACGCAGCATTGTAGAGCGTACTTCTTACGGGAAAAATTAAAATTATCTTTTGAAAGCTGAGAAAGGACACGCGAATCGCGTGTCCTTTTTTGGTTTTGGTAGGTAGGGTATGGCGCGAGCGTCCACGCTCGTGTCTACTATAGTGGGGCCTCTGGCCCCTTTATAATCATCTGCGTACTATTTCTCAAACTTTAAACTTATGTCTGAGAAGTATAAAATCTACAGAGGAGGCCTGTTCTTCGTCACCCTCACTGTGGTCGGCTGGATAGATGTATTCACCAGAAGAGAATACGCTGATGAAGTGGTACAGAACCTGAACTATTGCCGCAAAAACAAAGGGCTAGAGGTATACAGTTATTGCCTGATGCCCAGTCACCTGCACATGGTTTGCTCAGTAGAAGATGGCAACTTGAGCAGTGTACTTCGAGACTTTAAGAGTTATACGGCCAAAAGAATCATTGCTCAGATTGAAAACAATCCAACCGAGAGCAGAAAAGAATGGCTGCTTTACCTGTTTCGCTTCTTCAGGCAGCACAATACGCACAACAAAGAATATCAATTCTGGCAACAGCACAACCATCCCATTGACCTGACGGATACGACCATGCTTCAACAGAAAATCAATTACATTGAGCAGAATCCGGTGGTGGCTGGCTTGGTGACCGATGCAGCTTACTATACTTTCAGCAGTGCAAACCCAGGTAGTGGTGTGATGCTGGCAGAAGTGTAAAAGAGGCAAAGGGGCCAGAGGCCCCACTAAAGTAGACACGAGCGTCCGCGCTCACGCCATGTAATGCTATCAAGCCATACCATATTCAATCCCCATTTCACTGGTTTTCTCTTGCATTATATTAACTTTGGAGCTTATCTCAGAAGAAGCATGCAAAACACAGCATCACACATACTTTCAGACAGAATCATGGCGCTGTCGGAGTCGCAGACTATCGCGATGGCCAAAAAAGGTCGTGAACTGGCCGCACAGGGATTTGATATCATCAACCTGAGCTTTGGAGAGCCGGATTTTCAAACGCCGCAGTACATCAAAGACGCTGCGAAAGAGGCGATCGATGAGGGCTTTACTTTCTATACCCCGGTACCGGGCTTTCCGGCGCTGCGTCAGGCGATCGCCGATAAATTTAAGCGCGACAATAACCTGGACTATGGTCCGGAGAACATCGTGGTATCGACAGGGGCCAAGCAGTCCATTGCCAATGCGGTAATGTGTCTGGTGAATCCGGGGGACGAGGTGATTGTTTTCTCTCCTTACTGGGTGTCCTATGAAGAGATCGTGAAGTTGGCCGAAGGTATACAAGTGCCGCTGCAGGGGCGTCTGGAAAATGACTTTAAAGTGACGCCGGAGCAACTCGAAAGCGCCATTACCTCCAATACTAAGCTAGTGATGTATTCTTCGCCCTGCAACCCGACGGGTTCTGTGTTCGACGAGCAGGAGCTGCTGGCGCTGGCCAAAGTGCTGGAGAAACATCCGCAGGTATACGTCATCGCCGACGAGATCTACGAGTACATCAACTTCGGTGAAAAACATGCCAGCATGGCCGGCTTTGACTTTATCAAAGACCGCGTGATCACGGTGAATGGTTTCTCGAAAGGGTACGCCATGACGGGCTGGCGCGTGGGTTATATTGCCGCACACAAAGACATCGCCATTGCCTGCGAAAAAATGCAGAGCCAGATCACGTCCGGCACCTGCTCCATCGCCCAGAAGGCGGCCCATGCAGCCCTGTTGGGAGGAAATGAATCGGCTTTGGAGATGCGTGACGCTTACCTTCGTCGCCGTGACCTCGTACTGGACATCATGCAAGGTATACCGGGCTTTAAGACAAACGTGCCGACCGGCGCTTTTTATATTTTCCCGGATGTGAGTTATTATTTCGGCAAGAGCTACAACGGCAACATCATCAGCAGTGCCCTCGACCTGAGCCTATACCTGCTCACCGATGCACATGTGGCCCTGGTGAGTGGCGAGGCCTTCGGTGCGCCGCAGTGTATCCGTTTCTCGTACGCCACATCCGACGATAAATTAATCGAGGCGCTCCGCCGCATCAAGGAGAGCCTCGCCAAATTGCAATAATGAATCAGCATACCAATTTAGAAGATATATTCAGTGCCTTTGACAGCCTGACCGTGCTTATTGTGGGCGACGTGATGATCGACTCATACCTGTGGGGCAAGTCGACACGCATTTCACCGGAAGCCCCGGTGCCGATTGTGAATGTAGTGAAGCGCGAGAAGCGACTGGGCGGAGCAGCCAACGTGGCCCTGAACGTGCAGGCCATGGGCGCAACGCCGCTGCTTTGCTCCGTAATTGGCGATGACCCGGATGGTGGAGATTTCCTGCGCCTGATGGAGGAACGCAATCTTTCTACAGAAGGCATCGTACAAAGCCCCGAGCGCGTGACCACCATCAAGCACCGCATAATAGCTGGTGGTCAGCAACTACTGCGCGTGGACGCCGAGATCGAGCACAACCTGGCCGACTACGAGGAGCGCCACCTGGAGGAGCATTACCTGAAACTACTCGAACGGGCTGATGTGATCATTTTTGAAGATTATGATAAAGGGGTGTTCTCTGAGCAAAACATTACCCGGTTTATTCAGCTAGCTAACGAGCGCGGTATACCGAGTGTGGTGGACCCCAAAAAGAAGAACTTTTTGAGCTACAAGGGCTGCACACTATTCAAACCAAACCTGAAAGAACTCAAAGAAGGTCTGAAAGTTGACTTTGCCGACGAGAACCTGCCCGCTTTTGAAGAGGCTGTAGCACAGCTGCAGAAACGACTGGAGACGAAGCAGGTGTTGGTTACACTCTCAGAGCGTGGTGTGTTTGTGGCCAATGGCGAAGAGAAGACTTATATACCTGCGCACCGTCGCGCAATTTCCGATGTGTCCGGTGCCGGCGATACGGTAATCAGCATATCGGCGCTGTGTATGGCGCTGAAGACTTCGCTCCCTTTTATGGCCGGCCTGAGCAACCTGGGCGGTGGCCTGGTGTGCGAGCAGGTAGGCGTGGTGCCTGTCGACAGAAACCGCTTGTTCCAGGAAGCAAAAGTGAACAGGCTGTACGAAACCCATGAACACCGAACGGCTTAACAGGCTCTTATACGGCAGTAAACTGTGGGCATACATGCTGATGCGCCGCACAACCTATGTGCTCACTATCGTGGCCATAGGTTTGTTGCTGTATGCACACGGTGTTGTAACAGACCCCGGAACTCTACAACTTATCTACTACGCCATCGACGCCATTCTTGGCGTCTTTGTCCTGATATACCTGTTGCGGATTCTGTATGGCTTTGAGCGGTTAAAATTCCTGCAGCGGACCTGGTTCGAGGGTACGTTGATGGGCCTCATTCTGATCAACCATGTAGGTACCTACCTGTTCAACTTCCCTGTCATTTACAATATTTTTGAGGGGCTGGGCATGCCGCTTTCTGTGGAGGTATACCGTATCCTGGTGTCGCTCTACATGCTTATGCTGTTGATCGTGGAGCTGCTCGAGACCCGGGTGCACCTGAAGACCCTGCAGGTAAAACCGGCTGTTATATTCCTGATGAGCTTTCTTTCGCTCATCGCCATTGGCACCGCCATGTTCATGTTCCCCAAAATGACCAATGACCCGGATGGCATGCGCTTCATTGATGCACTTTTTATGGCCACCAGTGCCTCGTGCATCACCGGGCTGGCAGTAGTGGATCCGGGTACATACTTTACCCTTGCAGGGCAGGTAGTGCTGTTGGGGCTGGTGCAGTTGGGCGGTTTGGGCGTGATGACCTTTGCTACCTTCTTTGCAACGCTCATGCGACAAGGTATAGGTATAAAGCAACACGTGGCCATGTTCGAGATTATGGAAAGCGAGTCCATCTCGTTCACAAAAGGGCTGCTCCGCAAACTGATCATGATGACGCTTTCGATTGAGGCATTCGGGGCTGTGATCATCTTTGCAACGTGGAGCAATGAAGTAGAGTTTGTAGGACTGGGGAGTAAAATTTTCTTTTCGGTGTTCCATGCGGTGTCAGCCTTTTGTAATGCGGGCCTCTCTTTGTTCCCGGAAGGCCTCTACAGCAATCCGCTGCAAAACGCTTATGTCATGCACCTGACCATCGCGGCAATGGTTATCCTGGGCGGCATCGGTTTCCCGACTATGCTGGATGTGTTTTCCCCGGATGCCATGCGTACCCGAATGGCAATGCCCTGGCGCAACTGGAAAATGATGACACGCGTGACTGTGTATACCTCGGCTGCTCTCCTGGCCTTTGGTACCATTACCTTTTTCCTGTTGGAGTACTTCAACACCTTGTCTCACCTGAACTTTGCAGAGGCGCTTATCACGTCCTTTTTTCAGTCTGCCACCACCCGCTCGTCCGGGTTCCACACGGTGGATGTGTCAGCCATTTCGGTGCCGGCCCTGCTGATCATGATGATGCTGATGTTCATCGGGGCCTCGCCGGGCTCGATGGGCGGCGGTATCAAGACGACTACCTTTATGGTGATCATCCTCTCTGTGTGGACAACGATTGTAGGCAAGCGTAACATCGAGATCGGTAAAAGAACCATCCCGCATTCGGTTTCTTACAAGGCTTTTGCGGTGTTCACGTTCGCGGTGGTCTTCAACATCCTGTTTTTGATCATCCTCTCCATTTCGGACTCGCAATTTGATATTCTTCGCCTGGCTTTTGAGCAGGTCTCGGCCTTTGGCACAGTGGGCCTTAGCACCGGTATAACGGCCGGGCTTTCAGACATAGGCAAGATGGTTATCATTATGTCGATGTACATTGGCCGGGTAGGTACCCTGACGTTGGCGCTCGCTATCAGCACACGGGTTCCTTCTACGGCCTACAAATACCCGGATACTCACCTTTCGATCGGATAAGGTATAGCTAGTACGTATAAGACAGCAGATATGGGAATTGAAAATCCTACGCAAACGACAGGAGTAGTGGATACTACTGAAGTGCATAAAGCTATATGAGTACAGAAAGACTCAACAGAGCGTTATACGGCAGCAAACTGAGGGTATACGCCATCATGCGCCGGACGACTTACCTGCTCACGCTGATATCGGTGGGCCTGCTGGTTTACGCACATGGTATGGTGGAGGACCCGGATACCGTACAAAAAGTATTTTATGCCATAGACGGGATTTTTGCAGTTTTTGTAACCATTTACCTGCTCCGGATATTGTATGCCTTTGAACGCGTGAGGTTTCTGAGGCGCACTTGGTTTGAAGGCACCCTGATGGCGATCATTTTCATCAATTTGGTGGGCACTTATTTGCTGCAATTGCCCATTATTTACAACCTGTTTGATAGCGTTGATATAAAGGTTTCGGTGGAGCTGTACAGGGTGGCGGTGTCAGTATACATGCTGGTGCTGCTTCTGATTGAGCTACTGGAAACCCGGGTCTACTTCAAGGTCCTGCAGTTTAAGCCGACGGTTGTCTTCCTGCTGAGCTTCGTGTTCCTGATCTTATTGGGTTCCGGACTCCTGATGATGCCGAACATGATTACCTCGCCGGGCAGTATGCGCTACATCGATGCCCTTTTTATGGCTACCACAACCTCCTGTGTAACAGGTCTGGTGGTGGTGGACCCGGGCACGTACTTCACGTTTTCAGGGCAAGTGGTACTGCTCATGTTGATACAGCTGGGAGGATTGGGCATTCTGACCTTCGCCACATTCTTCGTTTCGCTTATGCGGCAGGGGATGGGCATCAAACAACACCTGGCCATGTACGAGATCCTGGAAAGTGATTCGATCTTCTCCACCCAACACCTGTTGCGCAAGCTGGTGTTGATGACTTTTACGATCGAAGCGGTCGGGGCGCTGATTATCTTTACGACCTGGGACAAAAACCTGGAATTCGTCAGCCTAGGCAGTAAAATATTTTACTCCGTTTTTCACTCGGTTTCGGCTTTTTGTAATGCGGGCATCTCCCTATACCCGGAGGGGTTGTATACAGCGGCAGTACGCAATTCGTACGCGTTACATCTTGTCATCGCGGTGCTGATTATTCTGGGCGGTATCGGTTTTCCGACTATGATTGATGTACTATCTCCTCAGTCGATCCGCGCCCGTATGAGGGCCCCGTGGAAAAACTGGAGACTGCTCACCCGCATCAGCATTTATACTTCTATCGGTTTGATTGCCCTGGGCACCGTGGGTTTTTTCCTGTTGGAGTACTTCAACACGCTGGCGCACCTGAACTTTGGGGAAGCCGTTATCACATCCTTTTTTCAGTCTGTCACCACCCGCACGGCCGGCTACAACACCGTGGATATTTCGGCTCTATCGGTGCCAACCCTGCTGATGTTCATCTTTCTCATGTTTATTGGGGCTTCTCCTGGTTCCACGGGCGGGGGTATCAAGACGACCACATTCCTCATCATTTTGCTTACTGTGTGGACTACCATCCGGGGTAAGCGCTACGTGGAGATTGGCAAGAGAACGATTCCGCATGCTGTATCCTACAAAGCCTTTTCAGTGTTTGTCTTTGCCGCCATACTCAACCTCCTGTTCCTGTTTATCCTTACCATCACTGATTCTCAGTTTGACGTGATGCGGCTCGCCGTTGAGCAGGTATCGGCTTTTGCTACAGTAGGGCTGAGCACAGGTATAACGGCCGGCATGTCGGACGCCGGAAAAGGGGTGTTGATTCTCTCCATGTTCATCGGGCGGGTAGGTACGCTTACCCTTGCTGTTGCGCTCAGTACCCGCACCACCACAACCGCTTACAAATTCCCGGAAACGCATGTGCCAGTTGGGTAAGAGGGTTTGGGTGTTGGCGAGTAGATGTGAATTTGAAAGTTTGGAGTAAAGCGTTTGGGGGTATATTCCGGCATTTATATTCCCGGCCCTTAACAACAGCGAAGGCCCGCCAAATAGGCGGGCCTTCGCTGTTGTGTATGAAAAGGTCAATTCTAATCTCTTAACTCTAAAACTCTCCAACTCCTAAACTTCCAAACTCCTTCACCGTCTGAATAAAGCATTTTACCTTCTCAGGATCAGTGTCTGGGTATACGCCGTGGCCGAGGTTGGCAATGTGACGCTGTGGTCCAAACTCCTTCAGCATTTTGATAGTTTCGTCCTGGATAGTCTCGAATGAGCTGTAAAGCAAGCAAGGGTCCATGTTGCCTTGCAGCGTTTTGTTCGGACCAACCTGTGCTCTGGATGTTTTGATATCCATATTCCAGTCGAGGCCGATGGTTTCGCAGTTTAGTTTGCTGAAATCCTCCAGTGCAAAGAAGGCACCCTTGGCAAAAACCGTTACCGGCACATCGTTTATGGCGTTGCAAATTTCGGTGATGTAAGGCAGCGAAAACTCACGGTAGTGCGTCGGAGGCAGGATTCCCGCCCAGGAGTCGAACACCTGAATCAGGTTAGCGCCTGCCTCTACCTGTGCTTTCAGGTAGGCAATGGTGGTATCAGTGATCATGCGCAGCATTTGGTGCGCCAGTTTCGGGTTGGTATAGAGCAAACCGCGTGCATGCGAGAACGTCTTGGAACCGCTGCCTTCTACCATGTACGCCAGGATCGTCCATGGCGCGCCGGCAAAACCGATAAGCGGCACGCGTCCGTTCAGGGCTCTTTTGGTCACTTTAATGGCTTCCAGCACATAACCCAGGTGCTCGTGCGGGTCGGCTACGCGCAAACGGGCCAGGTCAGCCTCGGTGCGGATGGTTTTGGGGAACCACGGACCGCGCTTCTCCACCATTTCGTAGGTACAGCCCATTGCCTCCGGCACCACCAGGATGTCAGAGAAGATGATGGCAGCGTCCACGTCCAGAATATCCACAGGTTGGATGGTCACTTCAGCGGCCAGATCCGGTGTTTCCACCAGTTCCTTAAATCCGCTCAGGCTTTCGCGTACGGCTCTGTATTCAGGTAAGATGCGGCCGGCCTGGCGCATCAGCCACACCGGAGTACGTTCTACGGTCTCTCCTTTAGCGGCTCTTATAAGCAGGTCATTCTTCAATTGCATGGCACAAAGATACGTTAAAATTGCTGACTGTCGGAAGATGATTGTTATCATCAAAAGGACATGAACTATACCTGACTGTTAAAAACATTTTACTCTTGCTTGTAGACGAATGTTAGGTTTTGTTTTCGCCTGTCCGCTAGGGTTTGCAGGTATAGCGGTGGTGGTGTGAGTGTCCTCCACTATTGACTAAAATGGTAGTGCCTCTGGCCTAGGTATAGCATACCGCAAGTTTAGTAATAGCGGAAATGTGGTTGTGCATGGGGGCCGGTTTGTAACTGTCGAAGCTGGGGCTGTTGCAGGTATAGCAAGTTGTGTTGTTTTATAGCTTCGCCTGTGCGGCGGGCACCAACTTTTTTTCTTGACACTAATCGAGGGCCCCTTCCCCCAAAGTAAGCAAAAAAGTCAAGACTCCCCAAACTCGCTGAACGCTCAAACAGTGGGTAGTCATTTGGTGCACATGGCACAGTGTTTTGTTTTGTCGTTTGCGTGCAAGTTACTCTTGCTATACCTGCCAGTGGTGCGTGCTAAGAGGCTTATACCTGACACAGGTAATGACAGAAGTTACCCTTTGAAGGGGGCAGGGGGATAACAATCGTGCACAACTCCTTCCCCTATTATGGGGGTAGGGGCCCTCTTTAAATCAAGAAGATACTGAGTCAAACAAAAAACAGCCCCTGTATACCTGTTACAATAAAATTGACCCCAATCGACAATACTATAAAACCCATTATCCTCGATAATGCTGAGAGTCCCGCCTTGCCCATAAACTGCAGCAACTGGTGGGAGAAGATAAGGATGAGATAGGCGACTACGGCCAGCGCAACAATAGCTGTTACCACCAAGCCTAAATCCGTAACATGTAGCGCATCAGAGTATAGACTAATACTCACGGCGATAGCTCCCGGACCCGACAACATGGGCATGGCGAGCGGTGCAAAGGAAATATCTTCTTTCTGCATACTCTCTTTCATCACGCCTTTCGACACTTTTTTGCCTCGGTGTGCCTTGCTGGAAAGCAGTTCGAAGCCTGCTTTCATAATCATCAGTCCGCCCGCAATGCGGATGTCGTGCAACCGGATACCAAAAAAGTTGAGTACGTACTGCCCGGCTAGAAAAAAAACGGCCAATATTAGGGCCATGTAAATACAGGCCCGCAAGGCCTGTTGGTTGCGATTTGAAGGGGTGTCGTCCTGGGTGAGCGTTAAAAAGACGGGCATCGCCCCGAAGGGATTCACTACACTAAACAGGGCCGAGAAAGTGGCCAGCATCATTTCCATAGCTTGGTCAGGCGTTATTCTGATGCAAAGCTAGGGAGGTGAAATTACGCCTGCGTTACCGTCGCGTTGTATGATTGTTAAGTGTGTTGTGACTACGACAAAAACAGCGCGTAAATAGCTGACACGATGAAATTCACACCAATCGACAGCACAATAAAACCCATGATGCGCGAGAGCGCAGAGAGACCTGCCTTGCCCATGAAACGCGTGAGTTGTGTTGAGAAGCGAAGGATCACGTAGCTGATTGCAGCGAGCAGGATGATGCCGATAAGAATCAAAGTCATATCCAGGAAAGAAAGCGAAGTAGTAAACAGACCGATGCTCACTGCAATGGCTCCTGGACCCGACAACATGGGCATGGCCAGCGGCGTGAAGGAGATATCTTCTTTTTGCTGTGCTTCTTCCACTACATCCGGCGACACTTTTTTAGTACTGCCACCTGGGGTAAGCAGGTCAAATCCTGCCTTCATAATCATGAGTCCGCCAGCGATGCGCAGGTCGTGGATGCGGATACCAAAGAAGTTGAGCACGTACTGCCCGGCCAGAAAAAAGACCGCCAAAATGCCCACCATGAAGAGACAAGCCTTGAGTGCCTGTTGGTTACGTTGTTCAGTTGTGTCGTTCTGAGTAAGAGTCAGGAAGACCGGCATGGCCCCGAAAGGGTTCACAACGGAGAAGAGGGCAGAAAGCGTAGCAAGAATAATTTCCATGAATGCGATAAACGTATAGCCAACAATATAGTTTTTAATCAATATAAAAACAAGGAAGCGCTGGCGGCAGGTATAGAAATTCTCTAGGGGGCAGGCCGATTAAAACATAATCATTAATTTTGGGTAGAAAATACCCTAAGCAACGATACTATGAAAGGAGAAGTAAAGCTCGGGATACTGGGCGGCGGACAACTGGGCCGCATGCTGATTCAGGCCGGGCTCGATTTTAATATCTATACCCTGGTGCTCGACCCGGACGAAAACGCGCCCTGCAAAGACGTGTGCCACGAGTTCTTTGTGGGCAGCTTCCGCGACTTCGACACCGTGTACGAGTTTGGCAAGAACTGCGACATCCTCACCATCGAGATAGAGCACGTGAACGCCGATGCCCTTGAGAAACTGGAGCAGGAAGGCGTGAAGGTATACCCGGATGCTAAAACCGTGCGCACCATCCAGGACAAAGGACTTCAGAAAGAATTTTACAAGCAACATGCTATACCTACCGCCGATTTCAGAATCCTGAAAGACGCCGAGGAATTAAAATCCAATACAGATTTTCTGCCCGCTTTCCAGAAGCTGCGTCGCGAAGGCTATGATGGCCGTGGCGTAACCCGCCTGCAGAGCGAGGCCGATCTGGGCAAGGGGTTTACAGAACCGTCGGTGCTGGAGAAGCTGGTGGATTTTGAGAAGGAGATCTCTGTAATCGTAGCCCGCAATGCAAGCGGACAGGTAACAGCCTTCCCGGTAGTGGAGCTTAGCTTCCATCCTGAGCACAACCTCGTGGACTCGCTTTTCGCGCCTGCCAACTTACCTTACAAACTCCAGCGCCTGGCCATCGAGATCGCTACCCGCGTGATCGAGTCGTTTGACATGGTGGGTATTCTGGCCGTGGAGATGTTCCTGACCAAGGACGGGCAAATACTCGTGAATGAAGTGGCACCGCGTCCGCACAACAGTGGTCACCATACCATCAAAGCCAACTATACCTCGCAGTACGAGCAGCACCTGCGTGCCATCCTGAACCTGCCACTCGGCAGCACCAATATCCAGAGTGCAGCCGTGATGCTCAACCTGTTGGGTGAGTCGGGCTATGAGGGCGAGGCGAAGTACGAAGGTCTGCAGGAAGCGCTGGCCGTGCCAGGCGTCTACATCCATCTGTATGGCAAGAAGTATACCCGTGCCGCCCGCAAAATGGGCCACATCACCGTGCTGGGCACTGATTTGGAAGAGGCTCAGCAGCGGGCAGAATCTATTAAAAACGTAATCAAAGTAATCGCATAATATGGCTAATGAAACAACAACGCAGTCGCTGGTAGGCATCATCATGGGCAGCCAGTCTGACATGAAAGTGATGGAAGCGGCAGCTGAGATACTGGAAAACCTAGGCGTGCCTTTCGAGATCACGATCGTGTCGGCGCACCGTACCCCGCACCGCATGTTTGAATACGCAGAGCAGGCCCGCAAAAAAGGCTTGAAGGTGATCATCGCCGGAGCAGGCGGAGCAGCTCATCTACCCGGTATGGTGGCCTCGATCACGACATTGCCGGTTATCGGCGTGCCAGTTAAATCAAGTAACTCCATCGACGGCTGGGACTCTGTACTGTCGATCCTGCAAATGCCGGGCGGCGTGCCGGTGGCCACTGTGGCACTCGACGGCGCCCTGAATGCAGGTATACTGGCTGCTCAGATTATCGGTGCTTCCAACGCCGCCGTGGCAGATAAGCTGGAGAAGTATAAGGTTGGTCTGAAGGATAAAGTAATGCGCTCGGTAGAAGAATTACGTCGCGGTGACCGTGATCTTGATTAGGACAACCGACACCTCTAAAAATAAAAAGACGCACATGATCATGTGCGTCTTTTTATTTTTAGAGGTGTATCTGATTCAGGTTGGGAAGAGTAATGTAAGATAACTTATTATACGTGAGTTTGTTAAGAATTTGCTTTAAGAAACATAGGCTGTATAGAACTTGATATCAGCTTTCGAAAAGGAATGTCCAAGTTCGACCAGACCCCCAATAACCAACTTAAAGAAATACCTGTGTATGCCTAATCTAGTAGAATAGAAGCTTTGAAGTACCTTTAAATAAATAATATAATGTTTTCACCCTTTAATTTAATTGATTCGCCAAGTATATGCATTGACAACCGAGTTATAGATTTATAAAGACGTAAAAGTTAGGAAATTATACCTAGCCGTACGTTGAAGAAAAGTGTAGTAGCATCCGCCAGCGTCTCCGAACCAGTTAGAGCATCCGAACCAGGTTCTTTACTTGTTTTCTTTAAGCGAGTCATGCACCGCTTGAAGGGTTCCTTCAGTTATGGTACCCCAGAATTTTTTACCGGGGCAAACACGTATGCTCGTTTGCTGCAATCCAGGTATGCAATAAAAGATTACGTCACCAAGCCCAAGTACAAGTCGATAGAATACAGACAGGAATTCCAGCAGGAATTGACTTTTGTTTTGCCCTTTGCCTACTGGCATTTCTTAAATGGGACTTTAGCCAATACCGTGTCCTCTAAATACACCAGGGAGCTCTATTTTTTTAGCAAGAACCACGAAGAGCGGTACGACAAGCGGATTTGGCGATTGCCGCAAGAGAGTTTTGAGATACCGAATATGTACCATTGCCAGGATGTACATTTCGATAAATGGGCACAGGTTCCGCTGAAGAAGCACTACACCAACGCCCTGTTTGCCTATGAGAAACCGCTCCTCATTATTGCCAATAAGTATAACAATGAGTGGGGGCAGGGGCCGATTAACTTTTTTGGTATCGATACACTGGACCGGATTCTAAGTAAGTACAGACACAAGTACCAGATCGTATACAATCGTCCCGGTGCGAACTACATCGTAATGGACAACAGCGATATCTATGAACTGAACGAAGCGGAGCACATCAGGGAAAACTTTCCGGACGTGTTGCTGGCAGAAGACCTATACCTGAAGTACAGTGAGCAGGTGAATAATTACAATCACTTTCAGCTGATGCTGTACGCTAATTGTGAGCGCTTCTTGTCCGTACATGGAGGGACTGCTGCCTTGGCGAGTTATTTCGGCGGAAAGAACATCATTCTTTCGAAGCGCGGGCATGAGCACAGGTATAACGAATTTCATACTATCTTCCCTGCTTTGTCAGGTGCAGAAATTTACCACGCAAGGGACAATAGTGATGTGCTGGAATTACTGGAGAGGCATTATTAAGTAAACTAAGGCCTGTTCAAGGCCATTTTAGCTATGATTTTAGCAGCTTTGAGACAAATTGTGGTATCCATGTACATCTTAAATACCTGCCTGAGATTAGCCAGAACGTAGTTTTTGTTTTTATGCTGTTTCCATAAAACATTTGCTATTCCAAGACCATAGTGTGCAAAATTCTTCTGTGCTCTTTTAAGAACTTGCTGGCGATGCTCTGGTGGCAGGTGCTGCTGAATCAGTTGAAAAACATAGGCCGTATCTGCCAGATATTCCCCGGTTAAGAACTTTGCCCCTGAAATAGAATTGGTATGTTTCCGGTACTCCGCCAGGATCGCTGAGGTGTAGGCAACAGGGTAGTGCCTGGCTATACGTGCCCACATTTCCCAGTCTTCGCCGTAAGTGACTGCATAAAAAGAGCCGAGTTGTTCATAAACTTCCCGCTTTACTGTAATCGTAGCATACTGCACATGCTGCCTTTCAGCGATGTGTAACAGGAAGTTTTCAAACAAGCCACTTTTCTCAACATCATTAGTTATTCTCGGCTTTAAGACATTATTTGCTTCATCAATGTGGTGGTACCGGCAAAAGGCAGCCCCGGCGCCAGGGTATGCTTCAAATAGATTCTGAATTGCAGAGTAATAGCCAATCTTTACCCGATCATCACCGTGGAGGATGTGTACTAAATGGCCTTGCGCCCTGTTGATACAGGTTTCAAAGTTGCGCAGACTACCCACGTTCTGTTGCTGTCTGTAATACCCGATTCTGCCTTTTCCGATTGCCATCACAAGCTGCTCTACGTCAGCGTCCTTGCTGGCGTCATCCACCACCTCTATTTGCATTTCTTCCTGGGGAATGTTTTGTGCCAATACGCTCTCCAATGTGTGTGGCAGGAACTTAGCGCAGTTGTATACAGGTATCATAACGGACCAAAGAGGTCGCTTAGCTGAGGATGTCAGCGGTTTTATGACGGGGGGCGAGGAGGGAATGCGTTCCATAGCTGGTAATAAGTCTAAGGTTTTCCTTCGGATTTACTTTTTGTTTAGTTAATATTTTTCTCAAAATGGCCTTTTTAAAGTACCTGGGTAAATGGAGTGATCAGGCAAATAGGATACCTAAATCAACAGGTTGGGTACAAGCAGGTTTTGAAACAAGAAGCAGTAAGATTGCCCGCTCGTCACTTCAGCCATGATTTTAAATATCCTTCCAGTTTTAGACCAGGCCAATCATTTACTAGGAATCTGCCTAACTCCATCCCATCTGAAGACAATCTTACCAGATTGCCGTTTGTCGTGACAGCGGCAGAAAAATTTTCGTTAGCAGCTATTCTGACTGTTTCTTTACTGTAGCTACCATAGGGGTAGGCGAACAACTCCACGTTTTTACCAACCACTTTCTCCAGAAATACTTTGTTCTCCCTTATTTCCTCCTCCTGTGCCTGTAGGCTAAGACCAGCAAGATCCGGGTGTGAAACTGTGTGCGCTCCAATATGGCAAAAGTTGCTTTGTCCTAATTCCTGCAACTCCTTCCATGTCATGCTGCGGTGTAGGGGGCGAATTTTAGGCTCAGCCAAACCTGCCCAGTTTCTAAGCTGTTGCAGGTGCTCTTGTTGTGACTGCTGTGTGAGAGACTTTAAAGCCTGCCATAGTTTTAGGTAGAGGTCGCATCGTAAAGTTGGGGGTTCGTTTACGTAGGCTTTCCATCGATTCTGTCGCGCCTGCCTGTCTGCTGTTAGCCGGCTTTCCGGACCAAGATCAAATTGTATGGGAGTGCCCTCTATTTCTAGATTTAGGGTTTGGGGAAGGTTTTCTGTTTGCAAAACGAGGTTTTCTAACTCATCCCACCAGAATTCTGTTTGCTGCCCGATAGTTGAGGAGCTGATAAAAAAAGTGGCAGGCAGCCGGTATTTCTCCAGGAGAGGTTTTGCTGTCAGGAAGTTATCTGCATATCCGTCATCGAACGTGATGGCGACGCTATTGTTCCTAAGCTTTCTGTTTTGGAGGTCCCCTGCCAGATCTGAGAGAGATATTACCTCCCAGTTTCTTCTTAAAATCTGCAGATGCTCCTCGAAATGGGTAGGGTTCACCGCCAGCCGCCACACATCTGTTTCTAAAGTTGCTACACGGTGGTACATGAGCACAATAGCTTTAGGCTCGTGCCAATTTTTCAGTGTATGGATAAGGGCTCTGATCAAAGGGGTATAGCTTTTGTTGCTTTAACTGTGATAGTCACCTGAAAATGGGGGTCATTAAAACTGAATTTGTCGTACGATAACTCTGGAAGTCCCATGCCATACAGGAAGGCGGTCGCTGTAAATACATTGCCGTATGGGTATACCTCTGCATTACTTCCAGGGAAGGTTTCTTCCATGAGTTTTCTCATGGACTTATCGGTAAATGACCAGTACCAAATGTCAGCCCACTCACCATGATCGATTGGGGTGATGCCCGGCACGGTAAGAAGCAGTGTGCCACCGGGTTTGAGTATACGGTAACAGGTATGGAGCGCGTCTTTGAAATTATAAATAAGGTGCAGTGTTTGAGTCAGTATGATGCTGTCAAAAGTATTGTCAGGTATGTGAGGTGCATCACTGATGTCACCAATGATGGTGGCGTTTGGATTCGAATCATTTACATGCAGAATATCACTCTTCGTAACTCTGTCACTGCCATAAAACAAGGTATAGGAGTTGTCGCCAATCTCCAGAACCCTCCCGCGCACATAGAGGGACTCGTTGCTCAGAAAGTTTTCAATATAATAACGGTCAACCGGTCCGCCTCTGTCGTAGCCAAACTGCGTGCTAAAAGGGAGCGTCTGATGAAAATCGCCCGGCTTTACTTTCCCGGTGGGAGGAGTTCCCTCTTTAGGGAGAAGTGCTGTTAGCTTCTTTCTGATTCTGCCGGAAGGAATTTTCTTTATCACATGCCTGGATAAAGTAGCCAGTACCGAACTGACCATTTGTGTGTTCATGGACGTGCCATTCATATACTTGAACAAGGTATAGTAATCAACAGCTGAAAACTTATTACCGCCATGTATGTTTGCATGCAGCTCATGCACATAGTATTGCTTCCAGTTTTTCAGCCCTTCGGTATAAGCCTGCCTTTCAGCTTTGTTTTTCAAATAAGGCTCCTGGCCCTTCAATACCCTGATGGCAGTGTTCAACATGAGCGGAATGTTGCGAGAGGAATTGGCTTTGTGAAAACGGTAAGCCGCCATTTTATGAGGATGGTGCGACACCGGGTATTTTCTGGCTATTCTTAGGTACAGGTCGTACTCCTCACAACCTCTTAGGGATGAATTGAATTTGAACTCGTCGAACACCCTTCTTCTGTACATAACAGCAGCATGCATCCCGATGTAGTTTCCTTTCAGCAAGTTCAGGTAGTGGTCAGTGGGCACTGTTTTGACGACCGGCACGATGTCCCCGCTTTGAACATAGACCTTGTCATGGCTTCCTGATACGAAAGCAAGCTGTTCGTTTTTAGCGAGGTACCCGTAATTGATAGTGAGCGCATCATCGTAGAGATAATCATCTGCATCCAAAAATACGACGCACTCGCCCTTAAAATGCTGAAGGCCAACATTTCTGGCAGCCGAGGGGCCTTGGTTTTGCTGGTGAAAATAACGTACCCTCGTGTTACGAAGCGCTACTATTTTGGTGTCGTCCGTCGAACCATCATCTATCACGATAATTTCCGTGTTTTTATAAGTTTGCCTAAAGACGCTGTCTAGGGCATCCTGGAGCAGGTGCCCCAGGTTGTAACAGGGAATGATGACCGATATCAGCGGGTTGTTCATAGCGGGTGATGTCAGTTTGTTACTGGATGGCGACCTCTTTCTGCTGAAGTAAAAAAGGGAAATTGGGACGAACAGCGCCCCACCATTTGTCAAAGTAATTTATACCTGCTCTATAGTCTTCCACATCGAAAGAGAGGCATTCTTCAAAATAGTACAATTGTATGGATATGTCTCTGGCAACGTGCAGGCTGATATAATAAGAGCCATCATTGAGGAAATTGCCCGGTATGTTGCATTCGCCCTCCACGAGACCCCTGCTGCAAAAAACGGCCGGTGAGAGCAGGTCGAAAATACAATCCCCACTGTACGAGAACAAGACCAGGCCAACGCTGATGTCCATATCATCCGACATGTTCAAGAACCGGAATTTTACCGTCAGGGGTGTCCGTACATCGATGATCCCATCAGTATATTCTGTATGCGGAACGAGCTCGACGTACTCAAAGCGTATGTGGTCATTTCCGGGAGCTTCCTTGATGGTAGGCCATTGCTGTTTCAGCTGGAACTTCTGCATGCTGGAAATATACCTGTTAATGACTACTGAAGAAGAGCCTATTTCTTTCATAACGCCCTTATCTAACCAGATAGCCCTATCGCAAAGAGTGTTGATGGCTTGCATGTTATGGCTCACAAAAAGGATAGTCCGTCCTTCGGCCTCGGAAACTTCCTTCATCTTGCCCAAGCACTTCTTCTGGAAATCGGCATCACCAACCGCCAGCACTTCATCCACTATGAGTATGTCCGGCTCGAGGTGGGCGGCCACCGCAAAGGCCAAACGCACATACATGCCAGAGGAATAGCGTTTGACAGGTGTGTCGATAAACTCCTCTATACCTGAAAAGGCCACTATTTCGTCAAACTTGGTCGCTACCTCGGTTTTGCTCATACCTAGTATGTAGCCGCTTATAAAAATATTCTCACGGCCTGTTAGTTCTTTGTTGAAACCTGTCCCCACTTCGAGCAGACTGCTTACCTTGCCACGGCCCTTCACAGTGCCGGTAGTTGGCTTCACTATACGAGATATGATTTTAAGCAGTGTTGACTTGCCAGAGCCGTTGCTACCAATAATTCCCAGTGACTCACCCTGTAAGACATCGAAATTAATATCCCGGAGCGCCCAGATCTGGCCTCGTGCGCCAACTTCCGGAGCAGTGGCGCCCATTTCGAAAAAAGGATCCTTTTTCTGCAGCACGTACTGGTTCCACCACTGCTGCAGGTCCTGCCTGAAAGAGCCCGTACCAATCGTGCCCAGACGGTATAGCTTGGAGATGTTTTCTACCTGTATAATTTTATCTGTCATACCGGGCTACACAACGTCTATTAGTTTGTCTCCCTGCTTGTTGAACAGGAGGAGAGATGCCGTGAACAGTACTAACGTGAACAGAATGCTGTAGACTAGCTGCCAGGGCGACACCGTTCCCTCTCCCAGCAGCGACAGGCGGAACAATTCAAACAAAGGGGCCAAAGGATTTAACTGTACGATCCAGCGCACTTTTTCCGGAACCGCGGATAAGGGGTAAATAACGGGCGTGACGTACATAAAGAGGCGAACTCCCAGACCGATCACATAGCTGAAGTCGCGGTACTTTGCCGTAAGCACCGAAAAGAACAAGCCCATGGCCATAGCCAGTACTGCTGTTGTTATAACCGCCACCGGAAGCCATAGAAGTCCTAAGCCTATATGCAAGGTCAGGTCCTGGAAGAACCAAAAGTACACCAACATCAGCAGTAGCAATAAGAGCTGTATACCGAAATTGTATAGCTGTGTGCTGATAACCGATAAGGGGATGATAATACGCGGGAAGTATACCTTGCTGAAAAGATGCGCATTGTCCCTGAACGTGGTGGCCGTTCCGGAGAAACTGTCATTAAAAAAACTCCAGAGTATGATGCCTGCAAAGTAAAAGAGCGTAGGAGGCAGCGTGCCCGTAGGTATACCGATGAACTTGCCGAACACCAGTATGTAGGTAACCAGTGTAAGCAGCGGTGGAAAAAGAATCCAGAATGGCCCCAACACTGTCTGCTGGTACTTCAGCAGGAAGTTTCTTTTTACCAGGCCCGCCAGCAAGTGTCGGAAAGACCACATCTCTCTCCAGGTTGCTCCCCAATAACTGGTCTTGCTGGAAATCTCCCAATCCCAGACTGTATGTACTTCGGGCATAAAGGTATATTGTTAAAAAGCCTGCTTTGCGGATTGGCTTGGCAGATACTTTAAGGCAGATTTGATAGCGATAATATAATTTTCATGATTAATGGTATAATATACGTATGTTTTAATTTTTCAGATGAACTCACTGTGCTTTCTTTGAAATAGCTAATACACTGACACTATGGCTTATGGAAGATAAAAGACTGTACAGATGATCTCGCCTTCGAAAGCATAAAAAAGCCACCAACACTGAGTAACCTTACTAAGTGTTGGTGGCCATATATTAATTAGCTGCTGCTCTGTGGTTATAGTTTTTTGAAAGCCCTTGGTATTGACGGTTCGCTAATTTTGCAGTAGCTTTAGATAATGTGTCTTGTTGTTGTAATAAACAGTGAGAACATATACACTCGACGATGACAAAGCGCTTAAATCCAAAGGCATTTTCACAAAGCCTTTCTGCACCCTGAGTGACTTGTCGTAAAGTTTCTTGCCCTGGCTGTCTGTAATTGTGAGTAAAAGATCCTGCTCCTCAAGCGCCTCCAACTCCAGTGTGACAACATCGTCAAAAGGATTCGGGTAGGCCGATAGCCTTACAGTGGGTTTGTTGAATGACACTGCTTTTATCTGCGAAAAGGTAGCAGTGCCATCCAGGTCTACCTGTCGGAGCCGATAATAGCGGGTGCCATTTTGATGGATACCTTTATCCCGGAAGCTGTAGAACTGTTTAATTTGCGTGTTGACTGCCCTGCTTTCGACAAAAGCGATTTTTCGGAAGTTTCTTGCATCCTCCGAAACCTCCACCTCAAAGCCATGATTGTTGAGCTCTGATGCTGTCGCCCACTCCAGCAGGACATCAAAATCACGTTGTTCCGCTGTAAGAGCTACAAGTGATACAGGCAAAGGTATAGGAGATCTGCTGGGACTGACTACACTGAAGGGGGAGAAAGAAGTTACTCCTGTTAAAAGGATGGCATAGGTGTCTGGCATGGAGCCGTTGGTGATGTTTCCCATGCTGCTTTCCATCGCGTTCCAGTCTCCGTCCTCAAAGTGGCTCACATAGCTTTCTGTTCTGCTAAAATTGGGGAGTTCATCCGACGTATTCCACTGCAGAATCATGGAAACGTTGGATCCTCCCGGGGTCGCTTCTGAAATATGCCAGACTTTGTTGATGGCGACTTCTTCCACGCTATCTGCTTCTGCAGATAAAGATTTTATCCTTTCCTCCACCTGTACGCTAAAGTCATCAATGACTCCTTCGTTCCTGAGCCTGACCGGGTTATAGCTATCTTCGGTGCCGACCGGAAAAATGCCGGTCTTGCCTGGTCCCAGATCCTCAATGGTCAAAGCGCCGGTCCCATTAGTAATGATGAAACTGGTAGGGCTATAGTTTAGGATACTCCCCGTACCAGTAAGTGAGAGGTCGTGGTCACCCAATTCCAGCCGCGTCTGGTCCAAAACAAGTTGGTCGCTGACTGTGACAGAGCCTGTCAGCTTCTTCCTACCTGTCCCTGATAGATGAAGTTTCCCGAATGGCGCGGCGGCTATATGTTGTAGAGACTCACTGTGCAGTTTAATATGGGAAAGTGGCGCTGCGGACAGATTGGCAGTCAGCAAGTCATTCCTGATTTCCAGAGTGCCTCCCTGATCAATGACAAGCAAACCTTCAGCGGACAAATCGCGAGTCAAAGCGTGTTCATTGGTTTTGATGGCAGGCAATACGCTTCCTTCAGCCAGAACTGTAGGTATCAGCACATCGATCCCGGCACCCGGCACACAGGTGCTCCAGTTTTTAGTTTCAAACCAATTGGACGTGCCGGAGCTTCCTGTCCAGATAGATTCGGTTGTATCCAGCACGGTAACTGTGTGATGGCTCACCTGCGAAAGGCCTTCAGTGTCCAGGTAGGTATAGCGCAGGGCATGGTTGCCTATTCCGGCTAGCAAGGGATCGAATAAGCCTCCGCTGGTGACACCGCGACCTGCGTATGCCCCGCCTTCAGCAAACCCGAAAGCCAGTGGAATCACGCCTCCCTGCTCACAGGCCGTGCTGTTGTCTGTTAGTTGGTGCGCCCCAATGCAGAGATCATTACGCTCTCTGATGCTGTTCCCCCAGTAGTCGGTCTGGCCCGGATCCAAAGCGAATTCTTTCTTCAGATCAAACGCCTTCCCAATCAGCGGGGAATCGTCTTGAAGTTCGTAGCCTTTGAGCGTGTACAGCCTGTGGGAATCAGAAATGGTAACGTCCTTTCCCGGGTCCCTGAGTTTAGGATCCAGGAAGTGACCCACCGATACTGCGTTTCTCATTTCCTGGCCTGTAGCCGTTTGCCAAGTTGAAAGGGTTGCGTGTCTGATTTTATTCCACTGGAATGCAGAATTGCCTCCCGATGACCAGTAGTTGTTGCCTTCGAAACGGACCTTAGAGGGCACCTCGACGTTCATCAGGTCTACGCCGCCAGTCGTTACAAATATATTGTTCCGGAATGTGACCTGGGAGGCACCGCCAGCCTGTACCCAGACCGCTTTCGGACTGCCACTAGCTGCCGGCGACAGGTATACCGTGTTGTTGTAGATTTGTGCATTCTGGATGGCTGTTGTTCCAGTGGCCGTTGAAGACCACACATGAATGGCTCCGTATCCATTTTTCCTGCCATCGTTTTCACTTATGTTGTAGCGTACGATGATGTTGTTCATGGCAGGGGCTTTGTCAAACTGGGCCAACAGATAACCTGCTCCCTCGTTGTTGTGGGAGTAGTTGTACTGCATAATTGAGTTGGTGCTACCCCCGTCAATATCAAAGCCGCCCCCGTCTTTTGAGGTGCCGGTCTTATTATTGTGGGACTCGTTATACTGTATGATCAGGTTGTTGCACATGTAGCCCCAAATGCCGACAGGTCCGCCGGAGGTCCAGCCATTCTCCCAGCCATTGTTATAGGATTCGCAATACTCAATGATGCCACCGTCTACGCCGCCCATTACGATGCCATTGCCGCTGTGCAGCCAGTTCCTGGTAGGTATACCAGCATTGTTGTAGGCTTTGGAATGGGCGATGTATACATTCTTGTGGCCTATTTTATAATCAAAAGCATAGGTGCCAATGCCCTTATCGCCGTTGTCATGTGCAGTGCAATAGGTGATAGAGACATTATCAAAACCACTTGTGCCATTGTAACTCCCAACGGTTATCCCCACCTCTCCGTAGCCAAACGCTTCCACGTTGTCTATGGCAATGTAGGCCAGCCTGGTATTAGGGAGGTCCATATAGAAGTCGACACCGCAGCCTTTGTTGGTCTCACGCCCGGAACCTTTAAAGATTATGTTATGCACTTTAAAGCCCGCTGAATTATAAACAAAGAGCCCGCTTGCATCTCCACTGCTGATAGTAGCACTGCCCGTTCCGTAGGATCCAATGTAAATAGGGGCGCTGGGAGTGCCTTTTACATTCGCACCAAATTCAATACCTCCTGAGAAGGTAGCACCTCCTTCGAAAAGGATAGAGTCGCCTGGTTGAAAGGCGGTGGAGTTTACTTTCGCAATACTTGTCCAGGCTGCGTCACTTCTTAGGCCGGAATTAAGATCGTTTCCTGCGGGGCTGATGTAATAGGAGGTTGCCTGTGCATAAAAACTGAGTAAAAGCAAAAGCAGGGTGGTAGCTTTTGTAATAGGTTGCATATACCTACCTGTCGATATAGGAATGGAGTCTGTAGGATGCAGCAGAAGCTACCGGTACGGTAGTGGACAAGTTTAGCTCTTTGTAGGAGCACGGGGAAGGCATGCCGAAGGTAGAGATTACACGCTTGGCTATTGTAATGCACTGGTAAATCAGACGCAGAGAAGTTGCGGGAAGCTCCGTGCTGATGGAGGTGGTGCGTAGTAATAAATTTGGTACAATGCTCCAGGGGGAGTAAATGTTTGACATAAGCAGGTTGGGATTTGGCTAATATGAAAAAAATGAGGTTGCATTAATGATACAAACAGCCCTTAATACTATTAATAGTGCTGGTTTATATTTATTGTTATAATTTCAGTTATATCAAAAACGTAAAATAGTTATAATAAGTAATTCTGCTGTCAACTTTATCGATTTCAATTTGAGAGCAATAATATGGTTATTAGTGATATGAAGCAAATTATATACAACAACAAATGTAATATATTTATGCTGATTGCTATCTTTTGTATCGCTAAATAATCATAAACAATATTAGGCGTGCTTAAGGGTGTTTGATTAGTATGAATATGTATTGTACAAAGGATGGTGTTGCCTTGCGTTATCAGGGTATTGCACTTTTTGTGCAGTAGGGAGCCGACATAGTAAATTTGAAGTGTAGAGGCCTTCTGCTTTCCTGGTGTAATTTTTTGGATAGGTTGTATATGGAGGTATAGCTTCTAGTGCCCGAAACACATAGAAAAGTCATCTGCTTATGAAGCTGCCTGATAAGTTACTTTTCCAATCTCCATCGCAATTGAGCATTATCAACCTGGGGGAAAAGTGCTGTAGTCGTCTTGGGGCTATACCTCCTCGCAACAGTTTGAGCGGGGCTCTGTCCCTAAAAGCAATTTTTTGGCAGCACAAAAAAACAGCACAGCAAGACTCAGAGGCCCGACTGTACTGTTTCGAATATCTTAGACAAAGGTATATGGTGTTTGCTAAAACCTATACCCTGCCATTATGCTGAATCCTTTAACACTGCTGGCAAGGCTTCGGAGGTTGGAGATACCCTCTGTTGTCTCGTACCTCGTCTCGATGAGCAGCGCCCTGTTATGCATTGGGTACAGGATACCTATACCTGCCTGCGCACCGAACATGTACTGCTTAAAAATGCTGCCCGGCATGGCTTCTGACAATTCGGTATAGCTGGTGTTATGAAAGGTGCTGGTTTTGGTTTCTACTCTGTCTGTGCTGATAGCATAAGAATAAGATACTCCGGCGTTTACAAATGGTCTGAGCTTCCCTTTGGGAAAGGTATAGCGTAGTTGAGCAGGAAGCTTCAGGTAGTGCAGATCGAGGAGAATGTCGTGTTGTGTGGTTCTACCTGAGTTATTCACATCGCTGATCTTACCTTCGAAGCGATAGGGGGTGTAAAGTAACTCTAGTACCAGCGTTAGCTTTTCGCTGATGGTTGGATTGGAAACTTCGAGGGCTACTCCACCTCCCAGACCCAGACCGGTAGTGCTGAACGAAGCTTCTGAATAAGGGTGCTCTCCTGTCATTTGCAGCGCGGGCTTTGAGAAAAAGAGCACAGGATACGGTTTTACAGTCGTTTTGCGGGATGGCTGCACATACTGGTTGCTGTCCATGCATTCATTGTAGTCATTGACTATTTTGGTTAGGCTACCGTGTCGGTATGTTGTGTTTCTGAACCGCTCTTCTGACATGGCGGGGCAGTCGGCAAAGGCTGACCCTAGCACACCAAGGTATAGCTTATCCACCATCCGGAAGGTTTTGCCTGTCTCAGGATCTTTCTTGTTGTAGACATTCTCTTTGAGTTCCACCAGGTCGCCTCCGCCTTTCGACAGATAAAAGTGGTCCAGGTCAGAGTCATCCCGATACGAGTAAAGAGAGGCTTTGCCTTTTGTCAGTACCTGCAAAAATAAACGTAGCACAGGCTGTGCCCCAACGGTAGGTATAGTTTGCGCCTCGTATACCTTGTTTTCTTTTACAAAGCCATAGCCAGCCAGCTGGTCAGGAGAGTAGGCTTGCTCTGCAGCACCTGGATTAGCCTTAAAAGTAGTGGTTTTAGAATTACGGATTGCCCCCCGGTAATCTACGTATCCCTGCAGCGTATCGGAGTTCTGAACGATGTAGCCTTCCCGGAAATCTTTTTGAGCGAAAGTGGGTGCAGCGACTAAGAAAGTGAGAATGAAGATTAAGTAGAGCTGTTTCATTAAGTTGTTTTAAAGTAGAATAGCGTTGAATATAGATAAACAAATATATATTATAAACCTGCGGAAAATAGAGGCCTATTTAAATGACGATGTGCCTGAGTGGATAAGAAATACCAACATAATATTAAAGGACAAAGTGATGCGCCCGGTAGAAGAGTTGTGGCGCGGTGACCACGGGTTGACTATTAAACAGAGCATCACGACATATGAAGAGGACCGCAGCTTAAACGCTGCGGTCCTCTTCATATGTCGCTGACTGATACGTTCAGATTTATACTCTATCAATACTTAGATCCGAACGGGATCTTCAAGGTAAGACTATAATCTATAAGATAGTACCAGGAACATGCTCTTGATGCTCGTAGAATGACTTGTATAACGAGACACACCATCGTTGACTTCGTAACGTGCTTCCAGGCTAAGCGGTTTGTTAAAAACCGGGTAAGAGATACCTAAACCAGCTGCCACTCCTCCGGAAAGCGTCAGAAAACCATCATCTTCCAGAAAAGGTTTTGTAGTTGTGCGCGTTGAGCTACCGAATGTAGACGTGGTCGTCATCTCATTTTCCTGCGATGCCACCAGGTTAATGACTGGGCCGATGTTGATGTACGGTCTGATCACTCCTTTGGGGTAGGTATAGCGGGCCATAACAGGGATTTTCACATGTTTCACATCCAGCCAGATTTCGCTGGTGGAGACACCCGGCACCATCGGGTCATCTTGAAGATTCCCCTCGAAATAATTAGGAGCATACAGCACTTCTACCTGTAACGACAGTTTCTCGCTGATAGTAGGCACCGAAAAGTTAAATGAGGCACCCAACACAGGCTTAATAGATGTGTTGTCGAAAATCTGATCCGAATCTTCTATCTTATAGGCAAGCGTTGAACTGCTCATACCTGCAATAGGTCCCAGCGCAACACGTATTTTCTTCGGTACTTTGCTGTACTCCTCCTGACCAACACACTCATTGTATTTCTTAACGATACTCGACAGCGAGTTAAGGCCCAGCACTACCTTGTCTACATCAGTTTCAGTGATAGAATTGCAGTCCAGGAAAGTTTGCATCAGAAGCGGTTTATAGAGCTCACGGCGCATGAGGTTGGTATGGCCTAGTTTGCGGCCTTCCTGCATATTCTTTTGTTTAAAGTCCTCCACCCGTAGTTCCTTGAGCGGCTCTTCGTCTTTGGAGATGTAGAAGCGGTCTTTCTGCATTTGGTCACGCAAGAGGTACAGGTTGGCTTTACCTTTAACCAGCAGCTGTGCAAAAAGTGTTTGTTCTGTGCTCAGGGTATCAAAAGCCGGCACCAGTTTAGATTCATAGTACTTCTGCTCTTGCCGGAAACCATACCCCTGTATTTGAGTTGGTGTAAAGTCCTGCTGTTTAGCATCATTGTTGCTTTTAAAGGAGATCTGGTGCGTATTGCGTTGCGCACCGCGGTAGTCGACTAAGCCGCTGGCAGTGTCGCCATTCTGGACAATATAACCCGGGCGGAAATCTGATTGGGCGAAGGCCTGCGAGAGGAATAAAAAAGTAATAAGGGTAAAGTAAAGTTGTTTCATCAGCTTGATTTAAATGATCTGTTTAAGTAAATATAGATATTTATAGGTATAGACAGAAGTTCTGAATAAGTTTTATAAAAAATCTCTACATTATAATCAAAAGTAAAACCCTGCACCCAGGTTTATCCTGTGCACATTCAGGTTAGCCTCTGTATCACTTCCCCGATTAAAACCAGATTGGTAGTTCAGGGCATTAGCCTTCAGTTCTATACCTAGTCTGTAGCTCGGGAAAAAGACAAGGCCAGGTGACAAGGTGCCAAATAGAGAGAGTCCTTTTGAGCGTGCCGTCGATGAGGATTGTGAGCCACCCGTTGGAGTCGTAGGATCACCGAACTGCCCGGTGCCTATAAAGTTGTGCTCTGCCCTCGTGCTGATCCACGCAAAGCCAGCTGTACCCTCTGCAAACAGGGCAAACTTATTACTTAAGCTAACATAGTAGCGAGCCATAGGTCCTATGTTATAAGAGTGCGCTATGGTTTTGCTGTCGTAATGATAAAACGTACTCGAACTGCCAGGTGCTGAGGTTCTTTCCTGACGGTTTGCAGCATATTGATAGCCGTAACTGAGGCCAACTACTAGTTTGTCTTTAATAAAGTAGCCCACAGAAGATGCCACCTCAAAAGAAGTGACTTTACTAAACTCGTCGGGTTTGGAAAAGCCTGCTCCTGCCTGTATGCCGGCGAACCTGCTACCTGATTGGAGTTGGGCGATGGCGCTGCCAGCTACCAGCAGGGCCAGGATGGTGAGGTGGATTGTTTTCATGGTTTGTAGAATGTCCATGAAATATAGGGATAAATAAATATCTCTAAAACCATCCACCGAATTTTTACAAGGAGGCTTAGGTTAGTTTACTGTTTTACACGCAGGTATAAAAAAGAATCCCCCGTCGGGAGGCCCAACGGGGGATTCTGTGTATAATTTGAGTCAATGCTTACTTCTTGCCGTCTACTTCTTCGTAGTCTACATCAGTTACGCCGCCATCGTCAGTAGCAGCGCCCTGCGGACCGCCAGCCTGCTGACCGTTTCCGGCTGCACCTGCTGCGCCTTCCTGTCCGCCTCCGGCAGCGTACATCTCCTGGGAGGCCGCCTGCCAGGCGTTGTTCAGGCTTTCGATCGCGCGGTCTATACCTGCAATGTCTTTGGCACCGTGTGCTGTTCTGAGTTCGCCCAGCGCAGTTTCGATATTAGACTTGTTGCCTTCAGATAGTTTCTCACCATACTCTTTCAGCTGCTTTTCGGTCTGGAAGATCATCGAGTCGGCTGCGTTCAGCTTTTCGATTTCTTCTTTCGCCTTCTTGTCAGCTTCGGCGTTGGCTTCAGCTTCCTGACGCATTTTCTCGATCTCCTGCTCGCTCAGACCAGAAGAAGCCTCGATGCGGATCTTCTGCTCTTTGCCAGTTGCTTTATCTTTAGCCGTTACATGCAGGATACCGTTGGCATCGATGTCGAAGATAACCTCAATCTGCGGAACACCGCGTGGTGCTGGTGGAATGCCGTCCAGGTGGAAGCGACCGATCGTACGGTTATCTTTGGCCATTGGGCGCTCACCCTGCAGAACGTGGATCTCTACTGACGGCTGGTTGTCAGACGCAGTTGAAAACGTCTCAGACTTCTTCGTAGGTATAGTCGTGTTCGATTCGATCAGTTTGGTCATCACACCACCCATGGTTTCGATACCCAGTGAAAGCGGCGTTACGTCCAGCAGAAGAACGTCTTTTACTTCACCTGTCAGTACACCACCCTGAATCGCAGCACCAATGGCTACTACTTCATCCGGGTTCACACCTTTAGAAGGCTTCTTGCCGAAGAACTTCTCTACTTCTTCCTGTACTTTAGGTATACGGGTTGAACCGCCTACCAGAATCACTTCATCAATGTCGGAAGTTGACAGGCCTGCATCCTGAAGCGCTTTCTTGCAAGGCTCCATAGAGCGGCGAACCAGATCGTCTGTCAGCTGCTCGAATTTAGCGCGCGTCAGTTTGCGTACTAAGTGTTTCGGCACACCGTCCACCGGCATGATGTATGGCAGGTTGATTTCTGTTTCGTTTGAAGAAGAAAGCTCAACTTTTGCTTTCTCAGCGGCTTCTTTCAGACGTTGCAAAGCCATTGGGTCTTTGCGCAGGTCCAGGCCTTCGTCGTTCTTGAACTCGTCAGCCAGCCAGTTGATAATCTTCTGGTCGAAGTCGTCACCACCCAGGTGTGTGTCACCGTTGGTAGAAAGTACTTCAAACACGCCGTCACCCAGCTCCAGGATAGAGATATCAAATGTACCGCCACCTAAGTCGAATACCGCGATCTTCTGATCTTTGTGTTTTTTGTCAAGGCCGTAAGCCAGCGCTGCTGCCGTCGGCTCGTTGATGATACGCTTCACTTCAAGGCCTGCAATCTGACCGGCTTCTTTCGTAGCCTGGCGCTGCGCGTCGTTGAAGTAAGCCGGGACCGTAATAACGGCTTCTGTTACCGTTGTACCCAGGTAATCTTCTGCCGTAGCCTTCATTTTCTGAAGCACCATTGCCGAGATTTCCTGTGGCGTATACTGGCGATCGCCAATTTCCACGCGGATGGTGTTGTTGCCACCCTGCACCACTTTGTAAGACACCTGCTTAGCCTCTTCGCTCACTTCATTGTAGCTGTGACCCATGAAGCGCTTAATAGAAGCGATCGTGTTTTGTGGGTTTGTGATTGCCTGACGCTTGGCAGGGTCACCTACCTTGCGCTCGCCTTTGCCACCATCTAAGAAAGCGACAATAGACGGAGTAGTTCTGCGGCCTTCGCTGTTAGGAATAACCACTGGCTCGTTACCTTCCATTACGGCAACGCAGGAGTTGGTTGTACCTAAGTCAATACCAATTATCTTTCCCATTCTATAGTTTTATAATGATTCGAATACAATTTCTTTTTTACTGTTGCTAGCAATCTATCAAGGTATGTGCCAAGGCGTTTTATACCTGTTTTGCCTGTCATTCTGTCACAAGTGTGCGGGCTGAGATTCCTTTTGTCGCTTTTACGTGAACACAACTTTCATAACTAAGACACATTTGCCTGCAATTGTCAAGGTATAGCAATGCACGACGGTAAAATTTATACCTGTTATGCTGATGCTCAAGAATAAAAAAGCCCTCTCATCGGAGGGCTCCTTTATATCCTGTTCAGGAAATTGCTAGCGTGCGATCACCATTTTCATGGTCGATGTTTTTCCGTTTGTGTTGATGCGGTACAGGTAAGTGCCGCTCGGAAGCGTACTGCCATCGAACTTCACCTCGTGGTTGCCGGACGGCTTCGTGTCAGATACAAGCGTTCTGATTTTCTTGCCCATAATGTCCAGCACCTCCATCGTCACAAAGCCTTCGTTTTCCAGGCTGTACTGGATGGTGGTTGTTTCGGCGAAAGGATTCGGATAAGCGATGGTCTTTGTGTGTGCGGCTTCTGCCATTTGCATCGCCGAAGTGCTTGCAGCGGCAAGTTCGTTCCAGCTGTTGAAGGTGCGTGTCACGATCACGGCAAAATCGGCGCGGGTCACATTTGCTTTTGGCTTAAAGGTAGCGTGCAGTACCGGCTGCAGGTCGTATGGGCCTTGCGTGACAGCATAAAAGGCGTTGATCAGGTTCAGTTCCAGTGCCACGCTCACGTAACCTTCCAGGCCAGCAGGTATATCCTTGGCGTCTTCTATCGGGTAGGTAGTGCCGTTGAGCGTTACAGTGGGTGCAGTGCCATTGCGTTTCATTGCCTCAGCTTCCTGGCCAAGCGCCTGCACCAGCGAGTAGGCTAGGCTTGCTCTGCTCACCGTGCCGGTTGGGCTGAATTTGCCGGCAGAGGTCGGCGTCATCAATCCGCCCAAGGTATGGAAACCGTCTCGTATGGCAGCGCCTTTTGCGGTCACCGATTCAGCCAGCAGTTTCTGTCCTGCCGCTACATCAGTGAAGGAAACCGCTCCGTTTGTAGGTATATACTGACGAACGCCCTGGCCCATCATCAGGTAATCAGCCAGCTCGATTCGCTTCAGTGGGGCATCGGGCTTGTAGGTGCCGTCGCTGAACCCATCCGCCAGACGATCACCAACGGCCAGTTCTATGGCCGACTTAGCAGGGTGACTGGTAATGTCGCTTAATCCTAAAGTACCCAGAATTTGTGTTTGCGTGACCTTTACATCGATTGCTTCCGGGAAGCCTGCTCCTTGCAAGCCATACACAACGGCTTTCCACTGGCCTGCCATCGGGTTGGCAATAGCAACGGCACGATCAGTGTACAGAGTAAATAATGCGGAGATTCCTGAACTGTAGCTGGTTCCGTCTGGTGCAACCAGGCGCAGACCAACAGGGTTGCCTGTCTCGCCTAGTAGACCTTTTGCAAACATTTTCGCCTCTATACCTGATACGCCGGCTGCCACATTAAACGTGCTCTCGTTGCTGGCAGCAGTAGCCGGATTGTAGTTGATCGGAAGCGTCTGTTCTGTAGCTGAGGAGTTGATATTGCTGTTGAATTTTCTGGTGATGTTCAGCTGAGATCCAAAAGATGTGTTTCTGAAGATATGATCCACGGCGGCATAAGCGTTCACATAGCCTGCGCCTACTTCCCAGGGCTCTCGGCCCGGTATGTTGGTGGCCGTCTGCTGCAGGATAGATTTCACCTGGTCCGGAGTCAGGGCCGGATTCGCTTCCAGCATCAGGGCGACGATGCCTGCCACGTGCGGGGTGGCCATGGAGGTACCGCTCATGTGCGTGTAAAAGGGCACCTCAGCAGGTTCAAGCGTTTCCACGTCCTGCTGGGCCGCAAGAGAAGCAACAGGGCCGATAACTCTGGTAGAGACTACATCCACACCCGGACCAACGATGGTTGGTCTGTTTTCAACCGTCCAGGTTTTGCCATCATAAGTCAGCGTCTCTTTGTGGTTCCGAACACCTCTCGACGAGAAGTCGGCCAATCTGCCGTAGCGATCGCCGGCACCCACAGAAATTACCCAGGGAGCAATGGCGTAAGGGTTGTGCGTATCTGAACCAGGGCCTTCGTTGCCGGCTGCAAATACCGAAATGATATTCTTTTTGTAAGCGGCGAGTGAGGCCACGTTCACAGGGTTGTTCACATCAAAAGGACCCGATGAACCCCAGGAGTTACTCATCACGCGGATGCCGTAACGGGCCTGGTTCAGCATAACCCAGTCATAGGCGCCGAGCGCATCCAGAATGAAAAGCGCTCCACCAGATCCGTATCCGATCAGGTCAGCTCCGGTGGCTACACCTGCATACTTGCCTTTCGACATGGTGCCCAGGCCTCCTACAGAGCCTGCGCAATGCGTGCCGTGGCCGGAGTTAGTGTCGGTGTTCGGTACATTCTCCAACCAAACAGGCGGCAGCAGCGCCACCAGGCTGTTCAGGTTAGTAGTGCCCAGCACGTTCTGCTTCAGGTTCTTGCCTAGCTTCAGGTCTTCATGCGTACCATCTACTCCACTGTCATTGATGACGACTGTCACACCTTTTCCTGAAACCGGAAGTCCGCCATTTCGGGTCGTCATTTCCATATCGTTGCGGAGCCGTTGCACGCCTGTCAGATGGGTGTCGTGGTGGTTAAAGTAAGTCAGCTTTTTATTAAGGTAGAGGGAGCGAACCTGCGAGTTTCTCGCCAGGGCATCTACCTGCGCACTGGTAGCCAGCACACCCACAATGGGCAAAGACTGCAAAGAAATACCGGTCGTGATGCCGAGTAGCTTTAACGATAAGATGTTGCTGCTGCTCGGAGCTTTATCGCCATGGAAAGTGACTATGACCTGCTGTGGCAGTAATGAGGACCGCAGCGCCTGCCGCAATTCGGGGTCGACAGTAGCCTGTGCAAACGCACTACTTGCCAGGAAGAATAGTGCGGCAACCAATGTAAAGAATCTGTTCATAGGTGAGCTGTTTTTTGGTTAGAAATGGTACTGGAATAGGATAGCAGGGAGAGCAACTATTCTAACATGCGTGATAATGAGCTTTATACTTGGTTTGCACTATATTGGTTTGTGTTGATTAGTGAAGTTTAAAAATATACAAAAAGTGGCTATTCGATGGTTAAACACCTTGTTTTCAGTTCATAAGCAAATTATTTTATTTTTGTGATTTATGAATTTACCGAGCTATACTTTAGATTTTTGTTTTGAGATTAAACCAAGAAATAAATTTAATTTTTGTATTCTTTTAGAAGAAAATACTTATTAGCTGACGCACAAACACGCAAGTTTTTCCGGATGCTCTTCCTATAGATAGATGGCGATATTTTTGTACACGCCTTTAGAAGGTATAGCTTGTCCGCTGTTTTGATTTGCTATTTTGGCTAAACTTTTATAAATCAGTTCACCAAAAAAAGTCTATCAACCTATTGCTCACCTTTACATGAAAAGCACCTTTTTTAGAACAGGCACCACGGCTTGTCTGCTGCTGGCACTGACTTTTTCGTCGCCTGAAGCGGTGGCGCAGAAACAGAAGCCGCGCAACAGCAAGCAGAAAGAAGCTGCCGCCCCATTCGACGCCAAGCTTTACAAAGGCATGACCTGGCGCTCCATCGGTCCTTTCCGGGGCGGGCGCTCTGCTACCGTGACGGGCGTACCCGGTAAACCCAATCTATATTATATGGGCTCCGTTGGTGGCGGTGTCTGGCGCACCTCCGATGGTGGCTCCACCTGGGAGAATATCTCGGATGGCTTCTTTGGCGGCTCCATCGGGGCAGTGGCTGTGAGTGAGGCGGACCAGAATGTGATCTATGTGGGAGAAGGCGAGAAGACGGTGCGCGGCAATGTGTCATCCGGACACGGGATGTGGCGGTCGGTGGATGCCGGCAAAACCTGGCAACACATTGGGCTGAAAGATTCCAAGCACATTGGCCGTATCCGTATCCATCCGCAAAACCCTGATATTGTGTATGTGGCAGCCATGGGCGACCTGTACAAATCGCACGAAGAGCGCGGCGTGTTCAAGAGCACCGACGGCGGCAAGACCTGGAAGCGCACGCTCTTCGCCAACAAAGACGCCGGCGCTGTGGACCTCGTGATCGACCCGAATAACCCACGCGTCCTGTACGCGACCACCTGGAACGTGCGCCGCAATCCTTATAGCCTGTCTTCCGGCGGACCTGGTTCGGGCATCTGGAAAAGTACTGATGGCGGCGACTCCTGGAAAGAGATCTCACGGAACGAAGGCCTGCCGAAGGGTACGCTGGGTATCATAGGTATAGCTGTTTCTCCTGTCAATTCCAACCGCGTATTTGCCATGGTAGAGGCGGAGGAAGGCGGGCTTTTCCGATCCGATGACAGCGGCCTGACCTGGAAGAAAGTGAACGACGACCGCAACCTGCGCCAGCGCGCCTGGTACTATACACGCGTGTATGCCGACCCGAAAGACGAGGATGTAGTATACGTGCTGAACGTGGCGTACCACCGCAGCAAGGACGGGGGCAAAACCTTCACCTCCGCTTACGCGGGCCACTCTGACCACCACGATCTCTGGATTGCACCGGAAAACCCGTCGCGCATGGTGATCGCTGATGACGGTGGGGCTCAGGTGACATCAGACGGCGGTATGAACTGGAGTACGATGAACAACCAGCCCACCGGCCAGTTCTACCGCGTGGTAACCGACAACCATTTCCCGTACCGCATCTACGGCGCGCAGCAGGACAACTCTACCGTGCGCATCAGCCACCGCTCCACCGGTTGGAGCATTTCTGGGGACGACTGGGAGGAGACAGCCGGCTCGGAAAGCGCGCACCTGGCCGTGAACCCTGAGAACCCCGAGATTGTGTATGGCGGCAACTACGGCGGCTTCCTCTCGCGCGTGGATCACAGCAACGGACAGGAGCGGGTGATCAACGTATGGCCGGATAACCCGATGGGGCACGGCGCCGAAGGGATGAAGTACCGCTTCCAGTGGAATTTCCCGATCATGTTCTCACCAAACGATCCGAAGAAACTCTACACCACGTCCAACCACGTGCACGTCACCTACAACGAGGGGCAGTCATGGGAGACCATCAGCCCGGACCTGACGCGAAACGATTCTACCAAACTGGGGCCATCGGGTGGGCCCATCACCAAGGACAACACCAGCGTGGAGTACTACGGCACTATCTTCGCCATCAGTGAATCGCCGGTGGAGCCGGGCGTGATCTGGACTGGTTCTGATGACGGCCTGTTGCACGTGACGCGCGACAATGGCAAGAACTGGACGAAGGTGCAGCCGAAAGGTATGCCGGAGTGGATCCAGATCAACAGCATCGAAGCGCACCCAACGCAGAAAGGGGCCGCCTACGTGGCCGCCACCATGTACAAATCCGGCGACTTTAGTCCATACCTGTACAAGACTACCGACTACGGCAAGAGTTGGACGAAAATCACCACAGGTATACCGGGCCACCATTTCACCCGTGTAGTGCGCGCCGACCCGAAGCGTGATGGTTTGCTATACGCCGGTACCGAGTATGGCATGTATGTGTCGTTCAACGACGGGCAAAGCTGGCAGCCTTTTCTGCTGAACCTGCCGATCGTGCCGATAACGGATTTGACCATCAAGAATGATAACCTGATTGCCGCCACGCAAGGGCGTAGTTTCTGGATCATTGACGATTTGACGCCTTTGCATCAACTGAACGAAGGTATAGCCAAGAGCAAGTTTCACCTGTATAAGCCGCTAAATACTTACAAGATGGACGGTGGCAGCCGTGGCCTTTCCAAAACAGCGGGCGAGAACCATCCGGGCGGTGTGATGGTGCACTATTACATGCCACAGAAGCCTGATTCGGCGAGCGTGGTGCAACTGGAGATACTGGACCAGAACGGAAAACTGATCCGCAGCTACGTGAGCAATGCCAAAGAAAAGAAGGACAAGCTGGAGGTGAAGGAAGGCATGAACCGCTTTGTGTGGGACATGCGCTACCCGGAAGCCAGCAAATTTGACGGCATCATCCTGTGGGGTGGTGGTCTGCAGGGGCCGAAAGCTATACCTGGTACTTACAAGGCGAAACTCACGGTGAACAAGGAGAGCCAGGAGACGGACTTCACCATCCTGCCGGACCCGCGCACCAAAGCCACACCCGAGGACCGGGCAGCCCAGTTCACCTTCCTGACAGAGGTGCGCGACAAACTCACCGAAACGCACGATGCGATCAAGGACATCCGGACTATGCGCGCGCAGCTCAATACACTTAAGGGCAACCTGAAGGGGCAGGAGAACTATAAAGGTGTAGTGGAATCAGCCACGGCTATCGACAAGAAGATCACGGCCATTGAAGAGGCGCTTTACCAGACCAAGAACCGCAGTGGACAGGACCCGCTTAACTTCCCAATCCGCCTCAACAACAAGTTGGCGAACCTAGTGGGGCAAGTGAGCACCGGTGACTTCCGTCCGACTGATCAGGCTTATGCCTTCAAAAAGGAAATCAATGCCCAGATCGACGAGCAGTTGAACCTGTTCAGGCAAGTGCAGACGCAGGATGTGCCGGCCCTGAACAAACTGGTGAAGGAGAAAGGCGTGGACGCGATCTCTGTGAAGAAAGTAGAAACTGCCCCGGCAACGGGGGCTTTATAAGGTATAGCTATACCTGAGAAAATGGAAAGCCCTGCCAGCAATGGCAGGGCTTTCTTGTTTGCATAAATTTGGGTTTATAGGTCTTCGGCAATTATCTCAACCACGCTGCATTTTACGGTTGCCACAGGTATAGAACAGGTATAGGCCTATTCCTTCTCCACTACCAAAGCCGCTTTTTGCACTTCGCCTTCATGCGCCTGGCCTAGGTAGGGCTTCACACCTTTCAGTGTAAAGGAATAGTTGACGCCGCCGACCTCTGCCACCAGGGTATGGGTTTCTCTTATGCCATCGGTTCCGCAGTCGCCGATGCAAAGCGTGATGTTCTCGTTTGCGCCCTGGCTGTTGGAGGCCCGCAGCGCAACAGTGGCGTTGCCAGCCGTTACACAGTTAACATCGGTCGGGCAACGGGAATCCTGGATACTTTTCAGGGCAACGATCAGGCGGCGGGGAACCCCCTCGCCGTACATCGTAATTTGCCCGTACTGCTGCAGGAGCGCCTCCTGTCCAAACTTCAGGTCTCCGTCTTCTTGCCTGGAAGAGGCGACTTCGTGTACTTCTTCTGGCTGACACTCGGTGAGGAGTGCCAAAGCAAGCAGAGGATAAAACAGTTTAATCATATATTTATTGGTTAATCAACCTTAGGAGCCCATAAAACGGAGGATGGTTGCAATTAGTACGCAAATTTTAAAGACTAGTGTCACCATATTGCTTATCTGCCGCAATTGTTGGATATTGGGCTTTCATACCTATCGCATCCTATTTACGTGAGTACCAGTACTGCCACCCTTGTGAAACAGAAAGTAAGAACGCTTGCCGACCGGTTGCGAAACTTTCGGATCTACCACCGCTACCTGGGGCTTTTTATGGGTGTGTTTATCCTGATCAGCAGCACAACCGGTATACTGCTGGGCTGGAAGAAGGATGTGGACCTGTTGCAACCGCCTACCCAAAAAGGAGCCAGCACCGACCTGCAACAGTGGCTGCCCATCGCCGAATTATCCTCCCGCTCCCTGGCCGGTTTAGACTCAGCCGCCGCCGTTCTGCATAACCCCATCGACCGTATCGAAGCCCGCCTCGATAAAGGTATCGTCAAAACTATTTTCAAAGAAGGCAGTTGGGAAGTGCAGCTGGATGCGAGCACCGGCAAAGTCCTTTCAGTTGCCCGCCGCCATTCTGATTGGATCGAGAAAGTACACGACGGCTCCATTATCAGCGATCTTTTCAAACTGATTTCCATGAACGTGCTGGGCCTTGGGCTGCTGATCCTTTCCGTCACAGGATTCTTTTTGTGGTTTTACCCAAAACAGATCAGGAAGATCAAAAGCGAGTAAGCAGCATGAAGAAACTCCTGCATTTGATGGGATGGCTCTGCCTGCTCAGTTCTTCCACGTTCGGGCAGGTCCTGACGGTGCGGGACCAGGTGACCCAACAGCCGCTGGAGATGGTGCAGCTCTCAGGTATAAACGTAACACAAACAATTTTTACTGACAGCAAAGGACAGACGGATGTCAGCTCATTTAAAGGGCTGGACAGCTTGGCGGTTCGCCTGATAGGCTATGAACAGAAAGTGTTGTCGTATGAGCAACTTCAGCGACTGGGCTTTCAGCTATACCTGCGCGAGAACAAAATTGCCCTGGCCACCGTGATCGTTTCGGCCACCCGCTGGCAGCAGGATGCCAAAGAGGTGCCGCAGCGCGTAAGTAGCATCCGGACAAAAGACGTACTGCTGCAGCAACCGCAGACGGCCGCCGACATGCTGGGGCAGACAGGGGAGATATACATTCAGAAAAGCCAGGGCGGAGGCGGCAGCCCCATGATCCGCGGTTTTGCCACTAACCGGGTGCTGATGGCGGTGGACGGCGTGCGCATGAACACAGCCATCTTCCGGAGCGGCAACCTGCAGAATGTCATCTCGCTTGATCCTTTTGCCACAGAAAAAACAGAAGTGCTTTTTGGTCCGGGCTCCGTCATGTACGGCAGCGATGCGATAGGAGGCGTGATGAACTTCTATACTTTGTCACCCAGGTTTGCGACGGACGCTACACCGCTGGTTAAAGGAAATGCTGCTGTGAGATGGTCCTCGGCCAACAGCGAGAAGACCGGCCACCTGGACCTAAGCTACGGCCTGAATAAATGGGCTTTCCTGACCAGTGCTACTTACAGCGATTACGGCGACCTCCGGATGGGTTCTCGCGGGCCGGATGATTACCTGCGAGGCGAGTATGTGCGTAGCCAAAACGGGCATGACGAAGTGATCACCAACCCTGATCCGGAGCGTCAGGTATACACAGGTTACGACCAACTGAACCTGATGCAGAAAATCAGGTATAGGGCGAGCGACAACTGGGAACTACAGTATGGTTTTCAGTACTCCACCACCTCCAACGTGCCCCGCTACGACCGGCTCACCCTTTACCGAAACGGCACGCTCCGTTCGGCCGAGTGGTACTATGGTCCGCAGGTATGGGCCATGAACCAACTGCAGGCGACACACCAGGCAAGTAATAAGTTCTTTGATCAGCTGAGCATTGGGCTGGCGCACCAGCTCTTTGAGGAGAGTCGCCATAATCGGGACCTGGGCAAAGCGACTAGGTATAACCGTTACGAAAAAGTAAACGCCTATTCTGCCAACCTCGATTTCGAAAAAGCGCTGGGGCAGCGGCACCACCTGTTCTACGGTCTGGAAACGATCATTAACAAAGTGCACTCCTCCGGCACCGACCAAGACGTAAATACCGGGGTTACTGCATCTGGCCCCTCACGCTACCCAAATGGTGCCGACTGGAGCTCGCATGCCGCTTTCCTGACCTACCGCTTTAAAGCAGGCGAGAAACTTGCGGTGCTGACGGGGGCCAGGTATAACCATATCCTGCTCAATGCGAACTTTGACAAGCGCTTCTATGAGCTTCCCTTCACCTCCGCTGACATCAACACAGGGGCCGTGACGGGTAGCGCGGGACTCGTGTTCAGCCCTTCGCTTTCCTGGCAGCTCAGCACCAATTTGTCCACCGGTTTCCGCTCTCCGAATGTGGACGATATCGGCAAAATATTCGACTCGGCGCCGGGGCTGGTGGTCGTGCCTAATCCGGATCTGAAGCCGGAGTATGCTTACAATGCAGACCTGGGGGCAGCCAAAACATTCGGGGAGGTGCTGAAGCTGGATGCGACTGCTTTCTATACCTACTTGCAGGATGCGCTGGTGCGGCGAGATTATACCCTGAACGGCAACAGCAGCATCGAGTTTGAGGGAGAACGCAGCCAGGTGCAGGCGATCCAGAATGCCGCTTTTGCCAGGGTATGGGGCGTGCAGGCAGGTATGGAACTGAAGCTTCCCGCTGGCTTTGGCCTCGCAGCAAGGTATAATTTCCAGGATGGTCGCGAGGAACTGGACAATGGCACCGAGGCACCTTTGCGACATGCTGCCCCGACTTTCGGAACCGCACGATTGGCCTTCACCCGTAACCGTTTCAAGGCAGACCTCTACGCCGTGTATAACGGGGCGATCCCGTATGGCCAGCTGGCACCGGAAGAGCAGGATAAAGCTTACCTCTACGCCACTGACCGAAACGGGAAGCCCTACAGTCCGGCCTGGGCCACGCTCAACCTGAAGGCACTCTACCAGTTGACCCGGCACTTGTCACTGAGTGCAGGTATAGAGAACATCACTGACCAGCGTTACCGGCCGTACTCTTCAGGTATAGCCGCGGCGGGAAGAAATTTTATGCTGTCGGTGCGGGCATCTATCTAAAGATGTGTTGAGCTGAATTTACCATCTCGCATTTTTCAAGGTCAGGCCCACAGCGGCCAGGCGCTGTCCATCATGGAAGCTTTGAACAGAGCCCCTTAGTCCAAAGGTGAGGTATTGCTTTACCTTTACATCCAGGTTGAGGGCCAGCACATAGCCTGCCTGCAAACCATTTCTGGAGCGCACGTCAGGTTGGAACTCTGTGATGGTGCCCTGCCCGTTGGACTGGATGAAAAGTCCGCGCAACTCCCGTTCGCTGGCATACCTGAGTACTGGGCCTACGGCCGGGTAAAGCTGAACCGGGCCAGCATTGATAAACAGGTTATACACTCCTTCGAGCGCTACGCCATTCGACTTCTGGAAGGTCTCGTATCCGGGAGCCCAGCGACGGGTCTCTTCAATGTAAGTACCGGTTGCCAGTATTTCGAAACCTGAGCGCTTTGAGATCTGCGTTTGCATACCGCCTATGAACCAGTGGCCAGGTATATCGCCGTTGCCGGCATACACGATGCCGTAGCCAACTTTGGGAGTCCACTTGTCCTGTGCCATAGCGGAGAGGGAGTAGCTGAACAGAAGTGCGAAGAGTAGAAGTTTGATTTTCATAAGCTTGAATTTTAAGTAAGCGTTAGTGATGAAAGACTATAACAAGGCTTGTATACAATATATAAAATATCATATAATTTTTTACAACAATTTATATGCCAGTAATGGAAAAGTATCAGCCTTAAGCTTACAGGAACAGGTATAAAACAATAAAGGCAGCCCCATTGGAGCTGCCTTTATTGTTTAAGGTATAGCAGAAACCAGAATTAGCTTCTGCTTCTTCTTTCAGGAGCTTTCAAAGTAAACTCAGAAGTAGCCTTGCCACCATCGGCTGTCTCTACTTCCACTATGTACTTGCCTGGCTGCAGATAAATTACTTTGTTGTCGGCGGCTGTTACTTTCACCGCTTCTTCGCCGTCTTTCTTACTGCTGTTCAGAGCAGTCTCGTAGGCTTTTGCATTGGCGTCGTCTACCGAGAAATTATAGGCCACGTAGTTCAGACCGCGCTCGTGCTCGTCTTTCAGTTCTTTCAGCAGCTGACCTTTGTCCGTCTTGATTCGGATGGTGGCTGTACCCGTCTGCGCTGTGTAATAAGGTATTTCCAGCGAAGACTCCGTCGGCTCACCCCAGGCACCCCATGACTGTCCCCAACGTGGGTTGTAATTGGTCGGCTGGAACGCGAACAGGTGCAGTTTCTGGTTCTGAATCTCTGGTGTAAGTTGCTGCAGGTGCTCCACATTGGCAATATAGATCGAGCGGCCGTGCGTGCCCACGATCAAATCGTTGTCACGCGGATGTACTACTACATCGTGCACGGCCACGGCAGGCATGCCGTTGCGCATCTGCATGAAGGATTTGCCTTGGTCAAGCGAAATGTACAGGCCGTGGTCGGTTCCTACATACAGTAGGTCGGGGTTTTTCGGATCTTCTTTCACCACGTTGATGGCTTCGGCAGGTAGGTTAGTGCCCAGTCGCTCCCACTTCTTGCCATTGTCCTCCGACACGTACAGGTATGGCGTGAAATCGTCCCAACGGTAACCGTTGAGCGAAGCATATACCCGGTTTTCGCTGTGGTTGGAAGCCACTACCGTAGACACCCACATATGCTGTGGCAGCTTCTTGGAAATATTCTCCCAATTATAGCCACCGTCTTTAGACACATGAACCGCCCCATCGTCAGAACCCGTATAGAGCAGGCCGAACTTCAGTGGAGACTCGTCAATAGAGGTCAGTGTGCCAAAGCCCACATCGCCTTTCAGACCACCGTTGGTCAGGTCGCCGGAAAGCGTCAGCATTTCCTCACCCTTTTTCATGGAGCGGTGGAATTTGTTGGAACCGAAGTACAGGATGTCCTGGTTGTGGCGGCTCAAATGGATCGGACTCTCCCAGTTAAAGCGGAGTGGAGTTTCGCCCAGTTCATGACTTGGTTTGATGGAAACGCGTTGACCCGTGCGCTTGTCTACGCGGGTGTAGTTGCCGTACTGCGAACCCAGGTATACCGTGTTGTTGTCACGGAAATCCACCTGCACCATCATGCCGTCACCGCCACCAAGGCGCTGGTAAGGGTAGCGGCCGTTCTGGGTCCAGGCGGAGCTGAACTTGTAGTTGCTTGGGCCATACCAGGTGCCGTTGTCCTGCAGGCCACCATAGATGTTGTATGGTTTCTCCATGTCCACAGCGATGGCATAGAACTGGCCAACGGAAGGGGAGTTGGCGATGGCCCAGGTCTTGCCGTCGTCATACGTAATGTTCAGGCCGCCGTCGTTGCCGTTGATCACGTAGCCGGGCTTGTCGGGGCTCACCCACAGCGCCTGGTGGTCGGAGTGTACGTTGTCGCCCTCGATGTTGCGGAAGGTTTTGCCACCGTCGTCGGAGGTCAGGAGGGGTACACCCAGCAGGTATACCTTTTCGGGGTTGTAGGGCGCCACGCGCACCACGCCAAAGTAGTAGCCGTAGCTCGAGTACATGTCATCGATCGGTTTCTCGTGCGTCTTCTTCCAGGTCTTGCCCGCGTCGTCGGAGCGGTAAAGCTCAGCGCCCTTCACTGGAGCCTCTGTCGTCACGGCCAGCGGGTCCACTAGGTACTCGGCCAAAGCAGCCGGTTTGATCTTGCCGCTCTTCACATCTGCCTTCACCGTTTTGGCGGTATACTTTGAAGGGAAGCGATTGTTGTCGAGGAAGCTGTTCAGGTCTTTGTCGTTCAGAGCCAGGAAAGTCTCCGTCGTCATACCTTTGAACTGTTCTTTCTGCAGCTCGCCCGCTTTCGACTCTTTCTTCTCAACTTGACGCAGCTCCTGGTTGTCCAGGAAAGCGTAAATGATGTTCGGGTTGCCCGGGTGAATGTCGAGACCAATACGGCCTACGCCCTCAGATGTCGGGAAACCGCTGCCTTCGGTCGTTACACGCGTCCAGGTGTTGCCACCGTCCGTTGACTTATGGACGCCGGAGGTTTTGCCGCCTTCCACGAAATCCCAGGCGCGACGCTCGCGGTGCCACATGGCCGCGTACACGTTGTTCGGGTTCTTCGGGTCGATCACCAGGTCAATGGCGCCTGTGTTATCGTCGATGTAGAGCGTCTTTTTCCAGGTCTTGCCGCCGTCCGTGGTTTTATAAACGCCACGGTCTTTGTTAGGTGAGTACAAATGGCCTACTGCCGCAACCCAAAGCGTATTCGGGTCGGTTGGGTGAAGTACGATGCGACCGATGTGGTGCGTATCGTCGAGGCCCATGTGCTGCCAGGTTTTGCCGCCGTCGGTGCTCTTGTACACGCCCACGCCGGAGTAGGAGGAACGGCTGGAGTTGCTCTCGCCGGTGCCGATCCAAATCGTTTGGTTATTGTTCCAGTCCACGGCAATGTCGCCGATCGTCATCACCGCTTCGTTATCGAAGATCGGCTCAAAGGAGATACCGTTGTTGATGGTTCTCCAAAGCCCGCCCGAGGCATAAGCCGCGTAAAAATTAGTCGGATCTTTCGGGTTCACATCCAGGTCCGTGATACGACCGCTTTGCACGGTAGGGCCCACGTTGCGGAAGGCCACGTTTTTGACAAGGGAGTTCTGGTCGAGTTGCTGACGCTTCTCGAACGTCTGCAGCCTTTCTTTGGCGGGTGTGTTGGCCGGCTGCTTGGGTGCTTTCTTCTGAGCCTGCACAGCGCCCCCGCTCAGGGCCACCAGCAGCGCTACAGAAAGTATACGCTTTTGCATTGTGTAGATGTAGGTATAGGTTAGAGTAGATTGTTTGAGTTTCTAAAGCTAAGGAATTGTGCCGGATTTTCGAAAAGCTTTGTAAACCAGAGGCGGGTTAGTGCTTGTTTATTTCTTGTTAACTTGCGTAATATCATCACATGCTGCGCAGCCTGCTGTGGCTGCCGGGAATTTTTAATCACATTTGTATTGGACCATACACTAGATATATTAATCGTAGGCGGTGGCCCCATAGGGCTTGCTTGCGGACTGGAGGCCAAAAAAGCCGGCTTGACCTACCTGATCGTGGAGAAGGGCACGCTGGTGAACTCTCTTTTCAACTACCCCTTGCACATGACCTTTTTCTCCACCTCCGACCGGCTGGAGATCGGAGGCTATCCGTTCCCCTCCATTCACGCCAAGCCCAACCGTAACGAGGCGCTGGAATACTACCGCCGGGTAGCCGATACAGGTGCCCTGCACCTTAACCTGTTTGAGGAAGTGACGGAGATCGTGCCTGAGGAAGGGCTATACCTGATCAGCACCAGCAAGGGCAGCTACCGGGTAAAGCACGTCATCATCGCGACCGGTTTTTACGACATCCCGAACAGGCTCGGCATACCGGGCGAGGAGCTTGACAAGGTACGGCATTATTACTATGACCCGCATTTCTACTACAAGCAGCAGGTGGTGGTCATCGGGGCCAACAACTCTTCGGCGGACGTGGCGTTGGAGACCTGGCGCAAAGGAGCTGAAGTGACGATGGTGGTGCGCGACGGGGAGCTTGGCCGCATCAAGTACTGGACCAAGCCCGACCTGGAAAACCGCATTGCCGAAGGTTGCATCAAGGCCTATTTCAACTCCCGTCTCACCGAGGTGCGGGAGAAGGAGGTGGATATCCAGACACCGGAGGGGACAATAACGCTTGCCAATGATTACGTGATGGCCATGACCGGCTACCAGCCCAACTTTGCTTTCCTGGAGAAGATCGGCGTAAAGCTATCGGATGACGTATACCGGCACCCCTTCCACAATCCCGAAACCATGGAAACTAATCTGCCACGTCTATACCTGGCCGGTGTGGTGTGCGGTGGTATGGAAACGCATGTGTGGTTCATCGAAAACTCCCGGGAGCACGCCGTGAAGATTCTGAAGCATATCGTAGAGGAGCAGATTAAAACATAAAACCCAGCTGCACCGACACGCGCTTGTAAGTGATCTTCTGATCCGTCATGCCGCTGCCCCAGAACGTGCTGGTTTCTGCTTCCTGAGTTTTGTAACCAGCCGCGAAGGTATAGGCGGTGCCATTGCCACTCCTAACACGGAAGCCTAGTGCCGGATTGAACATCCAGCCGCCCTTCTTCTTTTCATTGTCAGATTCATGGCTCAGAAAAGCGGAGCCATACCCGGCATCGATGCTATAGATCGGGCTGATGCGTGTTTTGAAAGCCTCTCCACGAATACCCACAGCGAAAGGCGTGATCAGGAGGTTATTATAAAAATCAAACCCGGTCGTGGCGCCTATAGCCAGGAGCCTGTGCAGGCGGAAGCCATTGAAAATCTTTACAGAAGGCGCAGCTACAAAATTGTCTAAATCACCCTGTTTGTTGTTTCCATACAGGTAGCCAAGCTCCACAGTGCCCATGTAGCGTTTTACAGGCTGTTCTTCAGACTGTGCCATTGTCATTCCGGAAGTGAAAAGAAACAGGGTTAACAGGTATAGAAATTTCATAGGGTGGCGATAGGAAGATTAACGGGATACAGGCAGCTTGCTAAGTAGCCTTATGTCTTTTAGGTTGCTGTAGTCGTACTGGTACAGGCCATCCTGACCTATCAGCAGCAGGTTGCTACCCATCGGAATGACATCGAACGCATCGTGTTCCTTGAAGTGGGAGATCAGGTTGTTGCTCACCTTTAGGTGATCCTTCGCATCAAAAATCTTCAGTCCATACTTGCCTTCACAAAGAAACAGTGTCGAGCGGTCTATACCCAGACCGTGCGGGTTTTGCATCGGGTAGGTTTTGACAAGCTTCGGGCTACGCGGGTTGCTGATATTGATCACTTCGAGCTGGTTGGTGAAACCGGCACAGGCATTGCCCGAGCGGAGCGTTACCCAGGCCAGGTCGCCCTCCACTACCACCGGGTCGCAGCTGTTGACGTGTGCGTAGGTAGACAGGTGTACCGGACTTGTCGGATTGCTGTTGTCGTAAATGTGCATGCCTGTGGTGGAGCCGATGAACAACTTGTCTTGATAAGGGAAGATCGTTTCGATGCCCCAGCCCAGCCTGATTTTTTCACCCTTTTTCGGATCTGTGGCATTGCTGATATCGAGCACCTGCAGGTCTGAGTTGCTGACCGTGTACAAGTGATCACCGGAGATCGTGAACCTCGCCATGGAGCCGCCTTTGCCAGCCGAATTGCTGGGCTGCACCACGGAAGCCGAAGCGAAGGAACGTCCGTCTAACGTCATCCAGCCATTGCGCCAACCCAGGCCAGCACTATTGCAGTCGGTACCGGCCGGCTGTGTTAGCTGTGTCTCTACAAACTCAGAAATAAATACTGAGGAGGTGTCATTAACGAGCATCCCAAAATAAGTTGGAAAGACATTCTCAACACGGTTGACCAGCTTAACATCCAGCGGATTGCTGATGTCGAAAGCCACCAGGTCGATGTAGTTGTCGGCGTACAGAATACTTCCCTTCACTGCCATGTCCAGATTGCCCGGTATGTTGATAAAGCTCAGGAAGCGTGGTGCTGTGGGGTTAGAATTGTCTACGATGTGGACGCCTTTGTCTATTTCATTAATGAAGAGGTAATGACCCTTTGTATAGATCTTGCCCGGCTCCCCGAGGGTTTGTGCAGGTGCTACCTTCACAGCATTCTGCAGTTCTGCCCGCAGCATGTACACCGGTTCGAATACGGTATAGGTGGTGGTCGATTCACATTCGTCGGAGCAGGAGCTCAGCAGCAGGGCCGGTAGGAAAAGCAACAAAGCGATGGCCTGTTTTAAAACGGGTAGAGGTCCTTTTCTCATAAGGGCTGTTTCTAAATGTGAAATAAGATTAGCGGCCTTTGTAATGTGATGTTACACGCCCCTTAACTACAGGACCCCAAAGTATTAGGAATGGTTGTAAGGTGCTAAAAAATCTTTTTAAGATCTTTTTTTCCTGCTGGTATTGTTACGGCTGTCGTAGTGGCGGCCGCCGGTACTTTTAGGAGCGCCGCCTGGTCTTTTTGTAGCGCCGCCTGGTCTCTTAGTCTTAATGCCAGCACCAAAACTGCTGCCCGTTGACAGGCTTTTGAGTTTGGCAATTTCCTCCGCTGTCAGTTCGAGGTACTCGCCGGGTTGCAGCTCGCCCAAACTCAATGGGCCAATGGCGGGCCGGATCAGGCGCAGTGTCGGGAAGCCCACAGCGGCCGTCATACGGCGCACCTGCCGGTTCATACCCTGCGAAATTTTGATCTCTACCCAACTGGTCGGAATCTCTTTCCGGAAACGGATCGGTTTGGAGCGCACCCATACCTGCGGGGCCTCTTCGAGTAGAGCGGCTTTGGCGGGAGCGGTTTTCGTGTTTTTGATCATGACGCCGCGGCGCAATTCCTCCAGTGCTTCTTCAGTAGGTATACCATCCACCTGCACCCAGTAGGTTTTCTCGATCTTGAACTTCGGGTCAGACAGGCGGTGCTGCAGGGCTTTGTCATCTGTTAGCAGCACCAATCCCTCGCTGTCGTAGTCCAGGCGGCCGACTGGGTAGATATTAGGTATAGGCACAAAATCTTTGAGCGTGGCGCGCCCCGCCTCGTCCGTAAACTGCGTGAGCACTTCGTAGGGCTTGTTGAGGATAAGATATTTCAAGTTAGAATTTAGTAAGTTCAGAAATTAGAAAGTCGAATTGTAGCGACGTTATACCGTAACGACATGGTACAGGTTGAAAATAGTTAGTCCATTACAGATCATTATCCTGCCCAAAGGCGCACCGATTAAATTTCTCATAATCTGTTCAAAGGGCCTTGTACACAGATTCTGAGAACAATCAATCAACTATCAGCAATTAACAATCCACGCTATACCTGCTCAGGCTGATGAATCTTGAACTGCAGATTCCATGATTGTTTAAGCTGGTCGTATTCAGGGAGGATGATGGAGTAAAGTACGGAGTCTTCGTTGATCCCGTCTACCACGTAATGCTCCCGGATAACGCCCTCGAGTTGCATGCCGTAATGCTTCAGCAGTTTGATGGAGGGCGTGTTGTAGTCGGCGGCCAGTGCTTCGATGCGGCGCAGGCCCATTTCCTCGAATCCATAAGCCAGCACGGGGCCCAATGCCTCTTTCATGTAGCCCTTTTGCTTGTAGCTGTCCTCAAGCAGGGTATAGCCCACCTCCGCGCGACGGTGACTCACGACCCAGGTATGGAAGCCGCAACGCCCCATCATGGTGCCAGTGGCTTTCTCCAGAATCCTGAAGTTCTTGAATGAATGGTAATAGGTGGTGAAGCCCTTGCTGAACTTGTCTTTCTCCTCTGCCACTTCCTCTTTCGTCTTCAGCCCCAGATAAGCCGTGATTTCCTCGTCGCTGCACGCGGTAAAAAGGTAGTTGCTTATCTCCGGCGTATACTCACTCAGGTATAGGCGGTCCGTTTCCAATACAACAGGTTGAGGTGCAGCAGGGCTTTTCATAGTTTTTTAGTTTCATATTTAAGATTCAAAATCAGAATTGAAGCACGGGTGATTAAAACAAATTAAACAGTAGGCGACAGCATGATGCCAGCCTCAAAGGCATTTTAATCTTTACGGAATGTAGGTGCGAGCTGCAAGTTCGCACCAGGGGCAATTGCCACTGACACCAGTAAAAGCACTAACGAAAGGAGAATTCGCATAGCACTGGCTCCACGAGATTGCGAAACGTCAACTCATTATAGTTTAGCGCAGGCCTAATAACTTCCATTGTACTTCCGCACAAACCACTCGCCGCATACCAGCGCCAGAATCACGAAAAACAACCATTTTAGGTCTACCAGGTCGTTGAGCGACTCAGAACTGTAGATCAGATCCTTGTGCTCGGCCTGCAGAATGTCCTGCTCCAATTGTTGCAGTTGGGCAGGGTAATAAAGCTTTGAGCCGGTATTGGTACCGAGCTGGTACAGCAGGTTGTGATCGGCTACCGCATGTAAGGCTTCCAGTTGCCGCTCTTCAACCACAAACTCGCCTTTGTCCTGCTGCAGTGAGCCATTTATGCGTGCCGTGGCCGTGTAGGTATAGCGGCCGCCCGGCAGGCTACCAATATTCACACCTGACTGGTTCTCGCCATTTGCAAAATCAAATGACTTTTCGGCTCCTTCTGTGTCCTGTATCTTGAGGGTGATACTCTGTCCGTAGATCGGTTCCAGGGCTTCGTTGTAGGCCTCGGCTGCGAAGCGGATTTCGTCGGAACTGCTGTATTCGTTTAGTTGCGGGTATACGTTCAGGCGCTTTTTGTTGCGGGGAGCCGTGAGCAGTTGCACCAGATTGGTGATCAGCTTGTCGTACACGGCGGCATTTTCGTGGGTAGCCGTTTCAGTCAGTCGCCATTGCCAGGTGCCGGATGCCAGCAGGGCGGCGTTGCGTTTGTCGCCCACGGTCTGCACGGTGAGCAGCGGTTTGGTGGTACGCACGCGCCCCACTTGCTGGTACAGCACCGTTTCAGTGTTGGGTGTGAGTTGGTAATCACCGTAGGGTACCGTGGCTGGCGGATATTGCTGTAGACGCTCCGTGGCTTCCTCGGCTACTTTAAAGGTGCTGAAGTTTGGGTTGAACACGCTGGTTACTTCGTCGGACTGCCCCGGTGTGTTGATGCGAATGCCCACGTTAAGGCGGTTGAAATTACCGATGTCGCTTTGCGGACCGATGATGTAGAGGGCAGGTAAATTCTTCTGGCGCACCAGACTAAGCGCTGCCTCGCCCCCGGTTGTGCGGCCCGGCAACTGGTGTAGCACGGCCACATCATAGTCCTGCTGCTTGAGCGTGGTCAGGCCAGGTATAAACAGCTCGGTTTCGTAATTCTCATTCGACTCAATGGCGGCACGCAGCGCCTTGATGTCGGGATGGGGAGACGCGGCGGCCAGAAGTACTTTTATCTTGCCTTTCACCACATCGATGTACGCGCTCCGCGAGTTGTTGAGATCCGTAAACTCACCCTGCAGTGGCAGCACTTCCACCTCGTAGTAACGCTTGCCCAGACTACTGGCCATCACCTGAAAGGGTACTTGCTGTAGCGGCTGACCGGCTTTGAGGGTAACGGTTTTGCGCTCGATCACCTTCTTGTTCTCCTTCAGCTGCACCGTTACGGACGTGTCATCGAAGCCCTGCTGCTGTAGTTCGGCCTCCAATGGAAAACGGTTACCACTGTAGTTTACTTTGTTGTAGCGCAGCGAAGCCATCACGATGTCTTTCTTCGGCACGGTATCGCCCATGGCTACAGGGTATATGGTATAGTTGAAATTCGTGTAAGTAGGGGAGGTGCCCTGGTTCACGATGCCATCCGAAAGCAGAACGACACCAGCCAGGTTCTGCTGCTCAAAATCAAGCTGCACCTTGTGGAGCAACTCGCTCAGATTGGTCGTCTCGGCCTCGTACTGCAAATCACCCAGGTTCTTAGGCGCGTCCGACTCACCCAGTACCCGTACCTCGGTCTGTATACCCTGCTCCTGCAGTTTGTTACGTAATGCCTGCAACCCCTGCTGCGCCTGACGGAGCTGCACCGAGTCGGAAAACAGTGCCACTGACTGCGAATTATCCACTGCAAACACAATGGTAGGCGACTGCGTGCTGTTGGTGACATAGCGCACCATCGGACCAAGCAGCAGGAAACACAGAAAACTCACCACCACAAAGCGCACTGCCGCCAGGGTATAGTTTATACCTGCGGACCAGGGCGTACGCTTGCTATAGAGCAGCCAGGCGTAAAGCGCCCCAACAGCCAGGCAAGCCAAGATCAGCCAGGGCGAATAAGTCGTTATGAGGCGGAAGGAGTTCAAGGAAGCTAAAGAGTTTGGAAGTTTAAGAAGTTCTTCTTCTAAAGAATCGAATAATCTAAGGATTAAAGATAAAAGAAAAAGACCAATGCTACTAACGTAAACGCTTTAGCATTGGTCTGATATTATACTCTGAAAGTCTGATGTAAGTGAATTGTTAACTCACAAACACCTAAACTTCTCAATTCTTAAACTTAGGTCAGCATGCCGCCGTCTACCTGCAGCACCTGGCCGGAGATGTAAGACGACTGGTCAGAGGCCAGGAACGCCACGGCATTGGCCACATCCTCTGGGGTGCCACCACGTTTTAAAGGTATAGCCTTTCTCCACTCGTCTACCACTTTCTGGTCAAGCTCGCCTGTCATTTCGGTTTCGATGAAGCCCGGGGCCACCGCGTTGCAGCGGATATTGCGCGAACCCAATTCCAGCGCCACCGACTTAGTGAAGCCGATGATACCTGCCTTAGAAGCGGAGTAGTTGGCTTGTCCGGCGTTGCCTTTTATACCTACTACCGAAGTGATGTTGATGATCGAGCCGCTTTTGGCGCGCATCATGTGCTTAGTGGCACCTTTCGTTAAAGCAAACACAGATTTCAGGTTGGTATTGATCACCGCATCCCACTGTTCTTCGGTCATGCGCATCAGCAGACCGTCACGCGTGATACCGGCGTTGTTCACCAGGATGTCGATCTTGCCAAACTCCGCTACTACATCCTCGATCAGCTTCTCAGCCTGCGCCATATCAGAGGCGTCGGAGCGGAAACCTTTAGCTTTGCCGCCGTTGGCAGTCAGTTCCTGCTCCAGGGCCTGGCCTTTTTCAACGCTTGAGAGGTAGGTGAATGCTACCTGGGCGCCCATTTCTACCAGTTTCTCGGCGATGGCGCGGCCTATACCTTTTGATGCCCCGGTTACGAGGGCTACTTTTCCTTCTAGTGCTTTCATAGGGGCCAAAGTTATAAAAGATTTTTTTATTCAGAAGGGCCGTCACATTCTCCAGTTTTAGATGGCTACAATTTTCTGATTTTTAGTTGGTTAAGGTGATGTGAAGGAGCAAAAGTGCAAACGGGATAATGTGTGTTAAGCCACTTTGATGCTATAGTTTAATTCTGAATATAGGCTGCAACATATTTATAATCTGAATATTGTGTTCTAAAATATTTTTATTTCTATCGGTTAAACCATATTTTCGTGCCATTCTTCCAACCAAAGGTACCTTGTAATGTTCAAACGTAGTGTCGGACTAGCCATCCTGATCGCGGTGTCGATGTTCGTGTTTATCACGGCAGCGCAAACAATCAGCTTCGAAAAATTCCATTTCTCAGAAGATAAAATAGTAACTGAGCCGGAGCCCGAACCAGCCGTTGTGGTCAAAAAACCTGCCCCGATCATCTTCGGCATCCCCACCGACACACTCGAAATAGTAGAAGGCACCGTGGAAAGAGGAGAGAACCTCTCGGAGATCCTGACGAGCTTCAACATCTCGCCGGTCACAATCGACCAATTGGCCCGCAAATCAAAAAAGGTATTCGATGTGCGCCGCATCAACGCCAGGCGCAACTACATCATCCTGCATGCCCAGGACTCCGCCCAGACGGCCCGCTACTTTATCTATGAACCAAACGAGGTAGAGTATGTGATCTATGATCTGAACGGTGAGTTGGACGTTCGCCTTGAGAAGCGCGAAGTGGAAGTGGTGGAGCGTGCCATTGCCGGTTTTATTGAAAGCTCCCTGTTCGAATCTATTCTGGCTGCCGGTGGCTCGCCGCAGTTGGTCAACCACTTTGCCGATATCTACGCCTGGCGCCTCAACCTGAGCCGCCTGCAGCCCGGCGACCATTTCAAGTTGATCTATGATGAAAGGCAGGTGAACGGTAATGTGATCGGTTTCGGGAAGATCAAGGCTGCTTATTTTGAGCATGAAGGCAAACCACTGTATGCCATTGCGTTTGACCAGGAAGGCAAGAAAGCCGGCTACTACGACCAGGACGGCAAGAGCCTGAAAAAAGCCTTTTTGAGAGAGCCATTGGAGTACAGCCGCATTAGCTCTCGCTTTACAAAAAACCGTTTCCATCCGGTGCAGAAGCGCTACAAGCCACACCTGGGCACCGACTTTGCCGCTCCGCGTGGCACACCAATCCGGACGGTGGGAGATGGCGTGGTACTGGAAGCTTCCTATACCCGGGGCAATGGCTACTACGTGAAGATCAAGCACAACAAGACCTATACCACCCAGTACTTGCACATGTCCAAATTTGCTAAAGGCATCAGACGTGGCTCCCGCGTTAGCCAGGGCCAGACCATCGGCTACGTAGGCAGCACCGGCCTGGCGACAGGCCCGCACCTGTGCTACCGCTTCTGGAAAAACGGCCGACAAGTGGACGCCCTGAAAGTGAAGCTGCCGTCTGCCCACCCGATTGAAAAGAAGTACAGAGAGGCTTTCGAAGAGTTGAAGTCTGAACTGGAGGGCAAACTCATGGCGATTGAGCCCAAAGGCATGCAGCAGGAACTGCTGGCTACGGAGCAACAGAAGAATTTTAATGAAGAAGAGGTATAACGTTTATTATAAGTGAAACAAAAAAGGGGCGCTGCAAAGCGTCCCTTTTTTGTTTTGTGCCGGCGAGGTTTCGTGGCTATACCTGTACTTGGATTCCTTTTGTCATTTCGAAAGAATTGAGAGATCTGGAGCACTTAAAATCCGGACAATAATTCAGATTTTTCCTGAAACGAGGACCCCCACCCCCAGGTTGAAATGACATCAGAAGCTTCAGATGACTATAATGGGCAACGCCTTCTGCTTCGCTCCTAAAAAGACTCTTTACTTAGTCGGATTTGTGGCAGCGGTAGAATTCTGATTGCAAAACTGTTTCAAATACTGAGCAGCTTCTTTTAAACCGAGTTTTTCAGCTTTTACCCAGTCTTCGCAGGCACCGCTTATGTCCCCGCTGGTATACCTGGGCGCTCCCCGGTTATAGTAGGCCTCAGCATAGTTGGGCTGTAGCGTGATGGCGCGGCCGTAGTCGATGATGGCGCTGCGGTAGTCTTTAAGGGCGAAGCGCACCAGGCCACGGTTGTTGTATGTGCGAGCCTGCAGCTGATCGATCGAGACGGCGGTGTTGAAATCAATGAGTGCACCCTTGTAGTCCTGTAGGTTATACTTCGAAAGGCCACGACTTACCCAGGCTTCCACGTGTTTAGGGTCCAGCGCCAGGGCTTTGTCAAAGTCAGCAATGGCACCGCGGTAGTCAAGTATGCGGTCGCGGGCGATGCCGCGGTTCGTCATCGTGACGATGTGCTCGGGCTCCTGCTTCAGCACTTCGCTGTACTCCTTTATGGCCTCGGTATATTTGCCAGACTTGAATTTCTGGTTGCCAGCATTGAAATGCTGCAGCGCCGTTTTCTTCGGGGCAGGCTGCGTTGCGGCCTTCTGCGAAAAAGCCGGTAGTGCAAGAAGTACAGGTATGATCAGAAGTAAAATTGTTTTCATGCAGTAGGGGTTACCTCATGTTATAGCGCGCAAAATACAATAGTTCAGTGCAATACCGAACAGCAATGCAGTTTTTTGTAGCAATTCTTGGTAATGCCCGCATGCTGCCTTTTTATAATACTATGTTTAGCTTAGATCACACTGTTGCAGAACTGGTTTTGTGATGTTGGGATTATCGTTTAATTTTGCTCAGCATTTAAAAAAGAGAAACTATGGCATCAAAATACGATTTGGTAGTGCTGGGTAGCGGCCCGGGCGGTTATGTAGCGGCTATCCGCGCGTCGCAACTGGGTTTGAAAGTAGGTGTGATCGAGCGTGAGTCGCTGGGCGGCATCTGTTTGAACTGGGGCTGTATCCCAACCAAAGCATTGCTTAAGAGCGCAAACGTTTTCGAATACATCAACCATGCGGCTGACTACGGCATTACGATCGGAGAAGCCTCTGTAGACTTCAACGCGGTGATCAAGCGTAGCCGCGGTGTGGCCGACGGCATGAGCAAAGGCATTCAGTTCCTGTTCCGCAAAAATAAGATCGACGCCATCATGGGTACCGGTAAAGTAGTAGCCAAAGGCAAAATCGAGGTGACCGATGCAGACGGTAAAAAAGACACCGTAGAGGCAGATCACATTATTTTGGCGACAGGTGCCCGTTCCCGCGAGCTGCCTAACCTGCCAATCGACGGCAAAAAGATCATCGGCTACCGTCAGGCCATGAATCTTGACAAAATGCCAGAGAGCATGGTCGTAGTAGGTTCCGGCGCCATTGGCGTGGAGTTCGCTTACTTCTACAACGCCATGGGCACGAAAGTGACCATCGTGGAGTACCTGCCGAACATTGTGCCGGTAGAGGACGAAGAAGTATCGCGTCAGCTGTCGAAGTCTTTCCGCAAATCAGGCATCAACATCATGACCGATTCCTCAGTGGAGTCAGTAGATACCAGCGGCGACCTTTGCAAAGTGAAAGTGAAAACGGCCAAAGGCGAAGAAACACTGGAGGCGGAAGTAGTGCTTTCGGCAGTAGGTATACAGACTAACCTCGAGAACATCGGTATTGAGGAGCTGGGTATAAAAGTAGACAAAGGCCGCGTGATCGTAGACGAGTACTACAAAACCAACGTGGACGGTATCTATGCGATCGGTGACATCGTGCCAGGCCCTGCGCTGGCGCACGTAGCATCTGCCGAGGGTATCATCTGTGTGGAGGCCATCACGGGTCACGATCCGGAGCCTTTGAACTATGGTAACATCCCGGGTTGTACCTATTGTTCTCCTGAGATCGCTTCGGTTGGTCTGACAGAGAAAGCTGCACGCGAGCAAGGTCTGGAGATCAAAGTAGGCAAGTTCCCATTCTCAGCTTCCGGCAAGGCAAGCGCCGCCGGTGCGAAAGACGGTTTCGTAAAAGTGATCTTCGATGCGAAATACGGTGAGTTCCTGGGCGCGCACATGATCGGCGCCAACGTGACGGAGATGATTGCCGAAATAGTGGTTGCCCGCAAACTGGAAACTACTGGCCACGAGATCATTAAGTCCGTGCACCCGCACCCAACCATGAGCGAAGCCATCATGGAAGCCGCCGCAGCTGCTTACGACGAAGTGATTCACCTATAATTTTTTAGGTATAGCTTAAAAAGGCCTGACCGGATTTATCTGGTCAGGCCTTTTTTTGTACTTGCTGCCTTAGCCTAGCGTTTTTTTTGGCTCTATATTTGAAGTGCAGGAGCTACTATTTATGTGATTTTGACTATATTGCGAACATTGTCAGGTGTGTAAAAACCTGTCGTATATCTCGTAATCAGGAATTGAACGCTGAAGCAAGTTGCAAAAGAGTCATGGGGTGACGCAATAGCTCTGAACTTAATTAAGCAGAATTCTCTTTTATATTGAAACTTAGTACATCCTCAGTTCACTCTTTGTGCCTTTTTGCCCCTACGTGTGAGTTCTGATTTTTCACACAACACCCTAAAAACTATGAAGCTGCAAAGCAAAGTCAAGTTTGTCAACAAGGACAAGAGCCTGTTCTTTCCGACACTCCGTAAGCGTGTAGACGCTTATTTCGCTGAGAATAATATCCCCAAAACTGCCAACACCGCCATGATTGTAAAGAGCGTGGTGCTGTTGCTTACATACTTTCTGCCTTTTGTGGCCCTGCTTGTTTTTACACCCGGTCTGGGCGTTAGCCTGCTGCTGTGGTTTCTGATGGGATTGGGCGTGGCAGGTATAGGGATGAGCGTGATGCACGACGCCAACCACGGCGCCTTTTCCAAGAGCAAGCGCGTCAACGACCTGATGGGCCATACCTTAAATTTAGTGGGTGGCTCCGCTTTCAACTGGAAACTGCAACACAACATCCTGCACCATACCTACACCAACGTGGTAGACCTGGACGAGGATATTCAGGACCGTCTGGTACTGCGTTTTAACCCCCACAGCAAGGTGAAGTTTTTCCACAAGCTGCAGTGGGTGTACGCATTTGTATTCTATGGCTTGCTCACGCTCTATTGGGTGGTGGCCAAGGACTTTGTGCAGTATGCGCTTTTCAAAAAGAACGGTGTTAATAACAACACGGCAGCTGAGAACAGGAACTGGTTCATGAAACTGGTTGCCATGAAAGCGTTGTACTTCTTTACCATGTTTGGGGTGCCGACCCTTTTCTTCGGAATTCCTTTTCTACAAGTATTACTGGGCTTTTTGCTGATGCACTTTGTGGCCGGCATTATCCTGACGGTCGTGTTTCAGTTGGCGCATACCGTGGAAGGAACCACGCACCCGAGGCCGGACGAGACCGGGGTGATCGAGAATGACTGGGCGATACACCAGATGAACACCACCGTTAACTTTTCGCGCCACAACAAAATTCTATCGTGGTACGTGGGAGGATTGAACTTTCAGGTGGAACATCACCTTTTTCCGCGTGTATGCCATGTGCATTACCCGGCCATCGCAGGTATTGTGAAAGAAACGGCCGAAGAATTTGGTGTTCCCTATCTCGAGAATGAGACTTTTGGGCAGGCCGTGCGCTCCCACATTGCCACGCTGCATCGCTTTGGCCGACTGCCAAATATGAACGAGGCCATCGGCTAACAAAATCAAATTATCCGCACCTGCTTATACTCCCACATTTCTACTCTATATTTGTAGCCGCTTTTGCATATCTGACTGGCAAAATTGATTTGGTCAGCGCTTGCATACAGCAGAAAATCACAAGTTAGAGCGGCAAAGACAAACACATAACCGACTGATTCGTAGGATATACCTCCTTCGGGTGAGTTTTGAATAAAGATTATCAAGTAGATTAAATGAAGCTTAAAGGCAAAGTAAAATTCGTTAACAAAGAAAAAAGTCTGTTTTTCCCGACGCTCCGCAAACGTGTGGACGCCTATTTTTCTGAAAACAACCTGCCCAAATCCGGCAGTTCCAGCCTGCTGGTAAAGAGCATTGTGCTCTTGCTGATGTACCTGGTACCGTTTGCGGCCCTGCTTGCCTTCACGCCAGGTATAGGCATCAGCCTGCTGCTGTGGTTTGTGATGGGCCTGGGCGTAGCCGGGGTGGCCATGAGTGTGATGCACGACGCCAACCACGGTGCCTTCTCCAAAAACAAGACAGTGAACTACCTGATGGCGCACTCGGTGAACCTGCTGGGGGCCTCCGCCTTCAACTGGAAACTGCAGCACAACATCCTGCACCATACCTACACCAACGTGGTGGACATGGACGAGGACATCGACGACATGGTCGTGCTACGTTTCTCCCCGCACACCGACGTGAAGTTGATCCACAGGCTGCAGTGGGCGTACGCTCTGTTTTTCTATGGACTACTTACCCTGTACTGGGTCATTCTGAAAGATTTTGTGCAGTTCTTCAAGTATATCAAGAGCGGGGTAAACGCAAATTCCAAATCAGAAAACACAGTGGCCTTTCTGAAGATCGTCGCATTTAAAGTGCTGTACTTCTTCTCTATTCTCGTAGCCCCTACTCTGATTTTTGGTATACCTTTCTGGGAAGTGCTGGCCGGCTTTGTGCTGATGCATTTTGTGGCAGGCATTATCCTGTCGACGGTATTTCAGCTGGCGCACACGGTGGAGGGCACCAGCCATCCGCTGCCAAGCGAGAGTGGCGTAATCGAGAATGACTGGGCTATCCATCAGTTGAGCACGACCGCCAATTTCGCGCGTAAGAGCAAGTGGCTGTCGTGGTACGTGGGCGGACTGAACTTCCAGATTGAGCACCATTTGTTCCCGCGCATCAGCCACGTGCACTACCCGGCCATTGCGGAAATCGTGAAGCAAACCGCAGCCGAGTTTAACCTTACCTACATTGAAAGCAAAACCTTCATGCAGGCCGTGCACTCACATTTGAGCACCCTGCACCGGTTCGGGCGATTGCGTCTGCCGAACCTGAACGAGGTGATGACTTAATGTATCTGACAAAAGACTATTTGACAAAGGACAAAAGACCTTTAGAATACAGCAAGTGAAGAACGGCGGGAATACACTCCCGCCGTTCTTTTTTGTTGCACACAGGTATAGCGCCTTGCCGGGCTACCCTATACCTTTGCACCAGCGTTGGCCGCACAACCTGGCTAACCACGTATACCTGACGCGACCATGACATTCAAAGACCTATCCCTGATTTCGCCCATCCTGCAGGCGCTGGAAGAGGCGGGCTATACCCTGCCCACGCCTATTCAGCTGCAGGCTATACCTGAAGTGCTGCAGGGCCGCGATCTGCTGGCTACGGCCCAGACGGGAACGGGCAAAACGGTGGCCTTTGCTATACCTATCCTGCAATTGCTACACGGGCAGGCTATACCTGTGTCGCGCATCATCCGGGCACTTGTGCTCACGCCTACGCGCGAGCTGGCCAGCCAGGTAGGCGATAGTTTTGCGGACTACGGCAGGTATACCGACCTGAAACAGTTGGTGGTATATGGCGGCGTGCCGTACAAAGTGCAGACCGAAGCGTTGCAGGCAGGTATAGACATTCTCGTGGCCACACCCGGCCGTTTGCTAGACCTGCTCGACCAGGGTTTTGTGGACCTGCAGCACGTGCAGCTGCTGGTGCTCGACGAGGCCGACCGCATGCTCGATATGGGCTTTCTGCAGGACATCCGTCGGGTGCTGCATACTATACCTGAAAAACGACAGACCCTGTTCTTTTCGGCTACCATGGCCCCCGAAGTAAGCAAGCTGGCTAAGAAGATATTGACAGAACCTGTGACGGTAGAAGTGACGCCTATCTCATCGACGGCAGTTACCATCCGGCAGGAACTGTATTATGTGAAGAAAGCGAATAAAATGCCTTTGCTGCTGCACCTGTTGCAGCATACAGGTATAGACCGCACGCTGGTATTTATGCGCACCAAAGAGGGAGCCGACAAACTGGCCAAAGAACTCAGCTCTGTAGGTATAGCCGCCGAGGCCATTCACGCCGACCGTGCCCAGCGTGACCGGGAGCGGGTGCTGGAGAGCTTCAAAAACAGCGAAACACGTGTGCTTGTCGCGACTGATGTGGCCGCCCGGGGAATTGATGTAGAGGAGCTATCGCACGTGATTAACTACGAACTGCCTTTTGAGCCGGAGACGTATGTGCATCGCATCGGCCGCACGGGCAGGGCAGGGACTGCAGGCGTTGCCATTACGTTTTGTGGCGCCAGCGAAACCCCATTGCTCATCGCCCTTCAAAACCTGACCGGCAAAGCTATACCTGTAGTAGACCAGCATCCTTTTCCGCTCACCGCGCAGGATTTTATGGATGCAGCCGCTGGTTCTAAAAACGACAAGCGCAAAGGCTCAGGCAGGGGAGGGAAAGGCAAGCGGGGGAAACGATAGCATTGGAGTACCTGGTGTAGCTTCAGCAAGTATCTGTCATATAGCCTAATTTTACCCAAATAAAACAGGCCGCCGGTTTCCCGACGGCCTGTTTTGTTATCAACGACAGGTATAGCCTATCGCTCGTCTTGTGGTTGCTGGTAATTCTCCCGCTCTCGCTGGCGTTCCCGCTTCTTCTTGTCTTTCTTGCGGCCGATGGCTCCACCACCGACTGCACCTGCCGCGCCACCAATCACCGCACCGGAGGTACCCCCCACGGCAGCACCTGTAGCTGCACCCGCTGCACCGCCTATCACGGCGCCCTTCTTTTTACTGCTCCAACCGTCTGTGCCAGCACAACCACCTAGTAGAAATACTGACATTATTGCAAAGGTTAATATTCTTATATTTTTCATAGTTCATTGGTTTTCAAGTGAATGTTATACGAATTGTGCGTATGTGTTGTTTTCGGTGCCTTTCGAAATAGTGCAATTTTAACCTGAAGTGCAGGCCTGATTTGGGAAGGGGTATGAAATAATTATTGGCCGGAAATAGAAATTTAAGCCCTCACGCAGCAAAAAAACAACCGCGCCGTAGTATATTGGCTTAAGCAATTTCTATTACAGACACTACATGACCGACATTGCCATATCCCCCTGCCTGCTTGCAGACCTGACCGATCTGCGGAACATAGCCATAGAGGCTTACAACGACCATTATACCTACCTTTGGCACGATGGCGGAGCCTGGTACCTCGACCGGTGCTTCTCGGAGGAGGCGCTGCGCCATGACCTGGCTAATCCTAACTCGTCTTATTTCATGATCCAGTACCAGGATGAGCCAGTGGGTTTTATGAAGTTCAATAAAGACAAGGCGTTGGAGGGCTATACAGATGCTGAGTGCCTCGAATTGGAGCGGCTATACCTGGTCGACCTCGCTTCAGGTATAGGCATCGGTAAATGGGCCGTGGATTTTACGGTGCAGTATGCCCTGGAAAGCGGCAAGCGAGTTGTCTGGCTCAGAGCCATGGACAGCAGCCGTTCCGTGGACTTTTATGAGCAGAATGGCTTTGTGCGGTGGGGAACCGACGAGCTCGACTTCGAGCAGATGAAGGAAATTTACCGGGGCATGGTGATCATGAAAAGAGACATTGCCTGATGCGCTGAAACGATTCTCTTTATACCTTTGAATCCGACAAAACTGCACCGCATGAAGCTCCGCCTCATATTTGCCCTTTACCTATGCACGCTCGTGGCCTGCAGCCAACAAGAGGAAGAACAGTATGAGCGGCTTGAACAGGAAAACGTAAGCTCAGACGTAAATACCTGGGTAAAGGCCGACCTGCAGTGCGAGGAAATCCAGAATGCCGATGATGACGATCCGCTGGCCGTGGTATACCTGAGTCAGATGGAGATGCAGTACGTGATCGATACGGTGTATACCTGCTCCGTCATCGCCCCGCAGATGTTCACTTCCTTTGGAGTACCACGTCAGGCGCTCTCGGCCTGCGGCGGCTGGTGGGCCGGACAAGGCAACTTTTACTATGCCCTGCACGAAGGCGACAGCATCTCGGTGATGCATGCCAGGCCTGTTCGAAGCGATTCCGTGGACTTTCAGTATACCTTGCTGCAGCGCGTACCAGTCTCGCACAGCACCACCGACCTACCCGAAGAAAACTACATGCCTTAGGCTGCTTCTTTAATGACGTTTTGCTTCGTTCGGCTTACCAGGTATACCCCTGCAAAAATCAGGAGCGCATAGATCGCCTTTTGCAGCGTGAACACATCTTTCCCTACCCCAATTGCAATCAGGATAGCCATCACGGGCTGCAGGTATATGTAAGCACCTACCAACGAGGGGTTGGCGTAACGTAGCGCCCAGGTGTTGAGCAGGTAGGCCACAATGGTGACCGCAAAGACCATGAACAGAATAGCCAGCCAGATAGAAACCGGAAACGCGCTGTAATCAGGTGCCATGAGCTGTTGCCAGCCGAACGGAATAACCAGCACGGCTCCCACCGTGAAGATGCGGCTCACAATGGTGATGGCCTTATACTTCTGCATCAGCGGCTTTACCAGCACCAGGTACAGGCCAAACGAAGTAGCGTTCAGGATGATGAGAAGGTCTCCCCACAGGTTACCGGTAGCTTGCTCCCCCCCGGAGGTATAGATAAGCAGAAAAGCACCCACACAAGCCAGAGCTATACCTGACACTTTCCGTTTGCCGATACGCTCCCGTAGCAGCAGGGCCGAAAAAACCAGTACCACCACCGGCACTATCACCATCAGGAGTGCCGCGTTGATCGGGGCAGTCAGGTTCAGGCCGGCAAAGAAGCAGAGTTGGTTGATGGCTACCCCGGTCACCCCGCACAGGATCACCCGGATATTGTCGGCACGTCCCACGATCTTCTCTTTTACCACCAGGCGGGCAAAAATGCCAAAGAAAAGCGCCGCCGACACCACCCGGATCAGGATCAATCCGAAAGGGCCTACGTACTCGGGCATCACCTCTTTAGCGATGCTGTAATTGCTGCCATAGATCAGTGCCACCAGAAAAAGCGAGGCGTGCACCTGTACCTGTTTATTCATGCCGCAAAATTACGTGCTTATTCGGTTTGTGCCGTATAAGGAGGCAATTAAAACCCATACGCTCAAGTTACACTACTGCATGAATCAAATACCTCTTACGGTGAGAAGAGCCATCGAAATAACAGGACTGTTTTTTCTGGGCTGGATTATAGTTTTGGGAAAGGGATTACTGGCGCCGCTGCTCATGGCATTCTTCATCAGCATCATGCTGTTGCCGGTCTACCGTTTTTTCAGGAACAGGAAAATGCCGGAGGCTCTCGCCATTGGTCTGAGCTTGTTGGCGATGATTGTAGTGCTGGGTGGCATTGTCTGGTTTTTCTCTTCCCAGATCAGCGTGCTGATACGTGATTTCCCGACCATCCAGAAAAACGTGATGAACCACCTGAACACGCTGAGCGTCTGGGTTGGGAGCAATACGCCTTTTTCGTCGCAGGAGCAGATTAATTTTGTCAAAGAGCAGAGCAACAACCTGTTGACCTACGCCGGTACCCTGTTGGGCGGTGTGGCTGGGGGCGTGACAGGCACGCTGATATTCCTGGGGCTATTACCCATCTACATTTTCCTGCTGCTCTTTTACCGTAACCTGCTGCTGCGCTTTGTGTTCCTGTGGTTCCCCCGCGATAACCACGAAAAAGTGGAGGAGACGCTGCGCGAGATGCAGGTGATCATCAAGAGCTACCTGTTTGGCCTTCTCATACAGGTAACCTACATGACCGTGCTGCTCGGCGGCCTGCTGATGATCATCGGTATTAAGCACGCGCTGCTTATCGGCATTATCTTCGCTTTTCTCAACCTTATACCCTACGTGGGGGCACTATTGGGCAACATCATCGGGGTGCTGCTCACGCTGGCCTCATCAGCCGAAATCTGGCCGATTTTTGTGGTGTTGGGTACCATTGCCGGTGTGCAGTTCCTGGATAACAACATCCTCATGCCCCGCATCGTGGGTTCCAAAGTCAAGATCAATGCGCTTGCCACCATCGTGGGTGTGGTTGTGGGCGGCGAGATAGCAGGTATAGCGGGTATGTTCCTGTCGCTCCCGATTATCGCGGTGCTGAAGGTGGTGTTCGACAGAACGGACCAGTTCAAGCAGTGGGGTGTGCTGTTTGGTGATGAGCGCCCTTCCCGCAGCCCCATGGAAGTGCCAGTGCTACGCTGGAATACGAAAGCCATCAGGCAAAAACTCGAGAAGGAAAACGAGATAGAGCCACCTCATGAAGGAGAAAAAGAGGAGGAGACAAAGAGGTAGGCTATACGCTAATTCAGTCCGGCAGCTTTGCCCTCAAATTCGTAACTTTGTTTAGAACGAATTCCGAAGAGAGAAAAAGAGCAGATGAATCACCCGAACGTACCTTTGGCCGAGCGCTTGCGGCCACACAACCTGGATCAGTATTACGGACAAAAGCACCTGGTAGGGCCGGATGGCATCCTGCGCCGTTACATCGAAGGCGGGGTTATACCTAGTATGATCTTATGGGGACCTCCGGGCGTGGGCAAAACCACCCTGGCTAACATCATCGCCAATCAGATGAAGGTACCTTTCGTGGCGCTGAGTGCCATTAATGCGGGTGTGAAGGACATCCGGGAAGTGATTGAACAGGCTAAAAAAAGGCAGGGAACCGTGCTCTTCATCGACGAGATTCACCGCTTCAACAAATCACAGCAGGACGCTTTGCTGGGCGCTGTGGAGAAAGGCACCGTGACTTTAGTGGGCGCTACGACCGAGAATCCTTCCTTTGAGGTGATCTCGGCCTTGCTGTCGCGCTGCCAGGTATACATTCTCAAACACCTCACCAAAGACGAACTCATCGAACTGGTGGACAAAGCGCTGGAACAGGACGAGTGGATGCGCCATCGCAAGGTGCGCATAGAAGAATACGAAGCGCTGCTGACCATTTCGGGAGGTGATGCCCGCAAGCTGCTCAACCTGCTCGAGATTGTGGCTGAAGGTATAAAAGCCGACGAAGTGGTGGTGACCAACGAACTGGTGAAGCAGGTGGCCCAGCAGAACATCGTGATGTACGACAAGTCGGGTGAGATGCACTATGATCTGGTTTCGGCTTTCATCAAGTCCATCCGCGGCTCCGACCCCAATGCGGCTGTCTACTGGCTGGCGCGCATGATCGAGGGCGGCGAAGATCCAAAATTCATTGCCCGTCGTTTGCTCATCGCCTCTTCCGAAGACATCGGACTGGCCAACTCCAACGCGCTGCTCATGGCAACTTCCTGCTTTCAGGCGGTGCAGATGATCGGCTATCCGGAGGCGGAAATTATTCTGTCGCAGTGCACCGTATACCTGGCCACTTCTCCGAAGAGCAATGCTAGCTACAAAGCCATCAAACAGGCCCGCCAACTGGTGCAACAGACCGGCAACCTGCCCGTGCCGCTGCACATCCGCAACGCCCCCACCAAGCTCATGAAAGAGATCGGCTATGGCAACAACTACAAGTACGCCCACGACTACGAAGGCAATTTCGTAGCCCAGGAATTCATGCCGCAGGAACTCACCAACACCGCCCTCTATCAGCCCGGCAACAACGCCCGCGAACGCGACCTGCTCAAGCAACTGCAGGCACAGTGGGCGAAGAAGTACCGGTATTAGAGTTTGGGAGTTGAGGAGTTTAAGATTCGACAAATGAACAGAACTGTTTTCGTGATTTTATTGGTGCTGCAAATTGTCTGCTTTCTGGTTTGGCGACATCTGGGGTATAGCTATGTAGGAGCGTATCTTTTCCTTTCGGGAATAGTGATGCTCTATTTCCGCCGTCGATACCTGGACATGAAACCCTATTGGGGCGGAGAATTTTCAGACGTTCCCAAGTACTTCACCGGAAAGTAGAAATCAAAGATCAGACAGGTATAGCAAAGGGATAACTACATCAGGATAAGGGGAACACCGGCTCTTCCTAGGATCCATGTCGGGAAGCATTTCTGCCATGGTCATACTTGTCCCCGTATACCTGCAACACCAGACCGGTACACGGGGATGTGGACATCCCCAACAGTTTGCTTCGGGACATGGATGTTCCCGAAGAGCCTTTTAAAAAGTCATTTGCAAATCGTGCCTATACCTGTAAGGACAGGTCGCGACCTGTCGGGCTATACCTATCCGATTTGCGCACCGGCGTACTTGTCTAAGTCGCTCAAGTTAATTGTTCGCCCAACAATTTAACCTTTCAACCATCAACCATTAGGTTAGTCTATGAAAAGGCCCGATTGGTCGAGATTGCTGTTTAATGGGGTTTGGTATTGAACTTTAAGCGCTATTTTTGTTTATTGTATGCAGGGACCAGTATTTCCTGATACATTTAAAAAAGAACCTTAACCCTAACTAGAACCTATGTTGAATTTCCTCCGATATGTACTGGCGACCATCCTTGGCCTGTTCATATTTTTCTTTCTGGGGCTCCTGATCATGGTCGGCGTCATTGCGGCATCAGCCTCCAAGGGCGATATCACGGTAGCCGAAAACTCCGTGCTGGAGCTTAAACTGGACAAAGCCATCGTGGAACGTGAGCAGGAGAACCCCTTCGGTGACCTCTCTTTTGGCTTTTTCTCTATGAGCAGTGGCGACGGATTAGATCAGATCAAAGCCTCTATTCGCCGTGCCAAAACAGATGATAATGTAAAAGGCATCTTCCTGAACATGCGCTTCGTGGATGCCGGTATGGGCAAACTGGAAGAGATCCGCGATGAACTGATCGACTTCAAGGAGTCAGGCAAATTCATAGTATCTTACGGCGATATGACCAACGAGAAAGCTTACTACCTGTCTTCTGTGGCCGACAAGATATACCTGAACCCACTGGGCACGCTGGAATTTAACGGCATCAGCTCTGAGGTGTTCTTCTTCAAAGGCACCCTCGAAAAACTCGATATCAAGCCTGAAATCTTTAAAGTTGGCGATTTCAAGAGTGCGGTAGAGCCTTTCTTCCTCGACAAGATGAGCGAAGCCAACCGGGAGCAGATGACTTCCTTCCTGAACTCGATCAACGACTACCAACTGCGCAAAATCGCAGAGGCTCGCGGCAAGACGTATGAGGAACTGAAAAAAGTATCGGATGAAGTGTTGGTTCGTGAAGCGGAAGACGCCAAAACGCATGGTCTGGCCACTGATATTGGCTACTACGACGAAGCTATCGATTACATGAAAGAGCAGGTCGGTGTAGAAGCTGACAAAAAGCTGCAGTTGGTTAGTCTGGCCAAGTACAAAAAAGTGAAAGACGCTGAAAAGAGTGGCTCCGCTAAAAATCGCATTGCTGTGATCTACGCGGAAGGCGACATTGTGGACGGCGAAGGCGATGACGACCAGATTGGCAGCACACGCTATGCAGAAGCGATCCGCAATGCCCGTATGGACAAAAACGTGAAGGCGGTGGTGCTGCGCATCAACTCACCGGGTGGCAGCGCGCTTGCGTCTGATGTGATGTGGCGTGAAATCCAGGAGACCCGTAAGGTGAAACCCGTGATTGCCTCCATGTCTGATATGGCTGCCTCTGGCGGTTACTACATGGCTATGGGTTGCGATACGATTGTGGCGCACCCAAACACCATCACAGGCAGTATCGGTGTGTTTGGCATCGTTCCGAACTTTGAAGGTTTCTTCAAAAACAAGCTGGGCATCACGGTGGACCGCGTAAGCACAGGCAACCACTCTGATCTGCCGACTGTTACCCGTGCCATGACGCCTTTCGAGAAAGAAATCGTGCAGCGCGAGATCAATAAGATCTACGAAGTATTTACCCAAAAAGCAGCTGACGGCCGTGGCATGTCGCAGGATGACCTGAAGAAAATTGCTTCGGGCCGTGTATGGTCAGGTATAGAAGCCAAGGAGCGTAACCTGGTAGACGTGTATGGTGGTCTGGACAAAGCCATCGAGATTGCCGCTGCCCGTGTAGGTATAGAAGATGACTACCGCATTAAAGAGTTGCCGCGCCGCAAGACTTTCTTCGAAGAGATGCTGGGTGAGGCTGGTTCGCAGGTAAAAGAACGTGCTGTGAAGGCTGAGCTAGGTCAGCTATACCCGATGTACAACATGTACAAGAAAGTGGAAAACATGCAAGGTATACAAACTCGTATGCCGTATGAACTGACGATCCATTAAAGATTATTGGCAGGTATAGCCTGCTGCTGATTTAATATTTGAGAGCCCGCTGGTGCAATCCAGCGGGCTTTTTGTTTCTGGTCCGGGTCATTTTTTGCAACTTGCAGGTATAACGGGGGAGGTTTACTTAATGGCGCGAGCGTCCACGCTCGTGTCTACTATCGTGGGGCCTCTGGCCTAGGTATGGCTGTCGCAGGTATAGCAAACTGTATTGTTTCATTGTTTCGCCTGTGCGGCGGGCACTCACTTTTTTCCTTGATGAAAAAAGTAAGCAAAAAAATCAAGACGCTTTTAAACTCGCTGACCGCTCAAACACAAAATCGTCATTGGTGCACCGGGCTAATGCATCTGTTACATAGCTTAAGGGGCAAGTTAGTCTTGCTATACCTTCCAGTGAGATGTAACGGGTGCAACAGGGCCTATACCTGAAGAATTGAAGTGACTAAGAACCAGGCACAACTAAAGCGGTAGAAAAGCTTTCTAATCACCACATGATGAAAATCATTTATTCTCTCAGAATAAATGCCCTATTTCGCGAACCTAAATACAGCATAAAAAACGATGAACGATATGATGCAGCAATTACGAGAGTCCGCTTCTTTTATTCAGGAAAAGACAGGCAATTTTCAACCTGAGTTCGGAATTATACTGGGCACAGGCCTGGGTGCTTTGATCAAAGAAATTGAGATAGAACACAGCCTTGACTACGCCGATATTCCGCACTTCCCGGTTTCGACGGTGGAGAGCCATACCGGTCGTTTGGCTTTTGGGACGCTGGCCGGGCGTCGTGTGATCGTGATGCAGGGACGCTTCCATTACTACGAGGGCTATACCATGAACCAGGTAGTGCATCCGGTGCGTGTCATGAAGTTGCTGGGCGTTAATAAGCTCTTCATTTCCAACGCTAGCGGTGGCCTGAATCCTGCTTTCAGTACCTCCGACCTAATGGTGATCACTGACCATATCAACCTACAACCGTCCAATCCGTTGATCGGTCCGAATTTAGACGAGCTGGGACCTCGTTTCCCGGATATGAGCGAAGTGTATGACGAGAAGATGGTGCGACAGGCCATGGTGATAGCGGAAGATGCCGGCTTCACGCTGCAGGAAGGCGTCTATGCCAGTGTGCCTGGCCCGATGCTGGAAACGTTAGCAGAGTATACCTATATTTCCCGAATCGGGGCTGATGCCGTGGGTATGTCGACGGTGCCGGAGGCCATTGCTGCCCGCCACATGGGCATGAAAATCTTCGGTATTTCCGTGATCACCGACATGGGTACGCCCGACCGTATCAAGAAGGTGAACCTGGCCGACATTCTGGAAGCCGCCGCTATCGCTGAACCACGCATGACCATGCTGATCAAAGAGTTGGTACGTCAGCAGTAATTCTGTAAACACTAGTGCGAAGGCACAAAAGTAACAAGCAGGGGTAGCCAATTTGGCTACCCCTGCTTGTTTTAAGAAACCTTATACAGTTTCTGTGCTACTTCTCGATCACCACCGTCTTGCGGTTGTAAGAGAGATTCGTGAAAATACCGATGCCGCCTTTCACCGAAGACAGAATGCGGGAAGGCTGCGCAAAAGGGTTGCCGTTCGCATTGCGGGCATCTGAAACGGATCCCAGGAAGTCGTAGTACTGCTGTTCGATGTGGAATAGCGAAACGACCAGCGTGTCGCCCTCCTCGTAGTCGTAGCCCGAGCCGTAAGACACGCGCTGCCCGTTGGTGAGCCGGTCGCTGGAAATAAAGTCGCGCTGGGAGGAGTTAGAGAGGCTGTCACGGTGCACCATGTAGCGATAAAAGTTCTCAGTATTCGGATCGTCCTGGTAAGAAGTGAGCAAATAGGCTTTGTTCTTTTCATTGAACTTCCACTCTACTGCCTCGATCGGAACCTGGCCCATGATCGTGGTAGTGCCTGTCAAGTGGCGCCCTTTACTGTCTTTTACCTCCAGTGTGACTACATCACCCGGTTGCAAGTTCAGTATCTCGCTATGGCGGTGGGTAAAGTACTTGCCGGTTTCTTTGTTCTGAACAGGACTGAAAGGCAGCTTGATCGTTCTGCCCTCATGCGTTATAAAAACCTCTGCATCGGGTACGAGCGGCAGTTCCGGGTCGTTGAAGTAGCTCACGCTCTCCAGTACCACAGCCCGCAGCGTTTTGCCGGGTTCCAGGTAACACTCCACCACCAACTGCGATTCGTGGGGCGGCAGTTTCACTTCCACTTCCTGCTCCAGGTCGCAGGAGGCAAGCAGCAAAAGCAGGGGCAACAGCAAGGTATAGATCGTGCGTCTGGTCTTCATCAGAACTTGAAGTTATAAGTAACAGAAGGTATAACCGGGAAGAGCGACACCTGCTTGGCCCGGAAACCAAGAGTTTCGTTGTCATCTTCGTCCTTCACCTGTTCAAAATACACAAAGTACGGGTTGCGACGGTTATAGGCGTTGTAGGCGCTGAAAGTCAGGTCGGCCTCGCCGCGTCTCGGCTTGAGCTTGAGTACCAGACCCAGGTCCAGGCGGTGGAAAGCGGCCAGCCGGAAGCTGTTGCGGTCGCTGTACACGGGCACAACGGTAGCGCCTTTGCCCTGCACATCCTGAAAGGCAAAGCGGGCCACTGGCAGCGAATAGGCGTTGCCGGTACCGTACACAAAAGCGCCGGTCAGGTGGATGCGCTTGCTCAACTCGTGCAGCACGACCACACTCACATCGTGGCGACGATCGTAGCGGGTCGGGAAGCGGCGGCCTGCGTTTATCTCGTCGAACTGGCGGTAACTCCATGACAAGGTATAGCCCAACCAGCCCGTTGTGCGTCCCTTTATTTTTTCGAGGTATACCTCATTGCCGTAGCTCTCGCCTTTACCGAACAGAAACTCCTCTTCCAGGTTGTCATTCACAAACAGGTTAGCCCCGTCGCGGAAGTCGATCTGGCGGTGCATCCACTTGTAGTACAATTCGTTGGTGACCATGTAGCGGCCCCCACCAAAAAGATGGCTTATACCTGCGGCCACCTGCTGCGAGCGCTGCGGCTTCACGTAGTCGTTGGAAGGATACCAGATATCGGTCGGCAGCGAGGCGCCGGAGTTGGCCACCAGGTGAATGTACTGCATCATGCTGGCATAGCTGGCTTTTAGAGACGTTCTTTCGCTCAGGCTATACCTGGCAGAGGCTCGCGGCTCCAGAGCGCCATAGGTTTTGCCACCGCTGTGGAAAGCAGAGAGCCGCAGGCCGTAGTTGAGCGAGAGCTGGCTGCTGACCTGGAAATCGTCTGCCAGGTACGCTGCAGCTTCCGTGGCCTCGTAATCGTTGCCTGCACTGAAACTTTGCCGGTCGTCGTCAGAGTCGAAGTTGAGGCGGCCGATGGTAAAGTTGTGCTTGGTGGCCATGGCACCGAATTGCAAGGTATGGCCCTTGTCCAGGATCAGGCTGAAGTCTGTTTTCAGGGCTAGGTCGCGGATGTCGGAGGTCAGGTTGAAGCTGAACACGTCGATCTTGTTGCTGACGTTGTACTGGTAGCTGCTGCCCGAAAGCGTTGTGTTCACCTGAAAGCGCGGGCTAAACTTGTGCTGCCAGCGCAGGGCGCCCACCTTATTCCCCCAATCAAAGCCAAACTCAAAATCTGCGTCGTTAAAGCCGAAGAAGTCGCGCCCGTAATAGCCGCTTACAAACAGTTCGTCTTTCTCGCCCAGCTTGTAATTTGCCTTGCCATTGAGATCGTAGAAGTAATAGTCAGGTATAGGATTGAAGTCTTTTTTACCTTCCTGCAGGCGGTTGATCTGGCGCGTGAACACGTCCACATACGTGCGCCGGCCGGAGAGGATGAAGGAGGACTTGTCTTTCACGATTGGCCCATCCACAGTCAGGCGGGAGGCAATCAGGCCGATGCCGCCGGTTACGCCGATGCGCTCTTTGTTGCCTTCACGCATCTTCACATCCAACACCGAAGAGAGCCTGCCGCCAAACTGTGCCGGAAAGCCCCCTTTGTAGAGGTCCACGCTTTCGACGGCATCCGGGTTGAACACCGAGAAGAAACCGAACAAATGAGAGGCATTGTACACGACGGCATCATCCAGCAGCACCAGGTTCTGGTCCGGCCCGCCGCCGCGCACGTACAGGCCCGAAGCGCCTTCGCCACCGGATTGTACCCCGGGCTTGAGCTGAAGCGTCTTGATCAGGTCGACCTCTCCAAAAAGGGACGGCAGCAGTTTGGCCTCCCGCGTGGTCAGCGTCTCGACGCTCATCTGGCTGGCCGTAAGTTTCTGCTGCAGGGAATTGGCCTCGATCACGACTTCGCGCAACTGACTGTTGGAAGGCAGCAAGGCAAAGTTGATGGTCAGGTTCCGGTCAGTAACCTCGATGGTGCGGGAGATCGGTTCGTAGCCGATGTAAGTGGCCTGCAAGGTATGGCTGCCCTCGGGCAGCTGCAGGGTAAAGAAACCGCGGGCATCCGTGGCAGCGCCTATGCGCAACTCCGGAACTGCTACGGTAGCCCCAATCAGCGCGTCTTCGTTGCCAGCACCCCGCACATAACCACTGATGGTATAGGTGCTTTGAGCAAACACATCGGTGGCAACGAGACTGAGTAGGCAGAAAAGGTATACAGCAAAAGCTGGTAAGCGCATCTAACTAAATTTAAAACTGGGGGCTTTGAAAATCAGGTACAAAGGTACATAAATTACCTGACCTGCCCCGGTAAAACGATCATTGTCAGATCATTTAAGGCGATTTTACTTTAATAAACAGCCGGATAGTTGAAATGTTCCGTTTAGGTATAGCGATTAAGGCAGGGTTTCGTTCAGCCAGGCCGCGCGCAGGCGAAGCTGCCGTTCCGTTGGCGACTCTACAGGCTCAAGCAGGTGCAGTACCTCGCGTTTAACAGCAGTTACCTTGCCCGTAAGCTTTTTGGGCTTTACAACGCCCTTGGCGTCTTTGCGGCCTACCGTGATCTCTATTTTGCTGCCCGGCTTGGCTTGTTGCAGCTCTTCGCCTATGATGTCGCGGATGTTCATCGGTGTGACTTCCTTGCCATTGAAAGCCAGTAACTGGTCTCCCTCCTTAAAGCCCATCTGCTTCCCGAACTCGTCCATGTCATCTGCTTCGGCCACCGTAATCTTATCGGCTTCGCGATCATAACCCGGCACAAAGCCCCCGTAGGAATTGACCAACTGCACTGCCACCGGCTCGTACTTTACTCCAACTTTTTCAAACAACTCCTTTAAAGGCAGTGGCTCGCTACCCTCCACGTAGCGGGAAAAAAAGGTCCGTATCTCAGGGTAGGTGAGTTCGGCTATTTTATCGAAGAGCTCGTCGTCTTTAAAGGGTTTGCCTTTGCCGTAGGTTTTGGCCAGGTCCTGCATCAGGTTCACCAGCCCGTATTTGCCATCCGATAGATCGCGCAGCTGTATGTCCAGCGCCATCCCGATCAGTGCACCCTTCTGGTACACGTTGCCATACTGATTTTCGTACTCATCCAGCACCTTGGCACTCATCTCCGTGAAAGGCAGGGTGTCGTTAAAGGCCATGGAGCTGAAAATGTACTCCCGGATCTTCAGCATGAACTCATCCACCGAAATCAGCTTTTCGTGTACCTGCACATGCGAGGCAAAATATTCCGTCACGCCCTCATAAAGCCACAGATGCTTCGACATGCGGGGGTTGATGAAGTCAAAGTCGTGGATCTCTTCAGACTGAATGGAGAGCGGCGTTACGATATGAAAGAACTCGTGGGCGGCAACATCGCGCATGGTGCTATTGAAACGCTCTTCGGGCATTTCAGGCAGATAGTAGACCGAGGAATTGGAATGTTCGAGCGCCCCATAAGAGCCTGATTTGCCCGGCCGCTCCGGTACGTAGATCAGGAAGGCATACTTGTCGACAGGCAGTGTGCCGCCGAGGTAACTGCGCTGCGCCTCCAGAATGTCGCGGATGTTGTCGGCAATGGGCTTAGAGGTTACGCTACCGGTAGGGGAGTAGACGGACACGAGTACTTTGGTTTCGCCTAGATGAAGCACCGTTGTATCAGGTTTGTTGTACATGAGCGGAGAATCGGCCAGCTCCACGTAATTGGGTACGTTATAGGTATCGGTGGTAGCCGTGCTGGAAGTGGCCTGCAGTGCCGTGGAGCCATAAAAACCAGCCGGTTTGGTAACGGTTAGCTCGTAAGGCACCTGTTTGAGTCCGTCGAAATAACCGACGAAACCGAATGGGTTGAGCAGGAAATTCTGGCCTTCCTCGATGTTGGTGCCGCCCGGTTCAAATACCACATCCTGCCGGCGAGCGGCATCAAACGTGTCGTCTACCCAGTATGTAATTTTATCCAGGTTCTGGGCCTCTGAGATGCGCCAGCGGTTGGTGTCGATGCGTTCTACAGGTAGCGGTTTGCCCTGCTTGTCCAGCGCCTGAAACTCTGACACGAACTTGCCGAAGTCGGAAACCGAGTAAGTGCCGGGTACGATCTTGGGCATGTTGTAAATGGCTTCGCTCTGCTTGATGGCCGGTGGGCGCAGGCTGACCGGCACCTTGTCGCCTTTGACTTGCGTGAGGTCGATGGCGACGGTATAGCGAGGTTCTGAACTCGACTGTGTGGCAACGGAAGAGCAGCCAAAATGCAGGCTGAGCAGCAGGAGCAGGATCGTTTTGGTTAATTTCATGTAATGCGGACGTGAGTTAACAACTAGTTAACGGGCACGGGCTGCTTTTGGATTTGTGCTTGCCTTCTCTCTAAGAAAGAATCGACAGATAGGGGACCGGCACCGTTGAACAGGTAAAAGAAACCTGCGAAAATAAGCTCGGCAGCCGGATAGTATTGCGGGAATGATTGGCCGATGTGCACGATGAGGATGGCGGCCGTGAAATTGATGATGAGCATCAGACCGGCTATCCGAACGCCCCAACCCAGCAGGAGCATCAGGCCGATCAGAAACTGGGTATAGACAGAGAGGTGGGCGGCCAGCAGGGGAAGGGGCACCTCATGCGCCTGCAGAAAGTCCCGGAACTCGAGCATCCGCTCCCAGCTAAATACATTGTCCTGCACGCCATAGATCAAGAAAACGCCCATGGCAAAACGCAAAAACACCACGCCATAGACCCTATGGCGCTTAAAGAACGTAAATGAGCTGATGTTAGGCTGCCTCATCGCAACGCAAGTCCTGCGTGCTATTCATATCAGAGATCAGGTATAAGCGCTGCTCTCCTGGTTTTTCGTCGGTGTCGCAGTCCTTTTTCTGTTGGGGTTCCAGTGTGTTTTCCTGGCAGAGCTGCACCCCGGTGAGTATCTGCACAAGGTCCGAAACAGCAGGTCGGAAGTCGGCGAAGCTAAGGGCGCCGGAGATAAGGGAAGCGAAGAAAACAGCAATGGCATTTTTCATTTTTTCTTTCTTTGGCGTTGTCTTTCCTATAGATGCATTTCAAGGCCAAAAGGCTGCTTCAGTGCTCAAATTTTTTTTGAGTTTGCCTAAGGTGCGTCGGCTATACCTTGTAAACAAAAGGCTCTCCTGATCTAAGAGAGCCTCTGCGTTTTAAGTATACCAGGTATGCTATACCTGATCAGCTGGTGTGCTGCTGTATGATCTGGCTAAGCTGATGACCCGGCACGGCACCGGCCTGTTTCCAGACTACCTGCCCGTTTTTGAATAGCATGAAAGTAGGCACCCCCTGCACGCGGTACTGCTGGGCGGCTGCCTGGTTCTTGTCCACGTTTATTTTGATGACCTTCAGCTTGCCCGAAAAATCTTTGGCTAGCTGCTCTACCACAGGGTTCATTGTTTTGCAGGGGCCGCACCAGTCGGCGTAAAAGTCCACAAGTACCGGCATACCCGGGCTCTTTATCAGTTCAGCGAATGATTTTTTTGCCATAGTTCTCTTGTTTAATCTGTATTTACGAAGTGCAAAGCTAAAAGATAAACTGTTCAGACCGATCAGACCTTTTCCTATACCTTGCTAGTGTACCATCGCTACAGTTCGATTTGCCCTGCCACGCATGACAAGTTTGTTCACTAAGCCCTCGCGTGAGGCGCTGCTATACCTTGGTTTGTCAAACGGGAACTATAGACAGCGCGGGTTGCTTATTAGTAGGTAAAAGTCTTTCCCGAAGCACATGATGAACCTGAAATATACACTGAGACAATGGATCAGCTCCCTGGCGATTGCCGTCCTTATCTTACCAGTCACTTTACAACTCAGTTCCTGCAGCAAAAGCGATGCGGCTATACCTGAGGATGTAGCGGAACGCGATCTGCTTATATCATCTGAGAAGGTGGGCACCCTGTCTGCTGCCGCGCTCAAACAGCTGGCCGGCGCCTATGCGGGTAGCTTCCAGAGTCAGATCAAGTACGATGTGGCGATCTACAAGGTGAATTACCGCACCACCTTCCAGGGACGAGAAACGGAAGCTTCCGGGCTGGTCGCGCTGCCAATGAACCTTACTGCGCCGGCTCCGGTACTGAGCGTGCAGCACGGAACCATCTTCCGGCACGATGAAGCGCCATCTGCCATGAGTGGCGGTCTGACGGGCTTTGAGATATTCGCCTCCGGTGGGTATATCACGCTTATACCTGACTACCTGGGTTTCGGAGCCTCCAGGCAGCTTCTGCACCCTTACTACCACCAGCAATCGTCCGGTATAGCTGTAGTCGATATGATCAAGGCAGCCAAGTCGCTGTACGCACAGGAAGGTATAGCCGACAATGGCCAGCTGTTTTTGGCGGGCTATTCGGAAGGTGGCTACGTAACACTGGCTGCGCAAAAGGAGATTGAGACCAATCCGCAACATGGCCTGAAGATCACCGCCTCCGGCGCAGGAGCCGGCGGCTACGACCTGACCGAAATGCTGGCCGATGTGGTGGCGGGCAAGCCTTATACCTATCCGGCCTATCTGGCCTATGTGCTGATGAGTTACAACAAGACCTACGAGTGGAACCGCCCGCTCAGTGATTTTTACCAGGACCCCTACGCCACCCGGTTGGCAACCATGTTCAATGGGCAGCACAGCGGTGGCGCCATCAACAAACAGCTGACCACCCAGACAGAGCAATTATTTACTACCTCCTTTCTGGAAGGGCTCCGTAGCGATGGCGAGCAGGCACTCAAAAAGGCTTTGCAGGATAATAGCTTCAACAGCTGGGTGCCGCAAAGTCCGACGCGCCTGTACCATGGCACTGCCGATGTGATCGTACCTTATGCTAATTCTCAGCAAACGTACGAGCGCATGAAGGCTGCTGGCGCCCCGAACCTGGAGCTTATACCAATTCAAAATGGTAATCACAGCAGTAGTCTTATCCCAATGCTCGTTGATTTGATCCCCTGGATGCAGTCGTTTGAGGCGAATCCGTAAAGGTGTATGGCATGTGAGAACGCTGCTATAGCGGGTATAGCTACGGCTGGTCTATGGCGCGAGCGTCCACGCCCGTGTCTACTATGGTGAGGCCTCTGGCCCAGGTATAGCGTACTTTGCTTAGTAGCGACTGTTTGTTGCAGGTATAGCAATTTAAGTTGTTTCATTGCTTGCCCTGGCCGGGCGGGCCTTACTTTTTTCCTTGATGAAAAAAGTAAGCAAAAAAATCAAGACCCTCCAAACTCGCTGAACGCTCAAACAGTGGAGCGTCGAAAAGTGCACCTGGCTCAGGTGATTTGCTTTGTAGCTTACGGGGCAAGTTACTTTTGCTATACCTGCCAGCGGTGCGCTACAGTACCGAAACCTATAGTACTTAATCCTATGAATTGGCAGCTGCCAAAAGTCCCCCTTCGAAGGGGGCAGGGGGATGACGGCATTTTTAAGATATAGAACTACTGTTACTACACTGCTTCTATATTACACCGGCTATGGCGGAAAATTCCCCTCTCGGGAGGGGGAGGGGTGGGTATAATCATGTCAATCCCTAAATCCTGAAAATCCTTGGGGTAGGGGCCCCTATATAAAGATTCAGACAAAAAGGTACCGGGATGACAATCGTTCCCAAGCTCCTTCCCCTGTTTGGGGTAGTGGCCCTCGATAAAAGGGTAAGGCTGGATGGGGTTAATTCGCCACAACGCTTATACCTGTAAACTGGCCTCAACCGAAAGTCCCCTTAGGTATAGCGGATACCAGCCGTCCAAACCCTATACCTTCGTGCACTTCAAACTATACACCATCGGAATCAGGTTTTGCAGGTGCTGGATGCGCCAGTAGCCGTCGGGACCCTGCACGGTGTGGCTGAAGCAGTTGTAAGGGGAGTAGGGGAATTCGTGGAAAAGCTCCAGTTTCAGGCCTTGGTTCAGCAACGCCGTGATGACTTGGCTCAGACTGTGGTTCCAGGAGTATTCCTTATACCTGATCGGTGCATCACGGTCAGCGTAAGTGCCTGTCTGCTCTTCTATGATTGGCTCAGAGGTATTGTGGTAGGGATATTTCACTTGCGTGAAGTCATTGTCGAACATCCACACCACCGGATGAAACTCGGCCATATAGAAAGTGCCGCCCGGCCTCAGAAAATGCGCGATCACTTCGGCCCAACGGTTCAGGTCGGGCAGCCAGCCGATCACCCCGTAGGAGGTGAACACAATATCGAACTGCCCCTGCAGGTTTTCTTTGAGATCATACACATTGGAACACACGAAGCGGGCACTCAGACCAAGCTCCCGGTTCAGTTTCTCCGCTTCTTTTATAGCCTCGTCCGACAGGTCTATACCGGTGGCTTCGGCGCCTAGTCTGGCCCAGGAGAGCGTGTCCTGCCCGAAGTGGCACTGCAGGTGCAGCAGGCGCTTGCCGGCAACAGGCCCCAGTTCTTGCAGATCAATGTTGTTGAGGCTGGACTTTCCCGCCTTAAACCCGGCCATATCATAAAAAGCAGAGTCTTTGTGCACGGCGGTGCGCAGGTTCCACGCTTGTCTGTTCGCTTCAAAATATTCCTGTTCCATCCCGTCTCTAGGTAAAATGTAAGATTAGTTGAAAGATAAAAATACGATAAATTGCTTTATCTAAAATTTTATATATTTACATTTAATCTTCTCTACGAACAAAATCCATGGAAATCACAGGAAAAGAAGGCGGGCCGATAACACGTGACCAGGCAAAAAGATGGACAGCCCGATACAGATCAAGCGGCAAAGGCAAAACCAATTCGCATCTGTTCGGAGCCGACACCGTCAAGGAACTTCTCGCACAGGAAAACTGCGTGGCAATGCGCATCTACTATGCCCTGGATGATAACGGAGAACAACAACTACTACTGGTAGGAACTGACGCTGAAGGAAATGATATGACCGAAGGCCTGATTCTGGATCTGGCCACCCCATGCCCTCCTGATTGTTCTGTGAATAGCGAATTAGCTGGTTAATGGAGTTCTTCCTGGCACATATCTATCCTTCCTTAAAATGGGTGGCCGTGTTGAGTCCTCTCCTGCCTTTCGGAGTGGGGCTTTGGTTGATCCGGAAACAGAAAGATCCCAAATTCAGGTTAATGCTCCTCTATATAATACTAGGGGTAATTGCGCAGGCGGCGCAAATCATAACAGCAAAGTTGGGGACTACGAATAATCTCTGGATGAATCATGTGTATACCTTAATTGGCTTTAGCGTGTTAGCTGGCATATTTTATTACAGTTTCGACAAAATCATGCTCAAGCTCACCATTATTTTCGGGATAGTTTTGCTTTGTGTACTCAACTATTACGATGCCTTTATCACGGACGGTTTAACCAAGATGAATTCCGTGTCGCGGGTTGCGGCCAGTGTCATGCTGATCATACTGGCCATCACTTACTTTTACAAGGTCGCCAACAATGCTAAAATCATTTACCTGGACCGTGACCCAATGTTCTTGCTGAGTTGCGCCATCCTGATTTATTATGCCGGAACAAGTATGTCCTATGCTATTTTTAATGAGGCGCTGGCCATTTCAAATGATGCGGCACGCATCTGTGTAGCCATCAACATGGTACTTCTTATCCTGTTCTACACAAGTCATGTGTTTATTTTGAGGAGGATGGCCGCATGATAGAAACATTGACTCCTTTGCTCATCATCACGCCGGTGTTGCTGGTAATGGCCATAGGCATTATCGTGTTCGTGTTTGCCTACCAGCGCCGTATGCTGCAGCACCAGGAGCACCTGCGCGAACTGCAGGAACTACGCCAGCGGCAGATGCTGGAGGCAGCCCTTGACGCGCAGGAGGAAGAGCGCCGCCGCGTTGCCCGCGACCTGCACGACGAAGTGGGCGGCATGCTGGCCCTCATCCGGCTCAACATTGGGCAGGTGGAGCGCAAGTGCGCCGAAAACGAAGCTGCTGCCGAAACAGCCCACCGTTCCAAAGAACTGCTCGACGAGGCGATACAGAGTGTGCGCCGCATCTCGCACGACCTGCTGCCAGTAGTACTCGACAAAATGGGGCTGGTGCAGGCCATCAACAGCCTGGCCCGATCAGTACCGCCCGACAGTGGCCTGGAAGTGAGATTCACCCACAACCTCGAAAAATTCCGGCTCGAAGCCCGACAGGAATTGCTGCTGTTCCGCATTCTGCAGGAGCTTGTGAACAATACCCTGAAGTATGCCGAGGCTAGCCTGATCACCATCAATCTGCACCGCGAAGACGATAAGCTGACCCTACGCTATACCGACAACGGCAAGGGATTCAACTACGACGCCACCTTGGATGCGGGAGGGGGAAGCAGCGGGCTGGGACTGAAGAACATGCAGAGCCGCGTGGACCTGCTGAACGGTGCCATCAACTTCTTTTCAAAGCTGGGGGCAGGTATAAAAGCTGAAATAGTTGTGCCTGTTGCATATATTATCGTTATTATTTATAACTTTGGTTTGCTAACTTAAGCTTTACTTTATGGAGCTGCAGCCACTCACACTTGCCATAGCGGATGATCATACCCTTTTCAGGAAGGGCGTAATCGAGATTCTGAAGAATTTCGAGGAGATCACGGTGATAAGTGATGCGGCCAATGGAGCAGAACTGCTCGAGAAAATAGAGGGTAACCTGCCTGACATCATCATGCTGGACCTCGAGATGCCTGATATGGATGGCATTGCCGTGGCCCGTTACGTGCTCAGCAAATACCGCAAAGTAAAGATCCTGATCGTATCGATGTATGGGGAGGAAGAGCTGGTGAAGAAACTGCTCGACGAAGGCGTGCACGGTTACCTGCTCAAGAGCGCCGACCCTGAGGAGCTGCGCGAGGTGCTCCAATTGCTCCGGAACGGTAAAACACATTACCCGGTATTCTCTCCGAATTATTTCTCGCAACGAACGCTACGATAGAAATAAAAAAGCCGCCCTTACGAGCGGCTTTTTTATACCTGTCAGCCTACTGTCCGGATACGGCTCACGGTCCACACGGCCACCACCGTGACCACACTCGCCATAATGCCCACCCAGTTGTAGTGCGTGAGGGTACCACTGGCTGTTTCCTGCACAATAAGACCGCTCACAAAAGCTGCTATACCTGCCCCCAACTGTTGTACCGAAGAGTTGATGCTCATGAAACTGCCACGAAGCTCTGGCTCCACACTGGAAGTAACCAGCGACATGGCCGGCACAAAACGGGCTCCAAACAGGATAAAGAAAAACGTGGATACAATGAGTGCCAGCACCATGCCCACTGGCGGCAGGTTGGTGATGAGCAAAATCGGGATGATGGAGAGAATGGCAGCCCACCGGAAAATGAGGTGCTTGCCATACCTGTCGGCCAGGCGTCCCGCCCACTGCGAAGTAAAGACTGTTGCCAGACCGCCGAACAAGTAGATGTAGCTCAGGTCACGCTCCGAAAAACCCACATTGGCCACCATATACGGACTGATGAAGGGGACCACCAGGAATCCAGCCATAGTGAGGGTAACGGTGAGGGCCATCGCCCACTGCAGGTTTGGCTGCACCACCATCGCTTTGAGGGCACGAAACGGATTGCCGGGTCTGGCATTGGTCAGGTGCCCGCGCATAGCCGGCAGAAAGCGCACTGCCACCAGCAGGATAACCACACTGAGGCCCACAAGCAGGTAAAAGGGAGCATGCCAGCTCATCTCACTGGCCAGGTATAGCCCGACCGGTATACCGGCGATTGAAGCCACCGAGAACGCTGCCATCACGCGACCGGTGGCCGCCCCCCGGCGCTGTTCGGGTATGGCATCGCCGATGATGGCCAGCACCAGCGCACCGAGCACACCGCCAAATCCGCCGGCTACCACTCTGGCCAGTAGTAACAAGCCATAGTTAGGGGCAATGGCACAGCCCAGCGTGCCCACAATAAAGCCTACGTATAGCGCCAGCAAAGCATGCTTTCGGTCGAAGCGGTCGATGAAGAGGGCGCTCACAAAACCGGCGATGGCCGCACTGAAGGTATAGGCCGACACGAGCAAGCCAAACTCCCGAGGGGAGATGTTGAACACCCGCATCAGCTGCGGCCCGAGCGGCATCATGATCACAAAGTCCATCATGTGCGTGAACTGTATGGCTGCCAGCAAAAAGATCAGCAGGCCCTCCCGAATCTGATCTTTCGGCACTAGGGCCTCCTGAATGGAAGCGGTTATCGGAGCAGGATTGTTATCCTGAAATCTATTCATAGTTTAAACATTGAAATCAAAACAGGGCGCCAATGTACTAATAATTTGCGTCTGCTTAGCAGTAAATTTTATTTCTGTTTGCTTTGCATTTTGAGCACCACAAAAGGTGAACGTTTCGTCGATGCAGGCTCAATGTCTGCTGCTAACCAAAAACCTTGTGTATACGCGATTCAACTCCCGATTGCTATACCTGCTCAGCAGATACTTCGCTATTTATGCAAACCAGCAGGTGAGTATGGTTGGAAGTGGGTGATACATACTGGGTGCAAGACTTGTAAACCTTGGGAGTAGCACAAATGTTTTAAACAGGCAAAGTGTGTAATTATATAGTTGTGGATAGGGTATGCAGACTGAAAATACACTCATCTACGGAAGACCGCGCTATAGCATTAACCGACCGAACCAAGACTCGCATGTAACAGCGATCCTGCGCACAAAGTAGAAACGGTATGGCAAAGAAAGAGGAGGAACTGGTCTGTGAACTCTGCGGCCGGGAGGTGCAGTACCTTACGCGGCACCACCTGGTACCCCGGGAGGAGGGAGGCCGCTACGGGGCCACGGCCGAACTGTGCCAGCCCTGCCACAGCACCCTGCACCTGACCTTCAGCAACCGCGAACTGGCCCTGCAGTACAACTCTATACCTGCGCTGCAGCAGGCCGAAGACCTGCAGAAATACCTTAAATGGGTGCGTAGCAAGCGCGTTGAGCGTATCTCCAACAGGCGAGGCCGCAGGCGCTAAGGTATAGCACCTGAGCTAGTGTGCCTGCCGTGCTTTCAATGCAACCTCACCTTTCTCGCGGATGGCCATCACCAGGTTGGTCTTGAATTGCTGGAAGCCTGCCTCCAGACCGGCCGGGTAGCTGTGCGGGTTCAGCAGGCGGCGGATGCTTTCGTGGAGTTTGCCGATCTCCTCTTTGCGATGCTCCCGGATGGCTTTCAGGTCAGGCAGCTGCTGCACAAGTTTTCCTTTGGCGAGCACAGGCTGCAGCAGGTCTTTGTAGGGAGTGCCTTCCGGAACTGCTTTGCGGCGGGTATTGTCGAGCGGATTGACGATGAGCACTTTTTCTGGAAGTGGTTCAGCTTCGTTGAAGATCATGTCTCCCACAAATCCATGTTCATCGTAAAAGCGGCGCACCTGCTGTATACCTGGGTTGGAGGTTTTTTCGAGTTGCTCCGACAGTTTCAGGGTATAGTTCCATTCCCCGTTCTCCTGTTTAAAAGCCGCCAGCTTGTACACCCCGCCCAGCGCCGGCTGGTCGTAAGCCGTTACCAACTGCGTACCGATTCCCCAGACATTGATTTTGGCACCTTGCTGTTTGAGGCTGGTGACAATGTTCTCGTCGAGGTCGTTGCTGGCTACAATGTTGGTATCGGTCATGCCTGCTTCGTCGAGCAGCTTGCGGGCCTCGATGCTGAGGTAGGTCAGGTCGCCGGAGTCCAGTCGGATGCCCTTTAGTTTAAAGCCTGTGGGCGCCAGCTTTTTGGCTACCTCAATGGCGTGGCGCACGCCTTCCAGTGTATTATAGGTGTCCACCAGAAACACCGAGTCGTGAGGGAAGGCCTTGCCGTAGGCTTCGAAGGCGTCGGCTTCGCTCTCAAAGGCCTGCACCCAGCTGTGAGCATGGGTACCGCTCACTGGTATACCGAAGAGCTTGCCGGCCAGCAAATTGGAGGTGGCGTCCACGCCGCCCACGTAGGCGGCTCTGGCAGCGGCCAGCGATCCGTCTATACCCTGGGCACGGCGCATCCCGAACTCACTCACCAGGTCATTTTTGGCTGCCTCTTTGATGCGGGCCGCTTTGGTCGCGATCAGTGTCTGAAAGTTCACGATCGTAAGCAGCGGCGTTTCCACAAGCTGCGCCTGCAGGAGCGGTCCGCGTACCCGGATCAGCGGCTCGCTCGGAAACACGACGCTTCCTTCCGGTATGGCATCCACGTCGCAGGTAAAGCGCAGTTCGCGCAGGTAGTCCAGGAAAGCCTGCTCAAACAAGGGCTCGTTCTGGCCGCCGCGCAGACTTGCCAGGTATGCCAAATCCTCTTCCGTAAATTGCAGCTGCTGCAGATACTCCACCACATGGGCCAATCCTGCCGCCACCGTATAACCTCCTTTGAAAGGCGCCTTGCGGAAATAGAGGTGAAAAACGGCCTCCCGCTCCGCTATACCTTCCTTCCAGTAGCCGTAGGCCATGGTGAGCTGGTAGAGGTCGGTCAGGAGGGAAAGGGAACTGCGGTATAGTTGCTGGAGGGTTGTCATGTGCTGTGTGTTGATGATTTTGTAAAAAACGAAAGTCTGGGCAATTGGATGTTCCGATACCTGTTGCACCTGGTATGTTGTTAAGAACACCCGAATTTAAGGGATGACATCAGATTTAGCTATATTTAAGGCATGATAAAGCGACAGTTTATACCTTTTGCCGACGTAAAAGAGAAAAAGGCCATCATCGTGGACAGCATGCACCCCAACGGACTGGTGCTTTCACACTGGCGCAGCGCTCCCACACCTGCTGAAGTGCGCGACGATACCAGCGCTGCCATGGTGCTGCATGTGCTCCGGCTCAATCTGCCGGGTTTGGAGCTGCCTTACGTCACCGCCAATCATTTCGACATCGATGGTTTTGTGGGTGTTTGGAGTTTGCTGAACCCGGAGCTGGCACTGGAGAACGAAGAGCTGCTGCGCCTGATGGCCCACATCGGCGACTTTCGCGAACTGGACTTGAATCATCCGCTGGCAGGAGAGGCGCTGAAACTGGTCTGCTGGCTCAACACCCGCGAGCGCGATATGTTCTACGCCCCTTTTGCCGCCGACGAATCCGAGGAGAAGGAAGCGAAACGCTGCGTTGATAAGTTCAGGTATTTTCTGCGGGAATTTGGCCGCGTGCTCCAGGACCCTGACTGGGAAAAACCGGTTTGGGAAGAGGAAGTGGCCGACGTGCTGCTCGGCTATCGCGACATGTACAAGCCTGACACCAAACTGCAGCGCTTCCCCGACCTGGGCCTGATTGTGATCAACACTCAGAAACCGGTACACTACTATGCGCTTTTCAGCCGCACCATCGGCTTCGACATAGTGCTGAGCTGCTACGAAGACAATCGCTACGAACTGGAATATAAATACACCACCTGGGTTGATTTCGCTTCCAGGCCTACGCTGCCCCGCATCAGCCTGAAGCCGCTGGCCGCGCAACTCAACGCCATCGAAACCTCCGGCTATACCTGGACGGCAGACAATTTTACCGAAACTGGCCCGTTGCTGCGCCTCGAAGGAAAGGACCTCTCGCGTACGGAGCGCTACGACCACCCGACTACCCGTGAGATCTACGCCTCGTCTATACCTGCCGATGAAATGAAGCAACTGGTTGTGGACTACTTCCGCGAAAAGTATACAGGTATAGCCCCAAAGCGCTATTGGTCCTGGGAGGAAGTGAAGGGGCTAAACAAAGAGATTGGCAGATAGTAAAGGCTACTGTATTTTCGGGCAGAGGTTATTGTTGACGAAGGACGAAAGGCTTCTTTAGTTGTGCCATTACCTAAACCGTGTTCAGCAAAAAGCCTGTCTGCGCGCTCAGATTATTTTATTTTTTGACTCAAGTCCCCTCCTGTCAGGAGCTCTTACCATAAGCATCTAACAAAGCGTCTTCGGGTCAGGTAGAAGCAGGCGCACAGAATTTGCCCGAGATGACGCAGGTCATTTTTATTGGCCAGATTAAAGCGCATTTTTGCTTCGGTACGTATACATAGTGAATCTTTGATATAGACGCCTACCCAACTACCAAACAACATGAAAAAAATCCTTTGCCCCACCGACTTTTCTAAAACAGCTAACAAAGCGCTGGAATACGCTGTGCTCATTGCCCGGCAGTCAGGAAGCCACCTCTCCCTGCTGCATGTGGTGCACCTGCCCATCGTCGACACCTCTGAAACTGCTCTGGTGGCCAGCGAGCTGTTGGGTGAGCAGATGCGGGATGCCGAAGAACGACTAGTGAATCTCTGTCGCGAAATTGAGGAGCGCCACGGCGCAAACCGGGGTGGCGGGTTTACCTGCGACTATATCATCAAAGAGGCCCTGCTAACTGATATAGCCGAGCACCTGACCAAGACTGTCGGGTACGACCTGATCGTGATGGGTACCACGGGTGGCGGCAACGCGCTCGAGGAATTGCTGATCGGAAGCAACGCTGAGGCAGTGATGGAGCAGGTGAAATGCCCGGTATTGTCTATACCTTCTACAGCCACTCATCCGCGCATTGAGAAGATCATCTATGCTTCGGACTATGCCGCCGATGACATAGCTACCTTACGCGAAGTGCTGGACTTTGCAGCCATGTTCGGAGCCACCGTAGACGTGGTGCACGTGAACAAAGCAGGACGCACGAGCGACAAGAAAGAGAGTTTTATGCAGGAAATGGCGCAGGCCTTCCCGGGTGCTCCCATACATTTCGAGGAAGTGGTGAGCAAACACCGCACCGACGGTATAAAAGAATACTATAACGCATCAGGCGGTGACATGGTCGCGATCCTGCGGCGTGAAAAAGGATTCTTGCGGGAGCTCTTCTCGCAGAGCCTGGCCGAAAAAATGACCTACCAGGCCGAAGTGCCGCTGCTGGTACTCAAAGGCAGAAAGTAAGGATAGAACATTCATAAAAAAAAGCGGCAGCTTCCTTAGGAGACTGCCGCTTTTTTTATTCTGTGGTCAGATTAGTATTAGTTGCCAAGCCCTGTTTCCATGCGCACGGCATCTTCGTCAAACACATAAGCCAGGTCGGCGCTGCAGGTTTCGCAGTTGTAGCGGCCGAAAGCCTCAATGGCACGCGGCACCGGAAGGTTGCGGAAAGTGCTCGCACAGCTGATTAGCACCGGGCAATCGTGTTTCTGGTGAAAAGTATCCTCGCTTGGGTCCATGCAGATGTACACCCGCTTTTTCTCCAGCCCCTTAAAGGAGTAATACTCGGGCTTGGGGCGAGGCTCCCGCTTCGTTGTGTCAGCAGTTGCGCTTGTCTCTTGCACGTTAGTTTGCTCTGTTTTCGCGTTGTCGGGTGACTGGCAGCCAGCCAGCGAGATGAGCAGGACACACATACCTGCCAGGGTCTTCTTGAACATATCAGTAACTGATTGAATAGAATGCTATACCTAAAATAGGCGGAATTATTTAGGGCTGCAAGTTTTGTCAGCCCGTCTGTTGTGTTGGCGGATCGCCTCGGCTTCTGTAACCATGATGACCTGCTCTTTGCAACGCTTCAAGACAGAACAATTCGTGCTATAGTGGTATACGGCCGAGCCAGAGCTATCGCAAAGGTATACCTGGCGTTTGGTGGCGCCGGCAGGCACAGGGGCTTTGCTGTTGTCTACAGGAGCAGGTTTCTGTTTGCGGAAATCCCAGGGAGCTATCGGGTTCGGGTCCTGCCACAGGCCTCGTTTAAAGCGGCGCGCATCAGCTTCCAGGTTAGCCAGCGTTTTGTCTTTGGAGTAGGCGGTGTAGTGCCAGGCAAAGCCTTCGCGCACCAGTTCTTCGTTCAGGTTGCGGCCGTCAGGCAATATGATCGTGCCCACCGTGCGGCCGTAGCGGTCCTTGTTGTTTTCGATCAGGCGTACGTTTTTGCCAAAGGCCAGGTCAGAGGCAAACTGCTTGGCCCGCTGGCCAAAAGCCTGGTTCTTCTCAGGAGTGTCGACGCCAAGCAGGCGTACCGTAATGGTTTGCCCGTTGCGCAGCAGCTCAAACGTGTCGCCGTCTTTTACACCCACCACCCGGTCGCCGGGAACTGTCGGAGTTTCCGTTTCAGGCACTGCCTTTGTGTTATCGCTCGGGACTACAGCCGGCTGGGCTGGGTCTTCCTGTGTCGCGGTGGCTTCGGTTGTGTTTTGCTCCACAGCACCGCGGCGCTGGCGGAATTCCTCCCGTGCTTTTTCATTGTCCTGCTTACAGGCAGGCGCAGCCAGCAGGCTGGCGAATACGAGTAGGTATAAGATGGACTTATTCATGGGGCAAAGGTGCTGCTATTCTCCTTTTACAACAAACAGAACTATTTGTTTTTATGGAAGCCTTCATTAAAAATGGCTGCCCCTTTTCAGAGGCAGCCATTTTTATATTTCTTATAAAGCGTTAAGCTAATTGCAACTGTTCTGCTGCTTTTTCTTCTTTTTCCTGTACCGGAGGAACATCTTCTTCTTTTTCTTCTTTCTTAACGGAGCACGGGAGTGTGAACATGAACGTGCTGCCCATACCTGGTACACTTTCCACCCAAATCGCGCCACCGTTGTGCTCTACGAAGTCTTTGCAGAGTGCCAGGCCCAGACCGCTGCCCTTTTCGTTGGCGGTGCCCCTGCTGGAGTAACTGCTGGCTCCGAATAGCTTCTGCTGCACCTCTGGGGTCATGCCAATACCGGTGTCTTTTACCGAGACCAGCACGTGGTCATCCTGCAGTCTGGCTGAAAGCGTTACCGTATCGCCGGCCTTGCAGAACTTGATGCCGTTGGAGATCAGGTTGCGGAGTACCAGTCGGATCATTTCCTTGTCGGCACAGCCTGTCAGGCTCGGATCTATCCTGTTATCCAGCACCACCTCTTTGCTGCTGGCCACTGGCTGCAGCAATCGGATGTTCTCGTCAGCCAATTCGCGGAGTGGCAGCGGTTTCGGGTCGGCCTCGAAGCCCTCCATTTGCGCCCTGGCCCAGTCGAAGAGGTTGTCGAGCATCCAGAGCACGTTCTGCTGCCCTTTCACCAAGCTATTGAAGAGTCCTTCCTGCTTATCGGCCGGAACTTTACCCATGGCCATCACATGCAGCAGTCCTTTGAGTGCTACCAACGGCCCACGCAAGTCGTGGGCGATGACGGAGAAGAGCTTGTCTTTGATGGTGTTGAGCTGCGTGAGTTTCTCTTTCTGTATGTTGAGCTGCTGGGCCTGTTCCGTCAGTGCTTTCTGGTGTTGGTTCAGCGCCTGGTTCTTATGCATGATCAGCTCGTTCTTTTGGGTGAGCAGCTTGTTGATGCGGCTTTGGTGCTGTCGTCCCCTAAAGAACACATAGGCCATGGCACATACCAGTAACAGCAGCGCAATCGTGAAATATTGCACAATGCTGCGTTGCTCGAGTTTGCGCAGGTTCAGTTCCTGTTCGGCGCGGAGCAACAGATTTTCCTTGTCTTTCTGGGCTGTTTCGTACTTCACACGTTCCTGTGCAATGCGATCGGCTGCCCTTTCGTTGTGCAGGCTGTCGTTGTAGGCCGTGTGCAGTGTCAGGTAGTGGTGGGCCAACTCAAAGTTGCCCTTGGCAGCGTAGATGCGGTCCAGGATGGCAGCATTCTCCCGAAGCACATACTTGCCCTCATAGGCTTTGGCAAGTTCCATGCTGGCCAGCGCGTTATCGAGGGCTTTCTCGAAGTTGCCGGCTTTCAGGTATGACTCGGCTTTGCCGCGCAACACATATACCTCATCATGCTGACTGCCCAGGTCATTGGCAATCAGGTGGGCTCTATTCAGGTAGGAGAGGGCGGTCTGGAAGTCATTTTTGCCGTTATAGGCATCTCCGATATTAATCAGGGAGATCAGGATTCCCTGTTTGTCGTTCAGCTTTTCCTGAATTGGCAGTGCCTCCCGGTAATAAACCAGTGCCAGGTCAAACTTGCCCTGGTCCAAGTATACGCCGCCAATATTGCTCAGGGCGCTGCTCATGCGTAGGGTATCTTGTGCCGTGGTGGCAAGTGAGAGTGACTTTTTGTAGAGCGGAAGCGCCTCTTTGTGGTTGCGCTGGTCGGCGTACACATTGCCGATGTTGTTGTAGGTGGCACTCAGGTCAGACGGATCGCCCAGCTTCTCGCGGATGCGAAGCGCCATGTAGTAAAACTGAACAGCCTTGTCGATATCGCCGAGCAGGTAGTGACCAGAGCCTGTTTCATTGTAGGCCAGGGCCAGTAGTTTGTCGTTACCCGCCTTCTGTGCCAATGCAACCGCCTTGTTGCCATACGCAATAGTGGTTTTCGGATTGATGCTGTTGTGTGCCTTGCTCAGTTCACAGTACAACTCTACCTTCCGGGTTATATCCTCCGTCCGGTCCAATTCAGTTTTCAAATCCTGGATCAGGATTTTTTGCTGCGGCTGCGTCAGGCTGATAAGTAGGAAAATACGAGTCAGGAATAGTAGAAGCATAAGTACCTCTCTACAGTTAGAATTACCGTAATTGATTTATTAGCAGGGAGCAATATAAGAATTTAATGGTTAATAATGCCAACCTGAATTTGTTAATAAAAAGCATGCTTGGAAAAGTGAAATTTCATTTCGAACTAAACGCTCTTACTTAGCACAGGAGGACTACACCTGCACGAATCGGGCAGGTGTAGTCCTATGTTATGGAAAAGTAAATTATCGGCAGAATCACGCCACAACGCGAATGGAGCTTACTCCGCCGGGCTTTTTGGTTACCACAATCTGGGTGCTGATGCGCTCCTTCAGTGCCTCCACGTGCGAGATGATCCCGATCGTTTTGCCGGCGGCATGCAGGTTGTCCAATGTTGAGATGGCGGCCTCCAGCGTGTCTGCATCTAGGGTGCCAAAGCCCTCATCGATGAAGAGTGAGTTGATTTGGGTGCGGCGGCCAGCCAGGTCCGAAAGTCCCAGTGCCAGGGCCAGGCTCACCAGGAAACTCTCGCCTCCGGACAGGGTGTTCATCGGGCGCACCGCTTCTGCCTGGTAGGTGTCGACAATCTGCAAGGCCAGGTCCTCGTCCGGGGACTTGAGGATGCGGTAGCGATCGTTGAGTTTGAGCAGGTGGCGGTTGGCCAGTTCCACGAGCCGTGCCAGGGTGAGCCCCTGCGCAAAACGACTGAACTTCGATCCGTCTGAAGACCCGATCAGGTCAGCGAGTTGGCTCCAGCGGTGGCATACCTGCTGCTGCGTCTTCAGCTGTTCAGCCAGTTCTCTGTTTTTTTCGCGCTGTCGGGTATCCTGCTCAAGTAGTTGCTGGTGACGTGCCCGCTGCGAGATCAGCTCCCGCTGCAGTGCTGTTTTCTGTTGTTGCTGCTCTTGCAGAGTCGCTATATCTTCGTCGGTCAGCTGTTTTTGCTGCAGCTGCTCCAGTTCCTGCTGTACGTCGCTCAGGCTTTTACGGAGTTCGGTCAGGTGTTTCTCGGTTTGTGCTTTTTGGTTGGCCAGCCGGTCGGCTTCGTCGCGGTGCAGCAGCATCTGGCTCAGTGCCTCTATCGTTTCAATGCCTTTCTGGTGCAGCACATGGAGCAGGCCTTGTCGCAGCGCTTCCAGCACCGAGGTATTTTGCTGGTGGTTTTGCTGACATTCTTTCTGGCGGCTGCGGGCTTCCTGTAACTCCTGCTGTTTTTGCAGTTGGTGACGACGGGCTTCTTCGGCATATCTGGCCCTTGCACTTAGTTCCTCACTGGCCAGCTTGCGCTCCTGATCCGGGTTTTTATCGCCAAACAAGGCATAGCGCTGTGTTTTGAGTTCTGTCAGTTGTTCATGCTCTTCTTTCAACGCCAGCTTTCGGGCATCCAGCTCTTTCTGCTTCTGGTCCTGGTTGTCTTTCAGGTTTTTTACCAACTGCTGCAATTCAATGTATTTCTCCCGCATACCTTCCAGCGCCTGTTGCTTTTGGGTATAGGAGGTGGCCTGCTGATCTAAGGTTTGCACCAGATTGTGGCGCTCTTCAGCTTTGTACTGTAAGCCGAATGTAGCGGCAAAAGATTCGGCTGTTTCGGTGTGCGCCTGCTGTTGCTCCTGCTCGTCGGCCAGACTCACCTGCAACTTTTGTAGCTGGCTTTGCAGCAGTTTGTCAGAGGCCTGTAACTGGTTAAAAGTCGACTGGGCACGCACCTGTGCTTCGCGTAGCTGTTGCAACTGCTGGTTTATACCTTCCAGTTCACGGCTAAGTGACCGGGCCTGTGCCAGTTGCTGCTGCAAGGAAGTGGCTGTTTCCTGCTGGTGCTGGAGTTGCCGTGCCAGCTGTTCCAGGTTGTCTATACCTGTTTCCTGGGGCAATCCTGCCGACACCTGTGCAAAGGTAAGGCGTAGTCGCTGCAGTTCCGTCTCAGCATCCGTTTTGGCTGTTTGCTCCAGCTGCTGTTTTTGTTCCAGGGAGTTGCGTTGTACCTGTAGTTGCTGCAGGTGCTGTTCCAACTCTTTTACAAGTTCCTGCTGCTTGTCACGCTTCTGCACTTCTTCGGGCAGATCGAAGGTATAGCCGTTCTCCGCAAAAGGGTGGTGGGTGGAGCCGCAAAGCGGACAGGGCTCGTCCTGCGACAAGGTATGACGGGCCTCTTCGTACTGCTGAATCTGCTGCTGAATCTGCACGAGTTTCTGGAGTGCCACCAGGTGTTCGCTGGCTTGGCTATACCTGTTTTTATTTTCCTGAAGCGTCGTATCTGTTTCCTGGAATTGCTGCTTCAGCTGTGTCAGGCGATTGTCCGAGAGTTGGAGTTTTTGCAGTTGTGCGTTATGTTGCTGCGCCAGTTCATACAGACGCTCATAGCGGGCCAACAAGGCTGGCTGCGCCTGTGCTGCCTGCTCCAGCTCCTCCATGTTTTTATCGGCCAGTATACCTTGCAGGGCAGCTAGCTTTTCGGCTTTCTGCTGCTGCAGTTGCTCATAGAGTGCCTGTTGCTTTGCCTGCTGCTCCTGTAGCGCTGTAAGCTGACTGGCTTCCTGTTTCCGCTGTTGGGACAGTTCCTGCTGCTCCTGCTGATGGCGGCGGATGCGCTGCTCCACTTCCTGTAGGTCGCGCAGCACAGTTTTGAACTCTGGCAGATGATCCTTCAAGTCTTGCAATTTTGCATTTTGCTCCAGCCAGTTTTTTATACCTGTGGCCTCCTGTGTGAGCTCTTCCAGTTCCGCTTGCCTGGTCTGCAGTTGTGTCTTTTCCTGTTGCAGTTGCTGCTCAAAAGAGACATAGCTGTTTTTGTTTTTGGTATAAGCATCACGGATGCTGTTAAGCTGATGATCAAGCCGGACTACCTGCGTCAGGATAGGGTCCAGTTTCTGAATGGTTTCCTCCTGCTGCTGAAATGCTTTGGTGGCTTCCAGCGCAATTTTTCCGGCGGCTTCGAGTTCGGTTTCCAGCGTGGGAACCCTTTTTTGTAAAGTTTGCAGCTGCTCCTGTACTTCAAGCACCTTGCTGTTGGCGCTCCGGATCTCGGCCAGTTCGCCCACAAACTGATGGGCCTGCTGGTGCTGTTCGAGCTTCACAAAGTCGGGCTGCAGCTGCTGAAGTTTCTGCTCCTGCACTTCAAGTGCCTGCTGGTGTTGCTGCTGACGTGTCTGTAATTGCGCCACCTGCTGCAGCCATTGTACTTTTGCCTGTAATGTGCTCAGGTCTTGCTGCAGGGTGCTTTCCTGCGTTGTGAGTTCTTGTATGCTGGCTTCGTAGGCTGCACGTTGCTCTTCGGGCAATAGCTGCGTGTGCTGCAGCAGTTGCTCCAGGCTTTCGTATTTCAGTCGTTCCTGTTTGGCCTTTTCAAACGCAAACTTCGAGATATCGGAGTAAATGCCCGTGTCGGTGATCTTCTCCAGCAAACTGCTGCGCTCGGTCGGATTTGCCTTGAGGAAACGCGCAAAGTCCCCCTGAGACAGCATGACAGAGCGCAGAAACTGGCTGTAGTCAAGTCCGCAGATCTCAGCCACCATGCCAGGCACTTCGCTGGGTTTCAGATCGAACAGTTCATCTTTTTCAAAGTCGTACAGCTCCATATGCACGGGCTGTATCTTGCCATCTGCCTTGCCCCGGCTGCGACGCAGGTGCCACTTGGAGCGGTATACCTTGCCAGCAGCCTCAAATTCTACTTCAGCAAAGCATTCTACCGTGTGGCGGGTCATTAGCTCAAGCGGACGCTCGTTGTTATGCCGGTGCGCCATACCGTACAGTCCCACCGTGATCGCATCCAAAATCGTGGTCTTGCCAGCTCCGGTCGGACCGGTAATGGCAAACAGCCCCGCATCTGCCAGCGGACTCTGGTCGAAACGGATCTCGTGCTCACCCTTGAGTGAGTTGAGGTTCAGGAAGCGGACGGCTAGGATTTTCATGGGGTATAGATAATAAAATAACTAAGAGTTGCTTGTACTGCCTGTTAAAAGGCCTTTAAAAGTGGCCAGATCTTCTGGAGTCGGGAACACGTTTTTGGGGACGTATATAAATTGGGATTTAGCAATATAAAGCAGCCAGTAGCTTTTTCTTTCAACTGTTTTTATAATCAACTTCAGTGGTAGCTCACTGTGGAAGTTTCCTTCACTTGTAGATGTCATCAAAGTTTCATTTACAGTGAGGAAGTGAGGTATGAATAAATTATGGTTTTTTTTAGATATAGCCCAGAAATAAAGGTAGATAATCAGAGCTGGCAAATACACCGCAGATAAAACTATATAAAATGTAATAAAGCTGTCGTCGCCAAATCTGTCAAGTGATGATAGACTGAACAATACCATTAGCAGATAGAGCCACCAGGATCGACGTAATCTGTTTTCGATTATAATTCTGAAGTATGTTCCCGGAGTTAAAGAATAGGTAGAAGTTTGAATCATATTGCAAGATTTTCTAAATCATAGTTGACCCTTCGCAGGGTATAGGAGGATAATATTGAAGCTGGAAGTGCCCACACACTTTTAATTTTCTACCTCCTGCCGCATCAATTCCAGTAACTCCGCGAAGGTATGGCGCAGCGCGGTGTGATCACTTTCCGGGAAGGCGCTTTCGCAACGTTTCAGGAACACGTCTTTTTCGTTCAGGGTATGCAGGTCCACTTCTTCGCGCACTTCCTGCTCCAGGGTTCTTCGAGACGTTTTGATGAGGGGCGGACGGTGAATCAGCAGTTGTAACTCGTCTTTTTTGAGGTCAAGGACTTCTTCCAGTTGCTGGTTGAGGTCAGGTATAGGGGCATCGAGTTCTACCTGCACTTCCGCCCAGGCAGGCAAGGTATAGCTGCTGTTATCGTAAACGGCAATTTTCTGTTTTACTTCCTCGAGTTCACCTTTAAAGCGCACCAGTTTTCGGCAGACAGGTATAGCGATCTCCTTCAGGTCGGTGAGTTGGCCGTTTTCAAAATCCAGCACATAGACTACTTTCTTGTCAGCAACCTCGCTGAAACTAAGTGGAATAGGGGAGCCGGAGTAGCGGATGTGGTGAGTTTTATTTACTTGCTGCGGGCGGTGCAGGTGACCGAGCGCCACATAGTCGAACTCACGCGGAAATTGATCTGCGCCGATCTGGCCGAGGTTGCCCACGTGTATTTCCTTTTCGCTGTCGGAAGCGGAGCCGCCGGCGGCAAACAAATGGCCCATCGCCACCACCGGTATACCTTGAGTTTTGTAAGGTTGCACGTGCGGTACAAAGGCGGCGTAATGTGCGGCTATACCTTGTTTGATGCGCTGCTCACGCTCTTCGTAGCTTTCGCCAGGTATAGAAAGGCGTATATCGCGGTCGCGCAGGAAAGGCACGGCGCAAACCACCAACTCCATCTGACCATTTTCATCCCGCAGTTCGATCAGCTCATCCAGCAATTCTCCGGTAGCACCGCCTATCACTTTTATGTTAAAGCAGTCGAGGAGTTCTTTGGGTGCGTTGAGCGTAGAAACCGAGTCGTGGTTGCCGCCCGTGATGATGATGTGGCGGCAGCAGGTAGCACATACCTTCGTCAGGAAGTTATAGTATTGCTTGAGTGCAGTGTTGGAGGGAGCACCTGTGTCGAAAACGTCGCCTGCCATCAGGAGCACGTCAACCTTTTCGGCTTCAATGGTTTGCAGGAGCCAATCCAGGAAATGCTGGTGTTCTTCGGTTCGTTCGAGGTTGACGAGTCGCTGGCCGAGGTGCCAGTCTGAAGTGTGTAGTATGCGCATATCCCTTTTCCTTTCTCCTTTGCACCACAAGTTACATTAAGGTATACCTATACTGCAAGTTTGTGATATAAATTTTTCCGGATCAGGTATAGCGCTTTTGCTATATAAATGGAGGTATACAGGATTTGATAGCTTACTGATTAATCCAGATCAGGGCATCCTTTTGGTTGGAGAAATTTTTGAATAAAAACCGGTTGATGTTTTGTGCTTCTGCGCGGGTGGCAACTGCCTCGAGGGCTATTTTGGAGAAAAGGCTGCTTGGTAATATTCTGGCCAGTTTATGAAGTGAAGTCTGGGAGAGCAGTTCATAGAAACTTGTCGACATCCAGTCTTTGGTAGAGGTGTCCAGCAAAGTCAGCCGTTCTGCGTTGGCTACTGCCCTGGTGATGCCTGTGTCACGAAGTGCTTCATAGAGCTTGGTGCCGCCCGTAATCATTTCGTTTTGAGTTACTCCCCGCAGCCACTCAGCCATCAATAAATCATTCTTCTTATCAACTTCTATTTTGTAGAAATCCGAAGAGTATATAGTTTGAAAAGAGGAATGTTTTAACAACATGATAACAGATAAATCATGTAAAGGTACGTGAAAATACTAGTTGACAGTCACGCTGCGTACCAATTTTAACTATTATTCTTTCACCGGAAGACCGGCTGATTTAAGGTCTTGATACCCACCGATGTTATAAACGTTTTTGAAACCGGCTTCTTCCATCAGTCTGGCCGCTTTTCCGCTGCGGTTTCCGCTGGCGCAGTACAGGTAGTAGGTTTTATTTTTGTCCCAGTTCTGCATTTCTTTTTCAAACTCCCCGCTCAGGAAGTCGGCGTGCTGCGTTTTTTCGAGGTGTCCTGCTGCAAACTCAGTAGGAGTGCGCACATCAACCAGCATAACTTCTTGGTTGTCGATCTTTTCATGGTGGGCTTTATATTCGGTGGCAGAAATAGTTTTGACTTTTGCGTCGCCTTGCTGTGGGCTGGTGCAACTCATCAGGCTAGCTGCCATTATGGTCATTAGGAATAGTTTCATGGAGAATTCGGGTTAACCTATGTTATTGTAAACGTAAGCAAGCATTTTTTGGTGCACCGGCTCTTTCCGGCGTTCGGCTCAAAAAGTAAGTATATGAAAATAATTTCATTTTACTATGCGTTCTAACCAGCTTGTTGTACAGGTTTGCAGCCTTTGATGCAATCGATGATGTCAGAGATGCTGGAGTCAGTGAGAAAATAAAATACATTTTTCCCCTGTCGGCGGGTTTCCACCAGACCTTTGTCGCGCATGTTGGTGAGGTGATGCGAGAGGAGCGACTGTTCGATTTCCAGCACTTCCTGTAACTGACTCACGGTGAGCTGGTCTTCCTGCTCCAGCAGATCAATGATGCTGATACGCACCGGATGCGCCACGCATTTGAGCACATAGGCCGTTCGTTCCAGCTTTTTCTTATCTACCCTTACTTTCAGGTCGGTCATGGGAGTTCGAATAATAGGTAATTACAATACATGATCATTTATTCATGTATAAATTTTAATACAATTTTAAACCGCTTTAGGTTCCGGTGAAGTTGGCTGTAGCACAGGTATATCGAAACGGGTCAGGTATAGCGGAAAAAGTATATGCGTGTCCTGGTAAGCATGTGAGGTGGGTATGGATTTAATCAGGTTTCCTGAAACAGGAAAAGCCGGCACGGGGCCGGCTTTTCCATAGCACAAAATTATGGTGTCATCTTAGTGGGCTTGCACACCGCCTGTATGGGCGCTTACATCAACGCCCAGGCCTTGCGCTATACCTAGTCCGAGACCGATATCGGCGCGGAAGAAGTGACACAGTTGACGGTTTATAATCTCTGCCCGCTTCGGTCCGTCTATACCTTGCATGGCTCCCACGATGTTGCTGATGGTGTTTTTCTTCTCCTCCGGGGTCATCAAACGGTACAAATCGCCCGGCTGGGTATAGTGGTCGTTCTCGCCCTCGGCGTTGCGGTCGTACCAGTCGGCTACCACGTTGTTGCCCAGGTTTTGAGCAGGCTCTTTGTAAGTTTCGTCCGCTTTGATGTTGTCGAAAGAGTTCGGGAAATAATTCGGTGCGCTGCCGCCATTGCCATCTACCCGCATAGCGCCGTCGCGCTGGTAATTGTTTACTGCAAATGGACAACGGTTCACTGGAATCTGCTCATAATTTGCCCCGATGCGGTAGCGCTGCGCGTCCGGGTACGACAGGATGCGGCCCTGCAGCATGCGGTCAGGCGAAAAGCCGATGCCATCCACGAGGTGGGCCGGTGCAAAAGCAGCCTGCTCTACGTGCGCAAAGTAATTGTCCGGAACCTCGTTCAACTCCAGCACGCCCACATCAATCAGCGGATAGTCTTTCTGCGACCATACCTTGGTCAGGTCAAACGGATTCCACTTGTAGTTTGCAGCCTGGGCTTCCGGCATGATCTGTACTTTCAGAGTCCAGCGTGGGAAGTCGCCACGATCGATGGCTTCTACCAAATCGCGCTGCGCGTGGTCCGGGTCCATACCTTTCATCACGGTGGCTTCTGAATCTGTGAAATTCTGGATGCCTTGCAATGTCTTGAAATGGAATTTTACGAAGTAGCGCTCGTTTTCGTGGTTAATGAAAGAGAAGGTATGGCTACCAAAACCATGCATGTGGCGGTAAGAAAACGGCGTGCCACGGTCGCTCATCAGGATCATTACCTGGTGCAAACTTTCCGGGTTCAGTGACCAGAAATCCCATACCATGGTTGCGCTTTTGGTGTTGGTGCGCGGATCGCGTTTCTGGGTATGGATAAAGTCCGGGAATTTTTTCGGGTCCTTGATGAAGAACACCGGCGTGTTGTTGCCCACCAGATCCCAGTTACCTTCTTCGGTATAGAACTTTACGGCAAAACCACGCGGATCGCGCTCAGAGTCAGCACTGCCTTTTTCGCCGCCGACGGTAGAGAAACGCAGGAATACGCGGGTTTCTTTGCCGATCTCGCTGAATAATCTGGCTTTGGAATACCTGGTGATATCGTGGGTAACGGTAAAGGTGCCGTATGCGCCGGTGCCTTTGGCATGTACCACGCGCTCCGGGGTACGCTCACGGTTAAAGTGCGCCAGTTTTTCGTGCAGGATATAGTCTTCGAGCAGGATCGGGCCACGTGGACCGGCTGTCATACTGTTTTCGTGCTCGTAATATGGTTTGCCTGAGGCAGTAGTCAGTTTCTGATTTGGGTTCTCGGTACTCATATAGCGAAGGGTTTTGAGGTTTCTGTGCTGATTGATGCCTCAAAAGTATAGCCCTGTGCTATATAGATCAAATCGATTGATTTTATGATGGGATAGTATTTATCTATAACATGGCAAGATTAACCCAAACCGTAGATTACGGCCAGTGAAACCACCGAAATGATCAGCCACAAAATAACGCCCTGCCAGAAAGGTTTCGCGCTGATCGCTTTCAACGCACTTAAGCTAATGTTGGCACCGATCAGGAAAAGGCTGAGTAAAAGTCCTTTTTTGGCTAGTAGCACAATGGTTGGAGAAACAACTTCCACAGCAGGTATAAATGTGCTGATGACCGAGGCCAATACAAAAAGCAAAATGAAGGTTGGAATGCTCAATTTCTTTTTTCCGTCTTTGAACATTAAACCGGAAACCAGCACCAGCGGCACGATCCAAAGTGCACGGGTGAGTTTAAGGGTGGTCGCAATTTGCAGGGCTTCGTCGCCGTAGCGGGTGGCGGCGCCTACTACCGAACTGGTATCATGTATAGCAATGGCCGCCCAGGTGCCAAACTGCTCCTGGGAAAGTCCGAGTGCATTTCCGATTGGTGGAAAAATGAAAAGTGCCACCGCGTTCAAAACAAACACAATACCGAGCGCTACAGAAATTTCCTGATCGTTTGCCTTGATGGCCGGCGCCACTGCTGCAATGGCGCTGCCTCCGCAGATAGCCGTGCCCGACGAAACCAGGTGCGTGAGGCGCGGAGGGGTATAGAACAGTTTACCCAGCAACAGGCCGATCAGCATGGTACCGGCCAGCGAAACTAAGGTATAGACAATACCCATCAGTCCGGTTTCAGCCACCTGGTACAGGTCAATGCCAAAGCCTAGGCCTACCACCGCCGCCTGCAACAGGTATTTGGAAATTTTACCGGTATGCGCCTTAAACGGATTACCCAACAGCAGCCCAACAACTAACCCGGCCGCCAGAGCCATGGCTGAATTGAGCAACGATGTGAACAGAATCAGAAGAACAAAGGCTATGAAGATAGTTTTCTGGAGTAGGGGAGATGAGAGCGGAAAAAGTTTGGACATGCTTCGGGTGGCGTTTGGCTGATCGCTGACAAATTTACGCTTCTTTATCACTTTAGATATGTGACTTTTGTCGCATTCAGGCAGATAAAGAATTTGTAAGACCTTGCAGCAGGTATATCCGCACTAAAAAGCCTCCCCGATCATCACATAAAAATTCACGCCTTCACGCCCATACCCGATATCTGCCCGGATGTTGAGTTTTTGCTCGGGGTTCAGGGCATAGCGCAATCCGGTTCCGACGGAGTATTTGAGCGTAGAGAAATGCACGTCTTTTGGTTTATTGAATACATCGCCTATACCTGCAAAAGCCGCCATGCCAAAGCGCCAGAACAGCGGGAAGCGGTACTCCAGCTGCGTGCCGGCAAAGTTGTCTTCCAGAAAGCGGTTTTTGGCATAGCCGCGCAATATGCGGTCGCCCCCGGCCATGGCCATGCGCATGACAGGTATATCGCCGTTGTTGAGGGTGAAGCTTGTGTTATGCGCCAGAATGTGATTCGGTTTCAGCTGGAAATACTTCCGAAAGTCGAGGTTGAAATTGTTGTAGCCAAAGTCTCCACCGAACGTGCTGCCAAACCTGTACCCGGACATTTCGAGGTACGTGCCGCTACTGGCAAAGGCCACATTGTCACGACTGTCGAGCAGGAAAACAAGCCCCAGGCCGCTGTTCTGTCCACCCTGGTAGCCCGGAATCTGCTGGGTAAGCAGTTGGCTCTCTCTGTCTTCGTTAATCGGGTTGAGTTGGAGGTCGTAGTAGTTGGCGATCTGAAAGTCAGGTCCCAGGAAAGTGCGTGTTCCTACCTTTTTCAAAGCAGCCAGTCGGGCGCTCACATAATCGTATTCATAGATTTCCTCATCAGAAAGCGGCGTGTCGTTGCCAATACCATAAAATCGGTCGGTGTATACCCGGTGGCGCAGCTCGCCACGCAGCAGGAATTTTTCATCACGCGTAAAGATGGCCCAATCCAAGAGTTGGTCGGTTTGCTTGCGCAAGGTATAGTCCACGATCAGCCGCATGGTAGAGAGACGGGTATAGTCCTCGCCTTCGCTGTTTTTCAGTTTGAAGAAACCAAGCAGCGCCGCCCCAAATCCGAGCTTCGTGTCGGGGGTATAATAGAGCACCGGAATCGGAATCAGGCCCCGTGTTTTCTCAGCTTTTGGCGGAGTCATGTCAGGTATAGCATCGGCCTGTTGGTCCTGCGCCAGCACTTGGGTAGACGTGCCCAGCAGCAAACAGAATCCCAGCAAGCAGCTGGCAAGTGCATGTCGTTTCATAAAACTGAAAAGGTATAAGGTGAGGGGGTGGGTTCTGTGTTATAACAGGTATAAAGCAGGACTTTTCCAGTAGAAATGTAGGGAAGTTTAAGTGATTTTTGCTAGTAGTAAGGGGGATTTTTTTGTCTTGCTAGCAGGTATAGCTTCATGGCGCGAGCGTCCTTGCTCGTGACTGCTATCGTGGGGCCTTTGGCATGGGTATAGCTTTGTTGCTTTTGCATTTTGCAGGTATAGCAACTTGTATTGCTTTGTAGCTTGGCCTGGCCGGCCGGGCCCTACTTTTTTTCTTGACAAAAAAAGTAGGCAAAAAAGTCAAGACTCCCCAAACTCGCTGAACGCTCAAACAGTGGGTAGTCGTAATGGTGCACCTGGCTGAGGTGATCTGTTTCATAGCCTAAGGGGCAAGTTAGTCTTGTTGTACCTGCCAGTGGGCTGTGCTACGAAGCTATACCTGAGAACTGGCAGTGCGGAAAACTCCCCCTTTGAAGGGGGCAGGGGGATGTTAATCGTGCACACCTCCGGCTAACCCCTAAAACGCTTCCCCGATCATCAGATAAATATTGAATCCTTCGCGGCCATAGCCTATATCCAACCTCGAGTTAAGTTTCTGGTCGGGGCGAATGGCGTAGCGCAAGCCGGTGCCGAAGGAGTACTTCACGGTCGAAAAGCTGATGTCTTTTGGTTTGTCGAACACATCGCCTATACCTGCGAAGGCTGCTCCACCCAAACGCCAGAACAGCGGAAAGCGATACTCCACCTGTGTGCCGGCAAAGTGGTCGTCGTGGAAGCGGTTGCGGGCGTAGCCGCGCAGAATCTTGTCGCCGCCAGCGGTGGCCAGGCGCTGCACCGGCACTTCGCCTTCGTTTAGCCGGAGCATGGTGTTGGTAGCCAGCACGCGGTCATTGCCGAGGCCGTAATAGCGGTTAAATTCGAAGTTGAGGTTGTTGTAGCGGAAGTCGCTGCCGAAGGTCTTGCCGAAATGGTAACCCGATAGCTCCAGGTAAAAACCTTTGCTCGGATAAGCGGTGTTGTTGCGGTGGTCGATCAGGAAAATAGCGCCCAGGCCCACATTGCGCCCTTTTCTGTAACCGGGTAGCTGCTGCGAGAGCAACTGACTGTCTTCCTCCAGTTTTACATTATAATACTCCGTAAACTGAATGTCCGGCCCCAGGAAGCTGCGGAAGCCCACGTTTTTGAGCACTGCAATTTTCGCTGAAATCATATCATAATCATAGATCTCACGGTCGTCTTTGCGGCTATCGTTGCCGAGGCCGTAGAAACGATCGGTGTAAATGCGGTGCCGCAGCTCGCCACGCAGCATCAGACGCTCTTCGCGGGTAAAAATATTCCAGTACAGCCATTGGTCGGTTTGCTTGTTCAGGGTATAGTCCACCACCAGGCGGGCCAGCGAGAGGCGGGTATAGGTGGTGTCGGTATAGCTGCGAAGGCGGAAGTAACCCAGCAATGAGGCACCAAAGCCTAATTTGGTGTCGGGGGTATAGTAGAGGACGGGTGCAGGTATAAGCCCTTTTACGCTGCGCATGTCCGGCTTAGGCGGATCAACTGTTTTGTCTTCTACGGTTTGTTCCTGCGCCAACACAGGGGCAGATTTTAAAAAAAGTAATGCTACTAGCAGAGAGGCAAGGTATAGGTATAAGCGCATGCAAACGTTGTTTCTGGAACGGGTTCTTAAAATATCAGGAGTACATACGTAATGCAGCATTTCTGGTCTATACCGGGGTACTGCATTTGTAGATTATGGACGTTTCTATATTAGATAAAGTATATGGAGGTTGATCCTGAATATTTTATGAAGTTTTACAAGGAATTTTAAAGTGAAGATGTCTATATTGTGTTCTAAACCTAAACTAACCTCTTCTTCACCTTCACAGAACAATGAGAAAAATCTTAACCATTGCAGCTTGTCTCGCCCTGGGAGCAGCAGGCAGTGCGATGGCGCAGGAGACCTTTCCGCGCAATGGCGTGTATGACGAGCGCACCGGACTGGTAGCTCTCACCAACGCCACCATCCACACCGATTACAAAACCAAAATTGAAAACGCCACCCTCCTGATCCGCAATGGGAAGGTAGAGGCTGTGGGCACCAAAGTACAAGTCCCTGCCGGCGCTATCGTAGTGGATGCCAAGGGCAAGCACATCTACCCGGGCCTGGTGGATATGTTCACCAGCTACGGTTTGCCGGAAGTGCAGCCCGCCCGCCGCAACTGGACGGCACCACCGCAGGAAGAATCAACCAAGCAGGGTGCCTACAACTGGAACCAGGCCATTCGTCCGGAAACCAACGCGGTAGAGCTTTTTAAAGTAGACAAAAAACAGGCGGAGGAACTACGCAAGTTGGGCTTCGGTACCGTGCTGGCAGTGCACCGCGACGGTATTGCGCGTGGTACGGCCACACTGGTAACACTGGCTGATAAGCGCGAGAACGAAGTGATCCTGCTGGATAAGGCAGCCGCTGCGCTTTCGTTCGAAAAAGGTTCTTCGCCGCAGGATTACCCGAATTCCCTGATGGGTTCTATCGCCCTGTTGCGCCAGACGTACCTGGATGCGCAATGGAACAACATGAACCCGGGCCGTGAGCAGAACATTTCGCTGGCCGCTTTTACAGGTGCTAACAACTATCCACAGATATTCGAAGCGAACAGCAAACTGAACATGCTGCGTGCCGACAAGGTAGGCGACGAGTTCAGAAAGCAATACATCATCAAAGGTGGCGGCGACGAGTACCAGATGATCAAAGAGATCAAGGCGACCAATGCCCCGATCATCGTTCCTTTGAATTTCCCGGAGGCTTATAACGTGGAAGACCCGTATGATGCCCGTCGTGTGCCACTTGATGCGATGAAGCATTGGGAAATGGCCCCGTCCAACCCGGCAGCTTTGCAAAAAGCAGGTATACCGTTCGCTTTCACTACCGCCGACCTTAAAGACAAGAAAGATTTCCTGCCAAACCTGCGCAAAGCCATTGAGTATGGCCTGTCAGAAGAGGAAGCCCTGAAAGCACTAACCGCTACGCCGGCGCAGCTTCTGAAAGCCGACAAGCACGTAGGTAGCCTTGACAAAGGCAAACTGGCCAACTTCATCATCACGAGCGGCAACCTGTTTGCCGAAGACAATGTGATTCTGGAGAACTGGGTGCAGGGCAATCAATACAAGATCACAGAAGTACCCGCCGATTACCGTGGCGTGTATACCTTAAAAATCGGGCAGCAGCCGGAGCGCAAACTCCAGATTGCTGGCACACCTGAAAAACCGGAGCTGAAAGTAATCGGTCAGGACACCGTGACAGGCAAGATCACCGTTAGCGGCAACCTGGTAACGCTGTCATTCAACAAAGACAAGAAAAGCAAAGAAGCCATCCGTTTGAGCGGTTGGTATGCAGACAAGAACCTGCAGGGCGAAGGCCAACTGCCGGACGCATCACTGGTGAAATGGAACGCTAAGTTCTCTGAAGCCATGACCGAGAAAGCCAAGAAAGACGCGGCCAAAGAAAAGCAGGCAATTGAACTGGGTAACATGATCTATCCGTTCCAGGCCTTCGGACAAGCTGAGTTGCCAAAGCAGGAGACGGTGCTGATCAAAAATGCTACGGTATGGACGAACGAGAAAGAAGGCGTACTGCAGAATACCGACGTGGTGCTGAAAAATGGCAAGATCGCAAAAGTTGGCAAGAACCTGAGTGAGTCGGGTGCCCGCGTAATTGACGGAACAGGCAAGCACGTAACAGCTGGTATCATCGATGAGCACTCGCACATTGCGCTGCAGGGCGTGAACGAAGGTACGCAGGCCGTAACCGCCGAAGTACGTATGATGGACGTGCTGAACCATGAAGATCCGAACATCTACCGTCAGTTGGCTGGCGGCGTGACCACTTCGCAATTGCTGCACGGCTCTGCCAACCCGATCGGCGGCCAGTCGGCCCTTATTAAGCTGCGTTGGGGTAAGAGCCCAGATGAACTGTTTGTGGAAAATGCCGACGGCTTTATCAAATTCGCTTTGGGTGAAAACGTGAAGCATTCCAACCGCGCTCCTGCACACAACGTGCGCTTCCCGCAAACAAGAATGGGTGTGGAGCAGGTATACGTAGATGCTTTCCAGCGTGCCAAAGAGTACGAGCAGGCCTGGAAGAACTACAACAAAATGTCGAAGAAGCAGAAAGCTGCTGCCGGTGAGCCACGCCGCGACATCGAACTCGAGACCCTGGTAGAAATTCTGAACGGCAAGCGCCACATCACCTGCCACTCTTATGTGCAGTCCGAGATCAACATGATGATCAAAGTGGCCGACCAGATGGGCTTCAAAGTAAATACCTTTACCCACATCCTGGAAGGGTATAAAGTAGCTGACAAAATGCGCGACCACGGTGCAGGCGGTTCTACCTTCGCTGACTGGTGGGCTTATAAGATGGAGGTGAAAGACGCCATCCCGCAGAACGCCGGTATTATGCATCACCTTGGCGTGACGACGGCTATCAACTCTGATGATGCTGAAATGGCCCGCCGCCTGAACCAGGAAGCTGCCAAAAGCGTGAAGTATGCCGGTGTGAGCGAAGAGGATGCCCTGAAAATGGTGACCCTGAACCCAGCCAAACTCCTGCACCTGGACGACCGCATGGGTAGCATTAAAGTAGGCAAAGACGCCGACGTAGTGCTATGGAACAACCATCCGCTGTCGATCTACGCCCGTGCTGAAAAAACCTTTGTGGACGGCATCGCCTACTACGACCTGGAGCGTGACACGCAGATGCGTACCGAACTGGAGAAAGAGCGCATGCGCCTGGTGCAGAAGATGCTGCAGGCCAAAACAACTGGTGCCAGAACACAGGGCCCGCCAATGCGTCGCGCCTCTGTGGTACACTGCGAGGACGTAGAGCATCACGCGGAAGAGGACTACATGGCTTACTAAATTGTTAAATTGTAAAATGGCTAAATTGCTGTTTGGGAATTGTGAAAATCGCAAGCGAACTAACAATTTAACAATGCAGCAATCTAACAATCAATAAGATGAAAATTCACACAAGATATATTTCCGCTTTCGTGGCTCTTATGCTGAGTGTACCCGCCTTTGCGCAGGTGCCGGTGCCGGCCGCGAAGCAAAGTAAGCCTGTTCTGCTCACAGGTGCTACCCTGCACGTGGGCAACGGCAAGGTGGTAGAAAACGCCGCCGTTGGTTTCGACAATGGCAAGATCACCTATGCAGGTCCGTTGAGCGGCGCAAATCGCAACGGGCACGAAGTGATCGACGTGGCCGGGCAGCACATTTATCCGGGTCTGATCCAACCCAACTCACAGCTTGGTCTGAACGAAATCGAGAGCGTGCGTGCTACGTTGGATATGCGCGAGGTGGGGCAGTTTAACCCGAACGTGCGTGCCGTGGTAGCCTACAATACCGACTCTGATATTGCCCCGACCATACGTGCCAATGGCGTTTTGATGACGCAGGTAACGCCGGTGGGCGGCACGATTTCGGGTTCTTCGTCGGTCGTGCAACTGGACGCCTGGAACTGGGAAGATGCCATTGTGAAAGCCGACATAGGTATACACCTGAGCTGGCCCAACATGATCATCAACACAGGTATGGCACCTAACCCGCGCATGGCCAGCATGGGCCAGAACCGCGAGCAGGCCATTGTCGAGCTGGGTCAGTTGCTGCGAGATGCTTCGGTGTACAAGCAGGCCAAAAACGAAAGAGAGAACCTGAAGCTATCCTCGCTGACAGGTTTATTCGACGGCTCTAAAAAGCTATACCTGCACGCCAACTATGGCAAGGAGATCATTGAAGGCGTAAACTTCGTGAAGCAGCACGGCGTGAAGGACATCGTAGTTGTCGGCGCCCGCGACGCAGTTGCCGTAGCCGATTTCCTGAAAGCTAACAACATTGCTGTGATCTATTCTGGCGTACATGCTCTGCCCTCCCGTTCTGACGAGGATGTGGACATGCCATACAAAACGCCATACCTGTTGCAGAAGGCCGGTATCCCTTTCGCGCTGGACTATGACCTGAGCACACACGGCATCCGTAACCTGCCTTTTATAGCCGGTACGGCCGTAGCCCACGGTCTTGATAAGGAGCAGGCACTGGCTGCAATCACCCTCAACACAGCCAAAATCCTGGGCGTAGACCAGCAGGTAGGTTCTGTTGAAGTAGGCAAAGACGCGACCATCGTAGTTTCTGCCGGTGATATCCTGGACATGCGCACCAACAATGTAACGCACGCCTTCATCCAAGGCCGCAAGATCGACCTGAACGACAAGCAGAAGTACCTCTACGAGAAGTTCAACGGCAAGTACCAGACAGAGCAGCCTGCTACTGCAGGTCCAAAAGCTCAGAAATAAAATTTTACACTCTCACCTTAAACGAAAGAGCGCTGCCCGGTTGAGGCGGCGCTTTTTGTTTTTGCTGCTTTCGGAGTGTTGTGCTGGCGCGAGCGTCCACGCTCGTGTCTACTATAGTGGGGCCTCTGGCCCAGGTATAGGTATAGCGGGAATGTGGTTTTGCATGGGGCCAGTTTTTAACTGGCGTAGCGGCAGCTTTTGCAGGTATAGCAACCTGTAATGTTTTATAGCTTCGCCTGTGCGGCGGGCACCTACTTTTTTCCTTGATGAAAAAAGTAGGCAAAAAAATCAAGACGCTCCAAACTCGCTGACCGCTCGAACAGTGGAGCGCCGTAAAGTGCACCTGGCTAATGCTATCTGCTTTGTTGCTTCCGTGCAAGGATGTCTTGCTATACCTGCCAGTGATATTTGCATTAACTGAAACTACTGCGCTTATTCCTGGAGATTAAGATTGTCGGAAATTCCCCTCTTGAGAAGGGCAGGGGTGTGTTAATCGTGCACACGAAACTGCAGCTACAAAGCTTATACCTGAAGAATTGGCAGTAGCAGAAACTCCCCCTTCGAAGGGGGCAGGGGGATGTAATCGTGCCCAAGAATCTTATTAAAAACCCCGAGATAGACCCCTAACAAATCCGCTACAACTCCACCACCAACGCCCCTAACTCCGTCACATCATAAAACGCTATACCTGCCTCTGCTAGTTGTGGCCTTAATCGCTGCAGGTACCGGGGGGCATTGGAGGCGTCGAGTACCAACTGTTTGAAGCGGAAGGGCTGCAGTTCCTCGGGCTTTATTCGCACGTTTTGGGTGATCAGGAGGTAGTCAACTTCAAAATCGGGGAGTGGCTGCACCTTGATCGGTTTCGAAACCACTAGCAGGCGCTTACCCTGCCAAACAAGCAGGCTGTTGCTGTCAGGTAGTATCACGTGGCTTATACCTGTAGTTGAAGCATCTGTGAAGGTATAGGTATTGGCGAAGGTATAGGTATTGGCTTGTTGCACACCTTTGTTCCACAGGTAGGGCTGAATATTAAAGGTATAGTTCTGTGGAGCCAGCGGTTGGTCGCTTAATACTGCTCCCTGCTGTCCGCGTACAAAGCTGAGCGCAGTGGCGTTGCGCATGTTGTAGACCACTAAACTACGTTGGTTGCGCTGTGCGCTTATCTCCAAAATTTCCTGTGTTGCAAGCACTGCAATCACCATAGTAGCCAAAGCAAAGTAGCGGAGTTTTTTGTAGGCGAAAAATAGAATAATGAGGAGCATCAGGGCATAAAGCAGCCAGGCTTGAATATAGCTGATATCGATGCCATTAATCAGGGCCTCCGGAAGCTGGTGCACCCTTATGGTGAATTCGTTCATGAACCAGATGGACCAGAAATGGGATTGGAAAACCAACTCTGATAGAAATGGTATCCATGAGAAAGCCAGCGCCGCCACACCGGTATACAGCGCCAGGGTGGAAAGCGGTACCACGACCAGGTTGGCCAGCCAGAAGTAGACCGGGAACTGGTGAAAGTACAGCAGGCCCAGCGGGAAGGTAATGAGCTGTGCAGCCACAGAAATCGTGAACAAGGCCCATACCTTATCTAGGAGCCAGTTATCAAATACTAAAGTTTTGTAGAGCAGCGGCTGCAGGTATACGATGCCGAGCACGGCCAGGAAGGAAAGCTGAAACCCGACGTCCAGCAGGTAGTAAGGTTCGTAGAGCAGCAGGAAAAAGGCCGCTATACCTAGTGTATTGTAGATGTTGGGGCGTCGGCTGATGGTGCGCGCTACCGTTACCAAACTGAACATGACCACAGCCCGGAGCACCGAGGGAGAAAGACCCGTGATAAAGGCATACATCCACAGAAAAGCAATCAGGAAAGCAGCTACGGCTATTTTTTGGCGGCGTGTGCTGTTCACATAGACCAGGAACAGCATCAGCACACCATAGATCAGGCCCACGTGCAGCCCTGATACGGCCAGCACGTGCGTAGTGCCGGTGTTGTTGTATACCTTCAGAATCTCGTTATCCAGTTCGTCTTTTACACCCAGCAGCAACGCCGAGGAAATGCCATATTCGCGACGCTCTTCTATAGATTCTTTCAGCAGCACGTCCAGTTTGCGACGAAGTTGAATGCTGTAGTGTAGGACCGGATTGGGCGGATCGGAGCCTATGAACTGGTACTGCTGCGGTTGCAGAAAATGGCGGTGGTATACCTGTTTGTTGGCCAGGTATTGGCGATAGTCGAACTGGTTGGGGTTGGCGGGCGGGGCCACAGGCAGAGGCGCTCCTTTTATCAATAATCTGTCGCCATAGTTCACTTCATACTCCCGTTTAGAGTCATGGGGTATGGAGAGCTGTACCCGGCCTTCTGCAACCTGCCACTGGCCGTTTCCCTGCACCTGTTCTATTTGGAGCACCGTGTTCTGGTAGCCGGGTTTCTGCACCACGTAATCATCCACGACACCAACATAGTAAGCGGGCGTAGCAGAGAGCTTGCTCAGGTGCAGCGGGCGATACGCTTCGGTATGCTGGTGCGTGACCCATACACCGCCCGCTACAAAGCAAAACAGCCCGGCTATACCTGCCAGCGTGTTGGCTTCTACTGACTTCAACCGGCGTGCGACAAGGTATAGCACCAGGTAAAGGGCAACAAAAAAGGCAAAGAGCTCAGGGCTATACCTGAACTCTTTGCCTGTGTACAGGTACACGAGTATACCTGCTATAAAGCTAAGAACAATGCGAACAAAAGGGTAGGGAGCCCACCGTTTCATCAGCCCTTAAAGACCATTTTGTAGTGCTGTATATCGCACTCCGTGAACATGTTGCCTTCGGCCACAAAGCCGTGGCGCTTGTAGAAGTTAACGGCAGGCAACTGTGCGTTCAGGTATACCTTGCTGTGGGCATGGTCGGTCTGCACATCCTGCAGAACGGCCTGTAACAGCGCAGCACCCACTTGCCGGTTGCGGTACTGAGCCAGCACGGCAAAGCGCTCCAGTTTTATACCTAGCTCCGTCTGGCGCCAGCGGGCAGCGCCGCAGGGTATACCCTCGCAGGTAGCCAGGTAGTGACGGGCCGCGGACTCATACTGGTCACGTTCCGCCTCACGGGGCACCTGCTGCTCTTCTACAAAAACCTGTTCACGTATGCTGAACGCGGCAGACCTATCCTGCTCACGTTCAGCACGTATTACCTCAATCATCTTGTGTTATCCGATCAGCTGCTATACCTTTCTTTTGCGGCCATTCACGCTCACGAGAGTGCCTTCTTCAGCGGCTTCAGCCTCGAGTCTGGCGGCTTGCCGAACCTCGTCTGCTTTGGTATAGGCCTCCACAATGTCGCGCACCAAACGGTGACGCATTACGTCTTCCGGCTGCATCTCGATGAAACCGATCCCTTTGATATCGCGCAAGGTATGCAGGGCATCAATAAGTCCGGATTTCTGGCGATGCGGCAAGTCGATCTGTGAACGGTCGCCGTTGATCATGACCTTCGAGGTAGGGCCCATACGGGTCAGGAACATCTTGATCTGCGCCGGCGTCGTGTTTTGCGCCTCATCCAGCAATACAAAGGCATTGCTCAGGGTACGGCCACGCATGTAAGCCAGCGGTGCGATCTCAATTATCTTGCTTTCCTGGTAGTATTTGAGCTTTTCCATCGGGATCATGTCCTCCAGGGCGTCGTAGATCGGGCGCAGATACGGGTCCACCTTCTCTTTCATGTCGCCCGGAAGAAAGCCCAGGTTTTCGCCGGCTTCCACCACAGGGCGGGAGATGATGATCTTCTTTACCTCTTTGTTCTTGAGCGCGCGCACAGCCATGGCCACCGAGATATACGTTTTGCCGGTACCTGCAGGCCCCAGCGCAAACACCAGGTCATTGTTCTCCACCAGGTCTACCAGTTTTTTCTGGTTAGGCGTCTTGGCTTTGATAATGCCGCCCTTGCTGCCGTATACAATCACGTCCGGTGAAGTGACGATCACATCTTCCTCCGTAAAAGAGTCGGATGAAAGGTATCTATTTACGCTGTTATGCGTAATCTTCCCGAACTTGTGATAGTGATCGATCAGCGAAGAAAGGATCTCGTGTATTTTGGTTATCTCGGGCGTCTGCCCCTGAATTTTGATTTCGTTGCCTCTGGATATGATCTTGCTGCTCGGAAATGCGGCTGCAAGCTGCTTGATATTCTGATTCTCTGTCCCCAGAAAATCGATAAGAGAGATATTCTCTAATGTTATTACTTTCTCTACCAAATGTTTAAGCTTATATAGTACGTTGGTAATATATTCTGTAAATTAGCTAAAATTGTTACAATATGATGACAAATCTACTTAAATTATAGTTCGCTCTATGGCTGTAATTACATTCACCTCCGACTTTGGTTATACCGACCATTATGCGGCTGCTGTTAAGGCCGCCATGCTGTCGCTGCAGCCACAGGCCCGTATTGTGGACATTTCGCATGGCATCGAGCCGTTCAACATTCCGCAGGCCGAATACGTGATCGGCTCCGTTTTCCGTGAATTTCCGGAAGGCACCGTGCACCTGATCGCCGTAGATACGCACGGTTGCAAACAGGGCAAATATCATGCTGCAAAATACAAAGGGCACTACTTTTTGCTGGCTGACAATGGTCTGCTTTCCCTGCTCACCGACGGCCAGGCCGAAATTGTGGTAGAGCTGCAAACCGATGAGGCTGTACTGCCTTTCCCGGCCAAAGAACTGCTGGCTCCTGCCGCACTCTTCCTGGCAAAGGGGGGCGACATTGATGTGCTGGGTGAGCGGACCACTAGTTATAAGCAGCTCATGAACCGCCAGTTGCGCCTCAACGACCACGCTGTAACAGGGCACGTCATTCATGTGGACCGCTACGGCAACCTGATCACCAACATCACCAAAGACAGCGTGGAAACCATAGCGCATGGCCGTACTTATACCGTGCACTTTGGTCGCGAAACAGTTGGTCGCATCCATCAGAACTATACTCAGGTAGAAGACGGCGATTGCTGCTGCCTTTACAACCACCTCGGCCAGCTCTGCATCGGCATCAACAAAGGCAACGCCGCCGAACTGCTCGGCCTCGGTTTCGACTCGCAGGTTGACGTGCGGTTTTACCCGGGAGGGTAGGGGATTGAGTGAGTTAGTGATGGAGTGATTGAGTGGATGAGTGAATGAGTGATTGAGTGAGTTTTTTGATTTGGTGGTTGATTGATGGGGAGAATGGGGTGATCTTACACTTCTACATGAAATGGGTTCTGGAGTTTATGGCATAAGCTATACCTTTGTGTGCATATTTGGATTGAGTAGTTGAGCAAACAACAAAGCCACTCATCCACCCAATTAAAAATCACTCAATCACTCAACCACTCCATCACTCAATATGCTTATTCGCATAGTACGCATGACCTTTCAGCCGGAGAAGACAGATGATTTTCTGGAGATTTTCCGCAATTCCAAAGACAAGATCAGGGCCTTTGAGGGCTGCAACCATGTAGAGCTGCTGCAGGACCTCAACCACCCGAATATCTACAGCACCTACAGCCTCTGGGACTCCGAGGAGGACCTCAACAACTACCGCGACTCTGTACTTTTTGGTCAGGTATGGAAAGCCACCAAAGCCCTTTTTGCCGATAAACCGCAGGCCTGGTCGAATGTGACAGTGAACATTTAAACCGTGATCAGTTACCCGTAAACAATTTGCAGGTATAGCCGTGATGTTTGTGACAGTTTAAACAATCCAACTGCTTTTCCTGTACCTTTGCTACGTATACCTGATAACTGTTTATTGCTAACTGTTAACTGTAAAAAATGAATTACTTCGAGCTATACCATATACCTGAGAGTTTTTTGCCGGACGAGAAAGCGATCAAGCGTCGCTATTACGAACTGAGCCGCGAGTATCATCCGGACTTTTATGCCAACGAAGACCTGGGCACGCAGCAGAAGATACTGGAAATGTCCACACTCAACACCAATGCCTATCGTACCCTCGGCGATGCCGACCTGCGCATGCAGTACATCCTGAAAGAGCACGGTGTACTGGAGGAAGGCAAAAACGAACTACCCGGCGATTTCCTGATGGAAATGATGGAGCTGAACGAGGAGCTGATGGAGCTGGAGTTTGACTTCGATGCCGCCAAGCTGCACGAAATAGGGGAGAAGAGCACAGGCGCCATGGCCCAGCTGGAAAATGATATATTGCCGGTGCTCCAGCGATACCCTGAGCTTCATGGAGTTACCAAAGAAGAGGCCCTGCAGGAGGTTAAAACCTACTATTTGAAGAAAAAATATTTGTTGCGTATTCAGGAAACTTTATCTAAGTTTGCAACCCGTTCCTGATAGTCGATCAGGTACAAACGTTCGCTTCCGGCCCCAGGTGCTATACCTGAAACCGGTCAGAACAAAATGCCTTGGTGGCGGAATTGGTAGACGCGCTGGTCTCAAACACCTGTGAGGTTACACTCGTGCCGGTTCGACTCCGGCCCAAGGTACATTCAGTAAATGAAAAGCCCTGTAAGTTAATTGCTTACAGGGCTTTTTTAGTATTATAGGGCGGATTTTAGAGTGATTGTGCCTCAGCCACCTTATCGTATCTCAACATTGAACTGATTAGCTGTTCTGAATAATCATAGATATTGTCAAGGGAGTTAATTTCTACTTTTGCCTCTTTGCCTAGATCGTCCGTCCATGTTAAATACTTTTTAGAGGCATTTAAGTGAAGCCTACAGACTGTTTTACGGATATTGTCGTCTAGTAAAATATTAAGGTAGCGTTGCGTATCGCGGTAATAAATTCTATTGCCATCAATCTTTGTCCTAAGTATCGATTTTACAATAAAAAATCCTTCCCGCTCCAAGTCTGTGAATTCTACACCGTTTACTTCTGCTGAAGTGGGAGGAACTGGTTGAATTTGCTCTTCTCTAGGTTCTTCTTTAGTTGAGTTAGTCTCATTGGATAGCGCTGACTTTAATCTATCGCTTATAAGCTCACTTACATATTGCTGAAGAGACTTCTTGACCATTGGAGTAAATTGTTCCATTACTTTAGAAGTTACCATACCTGAATGGATCTGCTTCGCAAAGTATCTAACAAAACCCTCAGTAGGGTTGCTAAACTCTGATCCGACTATCTTTTTAATCTCACGGGTATACTTAAGTTCTGTAGCGGCATTTACAATTTGGTCGACATCAAAAGCATTCTTCTGATATTTCTTCAATTCATGCACGGCAGCCTCATTCATATCAGTTATATTGAATTCCCAGAATGGCCTATTATCCATTTTGTTAGCTTCTTCTAAATCAGTATAAAAGCGATAGATGATGCCATTAGTAAGAATGCCAAAACGTGTGCTACATACATGGAAATACCGGTGAAGCTGAGAATTATGAACATTGAGTTCTTCTCTCCAATGCTTACACTCCACAATGATGATTGGCTGGCCGTCCTTCTGTATGCAATAATCAACTTTCTCGCCCTTCTTAATGCCGAGGTCAGCCACAAATTCAGGTATAACCTCTAATGGATTAAATACATCGTAACCAAGTGCTGCGATAAACGGCATTACAAAAGCATTCTTAGTTGCTTCCTCAGTTTGAATAGTGTCTTTCATGCGGCTCACTTTTTCTCCCAGAGCCTTTATTACATCGATAAAATCCATAAGTAGTTTGTTTATAGCATTAAAAGTTAATTTATTATTAAAAAAATTAAAATATTATTGATTTAAGATAAATAATATTCAAATTTTTTATAGTATTTCAATAGGATTTGTTATGAGCTTTAGATTAAGCTTCCTTTTAAGTCATGATGTTGGATAAAACTACTTCTGCAGATTCTGCAATAAGGTATTCTGCAACACTCCTCTTGCCTCTATCTTATTCATTATCAAGGTATAATGCATTAGTAATAACTAATTTATATATTTTTTAAAGAATATTCAGTTTGTGCTGGCTTTGGAATTATAGGAAAATTGCTTTAGCAGTTTGGGGGGTGATGATGAGTGCTTTCTCTGTTAAAACATCATTCAAGCACGAGAGACAAAGGTTTTGAAGGGTAGTAGGTATTAATATTTATGGATTAATAGCTTATGAATGAAAAAGGGAGTGGTTTTTAAATATTATAATTTTCTAATGTAATATAAGTATAGTTATTAGAATATATAGGAAGCGCATAAATTTGCTGGGAAAATACTGATGCTGTATCAGTATAAATTCTTCCAACCCAGCCAATTCATGAAATCCAACACTGCTTTCTCCACCTCGCAAAGGAGCGGTAAAGTCTATGATGTTTTCAAAGTACTTTTGAAGACGCTGCCGCTCTTGCTTATCTTCTGTGGAGGGTTCTTTCTGTCGCACGAGGCAAATGCCCAGAGCCAGCTTACCCACAATTTCTCTACTCCGGCAGCCTTAAGTGGTTATTCAGCCTCCTGGCCCTGGAATACTACTGCCACCATCTCTGTCGGAGGTGTGGAATATGAGTTAACCCAAAGTGGTAATGGCAGCTGGGAGAACAGAGGCAATGGAGGCGCTAATAACAGTGCAAGCCTTTATTATAGTACAGCGGCTACAACCCAGGTAACCATCAAACGCAAGGATAATCAGAATTTTAAGTTCTATGGTCTTTGGATGAGTTACGATTGCTTCGGCGGTAGTTATACACCGCCTCACTTAACTGTAACCTATACCGGGAGCAGTCTGCCGCAGGATAAATTTAATGAACGAAACCAGCAGGGGCTGGCGCTTTCAAAAAATGTGGAGGTTAGCTCAGTTACTCTTTTCTTTTCAGGACTTCATACCTTAAACCTCGACGACCTGGTTGTAGGGAATATTGGTGCACCCTTGTCCAGTAATGCAAATCTTTCAAACCTGACTTTATCACAGGGTTCTTTGTCGCCGGCTTTTCAAGCCGGCACGACCGCTTACACAGCAAGCGTAGCCAATGCAGTAACTTCGGTTTCAGTTACGCCTGTCAAGGCTGATGCTAATGCAACTGTTAGTGTAAACGGAACTGAGCTGACTAGTGGCGTTACTTCCATACCAGTTAATCTGTATGTTGGCGCCAACACTATAACTGTTTTAGTAAGGGCACAGGATGGTACGACCAAATCCTATACCGTTACAGTGACGCGGGCTGCTGCTCCACCGGTAGCACCTTCCACCCCCGACCTGGCAAGCGCAAGCGATACAGGGCAGAGCAATAGCGATAACATCACCAACGATAACACGCCGACTTTTACCGGAACGGCAACTCCTAATACTACGATTAAGCTATATGCTGGATATACCCTGGTGGGCACTTCCACTGCCGACGGCGCTGGTAACTGGTCAGTAACAAGCAGTACCCTGCCAGATGGATACCGTACCATTACGGCAAGAGCGGAAGATGGGGCAGGAAATCAAAGCCCCGCTTCAGCTTTCTTAGATGTGAGGATAGATACAACGGCGCCTAACACTACCATAATCGCTAGCCCAGCTGCTCTTACGAACGCAACCAGCGGCACCTTTAACTTAACAAGCAGCGAGGCTGGCAACAACTTTCAAGTAAGTGTGGATGGCAGCCCGTTTACCTCCGCTGCCACGCCACTTACGTTGACGGGGTTAAGCGAAGGTACGCACACCCTACAAGTGCAGGCTGTGGATATGGCCGGAAATGTGGATCCTACACCTGCCTCCTATACCTGGACGGTCGACCTGACAGCTCCGGTCGTGACAAGCATCACCCGCCACAACCCGGCAACAGCAACTACCAACGCCAGCACTGTTACTTACCAGGTTTCCTTCAGGGAGTCCGTTATGGGCGTAAGTACAGATGATTTCTCCCTGGTAGGTACAGCAACGGCAGGAGGTACCATTGCAAGTGTAAGCGGATCGGGAGAGCGATACGAGGTAACTGTCTCCGGCATTAGTGGAGCCGGCACGCTGCGCCTGGATCTGAAGAGTGGTTCCGGTATTAAGGATGCGGTCGGCAACGTACTCACTTATGCTTATACCTCCGGCCAGGTATATACATTGGCCACGCCGTTAAGCGCCTCTATCACCTCACTGAGTCATGTGAGTTGTAATGGCGGTGCCAATGGCCAGGCTACTGTAACGGCAGCTGGCGGACTGGCACCTTATACCTATTCCTGGGGTACTGGTGGTGGAACTTCGCCAACGGCCACGATGCTTGCTGCAGGTAACTATACCGTTACCGTTAGAGATGCCCTGGGGAATACTGCCACGGCTGTTGCCAAAATTATGCAGCCTAGCGCATTAAGTGCTAGTACTTCCCAAATCAATGTTTCGCAATATGGCGGTGCCAATGGCCAGGCTACTGTAACGGCATCTGGTGGCGTGGCACCCTACACCTACTCCTGGGCCCCGTCCGGGGGGACAACAGCCATTGCAACAGGGTTACGTGCCGGCGTGTATACGGTGGTGGTGACGGATGCCAACGGGTGTACTGCGAGCCGTACGATTGCCATTACGCAACCGGCAAACACGGCCCCGGTGGCCGTCAATGATAACTATTCGGTAAACCGCGGCCAAACGTTGACTGTACCTGCACCCGGCCTGCTCGGCAACGACACCGATGCCGAGGGAGCAACACTGACTGTAACTATGGTGAATGCCCCGACATATGGCACACTGACCCTGTATGCAAACGGAAGCTTTACCTATACCCACAATGGTTCCGCCTCCTCTTCAGACTCCTTCACCTACAAGGCCTCTGACGGTGCTGCACTGAGCAATACCGCCACCGTGACCATTTCGGTGCTTACGCCTTCTACTACTACTACTACCGTGGAATCCATTACCCTGCTGGACAGAAACCCCACCAACGCAGGCAGCCTGCGCTATGCCGTCACTTTTGCTGAACCGGTAACCGGTGTGGATGCCGCAGACTTCACCCTGACACCCACCGGTACTGCAGCCGCTACGATAGGGGTCGTAACTGGCTCTGGTACCAGCTATACGGTGCAGGTCAATGACGTGAGGGGAGACGGCTTCCTGCGCCTCGACTTTACAGGTCTGGCAGGTGTGACGCCGAACGTGCGTGCCGCCTATACCTCCGGCCAGTCGTACCGCATCGATACAACGGCGCCTACCGCCTCCTTCTCCACTGTTCCTGCTGTCCTGACCAATTCTAATTCCACTTATTTTAGTTTTGGGAGCAGCGAGCCTGGCGATACCTATCAGGTAAGCGTGGATGGCAACCCCTATGCCCACCCCTATACCTCACCTTATATTTTGTCGGGTTTGAGCGAAGGCACGCATACCTTTATGGTGCGGGCCATTGATGTGGCCGGAAACGTAAGTCAGCCGGTTTCCCATACCTGGACGGTCGACCTGACGGCGCCGTTCGTATCGGGCATCACCCGCTTTAACCCTACAGAGGCCACCACCAGCGCCACAACGCTTATTTACCTGGTCACTTTCAGCGAGCGCGTGGCAGGCATAAATGCAGCGGATTTTTCTCTGACTCGTACGGGAACGGCAACAGGCACCATAGAACGTGTCACTTGGCGAGACAACAGGGTATTTGAGGTGGTCTTCAACAATGTGAGCGGAAGCGGCACTTTGCGTCTGGATGTAAAAGCGAGTGGCACCGGCATTACGGATTTAGCCAACAACGGAATCACTTCAGGTTATACCTCCGGCGAGGCGTATACCATAAACACCACCCCACCAGCCATTACCTCTGTTTCAGTGCCTGCCGATGGTACGTACAGGGAGGCACAGCAACTGGACTTCACGTTGAACTTCAGTAAAGCTGTCATAGTAAATACCCCGGGCGGAACCCCAGCGATCGGCCTTACCATAGGCACATCTTCCCGTCAGGCGTATTACCTGGGCGGCTCCGGCACCTCAGCGCTGAGTTTCCGCTACACCGTGCAGTCCGGCGATCTGGATACGGACGGCATCACGCTGTCTGCTGCCATTGCCCTGAACGGCGGAACAATAACTGACGCCTTTGGCAACACGGCGGTCCTGACGCTGAGCGGGGTGTCTCCTACGGCTAATGTTTGGGTGGATGCCGTTGCGCCAACGTTGCAAACAGTCACCATTGCCTCGTCTAACAGCGACATCACGAAAGCAAAAGCAGACGATATCGTCACGCTTCGCCTGGAAGCATCCGAGCCCATCGCCACGCCAACTGTGACCATTGCAGGACACCTGGCCACGGTAACGGCCGGTGCTGCCAATACCTACATTGCCACCTATACCCTGACTGCGACAGATGCGGAGGGCTTGGTTCCCTTCACCATCAACTACCAGGACCTGGCTGGCAACGCGGGCACAGCTGTCAGCGGCACCACCAATGGCAGCAGCGTTATCTTCGACAGAACATCGCCAACCGGAACGCTTGCCATCAACGGCGGGGCCACTCATACCGCTTCCCCAGAAGTTGCGCTGCGCCTTACAGCAACCGATGCGCTGACCGGTGTAGCCAGCATGCGTTTCTCCAACGATAACCTTACCTGGAGTGCCTGGCAGTCTTTTGCGGCAAACAAAACCTGGACCCTGCCTGCTGGCAACGGCAACCGCAAGGTATACGCGCAGTTGCGCGACGGAGCCGGCAACGTCCGTCTGGTAGAGTCACAAATCATACTGGACAATGTGCCGCTCATGCTCACTCTTTCCAGTGGTGTGGGGGCGGCCACCAACACGTCTTTTGAAGTAACCTTCACATTCAGTAAAGCCGTAACCGGTTTCTCACTTGCAGATCTGACAGTGACGAATGCGACGGCTTCTAACCTGATGACCGCAGACAATAAGGTATACAAGGCAACGATAACGCCTTCCTCCGAAGGAGAAGTAAAAGTAAGCGTAGCAGCCGGTGCAGCAATTGATATAGCGGGAAATGGCAATACAGCCTCTAATACCATCAGTACCCTGTATGACAATACAAGACCGACGCTGGTAGTTGCTACCACAGCTCCGAACCCGACCAACGCTCCTTTTGACGTGAGCTTCACTTTCGCTGAGGACGTGAGCGGCTTTGATCTGGCGGATATTATCGTTGCAAACGGTACGGTTTCCAACCTGACTGTAACAGACGGCAGGCGCTACAGTGCGCGTATCACGCCGGCAGCAAGCGGTGAGGTAGCCGTGAGCGTGGCAGCAGAAAAAGCGCAGGACATAGCCGGCAACAGCAATACTGCCTCTAATATTCTGAAGGTTCGTTACGATGCCGAGAGGCCGTCGGTGGTGCTGTCTACGAGCGCAACAGATCCTACCAATGCACCCTTTACGCTTACCATTCGCTTCAGCAAAGAGGTGACCGGTTTTACAGTGGAAGATCTGGAAATATCCAATGGACTTGCCTCCGCCTTTACCAGTGTGTCTGCACAGGAATATACAGCCCTGATTACGCCCCAGGCAGACGGAGTAGTGATCATTAACATGCTGGAGGACGTAGCCCGGGATAGAACAGGAAACGGAAATAAAGCTGCTTCCGCCTTCTGGTTGTTTTTCGACCAGACCCGGCCTACCGTAGCCCTCGCTTCGCCGGCACCGGCTACTGTGAATGGTGCGTTTGATATAACCATTAAGTTCAGTGAACCGGTAACAGGCTTTGCCGAAACAGGTATAGCCCTTGTAAACGGAACAACCTCCAGCCTGGTGGCCATGTCTGTTGATGAGTATATGGCACGCATTACCCCGCTTGCTGACGGGGAGGTGAAGTTACAGATAAGGAACAATGCAGCGCTTGACTCGGCTGGTAATCAGAACCTGGCTTCTGCCGAGCTAACCCGACGCTACGACAGCGCAAGACCACAGGTAACGGTAGCAAGCATTGTTACCAGCCCTGTCAACGCCGCCTTTACGGCACAGTTCACCTTTACCGAAGCAGTGGCAGGCTTTGATTTAACGGACGTGACCGTTACAAACGGAGCAGTTTCTGATTTTGTAAAAGTGAGTGCGACAGCCTACACCGCTCTTATTACACCTGCCTCAAACGGAGAAGTAACCGTAGCGGTGGCAGCGGGCAAAGCCAGGGACGAGGCAGGCAATGATAACCTGGCTTCCAACGTGCTCAAATTAAACTTTGATACAGACAAGCCTGCCTTGCTGCTCGCTTCTTCGGCACCGGCTGCGGTAAATGCACCATTCAGCGTGACCTTCACCTTCAGCAAGGAAGTAAGTGGTTTCGAGATAGGTGACATTGCCGTTACCAATGGCGCTGCTGCTGATTTTGCGGTAGTCGATCCGAAAACTTATACCGTACAGGTTATACCTGCTGCGGAGGGAGAAGTGCAGGTAAGCGTGGCAGCCGATAGGGCCCGGGACGCGGCCGGCAACGGCAGTGCCGCCTCCAATATGCTGACGCGCCGCTACGATACCTCTCGACCAGCTGTGGTACTTGGTACGGGCGCTCCGGATCCTGTCAACAGTGCATTCTCCATTAATATTGAGTTTAGTGAAGACGTTGCAGGATTTGCAGCTACAGGTATAGCTGTTACCAATGGCACACTTACCCGATTCAGCCAGGTTGACGGGCGCCGCTACAGCGCGCTGGTAACCCCTGCGGCAGCTGGTGAGGTAGCAGTTCAGGTTCCTGCCAACGCAGCAACGGATGTGGCCTCAAACGGCAACTTGCCATCTAACACTCTCACCCGGGTATATGACGCAGATCGTCCTGCCGTAGTGTTGGCAACCGCTGCTCCAGACCCGATAAACAGGTCTTTCCAGGTAAGTATAACGTTCACCGAGCCTGTGACAGGTTTTACAGCGCAGGATATAACGGTATCAAACGCCACGCTCTTAGGTCTGACGACAGCAGATAACAAGCTGTACACCATCGAGGTAAGCCCTTCGGCAGACGGACTGGTGACACTCTCGGTGCCTGCCGGTGTAGCACAGGACGCCGCTGGAAACTATAATACGGCTTCTGAAACGTTAACCAGAACCTTCAATGCTACCAGACCGGCACTTGCCCTGTCCACCAACGCCACCAACCCGACCAATGCTGCTTTTGAGGTGACCTTCACTTTCAGCACGGCAGTGAGCGGATTTGAAGTGAGCGATATTGCGGTGAGCAACGGAGCAGCTTCTGCTTTCACGCAAGTGTCAGCGCAGGTATACACGGCCCGTGTTACGCCAGGTGCCGAAGGTGAAGTGATCATTAACGTGACTGAAAATGTTGCCCGCGATGCTGCCGGTAACGGTAATACAGCAGCCACAACCCTGAAACTGAACATCGACAAGACACAGCCAACCGTCGTGCTGGCCTCCGGTGCACCTGAGAGGCTGAACGCAGCCTTCGAGGTAACTGTTGTGTTCAGCGAAGCGGTAACCGGATTCACAGCCGCTGATGTAACGGTTGTAAATGGTACGGTGACAGATTTCTCGGTAGAGGGTGACAAGAAGTATACCCTGCAGATCACGCCGCAGACAAATGGAGAGGTGCGTGTATCGCTCGCTGCCGGAGTGGCGCAGGATGTAGCCGGCAACCAGAATCTGGCCTCAGATCAACTCATCCGATTCTATAACAACACAAGGCCAGCAGTGGAAGTGGCAACAGCGGTGACCAGCCCTGTCAATGCCGCCTTTACAGCTCGCTTTACCTTCTCCGGGGCAGTGGAAAGCTTTGAGCTGACCAACATCACGGTAGAAAACGGAAGTGTTTCCAACCTGACAAAGGAAAGCGCTACGGTATACACCGCCCTCGTGACGCCAGTCGCAAATGGCGTGGTGACAGTCGCCGTTCCTGAGAATGTGACACAAGATGCTTTCGGGAATGGCAATCTGCCTTCCAACCGACTGCAGGTAAGCTACGATGTGAGCCAGCCAGCGCTGGTGCTGTCAACAACCGCGGCTGATGTGGTGAAGGCCCCATTTGAAGTAACCTTTACTTTCAGCAAGTCCGTGACAGGCTTTGAGCTGGGAGATATCACGGTGACCAATGGCTCGGCTTCAGCCCTGAAAGCGGTAAGCTCGTCAGTGTATACGGCCCTTGTAACGCCGCTGGCCGATGGTGAAGTAGGTATAGCCGTGGCTGCTGATGTGGCCCGCGATGCTGCCGGTAACGGCAACCAGGAGGCTGTCGCCTTAACCAGAGTGTACGACGCCACAAGACCAACCCTGGTCCTCACCACAGAAGCGAAGAGCCCGATCAATGCTGCCTTTGAGGTTGTATTTACCTTTAGCGAGCCGGTTTCAGGTTTCTCTCTGGAATATATCTCAGTAGAAGGCGGGACTATAGCCGGGCTGTCTCCTTCCGGAGCAAGCAAGGTATACACAGCAACCATCACGCCATCTGCTGAAGGGGAAGTCGCTGTAGAAGTTGCTGCGGATGTGGTACAGGATAGAGCCGGTAACGGAAATCTGGCCTCTGATGTGCTGCGCCTGCAGTATGACAAATCCCGTCCGGCGGTTACGCTTGCCACCACTGCTCCGGACCTGACCAATGCCTTCATCCCACTGACGATTGAGTTCAGTGAGCCGGTAACAGGCTTTGCCTTAGCCGATATCACGGTAACAAACGGTGCAGCCACTGACCTCACCAAAGTGAGCGAAACAAGGTATAGCGCCCTCGTGACCCCGACCGTTGACGGAGCGGTAAGTATAGCTGTTGCCGAAAACAAAGCAGCAGATGCTGCAGCGAACGGTAACACAGCCTCTAACCTGCTGAGCCTGACTTACGACGGCACAGCACCTGCCGGCTACGCCGTAGCCTGGAGCGCTACGCGTGTGGATGTGTCGAACCTGGAGGCTATTGCGCTGCTGCTTTCCGGAGCTGAGCCGGGTACTACCTATACCTACCACATCACCAGTGGTCAGGAAAGTACAGCGGTAACCGGTACGGGAGAGGTGACAGAGGAGAGCTTCGATATCGCAAACCTTGACCTGGAAAAGCTGCAGGATGGCACACTGACCGTGCGGCTATACCTGACGGACAGGGCCGGAAACAAGGGCGGTGAAGTAACGGCACAGGTCGTTAAAATTACCCGCAACATCGCCTCCGTAACAGCACCCGATATGATCGAAGTGCCAATCAGAACTACTTTTGCGCAGATTCCGCTGCCAGCCACTGTTGGCGTTTCCTACTCTAACGGAGAGACAGCGCAAGTGAAAGTACGCTGGGAAGCCGGTGCCTACAACGGGCTAGTGGCCGGACCTTATGTGCTGACCGGTATACTGGAACTGGAAGAAATGACCACCAACCTGGAGAACCTGACAGCTACAGTGACCGTGGAAGTACAGCCGAACAAAGTGCCGACGGCACTGGCCTTCAGCGCCACCACCTTTAAGCCGGAAGCCACGGCAGACGAGGTGATCGGCACGCTCTCCACCACCGACCCGGATGACACGGAGTTCGTCTACAGCCTGACAAGTGGCGAGGGGGACACGCACAATGCGCTCTTCGAGATCCGTGGCGACCAGGTATACCTCAAATCCAACAAAGGCCTGTCAGGTATGACCACCTTCACCATCCGCGTGCGCAGCACTGATCCATACGCGAACACCATCGAGCGGGCCTTTACCTTAACCAAGGAGGCTTACGACCGCACGGTAGACCAGCTCAAGATCGTCAACGCCTTCTCTCCAAACGGCGACGGCATCAACGACAACTGGACCATTCCGGAACTGCGCTTCTACAACCAGGTCTACATCCAGGTGTTCGACCGCTCGGGCATGCGCGTGTTTGAGACAAGTGACCCGGAGAAGGGCTGGGACGGACGTGGTCCGAACGGGCAGATCCTGAAAGGGGGCTACCTCTTCACCGTGGAAGTGAAGGACATCAATTGGGTGAAGCGCGGGGTGGTGACCATCCTGGGTAAATAAGTCGGCAACGCAAGAGATTCTTTGAAATGAAAAAGTTAATTCTATCCCTATTATTAGTTGCTTCTGTTCTGGGCGCAAATGCCCAGAACAGAAAGCATATTGCCAACTTCCAGCTGTTTCAGCACTACTACAATCCTTCGCTGACGGGCTACGAGGGCTCCCAGCTCAAGGGATTCCACCGCAACCAGTGGACAGGCTTTGAGGGTGCTCCCAGAACCTACTTTGCCTCGGCCGAGCTGGACCTGGCCGACCTGTCGGGCTGGCAGCAGCAGGACGTGCTCAAAACAAAGCAGCATGATTTCTTTGACCGCCAGGCCGGCGCCCGCCATGCTTTCGGCGTGAGTGTGCTGCAGGATACCTTCGGCCCCTTCTCGGAAAGCCAGGTGCACCTGGGCTATGCCTCCCGCGTGCGGCTATCTGAAAAGCTGAGTCTGCGCTGGGGCGGCGCCCTTACTTACAGCGCCCAGCGCCTGGACGGCAACAGGCTGACAGTGGACAACGAAAATGATCCGGAGTTTCAGGGGGTGCTCGGACAGCGCCTGCGACAGGGCAAGCTCGACCTGAACCTGGGCTGGACGCTGACGGCCGATCAGTTCTATTTTGGCTATGCGATGCAGGATGTGACCAAGGGCGGCATCGTGTCGGGCGGGGACGAGTTCCTGCAGGACCTTTACACCCGCAAACACCTGGTGCAGGCGGGCTACCGCACGGCCCTCTCTGATCAGTTCGGGCTGGTGGCCAATGCCCTGTTGCAGTATGATGATGAGCTGAAGGAAAGCGCCGAGCTGCAGCTCAAGGCAGTCTACCAGAACATGCTTTGGCTAGGAGGAAGCTACCGCCAAGACCTGGCCTGGAGCGCGACTGCCGGTTTGCGCCTGGATCAGTTCCGCATTGGCTACGCCTATGAAATTCCGATACAGAACGCCCGGTACGTGAGCCGGAGCACCAACGAGATCTCCCTGACCTATAACCTGATCCCGGTGAAGTATCCGAAGTACGGAAGACAAGTGACAATCTGGTAAAGCAAAGTGAACATGAAGAAGATCGTATACACCATCGGGTTGATGCTGGGGGTGATGGTAACGGGCCAGGCCCAGACCAAACTCCTGGAAACGAATGCAGAAATGGCCGGTGTGGCCCTGGTGGGAGAGGAGATGCTCCTGATCACCAAAAAGGAGGATGGCGGCCAGTACCTCTATACTGCCCGTCTGAATAATCCGGAAGCGGCCGAGCGGGCCCTTTCCCTGAACGCTGGTCAGGTGAACGCCGTGGTTGGCGGCAACCTGGCAGCAGGCGAAGTGTTCGTCTACCACAAGTCTGGCCGAAGGGCAGAGAAGATCAGCATCTACAAATGGACAAACGGGGAGTTTGTGAAGGGGGCGGAACTGCCTTTGCCCCGCTTGCGCAACCACTCCTACAACCTGGGCCTATACCTGACCCAGGACCGGCGCCAGCTGTATATTGCCGCAGAACTGGCCGGTTCGCAGGGCTATGATGATCTATACCTGAGCGAGTGGAATGATGACAGCTGGTCCAGACCAAGGAATCTGGGCAGGCAGGTAAATTCCAAAGCAGCTGAGTTTGCCCCTTTTGTCAGCAACGATTCCCTTTTCTTTTCGCGTCAGCAGGGAGAGACGGCCTACATTTATGGAGCGCCCCTAAAGAACGGACAGGCGGGTGCAGCGGTGCGGCTGGCAGGTGTGGTCAATGGGAAAGAGGCCTACAACGCCTACCTGAGCAAGAGCAAGGACCAGACGATTTGGGTGAGCGCGACCACACAGGAGCAGCCACGCTACATTGCCTATTTGCAGGGGGAACAGCTAGCCGAGGCAGCAGCAGCCCCTGCACCACTTGCCGAAGCAGCAGCAACAGCACCTGCCGAAGCTGTTGCAGCACCACCGGCTGATACTGTTGCAGCAGTACCTGCCGCAGTGGCCGCAGAACCTTTAAAAGCAGAGGTACCACAGAAGAACGTGCTGGCGGAAGTAGCTGCTGCCGAACCTGTAAAAGCAGCAGCAATGCGGACTGCTGCGCCGTCGCTGGTGCTCTACAACGAGTTTAACCGGGTGCACCTGAGCCTGCAGCAACTGGCAGGCTTGTCGCGCTTTTTGCGCCAGCAGCCGGACGGCACTTCCTTTGTCATCAAAGGTTATTCGGACGGCTACGGCGAGCCTGCGGCCAGGCAGCGGGTAAGTGAACAGCGCGCCCACAGCGTGAAAAACTATATGCAGCGTTACTTTGCAGACAAGGGTTTCGAGATGGAAATAGAGGGCGAGGCGCTGCCCGCAAAAGGCAAAGCCCACCGAAAAACCGAGTTATACCTGGTGCAATAGTGAGTGACTGTTTATTGCTGGCAGGATATCAACACAGGAGGCCGCTTTCCAAAGAAGTGGTCTTCTGCTTTTTTACGTCATTATGTAGTTTTTTTAACACTTAATACGCCCTTCCTATCACAATTCCACATCTTTCCCCTAAATTACATCCCTTCAAAAGACTGCTCGTACGCATAATCCGTACAGAGTAGGCAACACAAAAGAATTATACCTTAAAACTAAAGAATAACGAATGGCGACAGGTCTTCTCGCACTATTGGATGATGTGGCGGCACTGGTGAAAGTCAGTGCGGCAAGCTTGGATGACGTACCCACGCAAGTGGCAAAAACGACCGGTAAAGTGTCCGGCATCGTGATCGACGATACAGCCGTAACACCGAAGTATGTGGTGGGCCTCGATCCGAAACGCGAGCTCTCCATCATTTACCAAATCGCCAAAAAATCACTCATCAACAAAGCGATCTTTCTGGGGCCGGCCGCACTGGTGCTCGGCTACTTTGCGCCGGCTGTTATACCTTACATCCTCATGGTGGGCGGTGCTTACCTGTGCTTCGAGGGCTATGAAAAAGTGCACTCCATGTTCAGCAAAAGCCACGAACCTACCGATGAGCCGACAGAGGACATGAAAGTGATTACCCCGGAGGAGCTGGAAAAAGAACGGGTAGGCAGTGCCGTGCGCACAGACTTTATCCTTTCAGCAGAGATCATGGCGATTGCCTACGCTACTGTGGCCGGCAGTCCGTTGATGAACCAGATCGTGGTGCTGTTTACCGTGGCCATCTTCATTACCATTGCCGTGTATGGCTTTGTGGCCCTGATCGTGAAAGCAGACGACATTGGGGTGCACATGGCCCAGGACAAATTTCACCCGACCACCCAGAAAATCGGACGCGGCATTGTGAAGTCTATGCCAAAATTCCTGGTGATACTTGGGTATGTGGGCACAGCTGCGATGCTGTGGGTAGGAGCCGAGATCATTGCGCATGGCTTGCACCTTCCGCTGGAGGTGCTGGAAGGTCCCTTTGCTGATATACCTGCCCTTGCCTGGTTTGTAAAAGTGCTGGTGCTGGCCCTGGGTGGCTTGCTGCTCGGCGCCGTGATCGCGCAGGTACTCAACTTAGGTAAAAAAATGTTCAAAAAACCAGCTGAGAAGGTAGCGCACTAAGCCTTAACTCCCTTTTGCGGCATACCTGACAGCTGTTTCTGTCACTAGTTTCAGGATGTTTTTGAGCACCGGGCTATTGTCGTTTTTACGCCAGGTCACATACAGGTTCGTGTTGTAGGGCAGGGGGATGAAACGCACGTTGGGCAAAGCACTGAACGAATAGGAGTAAGGCAGAATCGTCACTCCCAGGCCTTTGGACACCAGCCCCAGTATCATGCCTCCAAAGTCTGTCTCGATGCGCACGTCCGGTATGAAGCGTTGGTCTTCGAAGATCTGGCGAAGCCCTGCAGTATAATAGGTCGTTTGCGCCAGGTTCGACAAAATGAACTTGTCGTTTTCGAGATCGTGCATACCTGTGAAGTTTTGCTCGGTGAGACGGTGGCTGTGGGGCACGACCAGTGCATAAGGTTCCGAGTAAAGCCACTCCGACTGCAAAGCCGGGTTTTCGGCGGGGTCGCGCCGGAAGGCTATGTCCATCTGGTAGCTAAGCAGCAACTGCTCAAAGCTGATGTCAGTCGGCTCCACCAGGTCCACCTTCAGCTCCGGCAGGACAGTGGAAATGCTCGTGATCAGATCCGGCATGAAACCATAAGCGATAGAACCTGGGTAACCGATCCGAACGGTGCCAAAAGCCCCCTCATGTATTTTACGCGCCTGCAAGTGCACACGGTTTATCTCATCAAGCAGCGGCGTCCACTGCTCGCGCAAAAACGCACCTGCCTCGGTCAGCTTCACACTCCGCTTGTTTCGCTCGAACAGCAGTACACCCAGTTCCACTTCCAGCGCTTTGATCTGCCGGCTGAGAGCAGACTGTGTGATGAACATGCGTTCGGCCGTGTTCCAGAAGTGCAGTTCCTGCGCCAGTGCCAAAAAGTACTTAATCTGCTGTAGCTCCATTCGCTGTGATTCGTTTTTTGCATTAGTCAAGCGAATAAAAGCATTTTTTAGCCCGTTTTCACCTGTTTACTTTGCAATAAATAATTTAATGTGAATTAAACGATGGCTACACTACGAAAATATATGGGAGAGGCAGTAGGTTGGGGAGGCGCCTTCTTTTCGCTTGCGGCCTTCAGCCTGAACAGCATGGGCCTCACGCATGGGCAATCAGTAGAGTATTTGGGCATGAACATCATCGGGTGTTTACTCCTGATCTTTTACGGCTTGTCTAAGAAAGCGCACGCCAGCTATGTGTTAAATGGCATCTTTCTGCTTGTCGCTGTCATCGCGCTGGCCAGGGCCTACTACCTATAGGTATAGCCTGACAACTTTAAACCATCCAGGCTCCCCGGAGCACACGATCCCCTGTAGCTGAAAAGCTGCAGGGGATTTTTTATGTCGATGGTATAGTGGCAGGTTCTTCCCTTTGTTTATCCTCTTTGGTTATTTGTGTTGCGCCTTGATTAACAATTGCTTAGAGACGTAAAACAGAGCTACGGTACACCGGTTATTTTTCAATCGGGAGGCAACCCTTTTGGCGTTTAGTCCGTGATGGGAGCGCAAATTCTGGAACAGTGAGCAAAACAGAAGGCGAAGTATTGGATGAGCTGCTACGTCAGTGTCTGAAACAGGACCGCGGGGCACAGAGAGAGCTTTACCGGCTCTTCTTCGGGTATGCCATGAGTGTTTGTGTCCGTTACTCGCAGGATGCTGAAGAAGCGAAAGATGTGCTGAACGACGGGTTTATGAAGGTGTTCACCAGGCTGGATCAGTACCATCCGCCCAAGCCGTTCAAAGGCTGGCTGCGGCGGATCATGATCAACACAGCGCTGGACAACTACCGGCACAACCTGAAGAACTATCACCTGCAGGACATCGACAAAGCAGAGCCGGCCTCCGATCCGTTTGATGTGGAGCAGCAGCTTAACTACGAGTACCTGATCTCACTGGTGCAGCAACTGTCGCCTGCCTACCGGGCTGTTTTCAACCTGTATGCCATAGACGGCTATACCCACGAAGAAATAGCCGAAACGCTGGGTATAGCAGTGGGCACGTCGAAGTCGAACCTGGCCAAGGCGAGGGCAAATTTGCGGGAGGCATTACAAAGAAGCAAAATCGATGAACGCAAACAATATGTCTAACGAGGAGCTGGACCGCCTGTTCAGGAAATCAGCTGGGCAATACGACCCTCCCTTCGACGAAGAGGCGTGGAAGGCGATGGAACGCAAACTGGACGGCGAGCAGGGCGGCTGGGCAGGTATAAGACGCTTGTTGCCCATCGTGCTGCTGACCTTGCTGGTGACGGTAGGCTTTGTCTGGAAATTGATGGAAAGAGAAGCGCCAATTCGGGAGACCATTGCTATACCTGCAGAACAGGGAGGAAGCCAAGATCCGGGAGTCGCTGCTATACCTGATCAAACCAAAGGGCTGGAGCAAACTTTCTTACCGAAGCCTGATTCACCCGCTGCGCCATACCTTGCCGCGCAGCCAGGTTCCGGAGTCCACTTAGCAGAGAAAACCGGGCAGAAAGGTAGTGCTATAAATGAGCGTCGTGCTATACCTGGTGCTGCTATACCTGACAGCCGCGTCGCCAGGGTGGAGGAGCCTTTGCAAACTGTCGAATCGGTGATAGCAAGGGTACCCCAGTCAGTTGCAGGTATAGCCCGGCAGGTAGCGGCACTGCCTATACCTGACACTGCTCCTATACCTGCCGACAGCGGACAAACAGAGGAGCGGGGAGAGCGGGTGTTCCTGCGCAGCATTACCGTGACGCTGGTTGCGGCGCCTGACATCACCACCGTGCGCTTCAAAGATCCGGATGCGGTAAGCGCCAATGCGGGTGTGTTGTTTAGTGTGCCCATCACCAGAAGGCTGAGCCTGGTGTCGGGTGCGGTGTGGGCGAACAAACTGTACCAGGCCACGCCCGAAAACTACAAACCCTCACCGGACTACTGGGACGGCAAACGGCAACCGGATGTGATTGCGGCGCAATGCAAGGTGTTGGATATACCTGTCAACCTGCAGTACCAGGTGCTGGGCTGGGGCAAGAACATGCTGACAGTGCAGGCGGGATTATCCAGTTACCTGATGCTCGATGAAAAATATACCTATACCTACTACTACCCCGGAAGAGAGCCCTACCGTAACACCCGGGAATTCTCTAACAAGAACAGACACTGGTTCGGGATACAGAATCTGTCTGTAGGCTATACGCGTCAACTGTCTCCTGCCATCACGATCGGAGCAGAGCCATTCGTCAAAATACCGCTAGCAAGTATTGGCGAGGGGCGAGTGAAGCTCACAAGTGCAGGAGTGTTTTTTACAGCCGGCTTTACTTTAAGATAACACCTTCAAATTTTTACGGGAATTCAACACTCCACGCTATGGCATGCCTAAGGTTGTGTCAGGAAGAATCTCTGTGCTTTTACTTTTTAAATCACTTCTCCTTAATTTTTAATGAAGATGAAAACCTATCGAATTAATTTCGGAATACTGCTTGGCGCGCTGCTGAGCCTGTCCTTTATGATGACCGCCTGTGATGACGACGACGATGACAACACCGTAATACCGGGCGATGAGATCGTGGCCCTCAAAGAAGTAGCGCTGACCGGTGCCAACGAGGTGCCTGCTATCACAACCCAGGCGACCGGTACCTTCAAGGGTACTTATAACATGGATACCAAAGTGATGAACTATACCATCACTTTTCAGGGTATCACGCCAACTGCCATGCACTTTCACAAGGGCGGCGTGACTGTGTCCGGACCGGTTACGATACCGATTAACCCCGGTACCAGCAATGACCCTTACTCCAGTGCAAACCCTTACAATAGTCCACTGACGCTATCCACTTCCCCACTCACAGCTGCACAGGAGGCGGAGTTGCTGGCCGGAGAGTGGTACATTAACATACACAGCGACCAATTCCCTAACGGGGAAATCCGGGGACAGGTCACACGCTAAAGCTATGACATGTTGCCCGGCTGTTCTGCTCACTGGCGGCCGGGCAACTATGTCAGTCTGTAGAAGTAGAGGGCAGAGAGGGCATCTATGAGACGGATTGATTTTGCTTTTTGTACATTTTTTATTATGTTTAAACATATAATCACAACAGCTTACAGTTTAGCATGACGATGCGACTCTGAAATTACTCCCTCTCAAATGATTGAAACCCAAGACGAGCTATTAAAAGATCTGGAGGCCATCCGGCAGATTCCCATCGTTCCCACCATGCTCGAAGTTATATGCCAGACCACCGGAATGGGGTTTGCGGCCATTGCACGCGTAACAGAAGACAGATGGCTGGCATGCAGCGTGCGCGACGAAGTGAACTTTGGCCTGGAAGCGGGAGGAGAACTGCAGGTGGAAACAACGCTTTGCAACGAGATAAGGTCACACCGCAACCCGATCGTGATCGATAACGTGGCAGAGGACCCGCTTTACTCCGACCACCATACACCCAGAATTTACGGACTCCAGAGTTACATCTCTATACCTATCATCCTCAAAAACGGCGACTTTTTCGGCACCCTCTGCGCCATTGATTCCAGGCCGGCCTCTCTCAACAACTCCAAGGTGATCAACACATTCAAGCTGTTTGCCGAGTTGATCGCCTTTCATCTTCAGAGTTTAGATGTGCTGGAGCACAGCCATAAAGTTGCTGCAGAACTCAAGCAGGAGAACGAAGGCCTGGCCAGCGCCAATTTCGACCTCGGCAACTTTGTGTACACTGCCTCGCACGACCTGAAGTCGCCTGTGGCCAACATTGCTGGGCTTATTGAGGAGCTTTCGCACACTGTTTCAAGAGAAACCCTGGACCGTGCAGAGATCAGGCAGATTACGGATCTGATCAAGTCATCGCTCAAGCGCTTTTCCACCACCATACGGGACCTGACTACGCTCGTGGAAATTGACAAGGTGAGCGACGAGGAAAAATCAGAGAAGCCTGACTTGCATGAGATGGTAGAAGCCGTGAAACAGGATCTGCAGAGCATGATTTTAGCCTCTGGCGCGCAGCTGAACGTGATTGCCGCTGACGCTGAGGTGGCGGGCTTTTCTAAAAAGAACCTCAAGAGCATTTTAGGCAACCTGATCAGCAACGCCATCAAGTACCGTTCGCCTGATAGAGCACCAAAAATCAATATAAAGCTGGAGAAGTATGCAGGCAGATCCTACCTGTCGGTGCAGGACAACGGACTAGGCATACCGGTTGAAAAGCAGGAAAGTGTCTTCACCATGTTTGGGCGCATCCATGAGCATATAGAGGGCAGTGGCATTGGCCTTTATATCGTGAAACGAATGGTCGACAATGCACAGGGAGAAATCAAGGTGAGCAGCGTGATGCACGAGGGTACTACCATCACGATTATTTTTTAGGAAAGCCCATTCAGAACTCCCCAACATAATGACCCCAAAGAATCAGGACACTGATTTTTATTCATGTCCCTTTCTCCATTTCTTCAATGAAATTAGTTAGAGGCGTAGCTTAGATTATACCTTATTCACAAGACTTAGCAGCCTTTGCGCAAGTTATCTGCATAGGCATTGGGCAATTCTGATTCCTCAACGGCTCTGGCGGCTTTCTCGAAGTCGTAAGTGAAACGGATAAACTCCACCTCTATACTGTCTTTATTCAGCACCGAACTGTGCTCATTGATGGTCAGCATGACATAGCCTCCCCGGTTGTCGGCATCTTTGGGTTTGCCCACAGAACCGATATTGATCGCATGGCGGAAGTGGGGCTGCTCTCCTTCGGCACTGTCGAGGATGCGGTGGTAGGGCTTGTGCGTGTGGCCAAAGCACATGATATCTGCATCCGCGTCTTTCATAATGCGCAGCAAGCTTTTCTCGTCGCGGTCTTCAAATAAATACTCGTTTATCTTGCGCGGACTGCCGTGCACCAGCAGCAGGTTCAGTTTATCGTTGTTCAGCTGAAACTCCACTTTAATATGTGCAGGCAAAGTGCGCAGGTAGCGGCGCTGCGCAGGGTTTATGATCTTGTTCGTAAAAGCGATTGAAACCGCGCCATTGGCTTTTTCCTCCTCTGTTTTGTAGGCGCAACCGCAGTCGTCGCTCTCCCGGCCTATGCCAAAATCGTAATTGCCCGCTATGGTAGGGATGTTGCGTTTGCGGATCTCATCAATCACCTCGTTTGGCCAGATGTTATACCCCACCAGGTCGCCGAGGCAGTAAATGAAGCCAGGCTGGCGGGCCTCTACGTCTGCAAAAAAGGCCTCTAGAGCAGGCAGGTTGGCGTGTATATCACTGAAAAGGGCTATCCGGGTCATGGGTAACGTGATTGATAAAGGAGTTACTGCTAACAATACAAATCAGGTATGCGTGCTTAGGTATGTTTGCTAACTGAAATAACTTTATGATTGCAATATTACGATTAAAGCTTAGCTCCCGCAACGGGGCGCCGTTAACGAATTGTTATGGATGGACGCTAAATTCGTAAAGTAGGGACTAGCTGCGCTCCACCACGATATACCTGGCTGAGAAGCCGTTCTGCTTATAGAGTAACTGAAGTGCCGTAATCAGGGAAGCTATACCTGTTGCTTTGGTCTGCCGGCCGCCCAGCGGACGAAGGTAGTTCTGGAACCCACTACCTGGCACGCGGAGCACGACACGCCGCGCGTCGGACTCTTCTACTTCGGTCAGCGGTTTGGCAAGCACCACCTGGCGCATGTAGGGGAGGGCAGATTTCATGCTGCGGTAATCCGAAAAGGCATAAAGGCGGCAGTAGGAGCTGAGCTTGACAGAGTTCACGCTTCAAAAATAGCGTATAAAACTTTACCAGTACATCATATCCAGCAGATTGATTTTAGTCGTGTAGGGTTCCAGCGCACGCTTGGAGGCCAGCCCCCTTATCAGCCCAACGATATGGTTCTCCGGGTTGCTCCATACCTCCGCAAAGAAATCGCCCATGTCGTACAGCTGAATGCGGTAGCCGCGACGGCCCCGCTCAGCCAGGAAAGTCCCATGAGCCCATATCATTTCTAATCTGCCAGCCAGTGTGTGGGTGTTAAAAAAGCTGAGATTCGGGCTATGGTAAGGATATTCGGGTGTAGATGCTGTATTAATCACTGCAGGACTCCTCAGGGTTGTCGTAATCCCAGTACACTTCTATAGTAGCAGGCTTATACAGGTAGGCAGGTATGGGGGTATAGATGATCAGCTGCCAGCCAGCCTTCTGCATGTCCTCCCGGTGTAGACGCCTTACCTGCCACATCAATCGCTCATGTATTTCCAGTCCAATGGGGCGGTGGCTCCCTACATATGGACTTCCCTCCTCAAATTTGAATGTGGTTGTATGCATAAACTCCAATTTTTACAGCTATACCTTATACTACGTTAGTTGTTATGATTTAAGGTGCAGATTTTAAAAGATTTATCTGGTTGGATAATGAAGGGTTTTAAATAAGGCGCTTTGGTTAAACGAACTATGTCCATACCGAATGCAAAAATTGGAATATACTCCTGTCTTTAATTAAAACAATAATATATTCAAAACGTAATAACTAACCAGCGCACCATTTCCTGCTTTTCGAAATCCTCTAAGCCCTATATAAGGAGATTACCCCTATGATTAGATTCTTTACCCTGTTTATCTTTATAATAAGCACTTCTCCATCTTTTGCTCAGTTCAATTCTATAACGCCGCTAAGCCAGATTACCATTTCTGCAAATACTGGTGAAAAGCCTCAATCAAAAGTGTGGGCGCATGCGGGTACATTCTGGACAGTATTGCCTGATAATTCCGGAACGCATGTTTGGAGGTTGGATGGACAGAGTTGGACGAAAGCGCTAACACTTTCCACAAGTAAGTCATCCAAGGTAGATTGCAAGGTGGTAAATGATGTTACCCATGTTTTCCTTTTCCAGGGGCAGACTTCAGAGTTAATATCTGTGCAGTACAATCCCCATGAAAGCAACTATATGCTCTGGCAAGCCAGGAGTGCAGCACTGAAGCTAAACTTTACCGGCTCCGCCGAGACCGCTACAATAGATATAGACGGTGAAAATAGGATGTGGCTCGCTTATGAAATGTCGAAGGCAATTAGAGTGAGATGGAGTGATGAACCTTATGCCCAGTGGAGTGAAGAGATAGTACTTGAGACGAATGTCGAAAGTGATGACATTTGTGCTGTAGTTGCTCTGCCTGGTAAGATTGGTGTGATATGGTCTAACCAAGGGACCAGACGGTATGGTTTTAGAACACACATGGATGGGGCAGACCCGGGGGACTGGACTACTGACGAAGTTCCTGCTTCGCAGTCTGCTAAGAACATTGGCGGGGGTATGACCGATGACCATCTTAATTTGGCCGTAGCTAGTGATGGTACATTGTATTGCGCAACCAAAACGAGCTACGACACCCAAAATCAACCCCAGATAGCACTGTTAGTACGACGTCCTTCTGGCACATGGGATGATCTTTACGAGATAGCTTCAGAGGGTACAAGGCCGATCGTTATTCTGAATGAAGTCGAGGAGGTGGTACGTGTTATTTATACTGAAGAAGATGGTGGAGGAGATATCAGATACAAGGAAGCTGAAACTTCTACACTGTCTTTTGGTACTCAACTTACATTGCTTGCCGGCAATTACAACAACGCTACCAGTACTAAAGAGAACTTTACGGATGAGATTGTTATACTTGCCTCTAACAGCTCAGAAGCGGTTGGGGTATTAGCAAGAACCGAGATTATACCTCTACCTGTCGAACTTACCAGTTTCACTGCCCAATTGGCGGCAGACGATGCAGTTTTGCAATGGAAAACGGCGTCAGAGCAGAATAATGACTATTTCAGTGTGGAGTCAAGTATAGATGGCCGTACCTTTATTCCGATCGGTAGGGTGAAGGGCAATGGGACGACCCAGTTGCAAAGAAACTATTCCTTCATGGATAAAAATATTTCAAGGTATGGAGCAGCCGGCATTTACTACAGGTTAAGACAAGTTGACTACAACGGTGAGTTCGAGTTTAGCCCGATCAGGCATGTAAGCGCACCCAGCCTTCCTGATGCCATCACACTCAAGGCATTCCCAAACCCTTTCGATGACTACCTACAGGTGCTGATCACCTCCAGTGAAGAACAAGCGAGCACTATCGTACTCTACAACGCACAGGGGCGAATCATGCAATCTCAAGCTATAGCGCTCAAAAAGGGGATTAACACTATTTCGTTAACTGAGCTAAATCTGGCAGGCGGCGTCTATTTTCTGAAAGTGACCACGGCTGATCTGCAGCACGTGAAAAAACTTGTAAGCGAGTGATTTATCTAGGTATACCCGGTTGAAAGCCCCGCTGCCATCAACCACCAGTCTCTTCCACCTTCTCAAACAGCATAAAATGCTGGATCGGCAGGAAATCCTCCTGGCGCTTCAGGCGGAAGCCGTTGGCCTCCAGCTCTTTTCTGATCTGCTCTTTGGTCATTTTGTGTAAGGCCCTGATCTGGACATCTGGGTCTTCAGCCTTGTACTCAAGCAGCAGGAGTTTGCCATTTGGTTTTAAGGCTCGGTGTATAGATCTGAGGATCTCTTTTGGATAAGCCAGCTCATGGTACACGTCCACCATCAGGGCAATGTCTACTGTTTGGGCTGGCAAATTAACCTGTAGACTGTCGCCTTTAATGACCGTCACATGGCTGGCTCCCTCTTTATCCCGTCGAGACTGGAGTGTCTTTATAAACCGATCCTGCACTTCCACTGCGTATACCTTGCCTTCCGGCACCTTAGGCGCTATCTGAAAAGTATAGAAACCGGTGCCCGCCCCAATGTCGGCTACCACCATGTTGGGCTGCAGGTTCATGTTCTCTATCGTGCGGGTAGAGTTCTCTTCTTCCTGCCGTGTGTCGCGGTCCAGCCAATTTCCGCCCGTGGCAGTCATGATAGCAGCGATCTCCCGGCCCATGTATACCTTGCCGGTTCCTCCTGACGAGGGCCTTTTGTAGGTATAGCCCTCCTGCGTTACAGTGGTTGGCTGCTGGGCCTGGCAAGCGTGGCAACTGCTGAGGCACACGGTTGTGAGCAGCGCAAGCAGGAAAGTAGAGCCGGGAAAACGGGTGCGGTTTGTCATATCGTGAATTTTTCCAGGCGCTGGGTCAGGTCGTCTATCAACTGCTCCGTCCACTTCTCGGCCACAAGTTCGTAGTCCGCATTCTCCCAGCTCTGCAGATAGGCCTTCTCCAGCCATACGTTGTCCTGGTTGGGTCCGATGGTGTAAAAGTTGCGGTCCAGCTTAAAAAGCAGGTCTTTTGTCAGGTCGAAATTGTCGGCGCCCACCCGCTGAAAGCCTTCCAGACGCAGGCGTAGCCCCATTTGGTTCACATTCCCCTTGTCTAGGCTGATCTCGGTGGTGGCGTCGGAGCCTGGTTCGCGCGTCCAGGTGTCTACGAGTTTCTCTAATTTAAAGTCATGGAAAAGCGGGATAACATCCGCCAGATGCTGATGGATATGCTGCGCCAGCTCGGGCAGCACAGATTCGTAAAGCTTGCGTAAAGCCACTTTGTCTTTAATAGGGGAATATTGCATGATAAAAGGGGTATGCTGTTCTTTCTATACGAGCAGACCTTTGATTTTGCCGCCCGGCAGGAAGTATACTTTTTGAACGTTTGCAGATAGCATTTCAGGTATAGCAGGCCGCCTTAAAATTGCTGAGTGGGGCTTTTGGTCTATTTTTTGTAACTTGTGCTGAAATTTATCATTCACTTTAACATCCTATGAAAGAACAGATCATATCGGCCGGCAAGGTATCCGGCATAGTGGCCCTGTTGGCGCTGGCAAGCTGTACTTCGGTGCAAACGCCACAGACACAGGACACACAAGCTGCCACCGAGCAGAAGCAGGCAGAAACCAACGTGCTCCTGCAGGAGTGGAGTGGCCCATACCAGGGCGTTCCCGCCTTCGACAAAATGAACCTGGCCGACCTGAAGCCGGCAATGGAGAAGGCCATGGCCATCAACCTGGCTGAGATCGAGGCGATTGCCAACAACACGCAGCCTGCCACCTTCGAAAACACGATCGAGGAGATGGAAAGAGCAGGCGAGGAACTGGACCGCGTGTTCACCTACTACGGCATCTGGGGCAGTAATATGTCTACACCGGAGTTCCGCGAGGTTCAAAAAGAAATGGCTCCGAAAATCTCCGAGTTCAGCTCTAAGATTTCTCAGAACGAGAAGCTTTTCCAGCGCATCAAAACCGTGTACGAAAACTCTCAGAAGAACCCGCTGCCAGCTGACCAGCAGCGTGTTGTGGAGCTCATCTACAAGAACTTCGCCATGGAAGGTGCTGATTTGAGCCCGGAAAAGAAACAACGCTACGCTGCTATCAACAAGGAGCTTTCTTCCCTTTATACCGCTTTTGGCAACAACATTCTGGCTGACGAGGAGAAGTATGTGGTATACTTCACCAAAGACCAGCTGAGCGGTTTGCCGGAGTCGTTTGTGAAAGCCGCTGCCAAAGCTGCCGCCGACCGTGGCAAGCCTGGCCAGTATGCCGTTACCAACACCCGTTCTTCTATGGACCAGTTCCTAACATACTCAGACGAGCGCGGCTTGCGCGAGCAGGTATGGAAGAACTACTACTCTCGTGGCGATAACAACGACGCGAACGACAACAAGCAGAACATCGTGAACATCCTGAAACTGCGCAAAGAGCGTGTAGGCTTGATGGGTTACGACAACTATGCCGAGTGGCGCCTGCAGGACCGCATGGCCAAAACACCTGAGGCGGCCATGGAACTGATGATGGCCGTATGGCCTGCCGCTACTGCCCGCGCCCGCGAAGAGGTAGCCGACATGCAGAAGCTAGCGAACGCTACTAGCAAAACCAAGATCACGATCGAGCCCTGGGACTACCGCTACTACGCCGAGAAAGTGCGCAAAGACAAGTACGACCTCGACTCTGACGAAGTGAAGAACTACCTCGAGCTGGGCAACCTGACGCAGGCCATGTTCTTCACGGCAGGCGAGCTGTTCAACTTCAACTTCAAGCCGGTACCTGAAGGAACTGTACCCGTATTCCATGAAGATGTGGAGGTATGGGAAGTGACCGACAAGACCACTGGTGACCATATCGGACTTTGGTACCTCGATCCGTTCGCGCGTCAGGGCAAGCGCTCTGGTGCCTGGGCCACAACATACCGTGCCCACACTACTTTCGATGGCAAAAAGAACGTGCTGTCGTCTAACAACTCCAACTTCGTGAAGCCTGCGCCGGGTGAGCCTGTGCTGGTATCGTGGGACGATGCGACCACCTTCTTCCACGAGTTCGGTCACGCACTGCACTTCCTGGCCTCTAACGTGAAGTACCCGACGCTGAACAGCGGCGTGCGTGACTACACCGAGTTCCAGTCGCAATTGCTGGAGCGCTGGTTGTCTACCGACAAAGTGATCAACCAGTTCCTGAAGCACTACAAGACCGGCGAGCCAATGCCGAAAGAGCTTGTAGCCAAGATCGAGAAGGCTGCCACCTTCAACCAGGGTTTCGAAACAACAGAGTTCCTGGCCTCTGCTCTGATGGACATGCACTTCCACCTGGCCGACCCGAACAACCTGGACCCAGACAAGTTTGAGAAAGAAACACTTGCTAAATTAGGTATGCCGAAAGAGATCGTTATGCGTCATCGCTCACCGCACTTCGGGCACGTGTTCTCAGGCGAGGGCTATGCCACCGCTTACTATGGCTACATGTGGGCTGACGTGCTGACTTCGGATGCCTCCGAGGCCTTCACAGAGGCTCCAGGTGGATTCTACGACAAAGATGTTGCCGCTAAACTGGTGAAGTACCTGTTTGCGCCACGCAACTCCATGGATCCGGCTGAAGCCTACCGTATGTTCCGTGGCCGCGATGCCAAAATCGATGCGCTGATGCGCGACCGTGGTTTCCCGGTGCCTAGCGGACAAGGCAAAAAGTAAAACTCCGCTTGGTAAGCTTTTCTGGCTTATCACATTATAAAATAAAACAGCCAGGGCCACTGCTATGTAGTGGCCCTGGCTGTTTTATTTTATACGGTCTTTATCAGCACAATTCTGTTGAGCTTAAGACAGCTCACAGGTGAATCACTGTTCTTCTATGCAAAGGTTGTTGGTAGCGAAAAAGAGTCCTTCTGGAGCGTATTATCTTGAGAACTAACTAATTGAAATATTGGCCTGGCTGATGAATAGGCGCTTTTTGGAAAGCAATTTGACAGGTTCTGTAAAATATTTTCGAAATGGCGGGTTGATTTACAACTTTTCTAAAACACTGTCGTATGCACAAAGTTAATAAGCATACCGGGCTGTCTTAAGAGCGGGCATACCGTCCAAACTCGCTGCCCCTTGCTTCCAGAATACCGATTGCCACCTATGGATGAATTTTCTCTATTTACTAGCAAGCTTCAGTCTTGCGATTTGATTGTACTGACAGAAGCGGACGAAATACGTACTTATTGTCGCTTTTATGCCAATGGCCTTTACCAGGACCGAATGTTTATTTCGGATGTCTCTGTGAAGGCAAACCTGGCGCAACTCAGCAGTGAGGAGGACGTCATCGATTGGAATGGGGTACAAGATCTCCGGAAAAAATACTGTGCGTCTTTGCAGTCCAGGGAGAACTTAAATACTGCGCCATCCGCGGAGCCGGTCTAGCAATTTTCAAATAGCTTCTTTAGCGGATTATCACATGGAGGCATGCTGTCAGGCACGTTTTCCGGGGAAGGTAAGGCGTATAAAAAGCGAAGGCTCCCTTATGAGGAGCCCTGCTTTTCAAAGGATTGCCTGAAAGGCAACCTTCAACTTTTAGCCGGTGCAAATATAGGGATAATTATACCTGCAATTGGTGCATTTCGTGAAAAAAAATATTCTTTTTGAACTATCTTTAAAAGATGTTATTAAACCTGACTTCAGTGATGCTTTAGGGTAGTGTCTGGCAAGAAGAAGTTGACCTATAAAATATAACAGAAAGAGGGAGCCTAGGCTCCCTCTTTCTGTTTCTCGTCATGAGATTATAGCAGACGCTTTCTACTTATCGCTTTGGTAGCCAACAAGCTTGATCATCTTATTGTAGTTGCCCAACAGTAAGAAAGAAGGAGCCCATTGTCCTACGAAAAGCGCTTCCTCATCCTTCTTCATAATCTTTAGCGTTGCCGATACGGCCATAGAGCCCAATGCAGCCCATAAAAATACATCGGATGGGATACGGGAGGTATAGTCTTCGATGGCTGCAGCTACTGGTCCTTCCTTATGCTGAGGATTGATTCTGTCAGCCTTGTTCTTCAAATCCTGTGCGTCTCTTTTAAGATCTTGTGTGTCCATAGTTCATATTTTGTTTAGATGGTACAATACCATACAGAACGAAATAGAATGATGATTGTTTGCAAAAATTGAAAAATATGGAGGATGCATAGCCCGGCAGAGCCGTCAAGGACTATATTATTGCAACAATATATGTAAATTGGCAGCCTGAAACGGCGGACTACCTTTGGGGGTCCCCTTTTCGAGACTGAACCCGATAGACAGCCTATATTTTGGAGCTTTCCGCACTTCTTGAACCACTGGCCGGCACGCCCCAAACCACCCTGGCATTAGGAGTGCTTTTGCTACCGCTACTGGCTTTCGTGCTGCTATACCTGGCGGGCAAAAAGCTACCCCGGCAGGGTGACTGGCTGGGGATTGGCGCCACCGGACTTGCCTTTGCACTTTCGATCTATCTCTTTACCCAGATCTGGAATACGGAAGTATACCACAGCCGGGCCGTCTGGTTTAAGCTGCCTTCCAGCTTCATAGCCGATTTCACAGCAGGTATACTGCTCGATAACCTGACGGTGCTGATGCTGGTCATCGTCACATTTATCTCTCTGCTGGTGCAACTCTTTTCGGTGGGCTACATGCACGGCGACAAAGGGTATAGCCGCTACTTCGCCTACTTGGGCCTCTTTACTTTTAGCATGCTGGGCATTGTGCTGGTTGATAACCTGCTGCTGCTCTTTATGTTCTGGGAGTTGGTGGGTTTGTCTTCTTATCTGCTCATCGGCTTCTGGTATGAGCGTCCTGCTGCCGTGGCAGCCAGTAAAAAAGCTTTCCTGGTCAACCGCGTAGGCGATATCGGGCTGCTGCTCGGCCTGTTTGCCTTCTATACCTATTTCCGTACTTTCGACCTGGAAGCCTTGCGTACTTTGATGGGGGCAGGGGAGTGGTTGAACGGGACCTTTGTGACAAGCTATACCTTTGAGGGACAGTTTTGGTCAGTTGAGTTAAGTTCGCTGTTTCTGACGCTGGCCGGACTCGGTCTGTTTATGGGCTGTGTGGGCAAGTCGGCGCAGTTTCCGTTACAGGTATGGCTACCCGACGCTATGCAGGGCCCGACACCCGTATCCTCGCTGATCCACGCCGCGACCATGGTGGCGGCTGGCGTATACCTGGTGGCGCGCTGCTATGCTTTCTTCACAGTAGATGCCCTCACGGTCATCGCTATTATTGGCGCCATCACGGCACTGCTCGGTGCGCTGGCGGCAATCAATCAATATGACATTAAAGCCGTGCTGGCCTTCTCCACGATCTCACAGTTAGGCTATATGGTGATGGGCATGGGCACCGGAGCACACGACGCTTCGCTCTTTCACCTGACTACACATGCATTCTTCAAGGCAGCGCTTTTCCTGAATGCCGGCATCATCATTCATGCTATGCACCGGGGGCTGCACCATACGCATCAGCCTGTCGGGGTAGATCCGCAGGATATCCGGAACATGGGAGGTCTGCGCGAGGCAATGCCACTCACCTTCTATACCTATTTGCTGGCGGCGGCTGCGCTCGTCGGGTTGCCTTTGTTTTCCGGTTTCCTTTCCAAAGATGCCATCCTTTCGGGGAGTTGGGCCTGGGCACAGACCATGAGCCAGGCCAATGGGAACAGCCTGTACTTTATCGTGCCTGTAATCGGTTTTGCCGTAGTGTTGCTGACGGCCTATTACATGGGGCGGCATTTGTGGTTCATGTTCTTCGGTTCGTTCCGCTTACCATTCGATGTGCGAGCGCTGCGCTTGTCGGCTGGTCAGGAGATGGAGCGGGTGATGCTTATACCTGTAGCATTATTGGCGGTGTTGTCGATGGGTATTTTCTTTTCGCTCAACCCGTTATCCTTTGCCGGAAGTTGGGTGATGCAGGGCATCAGCTTGACGCAACTTTCACAGGAAGGCACTCAGCTTGCCGGTAGTTTGATTAAGGCTGTGACAACGCAGGATGCTGCCAACGGCACTGCTCACCTGATGATCGGGCTGCTTTCCGCCTTGCTAGGTATAGTAGGTATAGCCCTGGCCTTTGGCAGGTATAAAGGAAGAAGTAGCGAGGCACTCCTGCAGGAACAGCCACGCGGTACTCTGGCAAAGCTGACGTATCACCATTACTACCTGGATGCCGCCTACGACAAGGTATTTATAAGACCCGTGTTGCAGATGGCCCGCTTGCTATACCGCTTCGACAAACGTGTGATCGACTATACCCTGGACTACGCGAGCAAATGGCTGGTGGTGTTCTCCAAAATCGTAAAGTGGTTTGATAGTTGGGTAGTGGATGGCAGCGTGTGGCTGATCGGGGTGATGGCCAAAGTGCTCGGCCGTTTCGGGCGCGGACTTCAGAATGGCAAGGTGCAATCTTACTACGCTTACTCCCTTTTCGGATTTATTCTGATAATACTATACATCATGCTGAATTGATGTTAATTTCGCGATCAGGTTCTACAGGATGATCGGATTAGCAGGATGAAGGCTATACCTGTATACCTGTATACCTCATACAGAATTCTGCTTCCAGCTTGTGGAGCAATTGCGCAAATCTATACCTATGCTCAGGAGGAGCTGTGGCTGAAAACAAAAAGGACCCGGCATCACATCGGGGAAAAGCATAACAATACAGATACACACATGCGTAGTCGTGTGTCGTGATACGTGATAAAAGTGTCGTAACATATTGATGAATTATACTCTTTCCAGCCTTATTTTTCTTCCTCTGCTGGCGGCGCTCGTGGTGTTGCTGCTGCCGACGCGCATGCAGCGGGGCATAAAAGCAGTAGCGCTGGGCGGTTCGCTGATGCAACTGGCCGTAGCCGTGTGGCTATACCTGGGTTTCGATGGTGCTAAGGTGGCGAACGGGCAGACAGGCTATCAGTTTGTGGAAAAACTCGACTGGATCGGTTTCTCCTTGGGCAGTCTGGGGCGTTTCCAGATCGAATATTTTGTGGGCGTGGACGGTGTAAGTATCAGCATGGTGCTGCTCACAGGTATAGTAGGTGTGATCGGCGTTATCTCGTCATGGAACATCACCAAAAACGTGAAGGGCTATTTCTCGCTATACCTCTTGCTCATGACCAGCGTAATGGGCTGTTTCCTTGCGCTGGACTTCTTCCTATTCTACCTCTTTTTCGAGTTTATGCTCCTGCCCATGTACTTTCTCATAGGTATGTGGGGTGGCCCGAAACGGGAGTATGCGGCGCTTAAATTTTTCATCTATACCCTGATCGGCTCGCTTTTCATTTTGGTCGTAATGATCGGGCTCTATACCTCTGTGATCGATCCGGAGGCAACGGCGCAGCAAATGGGCCTGATAGGGCAGAACGTTCCTGCCAGTCTGGACATGGTTCGCCAGGTACAGCAGATGCTGCAACAGGGCGCAATCAGCGAGGCCGACATGGTGCGGACCTTCAGCATACCAGCCATGATGGAGCCGGCCAACTTTATACCAGGCAGTCTGCTACATGTGTTCTCAGGTGTTTCGCTGTTTGCTCTGCCGATTCGTTTTGTGGCTTTCCTGCTGGTACTGGCGGGCTTCCTGATCAAGGTGCCGTCTGTGCCGGTGCATACCTGGCTTCCTGATGCGCACGTGGAGGCGCCTACACCTATCTCGGTATTGCTGGCGGCCATCCTGCTGAAGGTGGGCGGTTACGGTCTGATCCGGATTGCTTACCCTGTTTTCCCGGATGCAGGCGCTTACTTTTCTACTTTTGTCGGCGGACTGGGCGTGCTTTCTATAATCTATGGGGCACTCTGCGCGCTGGCCATGAACGATCTCAAGAAACTGATCGCTTACTCCTCGGTGTCACACATGGGCTTTGTGCTGCTGGGCCTGGCTTCGCTCACCAATGAAGGCGTGAATGGCGCTATTTACATGATGTTCAGCCACGGCCTTATCTCGGCAATGCTTTTCCTGGTGGTGGGAGTGATTTATGACCGCGCACACGACCGCATGATCCTGAATTTCCGGGGACTTGCCAAACGCATGCCGGCTTATACCGCTTTTGTCGTGATCGCCTTTTTTGCTTCACTGGGTTTGCCTGGCTTCTCAGGTTTTATCGCCGAGCTGCTGGTGCTGCTGGGTAGTTTCAGTGCACCGGAAGCAACGGGTATGCTGCCGCGCTGGATGGCGATCGTTGCCGTGATCGGTCTGCTGCTGTCGGCGGCTTATTACTTGTGGGCGCTACAGCGCATGTTTTTTGGTAAGTACTGGATCTTCCCGGAGCTGCGCCAGAAGGCCATTATTGCAGACCTTACCAAGCGGGAGTACCTGATGCTGGTGCCGCTGGCTATTCTGGCTTTTGTCTTCGGCATCTTCCCGCACCTGCTCCTGGATAAAACAGGTATGACGGTGACAGGTTTTACGGAACTGATGTTGCGAAACGGACAGGAGCAGCTCAACATCCTGCAAGCGATTTTACATAGATAATACAAGCCCTGATGCTACAAGCTTCGTCAGGGACACTACTATACCTTATACCAACACGTGGAAGAACAGGCAGCACAACTCCCCCAGGCCATCGACAGCATTCTAGCTGGAGCAGGGTCGCTGCTGCCCGAATTGCTGCTGGCCATTTTCTTCCTGCTGCTGGTTACGCTCGATCTCTTCAAGTCCAAAACAGTGAAGTGGCTGCTGCCCTGGGTGGCGCTGACCGGGCTTTTTTCTGTACTAGTGCTGTTGGTGTTGGGTCCACAAGGTATAGACGGGGTGCAGTTTCTCAACCTGCTGCGCTCTGACGGTATCGCGCGTTACACAGGTATACTCTTTAGTTTGACGGGTATCTTTACCATCCTCCTCTCGCTCCAAAACCCGAAAATAGAAAAGCGCAAACAGGGCGAAGGCCGTGGCGAATACTATGCCCTGATTCTAATGCTCGTGCTGGGCCTCAACCTGATGGCTAAGTCGGTCAACCTGCTCATGGTTTTCCTGGCGATAGAGATCGTGTCCATTGCCTCCTACATCCTCACGCTCACGCTTAAAGAAGAAAAAAGAGCCGTAGAGGCAGGTCTGAAGTATGTGCTCTACGGCACGCTGTCGGCCGGCGTAATGCTCTATGGCATGTCCTTTTTCTACGGCCTCACCGGCTCGTTGGACTATACCCTGGTGTCTTTCTGGCGCAGTCTGCTCGACGCCAGTCCGCTGATGGTGACGGTCGCGGCCATTCTGGTGTTCGCCGGTTTTCTATTCAAAATATCGGCGGCCCCTTTTCACTTCTGGACGCCTGATGTTTACCAGGGAGCACCGATGCCGATCGTCGCGCTCTTCTCTACAGGACCCAAAATGGCGGGCATCGTTGTGATCATGCGCTTCGTGGCCGCCTTCGCCGACCCAACCATCGCCAGCGCTTTCAAAGATGTGCAGCTTTTTCTGGGTATAGCCGCTCTCGCGACGCTGGCAGTCGGCAACTTTACCGCGCTCTGGCAGCGCACGCCGCGTCGCCTGATGGCTTTCTCCTCGGTATCGCATGCGGGCTTTCTGCTGATGGCGCTGCTGGCTTTTGGCAGCGACTATACCGTGAGCGTGCTCTTTTATATGACGGTGCTGCTGTTCATGAACTTCGGCATGTTCCTGTTCCTGCAGATGGCTGAGGAAGACTGGCAAGTGCACACGCTCGAAGACTTTCAGGGAATGGGATCGCGTGTACCATTTGCCAGCATCATGGCGCTGCTCTTTCTGCTCTCCCTAACGGGCCTGCCGCCACTGGCCGGTTTCATGGGCAAGCTGCTTGTGTTTAGCAATGTGTGGGAGGCTTATTCCGCCACCGGACAACCGATGCTGCTGGTCTTGCTCGTGGTGGGAATCCTGCTCACTGGGGTCGCTTTGTTCTACTATATCAAAATACCTTATCACCTTTTCCTGAAAAGGAATCAAACTGCCGAAAATTTAGTTATTTCACTGTCAAATAAGCTGCTGCTGGTTTTTTTCGCCCTGCCGCTGCTGGTCTTCTTTTTCAAACCTGACCTGCTGCTGCAATGGATAGAGAAACTGCTGGCCTAGATACTTTTACAGCCCTATGAGCGATTCCATTAAGCACGAATGCGGTATAGCCCTGATCAGGCTCCGAAAACCAATCGAATATTATGTTGAAAAGTATGGCACTCCGATGTACGGTGTCAACAAGCTATACCTGCTGATGCAAAAGCAGCACAACCGCGGACAGGACGGGGCAGGGGTAGCCAGTATCAAGATAGATGCGGGTCCGGGTATGGAGTATATCAACCGCTTCCGTTCTGTAAAGACCCGCGCCATCGACAGCATTTTCGGGAAGATCGGCAAGGAGTTTAAAAAGCTGAAGGAAGATCAGCCTGAGAAAGCCCTGAACACGAACTGGGTATGGGAGAACCTCCCTTTTCTGGGCGATGTATACCTGGGGCACCTGCGCTACGGTACACACGGCGTCAACAGTATAGACAACTGCCACCCGATGGTGCGCGAAAATAACTGGCGCAGCCGCAGTCTGGCCGTGGCCGGTAACTTCAACATGACCAACGTGGACGAGCAGTTCCAGAAACTGATCGAACTGGGCCAGCATCCAAAGCAAAAGACTGATACCATTACGGTGCTCGAAAAGATCGGCCACTTCCTCGACGAAGAAAACCAGATGCTGTTCGAGTCTTACAAAGACGAATACTCCAACAAAGAAATTACTTCCCTGATCGAAGATAACCTGAGTCTGCAGCGTGTGCTCAAGCGTGCCTGTAAGGACTTCGACGGTGGCTATGCCATGGCAGGCCTGACGGGTTACGGCGCCTCTTTTGTGGTGCGCGACCCGAACGGTATACGCCCGGCCTACTATTATATGGATGACGAAGTGGTGGTGATTGCCTCTGAAAAGCCGGCCATCAAGACTGCTTTTGATATAGAGTACAGTGAGATTCGCGAAATTACCCCAGGTCATGCCCTGATTGTGGACAAGGCCGGTAACGCCGATTTGAAAGAGATCATGCCGCAGCTCGAGAAAAAATCCTGCAGCTTTGAGCGCATCTACTTCTCCAGAGGCAACGACCCGGAGATCTATGAAGAGCGCAAGAACATGGGCCGCCGCCTGTGTCCGCAGATTCTGGAAGCCATTGACTACGACCTGAAAAACACGGTATTCTCTTATATCCCGAACACGGCCGAATCGTCCTGGCTGGGTATGATGAAAGGGATCGAAGACTACCTGCGTACCTACCGCAAGCGAGCCATCCTAAACCAAGAGCTAAGCGAAGAACAGCTCGACGAGATTCTGCAGTTTAAGCCCCGAGCCGAGAAGCTGGTGATAAAAGACGTGAAGCTGCGCACCTTCATCACCGACAACGACAGCCGAGACGACCTGGTGACGCACGTGTACGACACGACTTACGAGGTGGTGAAAAAAGGCATCGATACGCTGGTGGTACTCGACGATTCGATTGTGCGCGGCACAACGCTTGAGAAAAGTATCATCCGCATGCTGGACAAACTGGAGCCGAAGAAAATCATCATCGTTTCCTGTGCACCTCAGATCCGCTACCCGGACTGCTACGGTATTGATATGTCGCGTGTAAAGGAATTTGTGGCCTTCCGTGCCATGCTGGCGTTGCTGAAAGACCGTGGCTTGTACTACAAAGTAGACGAGGTATACGACAAAATACAAGCAGTACAGGGTACGCCGGCCATCATGGAAACCAACTATGTAAAGGAGCTGTTCGACCTCTTTACGCATGACGAGATTTCCGCTAAGGTATCAGAGATCGTGAAAGCGCCGGAGGTGAATGCCGAAGTGCAGGTAATTTATCAACGCATCGAAGACCTGCACCTGGCCTGCCCGAACCACAGCGGCGACTGGTACTTTACAGGCAACTACCCAACTCCGGGCGGTACCCGTGTTGTGAACCGCGCCTTCATGAACTTCGTGGAAAACAAGGCCGTTCGCGCTTATTAATTGAAATTCAATTTCCTTTCAAAGGCCTGTTCTGTAAAAGAGCAGGCCTTTTTTGTTTTGCACATTCGCATCACGCGGAAAATAGGATTGCACCTGGGCAAGGCAAAGTGGCAGGGCGAGCTGGCAGGTGATTACATAACCTCCATTCTGTTTCTAATAGGAAAGTAGTGATTCACATACCTAGGAATGGTGAAAGTGATCTGCCGCTTCGCAGAACTTCATCTTCGCTAATAAACTACTCTATCTGTAGACCTACTTCGTCAAGTCAGCGAAGGCCATAATCGCAAAGGCGATGGTGCCGCCGTAAACGGCAAATTTAGTGATCGAGGATGCATTGGCGAGGAAAGCGGTGTGCTGGTTGTACTTGATGATGCCCATGAGCGTGAGGGACAGGTATAGGAACAGCGCTAGTGGAATGATGTTGAAGAGGATTTCGAAAAGGTCACTTGCCATGGGTACTCCTGAATTTTGAAGGGTATGCTGCAAATATAGGTATAAAAGACAGGCTGCCGTATCTTTGCAAGGAACAACACACCACTATCAGCTTAATTTAGCCCCCATGGACCTCACCAAAATCTGCAAAGCCTTTCACGAACTGACCCCCAGCGAACTTTACGACATGCTGCGATTACGCAGTGAAGTCTTTGTGGTAGAGCAAAACTGTGTGTTTCCTGACATGGACGACAAGGACCAGCTGTGCCATCACGTCCTTTTCTACAACGAGGATCGGGTGTTGGTTGCCACCTCCAGACTGGTGCCGGCAGGTATAGCTTACCCGGATATGATGTCGATCGGGCGTATTGTGACGAGCCAGTTGGTGCGTGGCACGGGTGTAGGCAAGGAGTTGGTTGAACTGTCGATTGAGGAATGCTATCGACTATTCGGAAAGGGACAGATCCGGATCGGGGCGCAGCTGTATGCTAAGAAGTTTTATGAGCGCTTCGGCTTTGAGCAGTCCAGCGAGGTATACGATGAGGACGGTATTGACCACATCAAAATGGTGAAGCAGGTATAGCAAGTAGTTGATATATAGTGCTTTTTCATTATCTTGGTTTGTAATCCCGAGACGATATGAAAACAAGGTTTGTAAACCGGTACGGTTTGCTGCTCGCGCTGTTCTTTGGGCTAAACGCCTGCATAGAGAAAGAGGACGACTACATCAGCAAGTACTGCCCGGGCTCCTGCACGGAGGTAAACGGGCAGGTGTTGAACGGCAGCGGACAGCCCATACGAGGGATGCAGTTGCTGGCAACCTGGCAGAACTTACGAACATTCAAAGCGGGTGGAGGAGGTACTACCCGAAAAAAAGCTGTGGCCTATACCGATGACAGCGGCAACTATACCTTGCGTTTCCTGCTGCGAGATGATGAAATGCTGGAAGGGCAAATTGAAGTAGTGCCACAAGGGAGAAATTGCAACCAGACGAATTGCCAAAGCTATACCCTGTACTGGGATGAACTGAAACGCGATACGACTTTCAGTCACGATTTCCTGATCGATTAAAGCGCCTGTGACTGTGGCTATACCTGTCTAAACTGCCCTACCGTATGCATCATCCGCTAAACCGTTGTCTTCTTGTCTTTGCTTTTCTGGTATGCTTTTCGGTTGCTGCCCAGGCGCAGCGTGTTCAGCGTGTTGGCCTGCAGGTAGGGTCCGCATCCCCGATCGGCGATTTCAAGAAAGACCGTTTTGAGGAAGACTACCCACCGATGGCTAGAAGAGGCGTAACTGTGCAGGGGACTTATCAAGTGGATATAAAGCCATACCTGGCAGTAGGCGCCTCGGCAGGTTTTCGTTTCCATCGCTTCGATATGGACGCCTTTGCGGCACCTGACGACGAACTGGCACTGCGACGGGAGGCAACTGGCTGGAAGAGTACTCATGTGCTGGCTGACCTATACCTTCAGAGCCGTCCTGGAAGCCTTTTTGGGTATGTGAAGGGATCAGTAGGAGGGGTTTACAGCAAATCGCCTGAAGTGCGGGTGGATACACCCTATGGCCCCATCCGCCGAAGTTCCGACACAGCAGTGGCTCCCGCTTACGGTATTGCCAGTGGCTTTGGCATACAGGATGGTCGGTTTCTGTTTTCGGTAGAAATAGGCTTACTTGCTGCCCAACCCTCCTTTGAAGTAACCAATGCCCAAGGTGTAAGAAGCACAATAAAGCAACCCATGCACACGATTAACTCCATGCTGGGCCTGAGCTATACCTTGTAAAGCGCTGCAAAAGAAAATGCCCGAGCTATATTGCCCGGGCATTTTCTTTTGAATTAATCAAGCCACTTAAATTACCATCACCAGTTCAGCAAAGGCATCCACTAGCTGCAGAATTCTGCTTGTAAGCACAGTTTTCTGCTCATCAGCCGGGTCCTGTGTTGCTATGAGCGCAGCAGAGACTTCCGAGGCTGTATGATTGGAGACGCCACTTGTCACATGGCAGCTAGTTGGCTGGTGATAGAAAACTTCAGAGCACGTATTTTGCCTGGTAGCTTTGCTGTTGCTTTCCTGCGACAGGCTTATAAAAAGTAGTCCTCCTAACAGGATAAGTCCTGAATTCTTCATAGCGGTGCAGGGTTTACTTGCGCAGGATGGCCAGGGCTTCACCAGAAAGCTCCACCTGCGCCTGCTCGGACAACGTGTACTGCAGTGCAGGTATAGACACGTTGAGCAAGGTCAGGTGACTTCGGTTGCGGATATCCATATTCGCCTGCTGAATCTTATTGTCCGGATGAATGAGCAACTTGGAATCACTTTCCGGGCTGGTGCCTGTCACGGCCTGCAGGTGCTGTAACTGATTTCCGTGCAGTTGCACCATCACCCCGTTGTCAAGTTCCAACCTGAGGCTGTCCTGCTTAAATCCCACCAGCGAAGTGTTCAGGTAACTGGCTGTATTCAGGCGCTTGCTGTTGGTTATCTGCTTGCCATTCAGGGTATGTGTCGCGTTAGCGCGCAGTGTCTTCAGCACAGGGGTTTTGATGACGAGGTGTGGAGTGCCCCAGCCACGCACGCCTTTCTGCGTGTCATCGGTGGTCACATCTATCTGCAGTGTTTTGTTTTCCTGGCTGATTTGCACGACTTCTTCGTTTCCTTTGTACAGGTATACCGCATGCTCGTCGCCGGGTTCAATCAGCACTTTTAGCATATCGCCGGCATTTACCTCCACCTCATCAAAACCATTAAAGTCCATGACCACATAGTTTTTGTAGGGATCCTGGTAAGATTTGGTGTTGTACTCCGCCTTAAGGGCGATATTGTAAGTGGCCAGTGCGCTAGCAAGCACCACTAAAGCGAAGAGTAAGAGTTTATTGCTGGTTTTCATGGTTTCTGCTCGATTTCTTGTTCGTAATTTTCTGATTTGTATACTTCGTAGCGCTTCTGAATCTCGTCCAGGTTGATTTCCAGCAAAAAGATATTTCTGAAAAAAGCTGGCAGGTCCTGCTGCAGAAAACGCTCTTTGCGCTGCGCCTTCACCTTCTTCACGGCATCCGGCGTTACAAAAAAACCAAGACCGCGCTTGTTGTAGATCACCTCCTGGTTCTGGAGCTGCTCGTAGGTGCGCATCACGGTATTGGGGTTCACCTGAAAGGTTACTGCCAGATCGCGTACCGAGGGTATCTTGTCTTCTGCTGCCCACTTGCCTAGCAAAATCTGGTCGCTTACGTGCGCTGCAATCTGCAGGTAGATGGGTTCATTCTCTTTAAATTCCATGCTTTTCCTCCCCTAAACTTGCTTTTCCTTTATTTTGAAATAAGCCACCAACCAACTTACAAGTGCCAGAACAACCAGCAGCAACAGCATAAGCGGCTCATTCCCTTCGTAAGCACCTACATCGAAACGCTTGTCATTTTCCATAAAATAGGTCCCTGAAAAAGGAGTCGCCGATGCCAGGTCGCGGCCAAGCATAGCCTGCACAACCTGCTTATTTAGGTTGTAAAGCAGCAAAATGCCCAGAAAACCTGCGAAAGCCGTTTTGATAAAGTGATGCTTGTTGAAGTAAGCCGAGCCCACCAGCATCAGGGCGTTGAACAGCGCATAAAAGGCCAGTAGCACATGCAGGGGCGGTTCAGAGGTAAGAATGTTCATTACTTCATGCTCAGGTCCTACACGCGGATCAATGTTGAGCAGAATGTAGACGATCAAATAAAAAGAAGGTATAAACAGCAACAGGTAGATGGGAAACGAGTACAGCCAGCCGACCAGGTACTTCTCGAACTGAGACGCCGGCAAGGTCAGAAAAGCGATCGCCTTCTTCTTATCGCCCAGTTGCGCAAATACGGTGCTCGAAAACACCATACCTGCCCCCATCAGAAAGAACAGGAAAAAGATAGACTGCTCTGTAGCCAACATAGGCCTGGACGCCATGTAACTGGCCATGCCTACGATCAGAAACATGGCGCCAAGTAGCACAGCTAGCGACATCAGGTAGGTTTTGTAGTGCTCCACGGTATGCTTGCGAAACAGCAACGCAAAGCGGCTCAGGTTAAAGTGATTGTTCATAGTGAGGTCTTTGAAGGATTTCGGTTACAGATGTATTGCCACTGGTGATGGCGTTGAAGAGCAGTTCCATGTCCACTTTGCTGTAGTTGCCCATCACGTTTGGCAGAATGGCCTGCCTGCCACGCAGCGCATCTTCAGCATAAAGAGCATTATGGGCTTCAGATTCAGGTATGGTCGTGAAAGTGAGCCGTTCACTGATCGCATCAAGCGACTCGTTCAGCACGATCTCCCGGTCATGCACCACCACCAATGTGTCGATCAGGCTGTCGAGGTCGCGCACCTGGTGGGTGGAGATGATGATGCAGCGATTCTCGGTGAGGGCAGAGGCAATGATGCGGCGGAACTGTACCTTAGAAGGTATATCCAGGCCATTGGTCGGCTCGTCCATGATCAGCACGCTGGTGTTGGTGGCCAGGCCGAAGGCGATGATGGCCTTCTTCTGCTGACCAAACGACATTTTGCTGAACACAGCATGCGCTGGCACTTCAAACTCAGAGAGGTAACGGTAAAAGGCCTCTTCGTCGAAGAGGGGATAGAAAGGCGCCGTGTTCGCCACAAATTGCCTAGCTGTGAGCGAAGGCATGTAGATTTCTTCCGGAATAAAATAGAGATCCCCGAGCATAGCCGGCTGGCGCTTGTGCGAATCGAAGCCGTTTACCTGACAAGTGCCCTCCAGGGGAGAAACCAGCCCGACCATGTTCTTGAGCAGTGTGGACTTGCCCGCTCCGTTCTTGCCCAGTAGCCCGTAAATATGACCCTCCTGCAGCGTTAGGTTCAGGTTCCGGAACAGCAGCGACTTGCGGCTATACCCGAAACTAAGGTTCTTGATCTCAATCATTTGTGTTTGTTTTAGTGTATTAGTTACATAGTACACTACAAATGTATGTATAGTTTTATCAATACCAAATTATTTTTTAAAATATTTAGATAAGGGTATATAAGCTTAGGATGAAGCAGTTGGGATAACAGTGGGTCTGCTTTTTACCATTATCCGGGGATTCAGGAGAACTGAAAAACAATGAAAGGAGGTGAGGTTTATAAATCAGTTATACCTATACCTAGGAAGAGGTGTGATTAGAAAGGGCCAGGTATACCTGCTCTGCGTCCTGCTTCTCTAATATTTTCTGGGAGGCTCCGAAGTCGAGCACGAGTTTGGCGGTTTGCTGCTCTGTCTCTGGTTTAAAATAAGCGTAGCACAGTTTGGCCACATCCAGCAGGAAGGTAGCACGTGTAGCGCCACTGCCGAGCTGAATGCTTATAAAGTTGCTGTTATCGTGCTGCATGGCTATACCTGGGTTCTGCTCAGGTATACGTTAGTTTCGGAATTTCTGCGTGATCATCAAGCCATGCTCTTTGCTTTGCAGCACGCCTATACCTACCCGCCCAAAGCGCAGGTGCAGGATGTTGGCCCGGTGACCAGGCGATTCCATTAGCCCTTCGTGGGCAATGGCGAGGGTAGGGGCCAGGGCCAGGTTCTCGCCAGCCGCCCTGAACGGAATATGGGCAGCCCGAATTCTGTCAGCTGCACTGGCTCCCTCCGGCGAGACATGCGAAAAATAGCCGCGCGAGAACATATCAGCTGCATGTTGCCGGGCAACCCTGGTAAGGGCCGTATCCGCCTGCAAAGGCTGCAGTCCTTTGGCAATGCGTTCCTCGTTCAGCATTTCGAGCATGCGGGCCTCCAATGCCGGTTGTGGCTCGTAGTCATCGGTCTTGAAGGGTAACTCGATGAATTCTTCTGTTTTCGTCGCAATAGTGAGTTCGTTGAGGGTACGCTCCGCCACCCGGTCAAACACGGAGGTCAGTTCATCTTCTGCCAGATGGGTATAATTGCCAAAGCGGCCTGCTACTCTGCTTTCGTGCACATAGCTCTGAAAGCGTTCCGGAAGTGGAAGCAACAGCAGCAGAACAGAAATGATGGCAATGGTGATGGTGCCACTCAGCACGCCCGGCAAGGCACCAAGTGCTTTGTTTACGGGGTGGGTGTGCAGCTCGTCTGAGAACAGATCCAGGACAAGTGACCCGATGAACTGAATGAGCATGCTGGAGAGCACCGCAATGACGAAAAAGGAGATAGGCGGAATCCAGTACATGTTCCAGTCGGTGGCGCGGCTGAGCCAGTCGGCGAGCGCAGGGTATAGCCGGAAACTCAGCACCAGACTGCCCACCCAGCGCACCAGATCCAGCAGACTAAAGGCAAAACCACGGCGCCAGCCCATGTAGGCACTAACCAGCACAATCAGTATCAGAAGCAAGTCAAGGGCGTTCATCAAATGCTTTTAGTGGTGTGGGTATATGCATGTATATGCATGGTAAAAGTAAATAAAAGGATGCAACACAGGTATAGTACCGTTCCCAGATTGCCAGTTTGTAAAGTCTGTCGTCTGAAATCCCTTTTCTTGTTCCTTCTTACGATCAGGCAGAAAGCAATGGTTATGAGAGCAGTTGTTGATCACAATAAATCAGATATGGGACGACTCTTTCCAGGCTTTCTGCGTAGACGGAAAAGTCCTGAAAAGGACATCATCAGCTACCTAAGTTAGAAAATCCTTATGAATATTACCGTATACCCTGGCAGTCCCTACCCGCTGGGTGCCACCTGGGATGGAGATGGCGTGAACTTTGCCCTGTATGCCGACAATGCCACTGGCGTAGAACTGTGCCTCTTTAACTCGATTGAAGACGAAAGCGAATCGGTGAAGATAAAGATGAACGAACGTACCCACCAGGTATGGCACGCTTACCTGCCCGAAATCAAGCCCGGGCAGATGTACGGCTATCGCGTTCACGGACCATATGACCCGGCTAACGGCCACCGCTTCAACCCAAACAAGCTCCTGATCGACCCGTATGCCAAGGCTATTTCGGGTACCATCGATTGGCACGACTCCCTTTTCGGCTACGAGGTAGGCGGTTCTGAAGAAGATTTGGAGATGAGCACACTCGACAGCGCTCCCTTTATACCTTACAGTGTGGTGGTAGACCCGAATTACAACTGGGAAGGCGACAAACCACCTAAAATCCCTTACCACAAGTCCATTATTTATGAGGCCCACGTCAAAGGCTTCACCAAACTGCACCCTGATATACCGGAGGAGATTCGTGGTTCGTATGCGGCCATTGGCCATCCGGTCACCATCAAGTACCTGCAGGAATTGGGGATCACAGCGATCGAGCTGATGCCCGTCCACCACTTCATCACCGACCGGCACCTGGCCGACAATGGCCTGACAAACTACTGGGGCTATAATTCGATCGGTTTTTTTGCGCCGGACGTGCGCTACTCGAGCAGTGGCACATTGGGTGAGCAGGTAGTGGAGTTTAAAAACATGGTGAAAGCGCTGCACAAGGCAGGTATAGAGGTGATCCTGGATGTAGTGTACAACCACACCGGCGAGGGCAACCACATGGGTCCAACGCTCTCTTTCCGGGGTGTGGACAATTCATCGTACTACCGCCTGGTAGAAGAGGACAAGCGCTTTTACATGGACTACACTGGCACGGGCAATACCCTCAACGCCATGATGCCGACGGTGCTTCGCCTGATTATGGACAGCCTGCGCTACTGGATCCTGGAAATGCACGTCGACGGCTTCCGCTTCGACCTGGCCGCCACACTGGCCCGCGAACTGCACGAGGTGGACCGCCTGGGCTCTTTCTTCGACATCATCCACCAGGACCCGGTTATCTCACAGGTGAAACTGATCGCAGAGCCCTGGGACATCGGGGAAGGCGGCTATTTGGTGGGCAAGTTCCCGCCGGGCTGGGCCGAGTGGAATGGAAAGTACCGCGACTGCATTCGGGACTACTGGCGTGGAGAGGGAGGCACCCTGGGGGAGTTTGCCGAACGTTTCACAGGCAGTTCCGACCTGTACCGCGACGACTTTCGCCGCCCTACGGCCAGCATCAACTTCATCACGGCCCACGACGGCTTCACGCTGAATGACCTGGTGTCGTACAACGAGAAGCACAACGAGGCCAACGGCGAAGACAACAACGACGGCGAGAGCCACAACCGTTCCTGGAACTGCGGTGCCGAAGGGCCAACGGATGATAAAAAGATTATTGAACTCAGAGACCGGCAGAAGCGAAACTTCCTCACCACGCTGTTTTTGTCGCAGGGAGTGCCCATGCTGGTAGCCGGTGACGAGATAAGCCGAACGCAGCAGGGCAACAACAACGCCTACTGCCAGGACAACGAAATATCCTGGATCAACTGGCTCAATGCCGACAAAGAGATGTTGGCTTTTACACAAAGATTAATAGAGCTGCGCCGCAACCACCCGGTGTTCTGCCGACGCCGTTGGTTTCAGGGGCAGCCTATCAAAGGGGTGGGAGTGGAAGACATCGCCTGGTTTCAGCCGGACGGATCGGAGATGACGGAAGAGCGCTGGAACCACGATCATGCTATGTCGCTTGGCGTGTTTCTGAACGGACGCGGTCTGCATTCGGTGGGTCCCAAAGGCGAACAGATCATTGACGACAGCTTCTACCTGATCTTCAACGCCCACCACGAAGACGTAGACTATATCATTCCCGAAGCCAGGTACGGTGCGCAATGGACCAAAATACTGGATACTTACCACAATGAGATTAAAGATGAAGGGCCTACCGTGGAAGCCGGTGAAAACATACGGATCGGAAGCCGCTCTATCGTACTCCTGCATCACCCGACCGGACAATTGGTTAGCGGGTAATAATCAATTTAAATAAAAACAACCATGGAACTGAACATCAAACACGATAAAGAATACCAGCAGTTTACCGCCAGTCTGGGCGAAGAAGATGCTGAACTGGCTTACGCCACTCCTTCTGAAGAAGTGATGGACTTTACGCACACTTTTGTGCCAGAGTCGGCACGGGGCAAAGGCGTAGCGAACAAGCTGATAGAGGAAGGCCTTTGCTACGCAGAGGAGAACGGGAAGAAAGTGATTGCTACCTGCCCGGTGGTGAAGAAATTCATCGACAGGAATTCGAACTATCAAAAACTGTTACAGGAATAGCCTGTCACCTAAAACAGATAAAAGGTATACCCCAACCCGTTACGGGTTGGGGTATACCTTTTTTGAGTCAGGACTTGTAGCGCGCTATGTAGGCGATGGCTGAAAGGACCAGAGGGTGCTTGGCCTGCATCTTTTCGATGAGTTGCTCCATCACCAGGTAATCACTCACCGCCGTGCTGATTTCACCGCAGAGCAGCAGGTACTTATATCTGATGACGCTGATGTAGCACTTATCATCATTGTGAAGCATAAAGTTGCAGATGTTCAGGTATAGTTCCTGAGCCGCTTTATCGCTCAGGTCGATGTTTAAAGTATCTTTTATCGCTTTTCTGGCGCTTTTCTTTTGCATAATAGTAGGAGGATTCATGCAAGCTGGCATGCTGAGGTATAGAGCGGCCATACAGCCGGATAAAGCACAAGCAAGGTTTACCGGATAGAAATACCGGTAGAGGCGCTTGCCAGGAGTTGGCGGGCTAAGCGAACGGGAGTGTTCTATTAGGGTCGGGTAAGGTATAGGGCTAATGTGGCAGCCGCACCGGCCGGGGCGCCAGTGGCCAGTACGCCTGGTATGCTATTGTTTCACGAGCTGTATCTCGCAGTGAAGGCGAATTTCGTCGCTCACCACTACGCTGCCGGCTTCAGTGACGGCATCCCAATTTAGACCGAATTCTTTTCGTTTGATCTTGCCCTCCACACTGAAACCTGCTTTGGTCTGACCGTAGGGGTCTACCACGGTGCCGTGATATTCCACATCCAGCGTAATGGGCCGTGTGGTGCCGCGGATGGTGAGGTCTCCTTGTAGCTTCTCGAAGCCTGGTTTCAGCTCATCGTAGTTTTTGCCTTCAAACCGCACCTCTCCATGATTATCGGCATCAAAGAAATCGGCTGATTTCAGGTGTGTGTCGCGCTGCTCGTTGTTGGTGCTGATCGAATTCACATCGGCTGTGAACACAATCTTTTTGGTGCTGTGAAAGTCCTCGCCATCGGTCTCAACTTCCACATTGAACTTCTCGAAATAGCCGGTCACCGTCGTGATCATGAGGTGACGTACTTTGAACTGCACTTCGCTGTGCGTGGGATCTACAATCCATTTAGTTGTTGCCATAGGTATACGTGTTTTAGCTGCTCAATTAATACATGACTGCTGGTGCCTTTAACATACTGCTTACATGGTAATATGGTTATAATCTGATAGTTATTCTCTCATCGTATAGCTGGCATGTTGGGTTCTGAGCCTGTCCGGAAGGTGGCGACGGCCGTTTTTTGGTGGAAGAGCGTGAGCACATCCCCCGCGATCTCATAGGAGTCGACCGTTTTGAGCACGGCCATCAGAAGGTTTTCCTGCTCTATGATCGGGCACATAGCCCGGGTGGTAGCCAGGTCAGTGAGCTGAAGGGAGCTGTTGCTCAGGCTATACCTGCCCATCAGGCGGTTGCAGCCGGTAAAGCCTGTCAACTCATTTTCACCTGGCTCGAATCGTATGTAAGCCGTCTGGTTTTCGGGGTTATCCTCAAACTGTTGGTCCTGCAGGGAAAGCAGTATCCAGTAAGAACTTTTGAGTTCTGTGTCTCCTTCAACGCCGTAACGTCTGTTTTTCTCGCTCAGGTTACAAGCGCTCAGGCAAACAAGAAGTAGCAACATCCAGCTGTAGTGTAATATTTTTTTCATAGTGTCTTATCAAAGGGCTTGCGCTATACCTGTGCTTTGTCCGGGTATGGATTAGCATACGCATAAGCGCACAAGAAGGTAGCTTGATGGAGTAAAGCAGGAAGTCCACCAGGCAGGTGGACTTCCTGCTTTAGGTTTTATTTCTGGTAACCTCGAACTCCGGGTCCATAATTGGTGATGGGGGAGTTGGCTGAGTAATCAGGGCCGGAGGAGTAGCCATAGCCACGCGGGCTGCGGCTTGGAGAGTCATCCTGGCCTGAACGGCTGTGTCTTGCCATGCGATTAGCCTCGTGGTGGTCATTGCGACCTTCGCGGTTACTGTTGCGGTGCTCATAGTTGCTGCCATACTGCTGGCCGTAGTCATTGTCGCTGCTACTGCGGCTGTGTTCCCCACGGTCGTAGTAGCTGTCGTCCAGGTTTTCAGGATTGTCAATAGTTCTGCGTCCGTCCTGCCTACCGTGTGCGTAGTTGTAGCGCTCATCCGTACCATATTGGTCGAAGCGACGACCGTGGCCGGTCTGGCGGTAACTGTTTTCCTGCCGCTCATAGCGACGGTTGGCATGGTCTACATCGCTCTCTCTGCGCCAATCGGTGTCGCGGTCACGCTCGTAGCCTCCCTGGCGCTTGTAATTCATGTAAGGGTTCGGGTCTCCATAATGGTAATGGTCGCCTTGCGAACTTCTGCTGCCTGAGCCATAGTTGTAGTTGTCTCTTTCACGGTTGCTGTAAGAGCTGCCGCTGTCCCACTCGTTCTGGTGCATTTGCCCCTGGGTATGGCGGTTGTCCTGGTCGCGGTTGCTGCGCCAGCTGCTGGCCCCGTAGCCGCCTCCCGGTCCGGAAGAAGAGCCGCCATAGTTTCGGCCCTGGCTACTTACGTTGCGGTACGTCTGGCCCTGGTCCGGCATGCCATAGTAATTGCCTCTGTTCTCGTAGCGGCTTTGGTAGTTCGATAAGTTATCACTGTCACCGGAGCGGTGGCCGCGGTTACGGTTGTCGCTGTCGTAATTTCTTTCGTTGTGTCTCATAGTTTTAAGTGTTTTGGGTTGATGTACCTTCTGCCTTATAAACGGGCTTTGAGCCGCAGTGTTCTCTTCGTTTGTCAATAGCAGCGGTTGTTTTCCGTAATCTGCGCAGCGGGCATTGGCTATACCTGTACCTCTGTCTTCTCTGATTCGATCACAAAAGGGCCCTGGGCAACACGGCCAGCACCCGGAGCCTGCACCCGTACACGCAAGGGCAAGGCCAGGGCCGGGTTTTGTGTGGGAAACCAGGGTCGTTGTTCCTGCACTACTATGAACAGGCCCTCCGCATCGCCTACAGCTTCGAACAAAGCAGTGGCCGATTTCCAGCGGGGGAGCTCTAATCTCTCACGGAGCTCCTGTGCAAATCCCGCCACATCTGTTACCGGCAGTCCCACTTCGGCTATACCTGTCAGTTGCGCTGGACCAAAAACAGTGCTGCTTGGAGGAGTAGTACGATGAGCGATGAACTCCAGCAGATTGAATTCAGGATCATAGAAATAGAGTGCCTTGGCCTGCCAGTTTTCATGTTCGACTACGGGAGAAGCAACGCCGGGAGCATACAGGAGCGCCACCCGATCCCGCAGACACGCAGCAGCTTCCATAATCCCGTTGCCAGGTACATGAAACGCCAGATGATAGCCACCATTTTTCGGTGTTTCTGCTTCTACAGTCCGGAAGGTCAGTGTGCTATACCCTGCCTGCACGCTAAACGACTCGTCGGCTTCTGACAGCAGGGGCAAACCGAGCAATTGTGTGTAAAATGCTTTTAGCTCTTCAGGTTGGCTGGTTTGCAGTTCAAGTGCGGTTATTTTCATCACGATGCTTCATAAGGTAACAGTAGTAAGAGGTATACGCGGGATGAAGTGACTCAGACGGAGCTTCTAACAAAACGGAGCCTATCTGGTTGATAAGGAGAGAATAACGGTGGTTTTAATGCGAATTCATGAACCCTTCGATATTGGTTCCGTTAAATACTATCTGGAAATCTATCAAAAAAAGCAGCGAGTCATGAAGAAAAACGAAAGCACGAAAGGCAATGGCCAGGATAAGTCAAAATACGCCAAAGCCGATAAATCCCGCAACGCCAGCAAAGGCAACACCCTCACCACCCGTCAGGGACATCCTGTCACCGACAACCAGAACATCAGAACGCTTGGTAGCAGCGGACCGGCTACCATGGAGAACTACCACTTCATCGAAAAGATATCGCACTTTGACCGGGAGCGCATACCGGAGCGCGTGGTGCACGCCCGCGGTGCCGGTGCACATGGTGTGTTTCAGGCTTACGGCACAGTAGGCAACGACCCGATTGAGAAGTTTACCCGCGCCAAGGTGTTTAAAAAAGGAAAGGAGACTCCTACTTTCGTGCGTTTCTCTACCGTTGGTCATGGCACACACTCACCGGAAACCCTGCGCGACCCACGTGGCTTTGCCGTGAAAATGTATACCGAAGATGGCAATTGGGACCTGGTAGGCAACAACCTGAAGATCTTTTTTATCCGCGATGCCATGAAGTTTCCGGACCTGATCCACTCGCAGAAACCAGACCCGGTGACCAACATACAAAGTGCCGAGCGCATTTTTGACTTCTTTTCGGGCACGCCGGAGGCTACCCACATGGTCACTTTCCTGTACTCGCCCTGGGGTATACCTGCCAACTACCGCCAGATGCAGGGCTCTGGTGTGAACACCTACAAGTGGGTGAACGAAGACGGCGAGGCTGTGCTGGTGAAATATCACTGGGAGCCGCTGCAGGGCATCCGCAACCTGACACAGAAAGAGGCGCAGGAGGTGCAGGGCAAGAATTTCAACCATGCCACACAGGACCTGTACGAAGCCATTGAACGCGGTGATTTTCCGGAGTGGGAGCTGAACGTGCAGATCATGAGCGACGACGACCATCCGGAACTGGACTTCGATCCGCTGGATGATACCAAGCTTTGGCCACAAGACCAGTTTCCATGGCATCCGGTAGGCAAGATGACCCTGAACCGCAACCCGGTAGATTATTTTAACGAGGTAGAGCTTTCAGCTTTCGGTACCGGTGTGCTGGTGGATGGGCTCGATTTCTCGGACGATAAGATGCTCCAGGGCCGTACCTTCTCCTACTCCGACACACAGCGCTACCGCGTTGGTGCCAACTACCTACAACTGCCGATCAACGCGCCCAAAGTGCATGTAGCTACTAATCAGCGCGGTGGTCAGATGGCCTTCGATACGGATTTTGCTGAAGGGCAGAATATCCACGTGAATTACGAACCGTCTATACTGGGCGGGTTGAGTGAGGCACCAAAGCCGGCAAAGGAATATACTCCACGCTATGAAGCCAACCTGGTGCGCCAGCCAATTGAGCGGGCCAATCCATTCAAACAAGCCGGTGAGACATTCCGCAACTTTGAGGATTGGGAGCGGGAAGAGCTGATCAACAACCTGGGCAACGACCTGGCCAAATGTGACCTGCGTATTCAAGAGAAAATGTTGGATCATTTCACGCAGGCCGACGAAGACTATGGCCGGTTGGTGCGCGAGCGTATAGAGCAGGCGACGCAGCAGATGCATAAGATGGACAAAGGTATGGATGGCCCGATGGGCAACGTGACCGGAGAGGAAGGCGTGGAAGATGCCCAGCAGAAGTCTCACAAAGCCAAGCCTTACTAAGGAGTAATTTTTTAGGTATAGAAAGGCCGCTTCCGAACAGGGAGCGGCCTTTTTAGTTAACTTCTCACATCTCCCGAATTTTAGTTAATTTTGCGGCACTGTGAGAAAGCAAAAGAAGAAGACAAATTTCGAGATACTCGAAAACATCCGGATTGAGGAGATGGTGGCGGAAGGTAAGTGCCTGGCACGCCATGACAACATGGTGGTATTTGTGGGCGGCGTGGCTCCCGGCGATGTGGTAGACCTGCGTGTGACCCGCAAAAAGAAGAGTTTTATGGAGGCTGAAGCGATCAACTTCCATGCTTACTCCGATGTGCGCGTGCAGCCTTTTTGTGAGCATTTCGGTACCTGCGGCGGTTGCAAGTGGCAGCACATCGGCTACGACACCCAACTGTACTACAAGCAGAAGCAGGTGCAGGATAACCTGGAGCGCATTGGCAAAGTGGCGCTTCCTCCTTTCGACCCGATTCTGGGTTCTGCCAAAGACAAATTTTACCGTAACAAACTCGAATTCACGTTCTCCAACTACGGCTGGCTGACCAACGAGCAGATAAAGTCAGGGGAGGAGCATGAGCGGCGGGCGCTGGGTTTTCACATGCCGGGGCGCTTTGATAAAATCCTTGACATTCAGAACTGTTATCTGCAGCCGGAGCCTTCCAACAGCATCCGGCTGGCCGTGCGCGACTATGCCCACGCCAATAACCTGGTGTTTTTTGATAAGCTTCGCATGACGGGCTGGTTACGCAACCTGATCATCCGGACAGCCAACACCGGCGAGCTGATGGTGATTTTGCAGGTATACCACGACGATCAGGAAGCCTTGACAGGTATACTGGATCATCTGGCGGCAAAATTCCCGGAGATTACTTCGCTACAATATGTGGTGAACGGCAAAGGCAACGAAACTTTCCATGACCTGCCGGTAATCTGCTACAAAGGACTTCCTTATATACACGAGGAAATGGAAGGTATACGCTTCCGGGTGGGGGCGAAGTCTTTCTATCAAACCAATGCAGACCAGGCCTACGAACTTTATAAACTGACCCGCGAGTTTGCCGGCCTGACCGGTAACGAACTAGTATACGACCTCTATACCGGGGCCGGTACCATCGCTAACTTTGTAGCCCGTCAGTGTCGCGAAGTGATAGGTATAGAGTATGTGCCGAGCGCCATTGAAGACGCGAAGATCAACTCCCAGATCAACGATATTACCAACACCACCTTCTATGCCGGCGACATGAAAGACATCCTTTCGGATGAGTTGATCGAGCGGCATGGCAGGCCGGATGTAGTGATCACCGACCCACCGCGCGCAGGTATGGATGAGAAGGTCGTGGCGAAGCTGCTGCAGGTACACGCAGACCGCATTGTGTATGTAAGCTGCAACCCCGCCACGCAGGCCCGCGACCTGGAGTTGCTTTCTGAGAAATATGATGTAGCCCGTGTGCAGCCGGTGGACATGTTCCCGCAGACGCACCACGTAGAAAATATTGTTCTGTTAACAGCTAAATAAAAGCCTATGCAAAACGATCCTGAATTGAATGGCAAGTACCTCGGCACCATCTCCAAAGATTTTGTGGTGGTGGCCGAGACCCTGCGTGAAGCATCGTACCAGGTGCGTAAGCGTAGTATTTCCAAGTACCCGATCTTTGTTTTTGCCCGGACGGAGGTCCCTGTTGGCTCGCTGTTCCTGGCCAAAGAAGAGCTGGCGCTCGAATGGAATATCAACGCTTCATACCTGGAAGACTTCATCAAGCACAGACTCGTAGACGAAGATAGAGTTGCGGATTTTGCAGCCGCCTATAAAGACCCGGATGAGTTTTGCTGCCTCTTTGTGGTGGACGGAGAGAGCTTCACCAATTTCGTGTTTATACCTTATCCGGAGGATTAATCTTATTGAAGAAGGAAATTTTTGACAAAAGACAAAGGACTTTTTAGAGATTCCTGAAAACAAAAAAGAGAAGCGATACCGCTTCTCTTTTTTGTTTATACCTACAAAGGGAAAATCTTTTGTCCTTTGTCTCAATGTCTTTGGTCAAAGCCCTTAAAAATGCTGCCAGCCCTGTGCCTGTAGCGGGAAGGACTGACCGTGTTTGTTGGCCAGGTTGATGCCTTCGCTCTTGTCAGTGATCTTACCGATGATGCTGATATCGGGGTGATTCTTCACTTTGTCATAATCTGAAATAGGCACCGTGAAAAGCAGTTCGTAGTCTTCGCCGCCGTTAAGGATGCAGGTGATCGGATCGAGCTTGAATTCCATGGCTGCTTCCAGTGTCTGCTCATCCACAGGCAGGTTATCTTTGTAAATGGTAGCACCTACACCGGACTGCGCACATATATGGAACAGCTCCGAGGCTAGTCCGTCCGACACGTCGATCATAGCAGTTGGTTTAATGTCGCGCTCCTTCATATCGTGGATCACATCCATGCGGGCCTCCGGGCGAAGCTGTCGGCCTACGATATATTGCCTGTCTTCGAGTTGTGGCTGCATTTCCGGATCGGCCATAAAAGCCTGCTTCTCGCGCTCCAAAATCTGAAGTCCGAGGTAGGCAGCACCAAGGTCACCGGTCACGCAGATCAGATCATTTTCTTTAGCTCCGTTGCGCAGTACTGCTTCGCCTTTGGCCACTTCACCAATCGCTGTAATGCTGATCACTAAACCGGTGCGTGATGAGGTCGTGTCGCCACCCACGAGGTCGACGTTGTAGTTTTCGCAGGCCAGTCGCATACCTTCATAAAGTTCTTCCACAGCCTCCACGGTATACTTGGCACCCAAGGCAATGTTCACCGTAATCTGGGTAGGTTTTGCAAACATGGCCGCAATATCCGATACGTTCACCGCCACTGCTTTATAGCCCAGGTGCTTGAGTGGACAGAAAGTGAGGTCGAAGTGCACTCCCTCCAGCAGCATATCGCTGGTCACGACGATCTGTTTTTCACCTGGCTCCAGAATGGCGGCATCATCACCTATGCCTTTGATAGTGGATGGCTGCGTAAGCTCGATCTTTTCATTCAGGCGCTTGATCAGGCCAAACTCGCCTAATTCACTTAGTGAGGTATAGTTACTCATCTTGTTTCTGCTTTATACCTGCAAAGGTACGCAAAATCTGAGGTATAGGCGTAATCTGCCTATACCGGAATTCCTGAACGATATTTAGCGCAGAAGTAGTAGTTTTGTACCTGATTCCTGCACAGTGTGGGAAACTAACTAATGAATTGTCCGCCAGGCGATGTGGGCAAGGTATAAGCTGATTTGACAATGATGAAAAATAAGGTAGTGCTCGTTACGGGTGGTACATCAGGTATAGGCAAGGCGCTGGTGTTTGCTTTCGGTAAGGCAGGAGCGAAGGTGGCCTACTCCGGCCGTAACCAACAGAACCTCGACCAGACTGCGCAGGAACTGGCAGCGGCAGGTATAGACAACCTGGCGATCAACGCGGATGTGAGCGTAGAGGCCGACTGCGAGCGTATGGTATCTGAAACCGTGAGCAGGTATGGCGGACTGGATATCCTCATCAACAATGCGGGTATCTCCATGCGTGCCCTTTTCGAGGACCTGGACCTGGATGTGCTGCGCAAAGTAATGGATATCAATTTCTGGGGGACGGTATACAGCACCAAGTTTGCGTTGCCTTATATACAGGCTGCAAAAGGTTCTATCATAGGTATTTCCTCAATCGCCGGTTACCGCGGTTTACCGGCCCGTACAGGCTACTCGGCTTCTAAGTTTGCCATGCACGGCTTCCTGGAAACGCTCCGTACGGAGTTGCTGCACTCCGGTGTACATGTGCTGATTGCTTGCCCGGGTTTCACAGCCTCCAACATCCGCAATACTGCCCTCGCCGCCGATGGCCAACAGCAAGGCGAAACCCCGCGCGACGAACAAAAAATGATGAGCGCCGAAGAAGTGGCCGACCGTATTCTGCAAGCCACCATCAAACGCAAACGCGACCTCGTGATGACGACACAAGGAAAAATGGCCGTATGGGTAAACAAGCTCTTCCCAAGCCTGGCCGATAAACTGGTATACAAAGTGATGGCGAAAGAGAAAGACTCACCGTTGAAGAAATAGATAAGAGACCTACAGCGATATTACCAAAAAGAGAAGCTTTCGGGCTTCTCTTTTTGGTAATTTGAAAGCTTCAAATGTCTTTTGTCACAATGTCTTTTGTCCTTTGTCAAAACCTAAGGCAGCTCCAGCAAATTGTGCTTGCGCACGTAAGCTTTCTCGCCCTTCCACTTAATCTCATACCAGATATCCTGTTCGCCCGTGATTGGCACTTTGTGTCCCTGCGAGACGGTGGCCAGCCAGGTTGCACCAGCCGAAGGCGCTGACATGATCGCTACCTGATCGTTTCGAATGATGCCTGCATCACCGAGGTTGAGGAAATTGATGTAGTACAGGATAAAGAGCAGGTATAGCATAAACCCCAATTTGAACGTCTGGCTGAACCGGTGCCCTTTGCGCCAGCTCACGAACATTACCGTAACAGTCACCACGGCGACCAACAACATCAGTTCCAGAATCCGCATGTAATGTTTGCTGAACTGGGTTTTAAAGAACTGCAGGTCGTTGTACTCATAGCCGCTCAGGCGGTGCGTCTGGCCGAGCTCCTCCATCTTTTTGAGGACCGAACGGCTGGGTTGCTTCTTGTAAAAGAGATGCAGGTAATACATGGCCCCGGTATAGTCGCGCGCGCTTTCCTTGATGTAAGCCATTTTGAGAAGCATTTGTGGCGTGTATACCTGTTGGTGCTGTAACAACGAGTCGTAGAGCGTGAAAGCCTCCGTATACTGCAGGCTGTTGAAGAGGGAGTCAGCTTGTGAAAGTGCTTTATTATCTGTCTGACTATAAACTGGTTCGGTGTTTAGCGCCAAAAAAAGGAGCAAAAAACCAGAGATTTTGAACCAAAGATTTTGCATTTAAACAGATAGCTATTACTTTTGCAACGCAATTAAGGGAAACGTCCCTGAGAATGCAAGTTAGTAAAAGATTCTGTAGCTCAGCTGGTAGAGCAATACACTTTTAATGTATGGGTCCTGGGTTCGAATCCCAGCGGGATCACAAATACAAACGCTTTGTTTCGGCAAAGCGTTTTTTTACCTACTAACACATAGTACCGATTCTGTAGCTCAGCTGGTAGAGCAATACACTTTTAATGTATGGGTCCTGGGTTCGAATCCCAGCGGGATCACAATTAGAAAGCTCCATCTTAACAGATGGGGCTTTTTTTATGCCTGGCGGGATTATAAGAGTTATCTCAAGTTTCATCAAAGCCGTCTGAATCCCACCGGCACATTCTGTTACCTGAAGAAAGGTATAGCGGCAGGGCTGTTTCATTCTACCTCTGTTTCAACCAAGTTTCTTATCAGAATGACAGTAAGTTTTTTAGCCTGCTTTTTTAGAATGAAGAGACCCTAGGTATAGCGGGGGTGTGGAAAAGACTCATTTCCCATTTATGCCAGGCGTCTTGCGCATGTGCGCCACACTTTCCTGTTTAATTCCCGAACGCGAAAACCAGCAACAGCACAAAGCCACCCACCGCCAGCAGCCCATGCCCGACGGCTAACACTTTAGGTATAGGGCGACCTGTCAGATCCCGGGAGACCATGTACAAACCTCCCAGTGCAGCCAGCACAAACAGCACGAGACTCTCCCAAGGGTTAGGGCCTCCTTTGGCAATGTAAATGATCAGTAGCACCAGTCCGACGACCGCCATGGGGCCATGGGAGAAGACAATGGCCTTCGGAGTCTCTTTGCCACGGAGCACGAAGGTGAGGAGGTACATACCCAGCAACGCGGCCAGCGCGAAGAAACCAATAGCGGTATAAATCAAATTCATGACTGACAGAGTTTAGGTGATGGGGTTATTGATTTCGCGTTCACCTGAGGTTTTGCCACCTGACTCAAGTAAGTGACCGGTTTTGGGATCAATTGCTTTCCGTTCCAGATTGAGAATGGCAGGTCCCTCAATGACGCTCCCATCTATCATGAAGCGGCTTCCGTGGCAGGGACAGTCCCAGGTCTTCTCAGCGTTGTTCCAGTTCACGATGCACTTCATGTGGGTGCAGACTGCAGAGCAGATATGCAATTGGCTATGCTCGTCACGGTACACGGCCAGCTTCTCAGAGTCCACCTCTATGGTTTTGCCCTCGCCCGGCTCTATGTCAGAGAAATGGCTGGCCTGCCCGGCGGGAATGTCTTTCAGGTATTGAGCCGCAACGTTAGCGTTTTCCTTAATAAACTCTCCGATGGTAGACAGGTTAGTTCCCCTCGTAGCGTCAAAAGTCTCTAACCATGGACTTCCTTCACCGGCAATCGTGTCTGCTAACTGGATGCCGGCCACCGTGCCGTAGGTGAGACCATCGGCGTAGAAACCAGTGGCAATGTACGTTCGCTTCGCCCCTTTGTGCGTGAGCCCGATATAAGGCACCCCATCACCTGAGCGATAATGCTGGGCTGACCACCTGAACTCCACCGAAGCCACATCAAAGTGCTGTCGGGCATAGGCTTCGAGTTCGTTGAAATAATGCTGATACTCCTGGTGCGAAGCCTGTCCGGTTTTATGGTGATTACCGGCTATCATCAGCATGTCCAGTTCCATGGAGCTGGTGCTGTGAGTGGTAATGGCGTGGTGGGTCTTGTCATTATGCCAGTAGTAGGCATCCGGATAAGCGCCCGATTTCAGGCGCATGGCTACTACATAACTTCGATAAGGAGCGGCCACGGTTTGCACTGTATGGATACCAATGGGAATGTGTGTGGCAATGATCAGTTGGTTGCAGGTCACCGTACCTTGTGTTGTCGTCAGCAGGCAGTGGTCTTCTTCCTCCTTCAGGTCCAGCACAGTGGTGTGCTCATAGATCTGCCCGCCCATTTGAGTGGTTGCCTTTGCCAACCCCAACACATACCGCAAGGGGTGGAAACGCGCTTGTCCATCCATACGGACAGCCCGTTTAACGCTGTCAAAACTGAGACCTGGTACCTGCGTCACAAATTCAGCAGCCATACCTGCCTGTTGCAGTGTCTCGGCCTCCTTCTCAATGGTAGACGCCATGTCTTCCTCCTGCGTGAAGAAGTACCACGGCCGCCGCGCGAAATGGCAGTCGATGTTGTACTTTTTAGTGTGCTGCTCAATAAAATTCAGGGCAGTGAATCTTGCCTGCACAACCGTGCTGGCCACCTCCTGACTTCTGGTTTTGGCAATGTGATGAAGATAGGGGCCCACGGGTACATACAGGTTGCCGGTAGACCAACCAGTGGTGCCGCCTCCCACTCTGCGTGCCTCCAACACCGCCACACGCTTGCCCGCCTTGGTAAGTTGGTGCGCTGCGGTAATGCCGGTTATGCCGCCGCCAATAATGGCTACGTCTACCTGAAGGTCACCCTCCAGGGTAGGGTAAACAGGTCGCTGGGGAGTAGTGGCCTCCCAAAAAGATTGTGTCTCCATGGATGAGTGGTAAAAGTATAAGTATAAGGATCAATTTCAGTGATAAAACGACTGCTCACCTTGCAGTTTACTCCCCCATCCGTCCGAGCCTGCTAAACGGGCACTGTCTTCAGATTCTCTGGAAAACCCGCTCTACTACCTGGTCGCAGTAGATGAGGTTGAACTCATACACTGCCGCCTTCGGATACCAACTCTCCAACTTCTTGCGCAGCATGCTTTTCGCTCTGTTCAGACGCACTTTCACATTAGCCTCTGTGATGCTCATCACTTCAGCCGTCTCATTCACATTAAGGCCCTCCAACTCACGCAATACAAACACAGTGCGGTACTCCGGGGCAAGCTGTTCAATGCACTCCTCCAGCACCCGACCAAGCTCACGGTTCAGCACTTCTCTATGCCCGTCAGAGGACGTATTCTTCTCCGTGAAATTTACCTCTCCGGTATGGCTGACCTCCGAGAAGTCGGATTTGGATTTATGTGCTTTTTCCATGGTCCAGTGATAGCACTTGTTAAGCATTATTCTGATCAGCCAGGTTTTATAGGCGGCGCGAGACTCAAACTTCTCCAGATTCAGGTAGGCTGCAATGTGAGCCTCCTGCATCAGATCCTGCACGTCATCATGCAAAAGCCCAAAAGAACGACCCACTTTGTAAAGCGCTCCGTTGTGGCGCCTGATCAGGACTTCAAACAGGTCTTTTTCACCAGCCTTTATCTTCGAGACAATTTCGCTGTCCGGTGCATAGCTGACCACGGCTTCTGTTTTATGCATGATTATTAAGATTGTAAGTGAGTGTAATTGGTACTGTATCAGATGTATACCAGAATACCACGCCCACTTATAAATAGTTGTCTTATAAAATGAATGCTTTTTTGATTTAGAGTAAGAAGGGAAGCCATTGGTTACAAATTCGCAGCTAAGTACTTATTGCGGCTAAAGCAGAAGCAATGAAGTGTGCGAAGCTTTTAAATGAGAAGGCCGGATTGTATCTCGAACTTCTTTCCTTTGGGCAGTACATGCATGATTATATTCTCCAGGCAGATCGGTTCGTCGTGCGCCAGGTGACCATAGTTATTTTCCTTTAAGTGCCTGCCGTCAAACAGCACCACCAAACCCGAGCCAATGGTCTCCAGGCAACTCCCATCTGTGATGAGTACCGCAGTGTCTTCTCCCAGCCCCACCCCAATCAGGGTCGGGTGGGCGGCCAGGCTTTCAATCATTCTGGGAATGCGGCGACGGTTCACAAAGTGGGTGTCGATCATCACATTTTTCAGGAACCCCAACCCGTTGCCTAGCTCGACGGCCCCTTTCACCAACACACTTTGTTCTGCTGCGCCCAGAATCATGATTTCGGCCATGGCCATAGCCCCTGCGCTGGTCCCCGAGATCAGGAATTTTTCCTCCTGCCAATATCTTTCCTGTAAGATCTTCAACGCCTGAGAGTCTGCAAAAACCTCCGTAATCCTGCGCTGATCGCCTCCTGTGAACATGACGGCATCTGTTTTCCGCAACCGCTCCAGGTTCTCCGGTCTGGTTATGTCTTCTTTTGTTTGCAGGTGCAAGGCACCCACGTTGTCGCAGCCCAACAGCAGGAAACCATCAAAGTAGGCCTGGGCCATCTCTTCCGGTATATGCGAGGCTGTGGTGATGACCTCGATGCGGGTGCCGATTCCGTGAAGCTCATCATGAATGCGCTTCAGGATACCAGTCTCAAAAAAGCGCACCTGATCACGCAGGTGCACTTCGGTAGGCGAGGGCAAGGTGCCTTTGTCCTCATTGCCGCCTATCGCCACGATTTTGCCTCTTGGTAGTCCCATGGGTTCTTTTAAGTTTTAGAGTGCCCATGGCAGGTATAGGTTACAACATGGGCACTTTCCTGCACGGTCCTAAAATTCGATGATCACTTTTGTAACTTATTACGAGCCAGCTACTCCAATGATTATCTAATCACTTTTAAATCAGAAAATATGAAACGTTTTGAGAAGATTACCATTAAGGCCATGGCACTTTTACTTAGCGTGTTCGCCTTGGGGTCCACGGTGCTGGCGCAGGGGAACCCGACTCTGTCGGATGCGGAGGTAGCTTCGGCAGCCGTGACGGCCAATCAGATTGACATTGATTTTGCCGCTATTGCCAAAGAGAAGTCTAAGGATACCCAGGTATTAGAATTTGCCCGGACCATGGCTAATGACCATCAAGCCGTAATCGATCAGGCGGTCGCGCTGACGGAAAAGCTATCCGTAACTCCTAAGGACAATGCGGTCAGCAAGCAGTTGAAGGCCGACGCGGAGAAAACCAAAGAGCAACTGCGCGCTAAGTCAGGAAAGGCTTTCGACAAGGCTTATATAGACAATGAAGTGGCTTACCATACTGCCGTTATTTCTGCGGTAAAAGATCTCCTGATTCCGGAGACAGAGAATGCAGAGTTGAAGGATTTACTGACGTCTGTGGTGCCGGCCCTGGAGGCACACCTGGAGCATGCAAAAATGATTCAACAAAAAATGTCCAAAAAATGATGAACCCTATGTTGGTGGCAATGCATAAGGTACTGCTTCCGTGCGCGCTGCTTCTGCTGACGGGATTCTCCACCTTACAAGAAAGGCCTGCAACTAAAACGCACCGCGTAGAGATTGTGAGGATGAAGTTCAGCCCTTCCAATCTGAGCGTGCAGCCCAGGGATACGGTGGTTTTCATAAACCTTGATATGGTTACCCACGACGTGACTGAAGCATCCGGCAAGACGTGGAAGTCGCCGCCTCTGGCAGCCAAAAGCTCATGGAAGAAAGTTATGAAAACCAGCGCTAGTTACTATTGCAGTTTTCACCCCGTTATGAAAGGCACGATAACGGTCAATTGATGGTTAAGGGCAAATGATTCTGTCTGTGGATGCCCAACTTATCGAGTGGTGCTCAAGCGAGTTATTTGGTTTTAAGGAATTAATCTTAACTTTAAGTCTCGGATGTGAGGTAGCCTATTCGAGACCAGATTAGTATATCTAAAGTTAGATCGTTGATTTATAAAGCTTAATGGGTTTTTAACGATCCCATTGGCATCACTTCCAAAGAGCCTCAAACCTGGGTTTGGGGCTCTTTTTATTTCTACGGTTTGCAACCAACTCAAACCCTTTGAGCATTTTTGAGTTTAAATGCCTTTGTTTACCTAAAGTCTATATATGGAAAACTTTGTCAAAATTCAGGTGCCGGTTACTATTTCTTACCCTGCTTTGGAGAGTGTGCTCAGGAAGCAATTGGTAGGCGAATACATACCCAAGCCCTCAGAAGATACGGATGCAACTCCATACGCGCAGATCCTGGATGTCGGGCTGGCCGGCAGCAGCTCCGGTACAGGTGACATTATTCTGAGAGTCAGGATCCGGATTTTACGGACCATCCTCAAGCGCGACAACGTGGACCTGTACGTGCAGGCAACGCCGGGATACGACAATGCCACGCAGCATGTATACATCCACAGATTCAACATGCAGGCCCAGACTTCCAGCCGCTTTTATAATTCTTCACTCGAGGTGTTGGTCAACAAGGTGGCCTACAACCAAATAATCCAGATGGCAAGAGTAAATCTGGCCGAATTAATTGGTGGTGAACTGACAAAGGCAAACGGTATGCTGGAAACAGGTATGGAACTGAAAGGCCTGAAGCTTACCGGTGCAGTAGAGGAGGTGCGGGTGCACGACATCACACCAAAAGCCAACCGGATGTTCCTGAACCTGGAGCTGCGGGCAAAAGTAGAAGTAGATGTGTTTGACTTGAGTGAACTGCTGCCTGCTTAACCAGTGATACAAGTCCTGAAAAGATTTTATACGGTATGACGCGCTTTATTTTGCTGTAAAGACATTTTTTTAACTGGCCGGTAATTGCTTGATGCTTAGGAAGATTAAACCAAAATGAAACACCAGCGTTGTATACATTTACCGTAAGTAGAATGAATAAAGAGAGTAGGCTTTGGGAATTAAAGAAAAAGGTCTACTTTTGCACTCCCAACACGGGGAATATATAGTACTGATTCTGTAGCTCAGCTGGTAGAGCAATACACTTTTAATGTATGGGTCCTGGGTTCGAATCCCAGCGGGATCACTTAAAAAAAAGAAAGGCTTCTTACGTTTCGTAAGAAGCCTTTCTTTTTTTGTTCCTATAAGGTATTCAAATATCGGCACTCGTCATATTCAGATTGGTCTTTTGGGTGGTTATTTCCTTTGTTCCCAACTTGTCTTGCTCCACCTTTTCCAGGTACTGCACCAATTCCAAAGTGCGGTTAATTACATCCATGTCAGGACGGTATACCTGTTCATCGGGAGCACTATCCCCCTGTGGTGCAAACTCGTTGTGCAGCACTTTCAGGTACGTAATGTAGCTGTCTACCTGGCTACCGATGTAAGTGAAAAAATCCGGATTTTCGGTGGCCTGGTCCAGAAAGCCAGCCTTCTGATTTTCAGCATCCCGAATCTCCTGGTAAACCGCTTGAGCAGCCTCTTCTTTAGAAAGCTCCTTTGCCTGCAGTTCAGCTAAAAATTTGTCGTAATCGAATTCCATCTGATATTGTTTGCCCGTGGGGTGTGTCAGGCTATTGCAATGACAATATTGCTACACACTTAGTTCGATGTGCGGTTTATTCGGTTTTATAAAGCGTTTCAAACAGCTTGTACTTGTATTGCTTGTACTCCTGCAGTACCGCTACCATAGCAAAAACGGTCAGGGCAATCACGACCGGGTACACCATGTACAGCATGGGGTGCAGCAAGGGCAAAAACAGCAAACCCAGCAGCAGGATGGAAATGAAACTGTACAGGTATGAGGTTTTGGCACTGAAGCTCAGGATGCCGCCTTTCACCATTTTAGGGCTGGTGAACGAAGCAATGATACCAATGGGAGTCAACACAAGTACGGCGGCGCTGTACATCAGCAAAATAAAGGTAGCCTGCTCGTGGTTAAAGAAAGCCACATACAGCACCACAATGGCCGCGTCTATCAGAATGGGCATGCGCAGCGGCAGCAGGCTGGCCTTCAGAAATTCTTTGTAGCTTCCGGTGGCACGCTCTGTTGTCAGCCACAGGTTTTTATAAAAGCCCCACACATTGTTGAATACATAGGTATAGATCACGAGCGGACCCACAAAGAGCCAGAGCGATACGTTCTTGTCGAGCATGTGGATGCCCTTGGCCGAATATACCGTCGCGTCGATGCCGAGCATGAGCACCTTAAAGCCCAGCCCGAACAGGAGCAGTTGCTTCGCCATTTTATGGTTTTTGAAAAGGCGCCAGCCCAGGCTGCGGCGGGCATCGTTGCTGTAGTTCACGGTGCGGCGCTTCGGCTCGTAGGCCGCCTGCTCCAGCAGGTAGTTCGCGAGCAGGAAACAGGCAAGCGAAGCCAGGTGCACTACCAGCATCATCACAGAAGTCACTGGCTCAAACATAGGCGCACGGGCCTCCAAGGCTATAAAGGCGCCCACCATAACCACGGCTCCCCAAAAAGCGCTGCCGCGCCAGTTGATGCGCCGCTCAATAAACACCTGCAGCGACCGCCTCGTAATATGCGCTGTCAGAAACACCAGAAAGCTCTGCGCCAGGTGCAACAAGGTATAGTCAGGTGACATCATGCAGAGCAACAACAGAAAGTTGAGCAGCACAAAGTAGAAGGGTGATACCAACTCCACGATCAGTTCGGTCCAGAAGCGCTTGAGCGGTTTAATGGGGTAAATACGGTTAATAAAATCCGCTTTCGGGATATAGGCCGGGAAGAAACCGCGCAATATCGTAAACGACAGCAGCAGCAGGTTGGTGTAGCCCAGCATCTGGCTGACATCCATATTCAGGCCGCCTTCACGGGCCTGCTGTAGCAGAAATGTAATCAGCCAGGCATAGAAAGCCGACAGCACAATGCCCAACGCGAGCAGGAGTACCCGTTGCATTTTCTTGTGCCGGAAATAGCTGTTTAGTCTCGCCTTGCAGGAATATAAAATCAGATCCATTTTTTTGGTAAAAGCTGAAAGTTGAGAGCTATGAGTTAGATAACTTTTAACTCTTCACTAGTTAAGCATCCAGTCGATGTCGGCGTCGGCAGCGGTGTGGTGCGGTAGCAGCAACTGGAACAAGGCCTGGTCGATCAGCGCCTCACCGTTCATGGTGAACTCCTGCACCGATCCGTTGTACATCAACTGTCCGTCGTTGAGCACCCCGATGTGCGTGGCAACACGCTCTACATAGTTCAGGTCATGCGACGAGATAAGTACCACACGGCTTGGCGTGCTGTAGTTGCGGATCAGTTTCACCAGCAGTTGCGCCGCGATGGGGTCGAGGCCCGTGAAGGGTTCGTCCAAGATAAGCACGCGTGGTTTGTGCAGAATAGCGGCTACAATGCCTACTTTCTTTTTCATGCCGGTAGAGTAGCCCGCAATATTTTTATGTAGCGACTCACGTTCCGTAAAAAAGTAATTGGTCAGGCTGTTGATGCGCTGTTGCGCTTCGTCTTCGGGCAACTTATACAGTTTTGCCACAAAGTTGAGGTACTCCAGGCCCGTAAATTCTTCAATCAGGGGATTGTCTTCGCAAAGAGCGCCCAGATCCTGCTTTACCTCAAGCGGGTTACTCAAGTAGTCTTTGCCAAAGAGCGAAATAGTGCCCGAGTCAGGCTTTATGAGATCGAGAATGCTGTTGAGAAAGGTACTTTTGCCAACTCCGTTTTTGCCGAGCAGGCAGTAGCATCGGCCTTGTTCTATTGTTATGTCTAGCGATTGCAATACATGTTTGTTGCCATACGCTTTGGATAGTCCCTTTATCTCTACACTCATAAACTCCCTGGCTAAATATTGTAATATAACTATTCTTTATGAAGGTATAAATTTAGCTATACCCCAGAAATAGTCCAAACATTAAATGCGAAACTTAAGCTTGAGGGCACCGACATCCTCAAAACTTTATGCACTTTGGTTTTAAACCAACATTGGTAGCTATGCATAAGGTTTCGGTACTTCTCAAATGTTTCGAGTTTTTTCAAAGTTAATTCCGCAAGCCTTTCACTACCAAAAACTTGCAACGAGTATGTTACCTAAACAACGATAAAGAAATTATGTTTTTAGAGTAATCTAAAAAGTAAGTATAAGTAAATCTAAACTTTTATTTAAGTTTGTCTCGTATTAACGAAGATAAGCCTATTAAAAAAATGAAGAACCTATACCTGATTTGTATCTTGTTAGTGATTCCTACCTTTGTGAATGCTCAAACCGGCAAAATAAGGGGACACGCAGTGGCGGGTGAATCGCCTGCTGCCTTTGCCAGTATTGGTCTGGTTGGGAGTAATGTTGGGACTACTGCTGATGAGAGAGGGCGGTTTGAGCTGGACCAAGTGCCGGCCGGCGAACAAAAAATTAGCGTATCCGCAATCGGGTTTAGGGCGCAGGAATTGGCAGTAAAGGTAGAACCTGGCAGTGTAGCGACTGTGAAAGTCGGGTTGCAGCCCCAGGATGCGCGTTTGCGCGAAGTTGTGGTATCGGGCACCATGCGCGAGACCTACCTGTTGGAATCCCCGGTGCCGGTGGAGGTCTATACCTCCAAGTATTTTCAGAAGAACCCGACCCCGGCCATTTTCGAAGCGCTTGAAATTGTGAACGGGGTGCAGCCTCAGATCAACTGCAATGTGTGCGGCACCGGTGACATCCACATCAACGGTATGGAAGGAGCCTATACCATGGTGCTGATAGACGGAATGCCGATCGTAAGTGCCCTCTCCACAGTATATGGTCTGAGTGGTATACCCAACAGTCTGATTGAACGGGTAGAGGTCGTGAAGGGGCCAGCCTCCACGCTGTATGGCTCGGAGGCGGTGGCAGGGCTCATCAACATCATCACCAAAAGTCCTGCTACGGCGCCTCGTCTTTCTGCCGACCTATTCTATACCTCGCACCGGGAACTGAACGCCGATGTGGGGTATAGCAAACGCTGGAATGGTGTCTCGACTATGCTAAGTACCAATTATTTTCGTTTTGCCGACCGACGCGACATGAACCAGGATAATTTTACAGATATCCCGCTGCAGCATCGCTTTTCAATTTTCAACAAATGGAGCCTGAACCGTCCGCAAAACCGTGTGGCCAACCTGGCGGCCCGCTATTATTACGAAGACCGTTTTGGAGGGGAGATGCCCTGGCAGCCCGTGCACCGTGGGGGAGATCAGGTATACGGTGAGTCGGTGTATACGAGTCGTTATGAAGTGCTGGGAAGCTACCAGTTGCCTATACCTGAAAACCTGTTGCTGAGCTTTTCCTACAACGATCACCAGCAGAACGCCGCTTATGGAGAGACAGTTTACAGAGGGCATCAGCGCGTAGGTTTTGGGCAGTTGGTATGGGACCGTGATCTTGGAGTAAAGCAGAAGCTGCTACTGGGTGGAAACTACCGCTATACCTGGTACGATGATAACACACCTGCCACGCAGCGGGGCGAAGATGACGAAAATCAGCCGGACCGCTCCTCGCTGCCAGGGGCTTTTGCCCAGCACGAGTTCAAAGCCTCCGACAAGTTTACTTTGCTTTCCGGCCTGCGCTACGACTTCCATTCGGAACACGGCGGCATTTTCTCTCCACGCCTAAGCATGCGCTGGGCACCAAACGGGGACAATATCTTCCGGCTGGGTATGGGCAATGGTTACCGTGTGGTCAACCTGTTTACCGAAGACCACGCCGCCCTGACCGGTGCCCGCGAGGTAGTCATCCGGAATGAGTTGAAGCCGGAGCAGTCTTACAACGCCAACCTGAATTACCAGCGCTACATTCCGATCGGCAGCGGATTTCTGAACCTGGAAGGATCGGTTTTCTATACCTATTTCACAAACAAGATCATCGCTGATTTTTTGACGAACAACACACAGATCATTTACGACAACCTGAGCGGGCATGCCATTTCCAAAGGTATAGCCCTAAACACAGAGCTGGCTTTTACGTTCCCGCTGCGCCTGTATGCTGGTGTTACTTTGATGGATGTATACCAGGTAAAGGACACAGGCGAGGGGCAGAAAGAACGCATTCCGCAATTGCACGCACCTCGGTTTTCGGGCACTTTCACAGCATCATATCAGTTAAGGCAACTCGGCCTCACGCTCGACTACACAGGCAGCGTAAAAGGCCCGATGTACCTGCCGGTGCAGGAAAATGATTTCAGGCCTGAGAAGTCACCCTGGTTTAGTCTGCAGAACCTGCAAGCAACCAAGACCATGGGAGAGGGGCTGGAGGTATACGGAGGTGTGAAAAACCTGTTCAATTTCATGCCCCAGCACCCGCTCATGCGCCCCTTTGATCCATTTGATAAGCAAGTAGAGGTAGACAACCCTTACGGCTACAGCTTCGATACGGAGTACAACTATGCGCCTATGCAGGGCCGGCGGTTTTTCCTGGGCATTCGCTATACCTTACCGCAATAGCTATCAGCCTGACTGTTTGGGGAATAAGGTATAGACTGCGATTGAGAAGCTGCTTGTGTGTTAAAAAAGTGTACTTGTGGGAGTCTGGCAGTTGCAATTCTCAATTCTGCAGTATACTTTTGCAAACCTAATCAGCTGCGCACGTGGTGAAACTGGTAGACACGCCATCTTGAGGGGGTGGTGCCTTCGGGTGTGGGAGTTCGAATCTCCCCGCGCGCACTCTAAAAGCTCTATTCTTAACTGAATGGGGCTTTTTTGTTTTTAAGGCCTGTTCAGGTATAGCTTGTGGCGCGAGCGTCCTCGCTCGTGACTATTATAGCGAGGCCTCTGGCCTAGGTATAGATTTTTAGCTTTTGCCTTTTGCAGGTATAGCAACCATTATCGTTTCATAGCGTCGCCTGTGCGGCGGGCACCTACTTTTTTCCTTGATGAAAAAAGTAGGCAAAAAAATCAAGACTCCCCAAACTCGCTGAACGCTCAGACAGTGGGTAGTCATTTAGGTGCACCTGGCTCAGAAGATTTGTTTCATAGCCTAAGGGGCAAGTTAGTCTTGCTATACCTGTCAGTGGTTTATAACAGATCCTACAACGCCTATACCTATCAATCAGCAGTAGCAGAAATTCCCCCTTCGAAGGGGGGATGTTAATCATGCAAATGAAATCGCAACTACAAAGCTATACCTTCGAGAGGGTAACAGCAGACCCCTTCCCCTGTTTTGGGGGTAGGGGCCCTCGATAAATGGGGAAGGCTGGGATGGGGTGAAGTCCCACTGGGGTTAGGGGAGGTAATTCAATCCAGAGAATCCTTGAAGAAGGGGCCCTACGTATATATTCTGACCTATACCTTCCGCTCAAATGGATTCTCAGGCTTTACCAGCATCACCTGCTCCCTCTCTACTACTACAGCGCCTGCGGGGGCGCCTTTGGGCTTGCGAACCCATTTCTTTGGAGTATAAAGCACAGGACAGAGCGAGTCGCTTTTGCGCTTGCTGTAGTAGGCGGCCAGTTGAGCGGCTTTCTCGAGCACGGTGGCAGGTATAGCCTTGCCAGCCTGGTACTTGATCACCACATGCGAGCCTGATACGTCTTTGGCATGCAGCCAGATGTCTTCTTTGTAGGTATGGCGCTGCGTGAGCAGGTCGTTGTTCTGTGCACTTTTGCCTACCAGTATCTTATAACCTTCAGTCTCAAATAACCGGAAAGGTGCTTCCTGCTGGGCCTGCTGCTTCGTAGTGAGCAAGTGAGTGTACTCTTTCAGGTATAGCTTGAGCGCTTTGTAGGTCTTGGCCTCATCCAGTGCCTGCAGGGCATCTTCCAGCACAATGGATTCTTCGAGTTTTCGTTCCAGTCGCTCCTCCAGCTGACTCACCTCCACGTGCTGCTTCTTGGCTTTTCGGTACAGGCGCTCGGCTTGTTTCTGTGGTGTTTCGGTGGCCTTGAGCTTGAACTTCCGCTGGCGGTCGGTATAGAAGTCGTAGAGCTCTACTTCGGTGGCGCGCGGCGGAATATTGGTCAGGTTAGCCATGATGATATCGGCGATCTGGGAGTAGGAGCGGCCGTGGCGCAACTCATGCAGTCGAGCTTCTGTTTGCTCCAGTATCGCCTGTGTGGCGCGCTGCTTTTTAGAAAGCTGCTGCTGCGTCTGTTCAAAGAGCTGTTCAAAGCCCGTTTCACTCAAGTAGCTGCGGGTAAAGCCATTCAGGGCCTCCATTGGGTTGTCGTATACCTGCAACACTTCACCTAATTGGAGCAGCGAGAGCCGCAGCTTGCCATTCGGCCTTATCAGGTAATATTCTTCTGGTGCCTCAAGTTGCTCGAGCATCGTCTGCACCAGTTCCCATTTCTCTTCGAGCGATGCGTTGCTATACCTTTTCTGCTCCAGGTATAAGGAGGGCAGTTCGCCGAATGTCGGGTATACCTTCTTGAGATTTCCATCAGCTGCGACAAAAGCCTCGAAGTTCTGTCGGATGGGCCGGTCCATCTGCAGTGGGTTTAGCTCCAGGTCGGCACCGAATTTTTTGTGAAAGGGCTTAAGCGGCTCGTCGCCACGAAAAAGCACGATGTTAGAGCGGTTGCCGAAAAGTTTGAAAAGTAAGATATAGCCCTTGCTTAGCTTTAAATAGAAGCTTCGTTCGTTCAGGTGCTGCACTACATCCTGCACGGTTTTTTCAAGTAGCTCACCAAACAGATTGATCGTATTGGCCCGGGCTCGCTTAAACTCAGTCGGAAAGGAAAGTGACGAAAAGTGCGAAGTAAGTGCCGCACGGATGTACAGCTCCTGCTCTCCGGCTGCAAAACCGATCACCAGTTCATCCTTGTTCTGACTGAAGCAGGTAATCACTTCCATTCCCACCAGCCGATTTCGCAGTTGTTCGGAAAGTTGCCTTAAAAAGTAGTAATTCTGGTGCATGAGCTAAAATGACAAAGGACTATTTGACGAAAGACAAAAGATAGCTGCCCGAAAAAGGAAAGTAGTAAGAATCCGATTAGACATTCTATTAAGACTTATTCAGTAAATCTTTTAGAATAGTCTTATGTCAGTAAGTAAGAGAATCCCAAAACTATACCTCAATCTGCAGACCGTCGTAGCCTAGTCGGATAAAGTCGGGGAGGGTGAGCTCTACTTCTCGGTGCAGGCCCAGGAGGTGACTGATGTGGGTCAGGTAGGCGCGTTCCGGTTGCAGGTCCTCGAGCAGCTCAACAGCCTCTTGTAGGGAGAAGTGCGAAATGTGCGGCTCTTGGCGCAGGGCATTGAGCACAATCACTTTGGAGCCTCTCACTTTTTCTTTTTCAGCTTCCGAAATGTAGTTGGCGTCGGTAATGTAAGTGAAGTCTCCCACACGGTAACCCAGCACGGGCAGCTTGTAGTGCTTCACCCGAATCGGTATAAAATGGACGCCTTCCACTTCGAAAGGTTCCTCCGTAATCGGGCGGAGCTCCACCCGGGGGATGCCGGGGTACTGTATACCTGAAAAGATGTAGGCAAACTCCCGCTTGAGCTGTTCCAGCACGCGCTCTTCACCGTAGAGGGGCATGTCCTTGTGCTGCGAGAAGTTGTAGGCGCGGATATCGTCGAGACCGGCGGTATGGTCTTTGTGCTCGTGGGTAAACACCAGGGCATCGAGCGTGCGGATACGCTCGCGCAGCACCTGCTGGCGGAAATCGGGACCGGAGTCGATGATGATGCTCTTGCCCTTTACCTGCAAATGCACCGATACCCGTAGCCTTTTGTCCCTGTAATCAACAGATCGGCACACTTCGCAGGAGCAACCGATAACCGGTACGCCCTGCGAAGTGCCCGTGCCTAAAAGCGTTACTTTCAATTGGTTCTTTCCTGGTTGCGAATGTCCTGGTAAAGCTGTCGGTTCTTTTCGCTCAGCAGGCTTTCATCTACCGTGATGGTTCTCAGAATGTCGTACAGGCAATTGATCTTCCCCTCCAGACTGAAGTACTTGTTCACGACAGCCACCTTCATGTCTTTGAGCACACAGTAACCCGCTTTAAAATTCCCCTTCTCGTAGCGCAGCACAAAATCCGACTCCGCAAAAATATCCTCCAGCTTATTTAAAAATGGCCGCGTGTACTTCAGCTCCATTTACAACTCGCCGGTGTGCTTTTTTACAGTCTGTACCAGCATGTCGAAATCAAGCGGCTTTGGCAGGTATTCATTGATGCCTACTTCCTTGAAGTCTTCCATGGTATAGTTGTTGGCGTTGCCTGTTACCGCAATGATCGGAATGTTGGAGATCTGCTCGTCTTTGTGTGCGCGGATTTCCTTAGAGCACTCCATACCGTTCTTGATCGGGATGTTGAGGTCCATCAGGATGGCGTCGATCTTGTTGTTTTCTACCTGTTTGATCACTTCGCTGCCATTCTTGGCCGTGAGGATCTTGTAGTTTTGAAGCTCCAGGATTTTCTTTGTCAGGTTCAGGATCACGGAGCTGTCCTCTGCGATCAGGATGGTCTTGTTGTCTGCCATGGGATTAATAAACTATATAATGATCTCTTTATAAGTTTTGCGGTAGTTTTCGTATTGGGCCAGCAGCTTCGCGAAGTTATTTCCTACGTTATCGTACTGGTCATGTTTGATATCATGCTCCAGGATTTTGGCTAGCTCGGCCACCTGGTTGATGCCAAGTGTAAAGCCGGTTCCCTTTAGCTGATGCAATGTACTTAAAATACTTTTGTATTGTTGTGCCTCCAACTCTTTTTTGGCCTCTTCGAGCAATTCGCCGGCTTCCTGCTCAAATTCCACATACAGTTGGAGGGCAAACTCCGATCCACCGATCTCTCTGAGCTGCTCTGTTATGGCCAGGTCAATCACTGGTATAGCATCAGCCCCGGACTCATCATTAACTGCATTAGTTAATCCGGCAGCGTCGTCGCGCCTATAATTCTGCTCGTGCCAGTGCATGATCACTTTATAGAGATCAGAGCTCTTGACCGGCTTGGAAATGTAATCGTCCATACCCTGGCTCATGAATTTCTCAGCGTCTTCACGCATCGAGTAGGCAGTCATGGCTACTATGGGCGGACAATCCCTGCCAAGTTTCTCTTTGAGGATGGTTGTGGCCGTCACGCCGTCCATCTCCGGCATCTGGATGTCCATGAACACCATGTCATAGCCATTGTTAAGGGCTCTGTCGATGGCCTCGTAGCCGTTGGACGCCACATCTGTGCGGCAGCCTAGTCGCTCCAGTAGCTTAAAGGCCACCTTCTGGTTGATCTGGTTGTCGTCTACCAGTAGCACGTAAGGAGAGAATTCCAGCACTTCTGCTTCGGCATTCTGTAGCTGCATACGCTGCAACTGTGCCTCCACTTCCTCATTGTTGGCTTTTTTTACTTTTATCGTGAACCAGAAGGTACTGCCATCGTTTGGTTTGGACTCTACCCCGATATCACCGCCAAGTAAGTGCGTAAGCTGCCTCGAGATGGCCAGACCGAGACCAGTGCCGCCAAAGGTTTTGGTAGATGAATTGTCAAGCTGCGTAAAGTCCGTGAAAAGCAGTCGCTGGTCGTCTTCGGTTATGCCTATACCGGAGTCTTTCACGCGCACCTTCAGTTTATATTCCTGGCCGTTTTTCAATGGCTCGGCATCTACGTGTATGCTCACTTCGCCCTCGTTCGTAAACTTGATGGCGTTGGAGGTAAGGTTCGATAATACCTGCAGGAAGCGTGTCTCGTCAGTGAGCACGTAACGCGGTGTTTCCGGTGTAACGGTGTAGGTGAAGTTCAGGTCCTTCTGCTGGGCACGGTTCGCAAACAGCGAGTGTATCTTGTTGAGCGTGTCGTGCACGTCCACACCACTCTCATGCAGCACTAGCTTGCCGGCCTGCATTTTCGAGAGGTCCAGTATATCGTTTAGTATCGCGAGCAAGGCATCCGATGATTTGCGCAGCGTGTCTATGTACTCTTTCTGCTCTTCATCGCTGACGATCTGGCTCAGCAGGTCGATCATACCGATGATGCCGTTCATTGGTGTGCGCAGCTCGTGGCTCATGTTGGCCAGGAACTGTGTCTTCACTTTCAGCAGGTTTTCGGCTTCTTCTTTGGCCTTTAACAGGGCAACCTGCGTGCGCTTCAGTTCTGACACATCGCGCAGCACACCCTCCATACCTGCCGGATTTCCCTCCTGGTCATAGGTCAGGCGTGCATCGAGCAGTACGGTTTTGGTGGAGCCGTCCTTGCAGATCATCTCAATCTCAAAGTCACGGATGCTCTCCTGTTGCAGTACCCGCTCTTTTACCAGCACCCGGTCAGTTGCATTGGCATAAAGCTGTTCCGATGAGATACGCTGAACCTCCTGTTCGTTATACCCCAGCAGGTTGTATACAGAAGGGCTGACCAGCTCAAACGCGCCGCCCATAGTGGTGCNGCTGTTCCGATGAGATACGCTGAACCTCCTGTTCGTTATACCCCAGCAGGTTGTATACAGAAGGGCTGACCAGCTCAAACGCGCCGCCCATAGTGGTGAGGTAGTACACATCCTGGAAGGACTCGAATATACTGCGGAATTTCACTTCACTCTGGGCCAGTGCCAGCTGCGAGCGCTTCTTATCCGTGATATCAAGGGCTATACCTGAAATCTCCTCAAAGCTTCCGTCCTCCAGGTAGATCGGGTTAAGGTATACCTCGCGCCAGCTTTCCGGATTGTGCAGGTGTATCTCAAAGTGCTGTGGCTGCCCCTGAAAGGCCTGCATATACTTGTCTTTCCAGAACTCAAACGAACTTTCGTGGAAGTTGAGCACTTCGTCGTCATTTAGCTTGCTGTAGAGCTCCAGTTCATGGCCACTTCGGTTGAAGAAGGCGGTAGCAAAGTTTTTATTGAAAGAAGTAAGCTCAAAGTCACGGTTGAGAGACCACATGTGGTGCGTCCCGGATTCAAAGATGGCGTTGAGACGGGCGTTCTGGTTGTTGATCTGCTCTTCGTTGCGCTTGCGCTCAATGGCCAGCGCCACTTGGTTCGAGATAAAGTGCAGTATCTCAATGTCAGTGTGCACGTAAGCGTTCGGGTCCTGGTAGTCCTGCAGCGTAATCACCCCGATGATGCGGTCGCCGATAGCCAGCGGGGAGCAAAGGATCACTTCAGGTATAGCACCGTGTAAGGTAATGTCCTGCTCCTTGGCCAGTTCCAACAGCTCTGCCTTCTGCATGTAAAGCGGCTTGCCCGTCTCAATGATGTACTCTGACAAGCCGCGTGAAAACGGCCGGCGCATCTGCGTTTTAGAGGATTTGTCCACAAACTGGTCCACCAGATAAGCGAAGTGCAGGTGGCGGTGGCTATCGTCGCAGAGGGCAATGTAAATGTTGCGTGTCTCGATGATCTTGCTCAGCTCGCGGTGTATGGCCGAGTAGAGTGAGTTCAGGTCCTTGCTGCTGATGGCCAGGTTAGCGATACTGTAGTATACCTTCTGCAGGCGCTCGGCCTTGATGCGGTCGGTGATGTCGTGCAGGATGGCGCGCGTGGCCACCGGACGCCCGTCCTGCCAGCTGCAGGTAATGGAGCCGATCAGGTGCACAGGCTTGCCGGCCTTGGTCAGGAACACAGTCTCCATCTTGTTCACGTTCTCGCCCTTGTACAAATTGCGCAGCTGGTAAATCAGCTTGGCCTTGTAGTAGGGGTGCACGATGTCGTTGAGCGTGAGCGACTCAATGTCGTAGTCGGTATAGCCCAGTCGGTCTTTCCAGGCCTTGTTCACGAAGATGAACTTGTTGTCTACCGAGATGTTCTGGATCAGGTCATGGGCATTGTCGAAGAGGTCCTGCAGACGGATCTTGTTGTCTTTTAGGGCTTCCATAGCGATGCGCTTGTCGGTCATGTCCTTGCCCACGCTGGTCAGCCCGACCAGCTCGCCCTCCGGTCCGTATTCGAACATGCAGTTCCAGCGCACGGTCTTCACCTGCCCGGACTTTGTGATCAGATCGCGTTCGTAGTAGGAGTTCAGTTGCCTGGTCTCCATTGATCGCCTGAAGTCGGCGAAGCGTGCTTCCCGGTCGGCCTCCGGAACCAGCAGTTCGTAGAAGTTCTGCCCGATCAGCTCCTCGCGGCTATATTCCACATAGGTCAGGAAGTAGTCATTGGCATAAGCAATGTTGCCTTCTTTGTCGAGGCTGTAGTAGATCAGGTTTACCTTTTCGAGGAAGCTGCGGAAGTGGGCCATGGACTCGCGGGCAATCTCTTCGCGGCGCTTTGAGTTCTGCACCTGCTTGCGCTGCGTGATATCGCGCTTAAACACCAGAATGTGATAAGCACCATCGATCACGACCCGGTTCAGGTTGAGTTCGGTGTCCATGGTGGTGCCGTCTTTGCGGATGTTTTTCCAGTCCACCGTTACCGCCTTTCCGGTCGCCATCAGCTGATCGATCAGCATGGCAGTTTTTTCGGTCGAACGCATACCGTCTGGCTGATATTCCGGCGAATAGTCCGTAGGAGACTTGCCAATCAGATCCTCACGGTTGCAGCGGAAATACTCCAGCGCCTTCTCGTTGCAGTCTACCACAATACCATCCCGGAAAAGCAGGATTGCGTCGTAAGTAGACTCAAACATGATCTTATACTTATCCTCGGTATAGGTGAGCTTTTGCTGCAGGTCATGCTTGGCAATGTAGTTACCAATGGCGCCCCCGATAAAGTCGAGCAGCGACATAAACGACTGGGTGATCTTGGCATCGTGCCCCGGCCACACCAGCATTAGTGCCGTCAGTCCTGCCTCCGAACTGACAGGCAGCACCGTCAGGTGCTGGCCCAGCAGTTCTTCCATCTGCTGAATGATGTTGTGCAGGGCCTGGTGGCGATCCGGTTGGATGAGCTGCTCAGCCTGTGTTTGCGGCATCGGGATCGAAGTAGGGAGGCTGCCCGAAACCGTCTCGCCTTTGCTGAAGGAAAGAAATATTCTGCCCGCTTCGGCATCGTAGGTATAAACGGCACCGCCAATAACATCGGTCTTGTCCAGCAGCTCTTTCAGGGTGTAGCGCAGCACATCTTCACGACTCTCAGCACCCGATAGGTTGGTGATCAGCTGGTTGACGAATTCAAGCTGGTGATTACGGAAGCGCACGTTGCGTTCTGCACCAGCTGCTTCGTAGAGGTTTTTAGCAGAACCGAATATGACCATCTGGCCATTGAAGCTCCCTTTTTTCAGGGAAATCTCCACCGGCATCAGTTGCTGATCTGTCTCACGAAGCCACCATTCGAAGCGCTGCGATTCCCCCTTCAGCGTGTTCTGCAGTTGATTGCGCAGGGCGACGCGCTCAAACAGGTTAAGTTCAAACTGTTTAAAAAGGGACTTGCCCCTGATCTCTTCTTTTTTCAACCCTACCAGGTTCGAGGCGCTCTGGTTAATGTCGATGAAGACACCATCGCGATCGAGGATGAAGAGCGGCTCCGCGCTGTCGTCAAACAGGTTGTGGTAGCTCGAGTCGTCAGCTTCTGCCGCTACGCTCTCCGGAATATCGAAATACAGAAATGGCTGCCCCTGAAACTGCAGTTGCTGACAATGGAAGGTACACACATTGCCCTGGCGGTCCTTTAGTTCACCTGACACTTTCTCCTGGCGGGCCAGTGATACCTTAAAGGCAGCGAAATCATCTTCATCAGCCAGGCCGATGAACGGACGAATGGCTGTGCCCTGCTCCATGGGAAGTATCGTATCTGCTTTGGGGTTGGCAGCCAGCAGCTCCCCTGTGGCAGAGGCAACCAGCAGGGCGTGGCCAGCAGGGTATAGCTGACTGAGCACCTGTAGCAGGTTTTCGGCCATTGTTGTCAGGTTATCAGTCGTTTGTCTGGTAGGTATCAGTGGCATCTGGAGTAAATCAGTTCTCGTTTAAACCCATAAATTAGTAAAAAAACAGAAGCAAAGGCACTTTTGCTTCCTGAATAAAAAGAAAGGAGGTTAATTTGTGGCAAATTCACGAAGTAAAATCTCTGTTCAGTCCATGTCTGCAGCACAAGCCCCCCGTTTTCTGATAGTGGTAGTTGGCCCTACTGCCGTGGGCAAAACTGACTTGTGCGTGCACCTGGCGCAGCATTTCGGTACCGAGATCATTTCGGCCGACTCCCGCCAATTTTACCAGGAGATGTCGATCGGAACTGCCAAGCCCACGCTGGAGGAGCAGCAAGGTATAGCCCACCAATTTGTGGACTCGCACCCGATCACAGAGACGTACAATGCAGGCGCCTACGAGCAGGATGTGCTGGCGCTGCTCGGGCAGTTGTTTCAGCAGCACGAGGCCGTGATCCTGACGGGCGGCTCGGGGCTGTACGTGCGGGCCGTCACCGATGGCATGGACGAAATGCCGGAGACAGAACCAGCTGTGCGGGAAGGCCTGACCGCCCGCTACCAGCAGGAGGGACTACAACCCCTGTTAGAGCAGCTGCAGCAACTCGACCCGGCCTATTACGAGCGGGTAGATAAGGCCAACCCACAGCGTGTTATACGTGCGCTGGAAGTATGCCTTTCAAGCGGACAGCCTTACTCTGATTTCCGGAAAGCGGGTACCCGGGAGCGCCCTTTTCACATCATCAAGATCGGCCTGACCCGTGACCGGCAGGAACTGTACGAGCGCATTGACCGCCGCATGGACCTAATGCTGGCGCAGGGGCTGTTGGATGAGGCCAAAGCCCTATACCCTTACCGCGCACACAACGCCCTGCAAACGGTTGGCTACAAAGAGATTTTCGATTACCTGGAGGGCCAGTATGATTGGGAGGAAGCCGTACGCCTGCTGAAGCGCAACAGCCGGCGCTATGCCAAGCGGCAGCTCACCTGGTTCCACAAGCATGCCGACTATACCTGGTTTCATCCGGAGCAATGGGATGAGCTGCTGGCTTTCATCACAGACCAAATGCAGCAGCCCAGACAGGTATAGGGATAGGTATAGAAACAGTGAAGCCGGCACTTAAAAGTACCGGCTTCACTGTTTTGCAGGTATAGCAAAACTATACCGACAGAATATCCACCATCTTGGTAAAGTTCGGGTTGATCAGTTTCTGTTTGGTAATGGTTTCGATGAAGGGGGTATACACCAGTTCTCTGTTGATGATACCAGCCATTTCGTTCGTGCGTCCCGCTATCAGGCCTTCTACGCAGGCAATGCCTAACTGGCTTGCCAGCATGCGGTCGGCTGCGGAAGGAGCTCCGCCACGCTGCACGTGCCCGAGTATGGTAACGCGGGCATCCATGTCCGGGATGATGCTGGACACCTTGGCTGCGATCTCAGTGGCGCTTCCCTCTTCGTCGCCTTCGGCCACGATCACGATAAAGGATGTTTTGGAACGACTCCAGCCTGCTTTCAACTGGTCAATCACATAGTCGATGGACGTGTCCGTTTCCGGGATCATCACAATTTCTGCGCCCCCGCCAATGGCGCAAGGGATGGCAATGTAGCCTGAGTCACGACCCATTACCTCCACAAAAAACACGCGCTCGTGGCTGTCAGCCGTATCGCGGATCTTGTCAATGGCATCGAGTGCTGTGTTCACTGCGGTGTCGTAGCCGATGGTATAATCCGTGCCGTACAGGTCGTTGTCGATCGTGCCGGGTGCGCCGATGGTGGGGATGCCGTATTCCTCGTAAAAGATGTTGGCACCGGTAAAGGTACCGTCACCGCCAATGGCCACCAGTCCCTCAATTCCGTGCGCTTTCAGTTGCTCGTAAGCCGCCTGGCGGCCTTCCTTGGTTGCGAATTCCTTGCTGCGTGCCGATTTCAGGATCGTGCCGCCTTTCTGTATGATGTTGCTCACTGTCAATGACTCCATTTTGAAAATGTCGCCTTTGATCATGCCGTTGTAGCCTCTCCTGATACCGTAAACCTCCAATCCGTTGTACACGGCTGTTCGTACGATCGCCCGGATGCAGGCATTCATGCCCGGTGCGTCGCCTCCTGATGTAAATACTCCAATCCTCTTCATAAAGAGTTGCTGTTAAATGTGTTCCCTGTGGAAGCCGGAATCCGGCCCCATTCGATAGATAGCCGCGGTATTCGTTGCGGTTTTAATGAATCCGCAAGGTAGCCATTTGTTAATTTAAGTGGAAATAAAAAAAGAATACAAAATCATAACTTATAAGATAGCAAAAACCGTATGTAAATGCACCATCATCTGCAGACTTAAAGCCGGGAAAATTCGTTTCTACTAAAGTCGCTGCAAAATTAACTGCCTGGGTATAGCAATACTTAGTGCAGTAGTTATTAATTTGTTATGAATTTGTACATAGTCAAAAGGGAGCCATATGTTTAGTTTTTTTGAAAGCGAGGCAGAGAAAAAATTAAAGAGCCATATCACCAACCTTGGTGCCCTCGCCAGGGCAGATGGCCACGTGGACCCAACCGAAATGGAGTTTATCATTTCCATCGGCAAGCGCCACGGCATGAAATCAAGCCAGGTGCGCAACCTGCTCTCGAATGTGGAATCCATAAAACCGCAGATGCCGTCTAATGATACGGAGCGCTTTGACCAGATCTATGACCTGGTGGAAATGATGCTGGCCGATGGCATTGTAGACGAAAATGAGATGGAGTTCTGTGTGAATATGGCTGTTCGGCTCGGTTTCAGGAAGTCTATTGTTGGGGTGCTGGTGCGCAGAATCTCCATCGGCGTAAAAGACGGGCTCACCCGCGAACAGATACGGGAGGATGCACAGTCATTCCTGAATTACTAATTAACATTGCATGAAAAACCTGCGCGTGTGGAACGGCGCCATTTTGGTATCTTATGCCCTGGCGCTGTTACTGCTGGCTTATTTCTTTTTTGCCCACGAACTGCACCTCATCTCCTACGAGGCTACCTTTCTCTCCGAAGACTTCATGCTGCGCTTTTTTGCCTTCTGGTTCATCAGCTTTCTGCTAACGGTCATGGTATACCTGCTCAACCTGAGCCTGAATTACCTCTGGCTGCCCCGCGCCGAAAAAACTGTGGCCATGCAGGCGGGCAAACTGATCTTGGCGGTAGGTCTTTCTGCCGCTTTCTTCGCCGTCGTCATTGTCACGCTCAGCCGCCTGCCATAATCCCCTACAATGGCCAGAACACGGGCACCAATACCATGATCACGGTTATGAGCAGGACGGTGAGTGGCGTGCCGATCCGTATAAAATCCAGAAAACGGTACTTGCCCGGGCTGTAGACCAGGATGCAGGCCGGCTCAAAAGGCGTTACCAGCGACACAGAGGCCCCCAGCATAATCGCGATGGCAAAGGCGCGCGGGTCTGCGCCAAGTTCCATGGCAGAGCGCAACGCCACTGGCAGGATCACCAGCGCCGCTGCCGCATTCGACATGGGCTGGGTCAGAAGCACGGTCAGGATCACAAAACCCGCCAGTATACCGACAGTGCCGCCAATGGGCTCCATCACCTGCACAATGCCCTGCGCCAGAAACTCGGCAGCGCCGGAGTTTTCCATGGCCGCTCCAAAAGCCGTCATACCGCCGATGAGTATGAGCAGGCGCCAGTCGATGGCATTGTAGGCTTTCTCGGCACTGATGGCCCGCAGCAGGATGCTCGCCACGGCCGCCGACAAAAAGGCGATGGAGAGCGGCAGCAACTCCAGTGTACCTGCTAGTATGGCCAGCGCAAAACAGGCAATCACGATCAGGCCCTTTTTCTTTTTGAAGAACACCGGCTCAAACTCGTCAAGCACGGCAATGTGGTTCGAGTTACGGACCTGCTCAAAGCGCTCAGGAGCGCCCTGCACCAGCAGCACGTCACCCATGTGCAGTTCTATGCTGCCCAGTTTGCTTCGCAGCGTTTCGCCGTGCCGCGACACCGCCAGCACCACCAGACCAAAGCGCCGCAAAAACTCTGACTCCTTGATCGTGCGGTTGATCAGGTTAGACTGCCGCGGGATCATAATTTCGGCCAGCCGGATGTTCTCTGTTTCCAGGTCCTGGGAGATAAGTGCATCTGCCATGATCTGAATCCCCTTGGTCTCCTTCACTTTAATGAGCGTGTCTACGTCCCCTTCCACCAGCAGAATATCGTTGGCGCGGATGCGGGTGCGGAAGTCAGGCAGGAAGTTGTCCTTGGCGCGGATCACGTTGAGCATGCGCAGGTTGAGTGTGGTCAGTTCAGAGGTGAAAACCAACTGCCCTACAAGCGGCGAGTCAGGCAACACTACTACTTCGGTCACATATTTCTGGAGCTTGTACTCTTCGGCCAGCTCCTGGTCGGCGTGGTCCGGTAAAAGGCGCTGCCCGATGGTCATCATGTAGATGGTGCCCACCAGGAAAATAACAAAGCCTATACCCGAGATCTCGAACAGCCCGATCGGCTCCAGGCCCGCCTTGGCGACGTAGCCACTCACGGCCACGTTGGTAGAAGTGCCAATCAGGGTGCAGGTACCCCCCAGAATAGCAGCATAGGCCAGCGGCATCAGCAGTTTCGAGGCACTCATGTTGATGCGCTTGGAGAGGCCCACGAGCGGCGTGATGAACATGGCCGTCACGGTGGTGTTGTTCATAAAAGCCGAGACCGTGCCCGTTATCAGCATGATGGTGAGCAGCATGAGGTTGTTGCTCTTGTTTGCCAGCCGCGCGAGTCGCACCACGGCAAAATCGAGAATACCGGTTTCCTGAAGCGCAGCACTAAGTATGAAGATAGAGGCGATGATGATGATGAAGTCGCTGCTGAAGCCTGCAAAAGCCTCCTCGGGACTGATGATGCGCAAACCTGCCAGTATGATCAGCATAGACAGGGTGACCAGTTCGATGGACACCTTTTCGGTTGCAAAAAGCACAACCGCTATCAACAGCAAAGACAGTACAATGGCTATTTCCATAAGAGCAGATTGGGAGATACACCTGATGTAAGGTATAGCAACGGCTTTTACGTGACAAAGCCGTTGCTGATAGCATCTTGCTCAAAAATATTTTCCCTATACCGGATCAGGGTCGTCTGCTGGTATACCTGTCAGGTATAAGAAACTAAGCCACTGCCTGGTCAATAGAGGCCAGGATGATCTGGCAGGCTTCGCGAATCTGCTCCTCTGTGATGGTGAGTGGCGGGGCGATGCGCATGGAGTTGTCGCAGAACAGGAACCAATCCGTTAGCACACCATTTAGAATAGCCTGGTCGATCACTGCCTTCAACACTTCAAATGACTCAAACTCTGCCGCCATCATCAGCCCTTGGTTGCGGATGCCCTTGATGCGCGGGTGCACGAGCAAATCTTTGAATAATTGCGCCTTCTCTTCCACGCCGGCCAGCAGGTTCTCTTCCTGTATGGTTTGGAGCGTGGCCAGCGAGGCGGCGCAGGAAACCGGATGACCGCCAAAAGTAGTCAGGTGGCCCAGAATCGGATCGTTTTTGAACACGGCCATGATCTCCTGCGGGGCGATGAAGGCCCCGATCGGCATACCGCCGCCCATGCCTTTGGCGCAAAGAAGGATTTCGGGCTCGATGCCGAACTGCTCAAAGGCCCAGAAGGTGCCGGTTCGTCCAAAGCCGGTCTGTATTTCATCCAGTATAAGTAAAGCGCCTACCTCGGTGCAGCGTGCCCGCAGGGCCTGCATGTAGCTCACCTCCGGCACGCGTATACCTGCTTCGCCCTGCACTGTTTCAAGGATGATGGCGGCTGTGCGCTCCGTGATCTGCTCCAGATCAGGAATAGCGCCGTGGTTGATGACGCGCACATCGGGCAGGAGCGGGCGGAAAGCATTTTTGAAACCCTCGCTGCCGTTGACCGAAAGCGCCCCCTGCGTGGAGCCGTGGTAGGCATTGCGGCAGCACACAAATTCAGTGCGACCAGTATAGCGCTTGGCCAGTTTCATGGCGCCCTCCACTGCCTCTGCGCCGGAGTTGAGCAGGTATACGTTGTTGAGCCGGTCGGGCAGTGTACTGCACAGCGCCTGCGCCAGCTGCGCCTGCGGCCCCTGCACAAACTCCCCGTACACCATCAGGTGCATGTAGCGGTCGAGCTGGTCGTGGATGGCCCGTAATACTTTGGGGTGGCGGTGCCCTACGTTGCTCACGCCTATACCTGAAATCAGGTCGATGTAACGGTGGCCGTCGCTGCCGTACATGTAAATCCCCTCTGCCTTCTCCACTTCGATCATCAGCGGAAAGTCACTTGTCTGTGCCTGGTGCTGCAAAAACAGCTGTCTCATTGAAATCATGTTGCAATTTAGTCATTTTGGAGCTTTAACGGGGCCATTTCCGCTTTCTGCTTGTTCACAATTGCCTGATTTGCGTACAATAGGAGGGACCGGTGAAAAAGACCGGCCTGAGATGTTGAACTTTAAAAAAGGAGGATCAAATGCCACAAGGAGATAAATCGTCTTATACAGACAAGCAAAAGCGTCAGGCAGAGCACATCGAAGAAAGCTACGAGAAAAAAGACGTGAGCAATGAAGAAGCCGAAAAGCGTGCCTGGGCCACGGTAAACAAGCAGGACGGGGGCGGCAAGAAAAGCGGCTCCGGAAGAGGAAAGTAAGGTATAGGAAACCACATAAATTTGTAAAAGAAAGGCCGGAAGCGTTTGCTCCCGGCCTTTCCTGTTTAGGGGTAATTGTTGGTGTGCGCAATTGGGTCGTCTTCGTCCAGCGTGGCAGGCACCGTGGGCGGCATACCCTGCATCGGTCTGTTGTGTGAGAAGGGGCGCTCTCGCATGGCACGCTCATGCTGCTTCCTGTTGTTGTCTCTGTTCCGGCGGCTGTAGGCCACCAGCGCCACCCCGGCCAGCGCCACCAGTCCTGTTGCGGCCATCACTTTCGGGATGGTGTTGTCAGTTGCCGGAGGCACAGAGAGCACACCCTGCTCGTCGGCAATGGCGGGCTCGTGCACGTAGCGCCCATGGGCTGGCACCGCCACTGACCAGAAATCCTTCACCAGCTCTTCCAGCTGGCGCATGAGCTGCGGCCCCTCCATCGGCAGTCCGTGGCCGGTCCCCACCACACTGGGGTTTAGCTCCATCAGTTTCTCCACAGAGTGGTGCGCCGCTCCCCAGTCGGAGGTATAATATTTGGGTGGGCCATGTACCTCCCGCTTCTGCGTCATCACAGCCAGCATCGACTCCCCGTCGCGCGTAATAAAGGCGTCGCCTGCCAGCAGCACCCGGTCGCTCTCGCGGAAGAAGGAAACGTGCCCCGCCGTATGGCCCGGCGTGTGGATCCAGTGCCAGTCTGGCAGACCAGGAACCGAGCCATCGGCTGGCAGGAACTCCAGGTACTCGTGAATATCAATCGGCTTTTTTGGGTACAGGAACGACATATAAGCCATGCCCCCGCCGCCCACGCTCGGGTCTGGTGGCGGGTAGGACGACTTTCCGTTCAGGTAGGGCATCTCCAGTGGATGGGCGTACACGGGCACGTCCCATTCCCGGGCCAGCTCCTTTACGGCGCCGATGTGGTCAAAATGGCCGTGCGTGAGCAGGATGGCTTTGGGACGCTGACCGCCAAAGAGTTCATCCACCACTTTTCTGATTTTAGGGGCGGCACCGTACATGCCGGTGTCTACGAGCACCCATGAGCCGTCGGGCAAGGCCACAAAAAAGAGGTTGACGAACATGGTCTTGAGTCCCCATACTCCCGGCGCAACCGCAAAAGCTTCCTTGCTATCGTGGGTCGAGGTACGATAAGATGTTTCCATAGGCATTTACTATGTTTTGTTTTTAAATGATAACGGGCGGAATATATACTACGGCTGTAGTAGCAATTGGCTGCAGAAAGCCTGCACATTTAACACCCACTTGGCTGATTGTCATTTATTAACTCGAGAGGAGCTTGTATTGCTGCCATAACGCCAGGGTTGGCCGATGTGGGGTATTGGAACTTGTACCTTGAAACAAAGGCATACTTTTTGTGTTAATTCTTAAGCAGACATCCACTAAAATTAATGTGGACAATGTTTCCTGATTGGCAGGAATTATTTATCTTTCTGAAAACGTTACATACACATGGTAAATTTATTTGTTCCCCCAAGCTATATGTCTGTCTACGCGAAGTGTGTGGATGCGTCGATGCCCGCTTTCGAACCGGAAGAGTGGATAGAGGAAGGGAGAGTGTATCCTGTGAAGCACTTTACTGAGCCCCTCAACCAGGGTGACGGCTTTGCCGTGACGATCGTGGATGAGGACGGTGTTGAGATCCATCCTTCTTCTTCGCACTGGAGTTTTGCCTCCACCAGATTTGAATTGTATACCCTTCATTTGAATTAATATCAAAATCGTCGATATTTTCGTTAACCAAAAGGCTGCCCCGGCAGCCTTTTTCTTTGCATAAGGTATGGAGTAGATTTTTATGTTGACTATTACTGAGTTTAATTCGCTCTCGTCCCGGGAGCAGGCCGCTATGGTGTTAGAACAGGGGCGCTATCTGCATCACATTATCCGTGGGTGGTGCAAAATTGATTTGTACTGGTTTCATAACTACTATGTGGAGGTCTGGTTCCTGTACGATCTGAAAACCATCGGGCTGGTCCGCGCCCTCACAAATAAGGCCTCGCTCGACCCCTACCTGGAAACAATCAAGCTCAGAGTCAAAACCTGAAGGTATAGCCAGACTGTCATTCAGTGAGCGCCCGCGCAGTTTACTCCTATGCAGGTATAGCGTGTTGTTTGCAGGAGGATATGGACGGGTGTTCGCCGGAATTTGATACTTTTGCAGGTATACGCGAGCCGTACCATTCAAAATAGAGACAAATGAGAAAAGCCTTACCAAAGAAGCATATCCTTTTAGTGAGTACCTCCACGACCCACGGCACAGGGTACCTGGAACATTGCCAGGACGAGATCAAAGAACTGCTCGGCGACCGTCAAAGCATCCTGTTTATACCTTATGCCCGTCCGGGCGGTATCTCCCACACCGACTATACGGCCAAAGCACGCGAAGCCTTTGAAGCAATGGGCATCAGATTAAGCGGTGTGCACGAGGCGGAGAACGCGGTTACAGCTGTGGAGCAGGCCGAGGCGGTGTTTATTGGCGGGGGCAACACGTTTCTGCTGCTGCGCCAATTATATGCCAACAAACTGATCGAGCCGCTACAGAAGCGGGTAGAGCAGGGCATGCCATACATGGGCACCAGCGCCGGCACTAACGTGGCAGGCAAAACCATCGGTACTACTAATGATATGCCGATCGTGTTCCCCAAATCATTCGACGCACTACAACTGGTTCCTTTCAATATCAATCCCCACTACCTTGACCCGCTACCTGATACTACTCATATGGGCGAAACGCGCGAGACGCGCATTCAGGAGTTTCATGTGCACAACCGCCAACCCGTAGTAGGTTTGCGCGAGGGCAGCATGCTGCGCATTACGGGGGAGAAGATTAACCTGCTAGGGCCGCACCCGGCGCGCATCTTTCTGCAGGGACAGTCCGCGATGGAATTTAAGCCGACCGACGATATAAACTTTTTGCTGGAGGTTTACTAAACCGAAACCTACTGAAAGTCAAAAGCCCCTGCTAAGGTATAGCAGGGGCTTTTTGATTGAAAAAAACAAGGCAAAATGCCAGGTCCTTTTGCTGTTCTCACTATAATTATCTATTCAAAAAAACTACTGTACTTTGTTATTGGCCTCCAGCTTTTTCAGGAGGAGCTTGGTAAACTCCCGCTCACTGCGGTAAAGTTTGATGATCTGGTTCGAAGAGATCACTCGCTGGTAGCGGGCTACGTATTCTTTCTCCAGTTCCAGTTCCTTTTCCTGGGTATTGAACATGCCATCAAGGCGGGCTTTCGCTTCCTGGTCGCTCAGTTGGTCCACGTCTTCGCGGTAGCCGCTGCGGTAGGAGCGAACCAGTTCGCGGCGCTTGGCCTCGTACTCATTGTAGAGCGGCCAGAACTTCTGCGACTGCTCTGCGGTCAGTCCCATTTTGTCCGTCAGGAAGGCCACTTTGGCAGCTTCCACGTTCTCTCTTCTGTCCTGCGAACGGCCACTTTGGGCCATGGCAACAGTACCGCTCAGGGTGAAGGCGCAAAAGAGAAATAAAATCAGTAATCGTTTCATCAGTGCTTTAATAGTCAATCGTATCCAGTTGGTAGTACTCCAGCTCTTCTTCGGCGGCCTTGGAGCTCACGTTCAGAAATTCAGAAGTCATCTCCCTATCTGAAACGGTTTGCAACTCGGCAAAATCAGAGCTCTCGAGCACAGCATAGGTGCTCAGGTAATTCAGTATATCTTCGTCCTGAATGCCAGCCAGGTTCACATTTTGCTGATCCGCCTTGTTATTCAGATTCGCAAAGTAAAGCACACCCAGCACCAATACCAGCATCAGAGGAGCCAGTGCCAAACGCAGCGGCTTCCAGGCGGCGGCATACCAGGGAGCAGGGCTATACCCGGCGCCGGCAGTGCGCTCCATGATCTGCGCAGGCAGTCTGTCGAAGTACTTCTCCGGTACCTCGTAGATGTTGCGCTTGGGCAGGTCGCTTAGTTTAAAATCGTCTTTCATGGTTAATGTACTTATGGGTTAGATGGGCATAGCGCGCTAAAGTTTAATCCCGTTTAATAAATTCTTCAATTTTTTTTACTGCGTGGTGGTAGGATGCCTTCAAAGCACCCACCGAAGTACCCAGAATCTCAGACATTTCCTCGTACTTGAGCTCGTCATAATACTTCATGTTAAAGACCAGCCGTTGCTTGTCTGGCAGCTTTAGCAAAGCTTTTTGAAGTTTTAGCTGTATCTCGTCTCCGTCAATGTTGGGCGAGGAATCGATCTTTTCGGTGAGTTCTGCGGCCACGTCGTTTATGGGCAGAAAGAATTTTTTGCGCTTACTCGAAAGGAAGGTAAGGCACTCGTTGGTGGCGATACGGTAAAGCCAGGTATAAAGCTGCGCGTCCTGCCGGAAATTCTCCAGGTTCTTCCATACCTTGATAAAGACCTCCTGCGTGAGGTCATCCGCATCGTCGTGGTCTATCACCATCTTCCGGATGTGCCAGTAGATCTTCTGCTGGTATTTCCGGACAAGCTGATTGAAGGCCACGTTGCGGCTATCGGGGTTGGCGAATTTCTCTAGAATCTCTTTGTCTTCCACGCGTCAGGTAGCAGGGGCAGGGCGGTTATACCTGTCTGAATATGCAATATAATGCATAAAAACAGAAGGGGCTGCACTTTAACAGTACAGCCCCTTCTGTTTTTGAAAAAAAGCTAAGGTATAGCCCTTGTATTACTTGCGGCTGATTACACGCTCAGCGGCGGCCACAATATTCTCAGTGCTCAGGCCATATTTCTCCATCAGCTGGTCTGGCGTGCCAGACTCACCAAATGAATCGTTCACAGCTACCATCTCCAGTGGAGCAGGCAGCTGACGGCCCAATAGCTGTGCTACCGAATCACCCAGACCACCATTCATCTGGTGCTCTTCAGCGGTTACCACGCACTTGGTTTTGCCAACTGATTTCAGGATAGCTTCGTCGTCAAGCGGTTTGATGGTGTGGATGTTAATTACTTCAGCGTTGATACCTTTCTCGGCCAGTTTGTGACCCGCCTCGATAGCTTTCCATACCAAATGGCCTGTAGCCAGAATGGTTACATCGGTACCTTCGTTCAGCATCACGGCTTTACCGATCTCGAATTTCTGGTCGGCAGGAGTGAAGTTAGGGACTGCCGGACGACCAAAACGCAGGTATACCGGACCTTCGTAGTCGGCAATCGCGATAGTGGCGGCTTTCGTCTGGTTGAAGTCGCATGGGTTGATCACGGTCATGTGCGGCAGCATTTTCATCATGCCCACATCTTCCAGAATCTGGTGTGTGGCACCGTCTTCGCCCAAGGTCAAACCGGCGTGCGATGCGCAAATTTTTACGTTCTTGCCAGAGTAAGCGATCGACTGGCGGATCTGGTCGTACACGCGGCCCGTTGAGAAGTTCGCAAACGTACCTGTGAAAGGAATCTTGCCGCCGATCGTCATACCTGCTGCCAGACCCATCATGTTGGCTTCGGCTATACCTACCTGGTAAAAACGCTCTGGGAATTCCTTTTTGAAGGCATCCATTTTAAGCGAACCGATCAGGTCAGCGCAAAGGGCTACTACGTTCGGGTTGGTGCGGCCAAGCTCCAGCAAGCCTACGCCAAAACCAGAACGGGTGTCTTTTTTCTCTGTATATGTATACTCTTTCATTGCTATGTTTTAAAGCTTAGTAATCTGAAGCTGCCTCTACGGCTAATTGCTGAAGTGCGATCTCGAGCTGCTCGTCGTTCGGTGCTACGCCGTGCCACTTGTGCGAACCCATCATGAAGTCCACTCCAAAGCCCATCTCGGTGTTCATCAGGATCATCACTGGTTTGCTGTTGCCAGTAGCTTTCTTCGCATCTTCGAGTGCGGGTAGCAGGGTTTCAAAGTTGTTGCCGTCCGCCTCCAGTACATGCCAACCGAATGCTTCGAATTTGGTACGCAGGTCGCCCAACGCCAGTACCTCTTCCGTACCGCCGTCGATCTGTTGGTAGTTGCGGTCCACTGTCGCGATCAGGTTATCCACTTTATTGTGAGCAGCATACATGGCCGCTTCCCATACCTGTCCTTCGCCCAACTCGCCGTCGCCCATCAGCACGTATACCAGGTTGTTGTCCTTGTTCAGCTTCTTAGTCTGAGCAGCACCAACTGCCACCGAAAGGCCCTGGCCCAACGAGCCGGAAGCTACGCGTATACCTGGCAGGCCTTCTTCTGTAGCCGGGTGACCCTGCAGCCTGGAGTTGATCTTGCGGAAAGTAGCCAGTTCTGACACTTCAAAGAAGCCGGCGCGAGCCAACACACTGTACCATACCGGCGAGATGTGTCCGTTTGACAGGAAGAAAAGGTCTTCGCCTTCGCCATCCATGTTGAAAGGTTTTGCCTTGTAGTTCAACACCTTGAAGTACAGCGACACGAAATAATCCGTGCAGCCGAGCGAGCCGCCCGGGTGGCCGGAGTTTACCGCATGCACCATGCGCACGATGTCACGGCGAACCTGTGCCGCAATTTGCTTCAGCTCGTCGATGCTTTTGTTGTGTGGGTTCACGTTTTATGAATTGTTAAATTGTTGATTGCTAAATTTTCTAATTTTTGATTGCTGAATTGTTCATTCCTGATAACAATCAAGTGTATTTTCTTCCAGCACACGGGTCAGGCTATACCTGAAATGCTGTAGCCAGGTGTCTTGTCTCTCTTCCGGAAACAAATATACAACGAAAAAAGCGCAGCCGTCTTTTCGGACAACTGCGCTTTGCGTTAGTTTTTCAGAATCTGGGCGGCGTGGTCGGCCGTTTTCACTTTCGTGATAATGTCCTCGATGGTGCCCTCCTCGTCGATGATGAAGGTGAATCGCATGGTGCCCATGTACTTGCGGCCATACATCGATTTCTCTTGCCAGACCCCATATTGCTCTACCAGCTTTTTGTCAGTGTCGGCCAGCAGTGTAAAAGGCAGTTCAAATTTCCCAATGAAATTCTGGTGTGACTTCTCGCTGTCGATGCTCACCCCGATCACTTCGTAGCCTTGTGCCTGCAGCTCGCTGTAATTGTCGCGCAGGTTGCAGCTTTGGGCGATGCAGCCGGGCGTGTTGTCTTTCGGGTAGAAATACATGACCACTTTTTTGCCGCAGTAGTCGCTCAGCTTCACCGTGTTGCCGTGCGGGTCTTTTGCCTCAAACTCCGGCGCTTTATCTCCGATTTTCAGTTCCATGGTTTCTGTTTTTCGCTGGTTCCGCAGGTATAGGCTATACCTTTATAATACCAGTCTTTTCAGTTTTATCCAGTAGGTAATGTCCTGTGCAAGTAGTTTTACGCTAGCAATTGTTGCGCGAGTCAATTACAAGCTAGATAGTGGTCGTAAACACGGCCTCGTTTCCTGCATTGTCTTTTACCTTCAAGACTACTTTCCCAGACAAAGGTAGGCTTTTATCTAATTTTTCGGAGTATATGGTGGCAGTTTTATGCTCGTACTTCATCAGCAACCACTTGCCGTTCACTTCGCAGCGGAAAGAGTTGACGCCCGACAGGTTGTCGCCAATCCGGAATTTGATCTGCGTCGGGCTTTTACTGAGTAGTTTAATAGTAGGAGCTTTCACGTCCTCAAGCACCTTGAACTTGCCCATCGCTCGAGCCGAAAAGGTGATGCTGTTGCCATCCCAAACGCCACCCAGCATGCCGCGGCCTTTGCCTAAACCGAGATAGTAAACAGCAGCCTTGCTTTTGTCAGTTACCGGGGTGCCCGGCGTAATGGTCACTTTGATAGGCTTGTGCAAAGGCGTGTAGTAGTCGCCAATGGTATACACTTCGCCTTCTTTTCTGGCCTGCAGGTATAGTGTGTCGTATAAACTTTCTTTGCTAAAGCGGATGGTCATGTCACGGTTTGTAAAGCTGTGTTCCTGCCCCGCAGGTATAGCAGCCTGCAGGTCGAGTAGGGTGGTGGTACCACAGTACTCGAGCGACTCTGGCAGACCGCCGCGAAGGTCGTACAGACTCACCGAGGCAGCACCTTTTGTATAGCTAGGCACCAGCATCAGCCGTTGGTTGTTCACCACCATCTCCACGTTGCGCGGTGTAGATGATGTATCAGATGCGTTCACTTTCAGGATGTTCCCGATGATCTCGTAGCTCAATTGCGGTTTAGTTACTTTGCCATTTGCCGCCTGCGTGAAAGTCGGTTTCTGCCCCTTCATTACAAAAGTCAGGGTAGACGCATTGTTATAAGTGTCTTTCGCGACAAGCCGGATGTGATAAATCGAGTCGGCCTGCACATTGAGCCTGCCCCGGTTCTGCGGTGCGGTATAGAGCGGCAGGTCGTTGCCGTAGTCTACATACGCTTTCTGGAAAGTGCGGCCCGTGCGGCGGTACACGTTGTAGTTCACGTGTTGCGATACCTGCTTCGAAAGCTCAAAAGGCACGCGGTCGATGTGGTGGTTGTATACCTGCCGGTCGTTCACATACACGGTCACATCCTGCGTACCGTTGCGGTTTTGAGTATCGTCATAGCGGTCGATGGTCTGCAGCTCAAAGCCGATCAGGCCGTGTGCGAACACCGTGTCCGGCAAGGTATGGACGCCATTAGTTTTCTTTGGCGTGAACTCCCTCCGGGCAAACTCACCATTGATGCGGGCGTGAATGTTCAGCGGCTGTATACCCAGTCCCAGCAAATCGGGCGGCGTGGTGTCGATGACTTCCTTAAAACCCCAGCGAAGCGGATTGTACAGGCGGTCTTCTGCATCGCGAATCTCGAAGTGCAGGTGCGGACCACCGGAGCCCCCTGTGTTACCGGATAAAGCGATGATTTGCCCTTTCTTTACCGGAAACAGGTTTTTCTCCGGGAACACCTCCAGCTCAAAGGTCTCCTTCTCGTACTGTTTCTGCAGGATATAATCCGCCAAAGGATCATAAAAAGCCAGCAAATGCGAGTAGGTAGTGGTGAGGCCGTTCGGGTGCGTCACGTAAATGATGTTGCCATACCCGTAAGTCGACATCTTCACACGCGAGATATAACCGTCTGCGGCAGCATATACCGACAAACCTTCGCGCTGGTCGGTTTTGATGTCGAGGCCGCCGTGGAAGTGTGTGGCGCGTATTTCGCCCATGGAGCCGGACAGGAAGTTGCGCACTCCTGGCTTTATGGGGAACATAAAGTAACCCTGTTCCGGCGCCGGTTGGGCGGCCAGTCCGAGGGTAGTAAATACGTAAGCGAAAAGGAGCGCGAGGCGCTTATTTAATTTCAAAATCAAGTAGTTTTTTATCTTCAACATAGCCTTCCAATCTGTCGCCGATCTGCACCGGGCCCACTCCCTCAGGCGTACCTGTAAAGATAATATCGCCTTTCTTCAAGGTAATGAAGCGGGAGATATAGGCGATGATGTCGTCAAAAGTGTTCAGCATCATCTTTGAGTTGCCATTCTGTCTTGTCTCGCCATTCACTTCGAGCTTGAAGTTGATGTCCTGCAAATCCTCAAACTGATCAAGCGGCAGAAACTCAGACACCGGGGCAGAACCGTTAAAGCCTTTGGCAAGCGTCCACGGCAGTCCCTTGGCTTTGGCCTTGGCCTGAAGGTCGCGGGCCGTGAAGTCTATACCTAGGCCAATGGCATCGTAGTATTTGTGCGCAAACTTCTTGTCAATGTTTTTGCCTTCGCGGCCGATTCGAAGAATCAACTCTACTTCGTGGTGGATGTCCTGGCTGTATTCCGGGTAGTAAAAAGGCTCGTTGTTGCGGAGGATGGCTGTGTCAGGCTTAAAAAATATCACCGGTTCGTCCGGCACTTCGTTCTTCAGTTCGGCTATATGATCGGCGTAATTGCGGCCGATGGCTACTATTTTCATAAAATGTTAAGGGCGTTTTCTTTATCGATTCTCAAAAATAGGCTATATCCGGTTTTCATGCAGCATGATTCTGCAAAAAGAATCTGTTTCAGAACAATTTTTTAAGGCATCCCACACCTGCGAACAGCTACAGCCATTTTTATACTTTAACAAGAGAAGTTCTGCTTTATTGTGCATACGGGGCGCACAACATTTTATAATACAGCGTTCGTATACCTCCATTATGCCGGACAAGGTGACAGTCTGTAGTTTTGTGTCAGTTTGCACTTTGTTTTATCGATTAAAGTATAGTAATTTTATCATATTAAACGATCCACTCTATCCTGATTCTTAAAAATTGGTTCAAAATTTGAAAAGCCTTTTTGAAAGAGTCATTTAAATTTTAAAACTATGTACAAGAAGTTAATTGCCTTTTCAATAGCGGTAGTGATGATGGTCGCCTGTACGACAGTACCGATCACAGGCCGCAGACAGCTGAGTCTCGTGTCAGACGCGCAGATGATGCAAATGAGTTACGACGCCTACGACCAGTTCCTGAAAGAGAACAAGCTATCGCGCGATGCACAGGCCACGGCTATGGTGAAGCGCACCGGACAGCGCATTCAGCGTGCAGTGGAGCAGTATATGGCTGCCAACAACATGTCAGATCAGTTGCAGGGCTTCGCGTGGGAGCACAACCTGATCGAGGATGACCAGGTGAACGCATGGGCCATGGCCGGTGGTAAAACCGTGACTTACACAGGTATACTGCCGATCGCTCAGAATGAAACAGGCCTTGCTGTGGTAATGGGTCACGAAATCGCCCACGCTATCGCCAAGCACAGCAATGAGCGCATGAGCTTACAATTGGCGCAACAATTCGGTGGACAGACGCTTTCTGCGCTGGCCGGTGCTCAGCCAGGTATAGCGCAGCAATTGCTCATGACGGCCTATGGCGCAGGTTCCGGACTTGGTGTGCTGAAGTATGGCCGAGATCAGGAGAGCGAAGCCGACCGTTTGGGTCTGATCTTTATGGCTATGGCAGGTTACAATCCGCAGGAGGCAATCCCTTTCTGGGAGCGTATGGAGGCTAAGTCCGGCGGTCAGGCACCACCGGAATTCCTGAGCACGCACCCGAGCGCAGGTACACGTCGCGCTAACCTGCAGAGCTATATGCCGGAAGCGCTGAAATACTACAAGAAATAATCACTAACCCGATAAACCTACATGACTCCATCACCCTTAGCCAATGGCCGGCAATTGCTGCTGACCTGCCTGCGCTGGTCGCTGGCCCTGACTCTGATCCTAGTGGTAGCGGCTGGCTGTTCGCGCCGCGAAGCTTTCCCGGAGGAAAGTGAAGAGATGCCACTCGACGAGGAGGCAGGACCTAAGTATGACGGGCAACTATTGGCACAAGTGGTGTTGGATGAGATCGATTTTGTAGTGTCGGAGCAGGAACTGGTGCAGCCTTTTATAAAGGAGTTTGGCAACGGCACGGTGGTGAACAAAGTAACGATCCACAAAGTGCAGGACAATAAAAACCTGCCTGCTACTTATTACCTGGTGGGTCTGGGCATGTACAACGGCTCTTTCCGCTCAATGGCGCTGGAGCTGGATGTGGCTTCAGACAATAGCCTATACCTGAGCAGTAAGTCAGTGAAGCACATTTGCGAGGCTACAGCCGGCTGCGATTTCTGTTATTTCTCCTTCGAGGACAACAGAATCACCGGTTGCCAGTGTTCGATCCGCGCCGCCGGTTACGACTGCCGTCATAAAGTGCAGGAAGGCAACAACCTGCTGCAAGGTGTGAGGTTGAAGAATTCGGGACAGAAGTAGTCCAGAGTATAACCAAAAAAGAGCGGGCTGCCAGTTTATCTGGCAGCCCGCTCTTTTTGCGTCTGTGTTTCGCTATTAGTGCTAAGACACGCTACTCTGCATGTTTCTCAATCTTATGCGAGTCAGGATTTTTTTGGTATAGAGCGGGAAGTCGCCTTTCATCATCCAGTCGTAGTAGCTTGGCTCTTTGCTGAGTATTTCCTCTACGGGCACATTGCGGTGCTTGCCGAAGTTAAATACTTCCTGCCCGGCGTTGTTGTACACAATGCGGCCCGCCAGGTCGGCGGACTTCTCAAATGTGAACTTGTGGAGCTGGGCCATGTCGTTCTGGATCGGGGTATCTTCTATACCTTCGGCTACCTCTACCACGGTGTTTTCGTAGCGTTCCAGTTGCGCTTTGAGGATGTGGTAAGTGGCCACGGTGTCGGCCTCAGCGCTGTGGGCGTTCTCGAGCGTTCTGTTGCAGTAGTATTTGTAGGCAGCCGAGAGTGTGCGCTTTTCCATCATGTGGAAAATACGGCAGGCGTCCACCACATGGCGGTTGTCGATGTCGAAGTCTATACCTACGCGCAGGAACTCCTCGGCCAGCAATGGTATGTCGAAGCGCACCAGGTTGTAACCGCCCAGGTCGCAGCCCTCCATAAACTGGTGCAGGTTGCGGGCCACCTGCTGGAAAGTAGGAGCATCCTTCACGTCCTCGTCGTATATTTTGTGTATCAGGCTCGACTCGAGCGGGATCGGCACGGTCGGGTTGATGCGACGCGTTTTGAGGATTTCCTCTCCGTTAGGCATCACTTTTAACACGCTGATCTCGACGATACGGTCCTTACAAATGTCGGTACCGGTGGTTTCAAGATCGAAGAATACGATGGGGCGCTTCAGGTTCAATTGCATGGTTGGATGGTTTACAGAACCGCTTTTTTTAGCGCCTCCAGGTCAAGATTTTGATAAGTGCCGGAGCTCATGAGCAGCAGATTGGCGTTTTGCCAGTCCATCCCTTTCAGGTGCTCGAGCAGGGTGGTTGAGTCGGTATATACCTGCAGCTTCGGGTTGCCGAAAGCATTGCGAAGATCTTCTTCTGAGAGCATCTCCATGCGCTTGTGTTCCACCGTTTTAGGGCTGAAAAATACTATGGGTACATTAGCTCTGTCAAGTGAGCGGGCATACTGCGGCAGGAAGTTCTTGTTAAGACTGCTGAAGGTATGCAGCTCCACACAGGCCACCAACTTGCGTTGCGGGTACTGTGTTTTTACGGCTTCGGTCGTTGCTTTTACTTTAGAAGGCGCGTGGGCAAAGTCACGGAAAATCACGGTTTTGTCGTTTTCGCCGAGTTTCTCCAGTCTCTTGGCAGCCCCTTTAAAAGTCTTGAGCGCTTCGTAAAAGTCAGGTGCCTTAATACCAATCTTCTTACAGACTTCCCGGGCTGCGCTGATATTCCGGAGGTTGTGCTCCCCGAAAAGCGGGATCTCCACATCACCCTCTTTTTTCGTGTGTAGAATGGTCTTGCCGTTAACGATGCTGTGCGGATGTACTGTATAGCCAATGTAGTTGATGTCGGCGGGGTTGCGTGGCACGGCTACCAGCTGTACCTGCTCGTCGTCCTGGTTGTAGATGAGGGTGCCGGCCTTTGGCGTCATCTCCGCGAAAATGCGGAACTGCTCACGGTATATTTCGGGCGTTGGAAATACGTTGATGTGGTCCCAGCTGATGCCGCTGATCACACCGATGTGGTGGTGGTACAGGTGGAATTTCGGTACGCGCTTGATCGGGTCGGAAAGGTACTCATCGCCTTCGATGATAATGATCGGGGCGTCATCCGTGAGCCGCACCATGCGGTCGAAGCCCTGTAGCTGCGCACCTACGGCGTAGTCGAACAGGCGGCCACAATGCTGGAGCACGTGCATGATGATGGAAGTGATGGAAGTCTTGCCATGGCTGCCGCCGATCACGATGCGCTGCTTGTGCTTGCTCAGCTCGTAAATGAAATCCGGGAAAGAGTAAACCGGTATACCTAGTTCCTGAGCGCGAAGCAGCTCCGGGTTTTCGGCGCGGGCATGCATCCCTAAGATAACAGCATCCGGGCGGTCGTCCAGTTTCGCCGGAAACCAGCCTTCCTCAGCCGGCAGTATACCTGCAGCAGCCAGTCGGCTTTTGGCCGGCTCGTAGATCTCATCATCCGAGCCAGTCACTCTTATACCTTGATCGTGCAGCGCCAGCGCAAGGTTGTGCATGATGCTGCCACCTGTGGCAATCAGGTGAATGTGTTTAAAATCCGTTCTCTCCATAATCCGTGCTATCCATTTAGCGAACCGACAAATTTATCATTCCTGACTTAAATGTAAATAGCTATACGCTAATATGTGGATATCTTCCGTATTTTGTGGATTACTTGGGCGGCTTACTTTTTAAATTTGTGGTATGGAGGAGATGAAAATGAACGTGCGGCCAACTGGCAACCGCGGCACCTGGAGCAAAAAAGTGCCTGCCGTGGCAGAGTTGGGTAAAAAACCGCCGCAGGCACTGGATTTGGAGGAGGCCGTGCTAGGCGCTCTGATGTTGGAGAAGGATGCGCTTACTACGGTTATCGACATTTTGCGACCCAACTCTTTTTACAAAGAGGCGCACCAACGAATTTTTAAAGCGATCCTGGCCCTGTTCGACAAGTCAGAGCCAATCGATATCCTGACCGTAACGCACGAACTGCGCGAGAATGGTGAGTTGGAGCTGGCAGGAGGTGCTTACTACGTTACACAGCTGACAACCCGCGTTAACTCGGCGGCCAACATCGAGTACCACGCCCGTATCATCACGGAAAACTCGATCAAGCGAGACCTGATTTCGATCTCATCTGAAGTACTTTCGAGCGCTTTTGAAGATACCACCGACGTATTCGAACTCCTCGACAGAACCGAGGCCAAACTCTACGAAGTATCGGAATCCAACATCCGGAAGAACTTCGACGACATGCGCTCATTGATGCATGCCGCTATCAAGGAACTGGAAGAGAAGCGCAAGCAAACAGACGGTCTGACCGGTGTGCCAAGCGGCATGACGGCCCTGGACCGCGTAACTTCTGGCTGGCAGAAATCGGATTTGATCATTCTGGCGGCCCGCCCTGCCATGGGTAAGACAGCCTTCGTGCTTTCCTGCCTGCGCAACGCAGCCGTTGACTTTAAAAAGGGGGTGGCGATCTTCTCGCTTGAGATGTCCTCGCTGCAGCTGGTGAATCGTCTGATCTCTTCGGAGGCCGAACTTGATTCAGAGAAGATCAAAAAAGGCAGTCTGGAGGATTACGAATGGGCGCAGCTCAACCATAAAATAGCGAAACTGACCGAAGCGCCGATCTTTATCGACGATACACCGGGTCTCTCTATTCGTGAGCTCCGGACCAAGTGCCGCCGCCTCAAAGCACAGTACGACATCCAGATGGTGATTATTGACTACCTGCAGCTGATGAGTGGAAACGCGGAAGGCAAGGGTGGGGGTAACCGTGAACAGGAAATTGCCTCTATTTCGCGGGCCATGAAAATGCTAGCCAAGGAACTGAACGTGCCGGTGATTGCGCTTTCGCAGCTGAGCCGTGCCGTGGAAACCCGTGGCGGTGACAAGCGTCCGCAGCTGTCTGACTTGCGTGAATCCGGTTCCATCGAGCAGGACGCCGATATGGTACTCTTCCTTTACCGTCCGGAATACTACGGCATCACGGAGGATGAAATGGGCAACCCGACAGCCGGAGTGGGAGAGGTAATCATAGCCAAGCACCGTAACGGCTCGCTGGAGAACGTACAGCTGAAGTTTATCGGCAAATACACCAAGTTCACAAACCTGGACTCTGATTTCGGTGGTGACGGCGGTTTTAATGCCTTGCCTAACAGCAGCTTCGACACCGAAACGCCAGGCGCCATCCGATTGGGTAGCCGCATGAACGACGGCGGTAAGGGTGGGGGAGGATTCCCTGCCTCAGGCTTCGACGACGAACCACCGTTTTAAGTTTTAGACAAAAGACATTTTTGACAAAGGACAAAGGACTTTGATAAAGAAAACAGACGAACGGGGAATTAGCCCTGTTCTAGCGTTCATTCTAAATGAAGTCCTTATAAAATCTTAAGCCAAAGGAAGAAAAGCCGCTGCGCCCCAGAGCCGGCGGCTTTTCTATTTTACATCCACTCCACTTTCTCATCCAGTGGCACCGTGCGTTTGCCTTCTCCGGCAGAAGCATCCGCATAGCCCAAGTATAGAATGCCCAGCACGACATCCTCATCGCGAAGGTGCAGCATCTCTTTCATAGGTGGTTGATACGCCATGCCGCCAGAGCCCCAATAGCTCGCTATACCTAAAGCCGTAGCACCCAGCAATAGGTTTTGGATGGCGCAGGAAGTGGCAGCAATCTCCTCTAGAGCGGGAATTTTGGGCAAGTCACCACGCTGCATGTACGCCACGAGCACATGCGAAGCCTGGTCGCCCATGTGTAGCAATTTGTTATAACGCTGCTGCAGGAAATTCTCTTCTTCCACGTGCTTTTTGTACAGCTCAGCATGCGCCAGGCAAAAGTCCTGTACTTTGTCGCCGGCGTATACCTTGAAGCGCCAGGGCTCCGTGTGGCCGTGCGTAGGCGCCCAGTCTGCCAGTTCGAGTAGTTGCTTTATCTGCTCGTCAGGTATACGCTGTCCGTTCATTTTGCCGGGCTTCGTCGTTCTGCGATTTTGTATGATGTGGCTTATTTCAGAGAATGATGCGTTCATAGTGATGGCTTTTTGATTACTGCAAAGGTACGGACTGATATTGCCCCTTCCCAACTGTTACTTACTACTGTCAGAAACAGCTGGATAATTTGAAACAATACTGATGCGGGAATAGCTTTAGTTCGGTGCACCACAGTATCTGCACAAGTTTCACTATCTTTCAGACCCTTTTCAGACGTTAGTAATTCTCTATGGACTTTAATCTATTATTTGATAGCATACCTGAACCTATTGTGGTGCTTTCCCGGGAGTACAAAGTTGTGGCAGCAACGGATGCTTTTCTGGAAACAAGCCTGCGTACAAGAGAACAGCTAATAGGATCACATTTTCTTTTGGAGGCATTTCCAGAGAAAGAACTCGCTTACCAGGACAACCTGGTCAGAAAAGGGTTAGATCAGGTGCTGGAAACCAAACAACCCGTCCGGCTGGGGGTAATGCGCTACGATATTCATACACCTGGATCGAAAGAAGGTGCCTATGAAGTGCGCTATTGGGAAATAAACCAGACTCCGGTTCTTGACAGCGAGGGGAATGTAACATACATTATCCAGAAACCCTTGGATGTAACAGAACGCGAAACATCACAGGCAGCTTTGCAAAAAAGTGAAGGGAAGTTCAGGTTTATGGCAGATGCCATGCCACAGTTGGTTTTTACTGTAGATCAGGATGGAAGCATATCCTATTTCAACAAGCGCTGGGAGGAGTACACAGGCAAAAGTTTGCAGGAGCTGATGCAGACTGGATGGCAACAGGTCATTCACCCTGATGATCTGGAAAATACGATGGCTAAATGGGAGACGGCTGCCAACTCAGGCACCGAGATGCAGATAGAGTTGCGCAAGCGCGATAAAAACGGCACCTATCGCTGGCATCTGTGCCGTTCCATACCTATGAAAAATGCTGAGGGCAACATTACGATGTGGATAGGCAGCTCGACTGATATACACGATACAAGAAAACTGGTGCAGGAACTGCTGGACTCCAACGAACAGATGGTACTGCTGGCAGACCAGGTGCAGCATGCCTATGAAAAAGCTGAATCAGAGCGTAAAACACTGGAAAGACTTATTATGGAAGCCCCTGCTATGTTTGTCATACTCAGAGGTTCTGAGCACAGGTTTGAACTGATGAATGACAGATACAGGCAATTGTACCCGGGACGGGACCTGATCGGAATGCCATTAGGGGAGGCGCTGCCTGATATTAAAGCGCAGGGCTTTACCAAATTGCTCGACAAGGTATACCAGACGGGTGAAACTTATATCGCTGAGGGCGTACCCATCATTTTGCCTAAGGCCGGTTCCGATGAGATGGAAGAAAGGTTCTTTAACTTCTCTTATCAGCCTATATATGAAGCTCAGAAAATTACAGGTATACTGGCTTTTGGCTACGATATAACAAATGAAATACTGTTCAGGAAGAAGTTGGAAAATCTGTAGCCCTTTATTTTCAGTTTGTTACAAATACAACCGAGGAAGTTAGGTAGATGGAGGCAGCACGACTGGATTTTCAACAGCTCAGAATAAAGCATATTCTATATAAGTCGAAGGTGCGTTCATTTCTGTACGGCGGAACATTTGACAATACTTTTTTTTCCGCTGCGGGGCCTATAGACATCTGGTTTTCTACAGTGGGTACCATACGCTATGCACGTGAGCCCGAAATCCTGCAGCTTATCCGGCCTCACCAGCAGCTAACTACGCTAGTTTTAAACCTGCATAAACTTTATAGTAACGGGCAAATTGAACAGGCTCACGATGGCCTCAAGGAAGTGGACTTCAAGTCGGACCAGTTTATTCAAATTCTTTCTGGTTTAGACGAGCGGCTCAAGCAGGTATAGCTATAAAATAAAGGAGGCCAGTTATGTTACATAACCGGCCTCCTTTATTTTGATAGAAGCTTATTTTAGCTTCAAATCCACCAGAATCTGTTCTATCTTCTGATTCAGTTGCTGGTCAACAGCGTCAAAATCTTCCTTAGAAGCCAGTGGCTCGTTTACGCTGATGTAAAACTTGATCTTCGGTTCGGTACCGGATGGGCGGGCTGAGATTTTGCTGCCGTCTTCCGTCAGGTATTGCAGCACGTTAGAGCTTTCCAGGTCAAGCTTTGATTCTTCGCCGGTGATCAGGTTTTTGCGTGTGCTATGTTTGAAGTCACTTAACTCTACTACTTTAGAGCCGGCAATAACCTGAGGCGGATTGGCGCGCATGTCGGCCATCATCTGCTGGATTTCCTCCGCGCCACGCTGTCCTTTTTTGGTGAACGATACCAGTTCTTCTTTGTAGAAGCCATGCTGCGTATAGATTTCCACCAGCATCTCCATCAGGCTCTGGCCTCTGTCTTTTGCCACAGCTGCCATTTCAGCGATGAGCGCACAGGCAGAGATGGCATCTTTGTCGCGCACGAAGTCACCAATCATATAGCCGTAACTTTCCTCGCCGCCGCCAATGTATAGTTCTTTGCCTTCCAGTTCACGGATCTTCTCGGCGATGTATTTGAAGCCGGTCAGGGTTTCATACATTTTTACGTTGTAGCTGTCGGCAATATCCTTGATCAGGTCGGTGGTCACGATGGTTTTGACGATGAACTCCTTGCCCGTCAGTTTGCCCGCTTTCTGCCAGGCCAGCAGTAAGTAGTTCATCAATAGAGCACCGGTCTGGTTGCCGTTCAGGAGCTCGAATTCGCCTTTCAGGTTTTTCACGGCTATACCTACACGGTCAGAGTCCGGGTCGGTGGCCATTACAAGATCGGCGTCGATTTCCCTGGCTTTGTTCAGGGCCAAAGTCATGGCCTCTTTCTCTTCCGGGTTCGGGTATACCACCGTTGGGAAGTTGCCGTCAGGTATAGCCTGCTCTTCTACGATGTGCACGTTCGTGAAACCGAAGCGCTTGAGCACCTCCGGTACAAGCGTTATACCTGTGCCATGGATCGAGGAGAATACAATTTTGAGATCATGCTGGTTGCGGATGGCTTCCTGAGAAACGGAAAGGCTCTGCACTTTGGCCATGTAAGCCTCGTCCATCTCCTGGCCAAGCATGTGGATGTTGCCAGACTTTGCTTCCCACTTCACTTCATCAATGGAAGTGATTTTGTTCACCTCGGCAATGATGTTCTTGTCATGCGGAGTGGTTACCTGCGCACCATCGTTCCAGTATACCTTGTAGCCGTTGTACTCTTTCGGGTTGTGAGAAGCTGTTACGACCACGCCGCTGTGGCAGCCAAGGTGACGAATAGCAAAAGACAATTGCGGGGTAGGGCGGAGGGCCTCAAACAGGTATACCTCGATGTCGTTGGCCGAGAAAATATCAGCGGCAATGCGGGCAAATACGTCAGAGTTGTTGCGGCAGTCGTGGGCAATAGCCACTTTCACACGCTCTCCCGGGAAGTTCTGTTTCAGGTAATTGCAGAGCCCCTGCGTGGCCATACCTAAGGTATAGCGGTTCATGCGGTTGCTGCCTGCACCCATAATGCCACGCAGACCGCCTGTACCGAACTCCAGGTCCTTGTAGAATGCGTCGGCAAGTGTCTCGTGCTCGTTGCGTTCCAGTAATCCGTTTATTTCTGATTTGGTTGCCTCGTCGTAGTTGCCGCTCAGCCAGGCGTCTATTTTATGCTGTATAGCTGGTTCGATCATAGTTCTTATTAGTAATGTATGTGTTGATGTTAATGTCTTTTGTAGTATGATGTAATATGGCGCGAGTGTCCTCGCTCGTGATCTGTTATCGTGGGGCCTCTGGCCCAGGTATAGCTACTGCTTTTGTAGGTATAGCAACTAGTATTACTTTGTAGCTTCGCCTGTGCGGCGGGCGCTTACTTTTTTCTTTGATGAAAAAAAAGAGAGTCCCTACCCCCAGTAAGCAAAAAAATTAAGACGCTTTTAGACTCGCTGACCGCTCTTTGTCGAGGACCCCTACCCCCAACACAAAATCGTCATGGGTGCACCGGGCTCAAGCTATACCTTCGTAGCCAGCGTGCAAGTTAGTCTTACTATACCTGTCAGTGGTTTATTAAGAAAGAAACTAGTGTATCTATACCTGGACTTTACTCACTAATTCACTCACCCACTAATCCACTAACTCCTTTCCGCTATACCTCTGACACCACAAAAAATCACACCAGCCCTTCGTTTGCCGCGTAGCGGTTCTGAGAACTGGTGTGATATTGGTATATCAAAATAGAGGTATCTGATTCGGTTTACACCGTGCTATACTTTGCTTGCGGTCTAAAGGTTGCCGCGTAGCGCCTGCTCACGCTCGATGGCTTCGAACAGGGCTTTGAAGTTGCCTTTGCCGAACGATTTGGCTCCTTTGCGCTGGATGATTTCATAGAAAACAGTTGGTCTGTCCTCCACTGGTTTCGTAAAAATCTGGAGCAGATAGCCCTCATCGTCGCGGTCTACCAGGATGTTGAGTTTGCGCAGGTCTGCCATATCTTCGTCGATGTGGCCGATACGGTCGATCAGGTCTTCGTAGTAGGTTTCCGGCACACGCAGGAATTCCACGCCACGGCGGCGCAGCTCTGCTACGGTATGCAGAATGTCGTTGGTGGCTACGGCAATGTGCTGCACACCGGCACCACGGTAAAACTCGAGGTACTCGTCGATCTGCGACTTCTTCTTGCCCTCAGCCGGCTCGTTGATCGGGAATTTGATGTAGCCGTTCCCGTTCGACACCACTTTAGACATAAGCGCAGTATACTCCGTACTGATGTCGTTGTCGTCGAAGGTGAGCAGCAGCTTAAAGCCCATCACATCCTCGTAGAACTTCACCCACTCGTTCATACGACCCAGTTCTACGTTGCCTACGCAATGGTCTACATACTTCAGGCCAACCGGCTCAATGTCGAGTTCGCTCTGGCGTGGCACATAACCCGGCATGAACGCACCGCTATAGTTTTTGCGCTCCACGAAGGTATGGATGGTATCGCCGTAGGTATGGATGGAGGCTACTTTCACTTCGCCATACTCGTCGGTTAGTGTTTTCGGCTCCAGGGCTGGTTTTGCTCCACGACCTACCGTCTCGCGGAAAGAGGCTTCGGCATCGTCTACCCACAGGGCCAGCACTTTTACGCCGTCGCCGTGCAGGTGCACATGCTGGGCAATATCTGAGTTCGGGTCCAGTGAAGTAGTCAGTACCAAACGGATTTTCTCCTGCTGCACCACATAAGAAGCACGATCGCGCACACCCGTTTCAGGGCCTGCGTAAGCTACCAGCTTAAAGCCGAAAGCTGTCTGATAGAAGTGAGCAGCCTGCTTGGCGTTACCCACATAAAACTCAATATGGTCGGTGCCGTTCAGGGGCAGAATATCTGTTGCCATAGGTATAGATATGGTTTAAATCATAAGATGCTGTAAAAATACAGCTTTTAAACGTTTATCAAAACCCAAGGACTCTTGGGGCAAATTATCATTGTTAATTCTTGCAATTACTAGAGCATGTTTCCAACTTTGTAAAAAACAGAACGACGCTATGAACGCAAATGCACTGAACAGTTCGCTGGTGGCTATCATCAGCAAAAAAGAAGAACTGAACGCGCTGGACTACAACGACGAGCGCTACGACGATATGGAAGAGGAACTCCACGATATGGAAGATGATTTCAACGAGGAGTATGGCGACTACCTGGAAGACGCGCTGGAAGAAGTGCACGGCAAGCTACGCTCTGACGCGGATATCCTGCTGCCCACTGCCTACCTGGCCAATACGCTGGAAGGTGGCATCCTGAACGCCAATGGCGAAAAAGAGGGTGTATGGGTAGAGTCAGATGAGTTTCCGGGTACAGAGATGCGCCTGGTGCTGACCGCCAACCCTGCCCGTTTCGTGGTGCTGATCGGCGACCAGGAGCGTGAGCTTTGGAAAGCTGAGTAAGGTATAGCTTTAGAAAAAAGTAGCAGGCTGCGGTCTGCTTTGTGATAAAACCACACGTGCTCTTAGGTAATAAGGGTACGTGTGGTTTTTTCGTGTATAGTCACGAGCATCCGTTTTTTGAAACGTTTAGTCACGTTTGGGTGCGTTTAGAGAAAGGCTTTGCTGACTCTATGCAGGAAGTCGGGCATTAAAATAGTGGTTCTAAAGATTAACTCAAATGACTAAACGGGTAGAGCATGCTTCCGGCTCACAACATGCCATGAAGTCGTAAGAAACTTCGCCTCTATGCTTTGGCTACTGCTAACATTTCTTATATTAGTATTATGCTATGGATGAACGACTCCATAATGGAATCCCAGGTATAATAAACTAACCTCTGCATATAGTGCCAATAACCCGAATAGCTCCTTTTATAGTAAAGTTGTAAGTAATTTCTAAAATAAGATGGGAGTACATTTAAGAACAAATCAGTTTATCTATGAAATAGGCTCAAAGGACTTCTTGATCTGCTTCTTTGACACTATTGAGATTCGTCTCGCAAGAAGTTGGTTTGTGAAAAAATACCCAACAATTCTGAAGGAATTCTACAATGGCAAACTGTCTGTTAAGAATTTAGAAAATGCCGAAAAAGAATTAAAGGACATTCGGGAACGCTTAAAAAAGTTTGAGCCATCAAAGGTAGTTTGGGATAAAACGGACTTGTTGAAGCAACCGCCATGGGGTGATGATATTAGTTCAGACATCACAGACCTATCTACCTATTTTGTGACTTCAGACGGAGAAGATTTATTCGAAGTGATATTTGAAGCTATTGGAAAAGCAAAAGAAGAAAATAGCGAGTTGATTATAGAATAAAAATCTTCTTACAACAAAACATATAAGGTAGCACCACCACCTTATAGCCCAGCACGTTAGCAGGAATAAGTAATTTATGAAGAAAACAATTTTGGCTTTTTTTATAGTATGTGTTACTGTACTATCAGCCAAGGGACAGGACACACCGATAAAAGATAAACCAAAGTTGATTTTATCACCAGGTATATCATATCAGGGACAATTCCTTGGAGAGATAAACTTGATGTATGCAAGCCAATACATTGGGCATGGTGGCAACGCCATTTGGGGACCTAGAGTAGGTATAGAAGCTAACATAAACAAGGACAGATTTATCTATGCTCCTAAGCTTGGTTTTGAACTTTCGGGTTTATTGATAGCTGTGCGTGGTAATGTAGTTGGCTACATAGATGATAAAAGGTTGGACTTGAGATTATTACCAGAAGCTGGAATAAGTTTATTGGGTGCAGTTAATTTAACTTATGGGTACAATTTGCCAGTACTTAACTTTAAATCACCAGAAATAGCAAGGCATAGAATCACGCTTACAGCTAATGTACATCGTGAAATTTGGCATGCACTATAAAAGAATTACTGACTGCTAACAAGGCATAGAAGGCATACTTTTGCTATGACTCGCTCGCCTTTTACACAAACACATAATACAAGCCCGGGTGATAACTAAACGCTTCGAACTATGGCGGACAAAACTGAGGATGCTATTATAGAATTCTTTAAGGGGCGAGAATCCTCATTTAAATTGTTCAGACTTATTCGACAGGCTATCGAAAGGAATTGTTCTCCCGAAATAAAGGTCTCCAAGACACAGATATCATTTGGTGAAATCTATAAATACATTTGGCTATGGCTTCCTCAAATGTGGGTCGCTAATAGACCGGAGGGCAGTTTAGTGCTAACGATCGTTACCGGCGAAAAATTAACGAATGACAGAATAGTTGCATCCGTACAGCCGAAGAAAGGTTATTGGACACACCATATTATTATTGAAAACGAAAAGGACATTGACGCCCAAATCGAGAATTTGATCAAAAAAAGCTACGACTTTTATATACAACGTCTGGATCATAAAAAGCAACAAAGGGCGAAGAAAAAGACCAGCGAATAACAGTGCATATAACATATGGCGGGAAATTGGTAAATTCAGATTTTGTGCTTTTAAGTAAGTTTGTTGAAAACCGTTACAAGTTACATGCGCAGACCGTCAGCGGATTTTACAAACAGCAACCTCATCAAACCACAATGAAAGTTCACACCACAAATTATTTTGACACTTTTATTCAAGTGGCAGAGGATTCAAAAACAGATTGTGGGATAAAGCCGACATCAAAAGGTGACAAAAAAATGATTGCCGAAATGCAGTATGATTTGATCGCCAGGCATCCTTACAGGTATACTTCTGACGATGTGTTATTTCATGTTTTTGCAACTAGAAATGATCTGGCCGAAGCCGAATACACCCAGGCAAGGGAACAATTCTTCTCAAAGGGACAAGCCTGTTTCAGAGCATCTCCTCTGACAAAAACCTACGGCTTTGGAGTCCATTGCGACAGCGAAGGTAAAATTGCCATCTATGGGGTGGAAACGGCAGAATATGAAAAATTTGCTGCCGACCCAAATCTAAAGAAAGTAAAAGCTATGAAATCGAGCAGAAAATGAAATCCATTTTTGACAAGCCAACCCGGGACGAAATCATTGTCAGAGTAGCGTCCATCACTGCTGACAGCAGCCCTCAATGGGGCAAAATGAATATTCACCAAATGGTTGAGCACAATACCTACTGGAACGGATGGATCCTGGGAAGGGACAGCCATACCTACAAGCAGGCTTTTCTGGGTAAAGTATTTGGCAAAATAGCCTTGCGGAAAATGATAAAGGACGAGCAGCCTTTTGATAAAAATATACCTACTTCCTCCCAGTTCAAACCGAAAGAAACGGGCGGAGATCTGGAAGCAGAAAAATTGAAATGGATATCATTGACCGAGGCATATGAAAATTACCACAACCCCACCTTCATTCACGATTTTTTCGGAAAAATGACGAAGGAAGAAATTGGCATACTGGTATACAAACATTCGGACCATCATCTGAGACAATTCGGTAAATAAGCAAGGCAATAAGCCGCTACTCTCGGCTGGTTATGAGCCGGATAGATTGCTATTTAGCTATATAAAATCTCCACAAAAATGAGTTTCCTGAAAGCAGAGTGGCGTAAGTTAGTGCTGGCAAACTACGAGGTGGACCAATCGGTGCTTGCGCCTTACCTGCCGTATGGCACCGAGTTAGATTTATGGAACGGCAAATGTTATGTCAGTCTGGTGGGGTTTATGTTTTTAAACACAAAGCTGCTGAATATCCAAATTCCCTTTCATGTAAACTTTGAAGAGGTCAATCTTCGGTTTTATGTCCGGCGACTGGAGGACAAGGTATGGAAACGGGGCGTCGTGTTTATCAAAGAGATCGTTCCGAAACCTGCACTGACCTTTGTTGCCAACACGGTATATAAAGAGAATTATCAAACGCTGCCGATGCGGCACGAGTGGCGTGAAACTGCAAGCGAACAGCTCGTTTCGTATGGCTGCAAAATGAACGCCAAATGGCAAAACATCAGTGTTCAAGCGAGTATACAAGCCACTGAAATTACTCCTTTAAGTGAAGCAGAATTTATTACGGAGCATTATTGGGGCTATGCCAAAGCAAGCAACACGAAAACGAACGAGTACGAGGTAACTCACCCGAGATGGCAGGTATACGAGGTGCTGGACTATAGCATAACAGTTGATTTTGGGCAGGTATACGGGCCCGGTTTTGGTTTTTTAAGTAGCCAAACACCTGCTTCGGTGATGCTGGCAGAAGGCTCAGAAATAACCGTTGAAAACAAGAAGAGTATAAAGAAGTCCTCCACGTGATTGCGTAAGTTTACGCATCGTACTTTTTGCATATCTGATACCGTAGCCTTTCACCATCAAACACACCATACCATGTCTCCAATCATCACCGCCCAAGAACTTGCTTCTATCCTCAAAAATGAAAACCTGGTATTGATCGATGCCCGCTCCGGCCCCAATGGCAGTACCAAGTATGAACAAGAGCATCTGGCCGGGGCACTGCATGTAGACCTGGACAAAGACCTGGCAGATATTAAACCAGACGCAGCCCAGGGAGGACGCCACCCGCTGCCAGAACCTGAAAAATTTGCCGAACTGCTGGGTCGCTTAGGTATAGCGCATGGCAGCCATGTGGTAGTGTATGATGACATGAGCGGTGCCAACGCTGCTTCCCGGTTCTGGTGGATGTTGCGCGCTGCCGGACACACACAGGTACAAGTGCTCGATGGCGGCTATCAGGCGGCTATAGCGGCCGGTATACCTGTGGGCAGCGGAGAAGAACAGCCAAAGCAAGGCGAACCATACCCATTCAAGGCTTGGGAACTGCCAACCATTTCGATGGAGGAAGTTGCGAAGGCTGTTAAAGACCCAAACTATTTGGTGGTGGATGTGCGTGATGCGGCCCGCTACCGTGGTGAGACTGAACCAATTGATTTGATAGCCGGACATATTCCGGGAGCTACGAACATTCCTTTTCAACAAAATCTGACAGCAGATGGCACCTACTTATCACCTGAAGTGCTGCGGGAAAAATACGAAACCGTGTTGGACGGTCGCGATATGGAACATGTGGTGGTGCACTGCGGGTCTGGCGTTACAGCCTGCCACACAGCGCTTGCCATGGACTATGCCGGCTTAGGTATACCAACACTCTATGTGGGTTCCTGGAGCGAATGGTCGCGCAACGAGCGCCCGATTGGAACCGGAGCCTAAGATAGGTATAAACCTAAGGTATAGGTATAAATGCAAATCGGCTGCTGAAATCATTCAGCAGCCGATTTGCATTTGGCAGGTATAGCGTTTAGTAGCCCAGCTTCTGGCGTACGCGCTCCAAAACCGGCGTGGCAATGGCTTTCGCTTTATTGGCGCCTTCGAGCAGTTTTTTGTCGATTTCAGGCAAGTTGTTCATGTAGTAATTGAACAGCTCACGCTCTTTGGCAAACTTGCGCACAATCAGCTCATACAGCGCCTGCTTGGCATGTCCATAGCCGTAGCCACCGTTCTGGTAGTTGTTGCGCATCTGCAGAATCTCTTCCGGGGATGCCAGCAGACTGTAAAGTTTGAAGGTCGTGTCCTCGTCCGGATCTTTTGGATCTTCCAGCGGCGTGCTGTCCGTCACAATGCTCATAATCGTTTTGCGCAGCGGCTTGTCGGCCTCAAAAATATCGATGATGTTGCCGTAAGACTTGCTCATTTTCTCGCCGTTAACGCCCGGCACAGTCATCACCGTTTCATCCGTCTTCGCATCCGGCAACACAAACGTATCACCGTAAATGTGGTTGAACGAACTGGCAATGTCGCGGGTAATCTCGAGGTGCTGGATCTGGTCTTTGCCTACCGGTACGATGTTGGCGTCATACATCAGGATGTCGGCTGCCATCAGCACCGGGTAAGTAAACAGACCGGCGTTCACGTCAGCAAGTCCTCTGCGGCTCGATTTGTCCTTGAATGAGTGCGCATTGGCCAGCATCGGGAAGGGAGCGAAGCAGTTGAGGTACCAGGTCAGCTCGGTTACCATTGGCACGTCTGACTGGCGGTAGAGAATGTGTTTATCAGTATCGAAGCCACAGGCCAGCCAGGCGGCGGCTACCGAGTAGGTGTTGTGGCGCAGCACCTGTGGGTCGCGGATGGTAGTAAGTGAGTGCAGGTCAGCTATAAAGTAAAGCGCCTGCTCCTGCGATGCCTTCGAAAGTTCGATGGCGGGGAGGATAGCACCCAGCAGGTTGCCCAAATGCGGACGGCCTGTGCTCTGAATGCCCGTAAGGTATCGTGCCATAGTCGGGAAAATGATTTACAGCTGCAAAAATAACGCAAATTGCTGAGAACACGCCTAGCCCGACTACGACAATTCTATACCTGTAGCCTTAAAGTTTCCTGAGTGAGTGATTTTTTGAGCTTCCGATCTCGTCCTGCGTTTTGGTCAGCAGCTTCACCTCCGTATCGCTCACCTGCAGAAAATACATCGGGTCTATGTCGCCGGCGGTAGGTATAAGTTGCAGCACCACGGCGTCGGGGTTTTGCTTGTTGCCTTTGGCCAGGAACCACTTGCCGCTGCTGTTCACCACACTTTTGTCTGCCGGTTTACCCATGTAGATTTGCTTCATCGTGAACGAGCCTTTGGAATCGCCATTCAGAGTGAGTTCTGTTTTAATACCCTGGCAGTCTTTGCAGGCCAGTGTGCCCCGGAAAGTGCCGCTTGGTGACGCCAGTACAGGAGCTGCCTCCAGGGCAGGCTCTGCAGCTGCAGTGGCCTCGGCTTTCGTAGGTTTGGCTTTGCTTTTGGCCGGGGCTTTTGCTGTCGTTTTCTTGCCACCGGCACGGTTTTCCTCCAGCCATTCCTGGTAGCTTCTGCCAGATTGGGCCTGTACTTGCTGAAGACCGAGGCTGAGAGAGAATAGGACGAAAAGGGCGATTATTGCTTTCATGACGTTTCGTGTTTATCGTTCGGGCTGATCCTATCAGAAAATATACCAGTTTTTCAGAAGCATGAATCTGAGCCGACTGTAACTGATTTAACTGTTGAAAATATAATTTATTGTGTGCTGTAGCGAAGGCGATGCAGCGGCGGCTGCCACCTGGCCTTGTGCCCGGATGTGAGATACGAAAGCGGTGCGGCGGGGTTGAGGGAAAGGTAGACGTCAGGTACAAATTGCACTAGTTTGGCGGCCATGGATTCCCCTAAAAAGCAAATGACCAGGCGCTTCACTTAAGAGCAGACACCCAGCCATTCAAAAAAAATCAAATCAAATCTTATTGTTCTAAGTCAATTACATCATAGGCTTGCTTGGGGTTAAGTAAAAAATCAATCTTATAGGGTTTAGGCTGTTGCCAGCTTTTTATTTTTCTGCGACCGGTATAACCTGTTCAGGTTGCTTATAATAATGGCCAGGAGGATTAGTGCCACCCCCAGCCACTGTACCGTCCATACTTCTTCCTGCAGCACGAAGTACGACATGGCCACCGCCACCGGCAACTCTGCCGAGCTGAGGATGGCACTTAGTGCCAGACCGGTTTTAGGTATACCGTAGGCAAAGAACAGCGGCGGAATAACGGTGCCGAACACACCCAGCAACAATCCCCACTTGAGCAGGCCATCACTCAAAGCCCCGTTAAACAGGAACATCGGTGGGAAAATGCTCAGCACCAGTATGGTAGCACCCGTTAGCAGGAGCGCACTTTTGGTGGTCGGGTGCAAGTGGTTGCCAGCCGCACCATTGATCATCAGGAATACCGAATAACACAAGGCCGCCAGCAGCCCGAAGCCAATACCTGCCAGGTCGAAGTCAGGTATAGTGCCTGAGAAAAGCCTGCCTGCCATGGCCGTGCCCACCAGCACCAGTAGCACCATGATAACCTGCGAGAGCTGTGGCATTTTGCGCTTGATCACCGCTTCCAGCAGCAAGCTGATCCAGGTAAACTGCATCAGCAGCAGAATAGCGATAGAGGCCGGTACCGCCTGCACACACTTGTAGTAGAAGATGCTTACCATACCCGTGCTGGTGCCCATGGCCACCAGCTTCAGTTTGTCCATGGTTGAAACGCCGAGGGTGCGGTGGCCCATTAAGTGACGTACCAATACGATGCTCCAAAGTATAACGAAGCCAAAGAAGACCTGTGTGCCGGTAACGTCACCCAAGGTATAGCCTTCCTGGTAAGCCAGTTTTACGAATGTGGATAGTATGCCGAAGCTACACGCTCCGAGGAATACCAAAAGGATGCCTCTGAACATAGATGTTCCTTTAGAAAATGAAATAAATTAGGAATAGGAGGGCTACACGGGCCCAATTTCAGGAATGGCGACTATTAGAGATCGTGCAGGACGTACCCCGTAATGAAAATTTGTGTATGTGCTAAGTGTGCAGCCATTTTGTTTTGCAAGACCACAAAGATAGGGTCCTATTCAGCTCAAAAGCAAATTTATTTAAAACACAGGCTATTCCTCGCTTTCTTTGGCAGCTGCTTCTATCATGGCTTCAGTGGTGCGGTGGCCCAGATAACCATCTATAAGATAGTGCGCTAGGTATAGGAGCGGGGTGAGGGCTATGGCAATGAAAAATTTATAAATGTAATTGATAACAGCCACCGACATGACCAACGAAAGCGGCCAATTGCCGAAAATGTAGAAGGCCACGAAAAGCACCACCACACTGTCGATCAGCTGCGACACCAGCGTAGAGCCCGTTGCCCGTAGCCAGATCTTACCGCTGCCTGTAAAGGAGCGCAGCCAGTGAAACACGGTAGCATCCAAAAACTGCGAGATCAGGAAAGCCACCAAAGAGCCGATAATGATCCCCAGCCCCTGCCTGTAAATGGAGTTAAAGGCATAGTCGATGTCAAAAGGATTGCCGGCTGCATCCTGGTTGTTGAGTTCCAGCCAAAACGCAGCAGGTGGCAGACCCGTCACTATCGTGATCACCAGGAAAGCATACAGGATCAGGATGACAGTGAGGATACTGATTTTCTGCACGCCCTTTTTGCCAAAATACTCATTGATGATGTCGGTGGTTACAAACACGACCGGCCAGATGATGACGCCCGCCGTGAGGTTAAAGTCGAACTTCTCACCCATAAGACCGATCTGGGCACCGGGCATTCCTAGAAGCGCTTCCGCCGAAAAAATCTTCACACCGATCAGTTCCGCCAGCAGGGCATTGGCCAGAAAGATGCCACTCAGGACAAGGAACAGGTTTGTGCGTTTTTTCTCGAGAGAAGGGGTTGCCGCCATAGGTATAGAAATGGTGCAGCAAGTTAACGATTTTGCGATTAAGAATCCTGCAGCTGCAGAGAGTTGCCGTGCTTATTCCTGCACACAGAAAATACTGCCTTCCACGGCCAGATCGGTTTTCGGAAACACTTCTTTTGCCTCTTCCAGCAGGGGCGTCAGGTCTTTGTAGCGCACCGAGAAGTGACCGAGCAGCAGGTGGCGCACCTGCGCGGCGGCGGCCATCTCAGCGGCTTGTCGGGCAGTGCTGTGGAAGGTATAGTGTGCGCGTTCACGCAACTCGTCCGTAAAGGTGGCTTCGTGGTAGAGCAGGTCTACGCCTTTTAAATAGGGAAGCAGGTCGGGCTTATACCTGCTGTCGGCGCAGTAGGCGTAACTGCGGCTGCGCTTGGGTTCCAGTGTTACCACGGAGTTGCGCACCAGCACATGGCCCTGCTCGTCGCGCACGTCCTCCCCCCACTTCAGGCGCACGAGTTGTGGTGGCGTCAAAAAGCCGGGCAGGTTTTCTTTGATCAACGGTCGTGGCTTTGGTTTTTCGCGGAACAGGAAACCACAACAAGGCACGCGGTGCTCCATAGGCAAGGTGTGCACCGTAATCTTCTTGTCTTCGTAAATTTTGCGGTAGAGGCCCGTGTCCAGCTCATGAAAGATAAGCTTATAGCACAGGTTGGTGCCGGAGTATTTGAGCTGCAGACTAAGGATTTCGGAAAGGCCGGGAGGGCCGAAGAGATGCAGTGGCTGCTGGCGGCCCTGCAGGTGCATGGTAGAAAGTAAACCTGCCAGACCAAAGTAATGGTCGCCGTGCAGATGGCTGATGTAGATGTTAGAAATGCGCTGATGCTTTATTTTGTAAAGCATCAGCTGCATTTGGGTTCCTTCTCCGCAATCAATCAGATGAAGCTGATTGTCGATGGTCAGCAACTGGGCGGTATGGTGCCGGTTTGCCGAGGGTGTGGCCGACGAACTGCCAAGTATTCTGAGTTCGAAATCCACAAAGTAGGGTTTGCTAGTCTTCCTTGTTGGTTAGGTCCTGCTCGATCTCGTGCAGAAACACACGGTCGATCGCCTCTTCCACCGTAGGAAGGATGTTAAGCACAGACTCTAGTTTAGAGATCGTGATCAGTTTCATCACATGGTCCTGCAGGCTGGTCAGAATCAGCAAACCGTTAGAGGAGTTGCAAAGTCTGTTCGCAATCAGGATAGAGCTCAAGCCTGAAGAGTCAGTATATTTTACGTTATTGAGGTCAAGAATCAGGTTGGTGATCCCTTCGGCATTCAATTTCACGAACTCAGATTTCAAATCCGGAGCGATTGAAGTATCAAGTTTCTTCTCGTCTATCGTGATAATCGTGTAGTTTTCTTTCTTATCAATCGTGTACTTCATAGATCTACCAGTAAAGGATTTAAACGCGAATGTACCAAAATCCACGTTAATAATTCTAATTTTTCTCGTTAAAAATGTTTTCTACGATCTGATTCTCCATGCGTGAGAGCACATTATCGTAACTTTCTTTGTGAAACGGCTGCCCCGTGAAAACCTCGTAAAGCTCAATGTAGCGGTCCGAAATACTATGCACCACTTCGTCGGTCATTTCAGGCACGGTTTGCCCTTCTTTTCCCTGAAAATTGTTCTCGATCAGCCACTGACGCACAAACTCTTTCGACAGTTGCTTCTGCGATTCGCCGTTCTGCTGGCGCGCCTCGTACCCTTCCAGATAGAAGTAGCGCGAAGAGTCCGGCGTGTGGATCTCGTCAATCAGGTATACCCCGCCATTGTAATTGCCGAACTCATACTTGGTATCCACCAGTATCAGTCCGCGCTGCGCGGCCAGTTCCGTGCCTCTCGCGAAGAGTGCCCGGGTATAAGCTTCTAATTTAATATATTCTTGCTCAGATACAATGCCTTTTGCTATAATTTCTTCGCGCGAGATGTCTTCGTCATGTCCTTCGTCAGCTTTGGTGGTCGGGGTGATGATCGGCTCTGGCAGTCTGTCGTTCTCACGGAGGCCTTCAGGAAGCGCCACACCGCACACACTGCGTTTGCCTTCTTTGTACTCGCGCCAGGCGTGCCCGGCCAGGTATCCTCTGATCACCATCTCTACTTTGTAAGGTTCGCAGCGGTAGCCAATGGTCACGTTCGGGTCTGGCGTCGATAGCACCCAGTTCGGCACCAGGTCCGAAGTAGCTTTCAGATTGATGCTCGCTATTTGGTTCAATACCTGACCTTTATAAGGTATAGCTCTTGGCAGCACCACATCGAAAGCCGAAATACGGTCTGTTGCTAAAACGGCTAGTCGGTTTTCAAAATAATAAACGTCGCGTACTTTGCCTCTGTAAAAACCGGTCTGCCCGGCGAAGGAGAAATTCGTTTCTTTTATGGCCTCCATTAGGTCTGTTAGGTTTGAGAAAGGCAAAGTTAAAATATTTTTTCTCGGTGAGCGTGATAAGGTATAGGTATAAATGTAAAATGCCTGCGCAGAAGAGGTAAGCATCTGAGTAAAGACACTGCTATATACTCTTAAGTATAGTGATAGTTTTATATTATGAAATCTATTGTTTGTACATTATCGAGAATGTTGTGTTGGCGGTGATAATTTGTCAATAAGCGGTTCCTGGTAATGAATGATGTTGTGCGCCATTCCTTTAAAAATAACAAAATGGAAAGGGAGCATGGCATACCAGTATAGCCTACCAGCCAACCCATCCGGGCGGAAAGCGGCCAGTTGTTCCAGGTAGTTGCCATCGGCCTCGCGGCTTATTCTGAACTGCAGCCAAGCCTCGCCGGGAAGTTTCATTTCAGCATAAAGCAACAGACGGCCAACCTTGTAATCCACAGCCAGCACGCGCCAGAAATCGATCGAATCGCCGGTCTTTACGTCGATTGGGTGTCTTCGGCCGCGCTGCAAGCCAACGCCGCCCACCATTTTGTCGAGCAGGCCACGTAGCTCCCACAGGAAATCAGTCTTGTACCAACCACGCTCACCGCCGATACGCAAAATGTTATCCATCACCTCCTCAGGGGCTCTGTCGAAGCGCATACGCTGCCGGTCGGTGAGCACGCCGTGTTCTGGTATTTGTACAAAATCCATAAAATCGAGTTGCATATTGCCACTCACCAGTGCATCCTTCCAGCTCGAGACTACCATGTTCTGTTCCATCTTGGTAAAAGCCAGATTGAGAGCACTCTCGTAGCTCAGGCACTTGTGCGGGATCAACTGCTGTATGCTGCTGTCTTTCACCACCGCATCGTTGCGCAGACTCTCCACTAGGCTGCGGGCTAATGTGTAATTGGTGCTCGTGACAAAGTACAACCAGTAAGAAGAAAGCTTGGGTGTGAGCACTGGCAAGGTATAGATGCGTCGTTTCAGGTTTCGGACTTTAGCCAGTTGCAACAGCATTTGCTTGTAGGTGAGCACATCAGGCCCGCCAATCTCGAAACGCCTGTCATAACAGTCGGTGCGGCCGAGCACCTCAATCAGGTAAAACATGACATCGCGTATGGCAATGGGCTGACAGCGGGAGTTGAGCCAGCGGGGTGTTACCATTACCGGAAGCTTCTCCACCAGGTCACGGATGATCTCGAAAGAAGCGCTGCCCGAACCGATGATAATCGCGGCGCGGAGTACTGTTAGCCTCGCTTTGCCCTGGGCGAGCACGTCCTCCACCTGCCGGCGTGAGGTCAGGTGCTTCGACAAATGCGCGTCGTTGGCAATGCCGCTGAGGTAGATCACCTGCTTGGCACTAGTTGTATCAAGGTAGTTGACGAAGTTCAAAGCAGAAGCTTTCTCGGCCTCCCCAAAGTCTGCGGAGCCGGAGCCCATGGAGTGCACCAGGTAGTAGGCGGCGTCTATGTTACGGGGTAAATCCTGCAAACTTTCCGGCTTGAGCAGATCTCCTTTTACCACCTGTACTTTATCCTGCAGACTCTCAGGCAACTCGAAGCGACGCGGGTCCCGGACAAGGCAAACGACCTCGTGTTGTGCCTCTATCAGCACAGGCAGGAGTCGTTTGCCAATGTAGCCGTTTGCGCCGGTCAGGAGTATCTTCATCAGGGTTTGTCAGGTATTTTATACCTGCACAACAGGTATAGCTTCGTATTGTTATGAGAAAGCAATTATACTTATTCAAAGATAGTAAATCAACAGGTATAAATGGTTTGTATTATACAGTATGTAAGTTGCTGATAGGCAGATGTGTGAAATTGATTTATTAGAGGAACTTGCAATTATTTTAAATAATTATTTGGATTATTTAAAATGCTGCTCTAGCTTTGCATCATCAAGTCTGATATCCCTTGTGGGTATCGATTTATAAAGAAGCGCGGAGAGACAGGCTCTGTGAAGCGCTAGCAACCAGCCCCGAGCAAGGTGCTAATTCCTGATTCCGGAAGTCCGGATGTATATAAATTGATAACGTTATGGAAAAGGGAACCAAGCCAACACAACTTCTTTTATTTTTTACACTGGCAGCTCAAAGCCCGGTTCTTTCGCATGCCTATACCTGTGCTACTACCTGCTGTAGCCGAATGTGCATGTGTTGCTGCTGCTGTTGCTAGCGCGACCAACCCCCAAACTTTTTGCTGCAATGCCGTCGTGCCTCAGGTAGATCCTGTGAGCGTCCGACTGTAGCCATTTCATTCTTCTTGTCTTAAAACAAGCTAATCTATTCTATATTTTTCAAAATTTTAAACAGCACGACTATGCCTAATACACTTCATTTCGAAACGCTTCAATTACACGCCGGCCAGGAAATCGACCCAACCACCCGTTCCCGCGCTGTGCCCATTTACCAGACTTCTTCCTACGTTTTCAAAGACGCCGAGCACGGAGCCAATCTGTTTGCGCTGAAGGAGTTCGGTAACATCTATACCCGCATCATGAACCCGACCACCGATGTGTTTGAGAAGCGCATTGCCGCTTTGGAAGGCGGTGTGGCGGCAGTGGCCGTGGCCTCGGGACAAGCAGCGCAATTCATTGCGCTAAACAACATCCTGCAGGCCGGCGACAATTTCGTATCCTCCAGCTTCCTTTACGGCGGTACTTACAACCAATTCAAGGTATCCTTTAAGCGGTTAGGTATAGAGGTGCGCTTTGCCGAAAGCGACGAACCGGAAAGCTTTGCGCAATTGATCAACGAAAACACGAAAGCGATCTACGTGGAAACGATCGGCAACCCTCGCTTCAACATTCCTGACTTTGAGGCCATCGCTGCAGTGGCCAAAGCAAACAATATTCCGCTGGTAGTGGATAATACTTTTGGGGCAGGTGGCTACCTGTTCAGACCAATTGAGCACGGTGCTAACGTGGTAGTAGAGTCGGCAACCAAGTGGATCGGCGGGCATGGCACCAGCATTGGCGGCGTGATCGTGGACGGCGGCAACTTTAACTGGGGCAACGGCAAATTTCCGCAGTTCTCGGAGCCGTCAGAAGGCTATCATGGACTCAACTTCTGGGAGGTATTCGGCGCTGACGGGCCATTTGGCAACATCGCCTTTGCCACCAGGGCACGAGTAGAGGGCTTGCGAGATTTTGGTCCGGCGCTTAGTCCTTTCAACTCTTTCCTGCTGCTGCAAGGTCTGGAGACACTCTCACTGCGGGTGGACCGCACCGTGCAGAATGCGCAGGCGCTGGCCGAGTGGCTGGAGCAGCACGAGCAGGTAGAAAGCGTGAACTACCCGGGACTGCCTTCCAGCAAGTACCACGGCCTGGCCAAGAAGTACCTGAAAAGAGGGTATGGCGGCGTGCTCTCCTTTAACCTGAAAGGGGACAAAAAGCAGACGGAAGTTTTTGTGAACAGCCTGCAACTGATCAGTCACCTGGCCAACCTGGGCGATGCCAAAACCCTGATCATACACCCGGCCTCTACTACCCACCAGCAACTTTCGGAGCAGGAGCAGCAGAGTGCGGGTGTAACGCCAACGCTACTGCGCCTGTCCGCAGGTATAGAGCACCTTGATGATATAATCGCTGACTTGGAACAGGCTTTCGCTAAGGTAGGTCAGCAGAACAACCAAGCCGTTTTGAACGAAGCATAATGCCTGAACAATTAAATTTTCATTACCAGAAACAGTTTCAGTTGGAGTCGGGAGCCTCGCTTCCCGGCTTCCAACTGGCCTATACAACCTATGGACAACTCAACAGAGAAAAAAGCAATGTGGTGTGGGTATGCCACGCCCTCACGGGCAGCTCGGACTTCACTGACTGGTGGGGCGAATTATTTGGCGAGGGAAAACTATACGACCCGGTGGACTGGTTTGTGGTTTGTGCGAACACCTTGGGTGGCTCCTATGGATCCACGGGACCACTTGCAGTTAATCCGGAAACGCTGCAACCCTACTACCACAGCTTCCCGCAACTGACCAACCGCGACATTGTGCGGGCCTTCGATCTGCTGCGGCAGGACTTAGGTATAGCACAGGTGCATACCTTGCTAGGCGGCTCGCTGGGCGGGCAGCAGGCACTGGAGTGGGCCATTTTACAGCCGGAGGTTTTCCAAAATCTGATCCAGGTAGCCTCCAATGCGCGGCATTCGGCCTGGGGCATCGCCTTCAATGAAAGCCAGCGCATGGCCATCCGGCAGGACCCAACCTGGGCGACCAATACACGGGAAGCAGGTATAGCGGGACTCAAAACGGCCCGTGCCATCGCCATGCTTTCTTACAGGCACTATACCTGCTACGAAGAGAGTCAGCAGGAGCCGGGCAACAGCATCACCGACGATTTCAGGGCGGCCTCTTACCAGGTATATCAAGGTGAAAAACTGGCCAGTCGCTTCAATGCCTATACCTACTGGCTCCTCTCCAAAGCCATGGACTCGCATAACATTGGCCGCGACAGGGGAGGAGTCGAGAAGGCCTTGGGTCGACTTCAGGCCAAAGCGCTTTTTGTCGGGGTGGACACTGACCTGCTCTTTCCGATAGAAGAGCAGGCGCAACTAAACCGGCTAGTGCCGGGCTCCCGCTTCGCACTCCTCCACTCCGGCTACGGGCACGACGGTTTTTTGGTGGAAACGGCACAGCTCACGCAGGCCATCCGGGAATTTTATGAAACAGAAACAGTAAAGCACATTCACTATGAAAATACAGAAGTTTAAAAAACGCATCGGACTGATCGGCTTTGGCTGCGTTGGGCAGGGATTGTATGATGTGGTGGAAGCGAACCGGCACCGTGGCTGGGAAATCGGCAGTATCTGTGTCAGGGACAAAGAAAAACCACGCTCCCTGCCAGCCTCCGCCTTCACCTATGATGTGCAGGAGGTACTGCAGGATCCAAGCCTCGATATCATTGCAGAGTTGATCAGCGATCCCAAAGAGGCGCTTGTTATAATCCGGCAAGCCCTGCAGCAGGGCAAAACCGTGGTGTCGGCCAACAAAAAAGTGGTTGCCGAAAACCTGCCGGAACTGATCCAGCTGCAGCAGCGGCACGGAGGTGTGTTGTTGTATGAAGCCTCCGTGTGCGGCAGTATACCTGTGCTGCGCACACTTGAGGCCTACTATGGCTCGGAGCCGCTGGTGGAAGTGCGCGGGATTCTGAATGGATCTTCTAATTATATATTAAGTAAGCTGCACGCAGAGCACGGTGATTTTCAGTCTGCCCTGGCGCAGGCGCAGGAACTGGGATTTGCAGAGGCCGACCCGTCGCTGGACGTGGAGGGAACGGATGCGCTGCACAAACTTTGCATTATGGCGGCGCATGCCTATGGTTTGCTGGTGCACCCGGATGAGGTGCTGCACTTTGGTATCCACCATATTACCTCCGAAGCCGTTGAACTGGCCGATGCATTAGGTTGCCGGATCAAGCTGGTCGGGTCTTTAAAAGCTGCCGCAGACGGAGAGGTTGCACTACAGTTGCTGCCAACGTTTATACCTGAGGGTGATGCTTTGTATGAGGTGGGAGCGGAATTTAATGGACTGGAGATAGAGGGGCAGTTCGCCGGGAAACAGTTCCTGAAAGGGCGTGGTGCCGGCAGTCACCCAACAGGATCGGCTGTATGGGCAGATGTTGCAGCGGCTGTGCGCGGATACCGCTATACCTACCCCAAGCTTTGCACCAGCCAGATGACTGCCACATCCGGAGATGGGCAGCTCACCGTTTTGCTACAAGGCACGGAAGAACGTATTGCGGAGCTTCTGGAACTGTTGCAGCCTGCCATCCAGCACCAAACGCCAGACCAAAGTCAGGTCATCCTGTCACTGACGCCACAGCAACTAAGGCAACATCAGGCCCTGCTGAACCAACGAGGTATTTTCGTAGCGTCCATACCGGCAAGTGTACCGCTTGATATAATACCAGAAGTGTTTAGTCAAACAGAGGCTATACCTATAGGAAGCTTATAAGTTTAACTTATGCTCAGCCAAGCGAGCTAATTTGGAAAACTTATTCAGGTGCGTCGGTTGTATAAGAATAATTCAATTTGTTTTATTTAATAATTGTAATTTAAAATTGTATATTAATTGTATATGTATCATGCAATTAATTGGGTTGGAGCCTTTATATTAGTATTATAAAACATTTATATAAATAGCGCAGTCATTTTCATCTGTTTGTGGTTTGTCTATCGTACAATGAATATTTATGGACGATTCAAAATACCTGAAAGCAATGAAAATCTATATACCCTGGCTCAGCTCTCTACTTCTGATAATTATATTTTCATCCTGTAGGAACGACAACGTATCGCCTATCCGGAACGTGCGTTTTGACCCCGGTCTGCTAAATCCGCTGCAGGCTGCCGGTAGTATACCCTGCACTGCGCATACCTATTATTATAATGGTGCAGAAAAATCGCTGGGCACGGTTTACAGTGGCATGATTCTTCTGTCGTTCAGCGACGAACTGAGTCATGAGCAGGCCACGGCCGCAGCGGCACGTCATGGGTTTATAGAGGAACTCGGACAGCCGATCCAGACAAACTCCGCCCGGCTGTATCCGGCCAAACTGGCTGCGGGCCTCAACTGCCGGCAGGTAGAAGTGGCGCTTTCTGAAATTTCAAAAGACCCGGCTGTGGACTACGCCGCCCCTTATTTTGAATCGGCAGGCGGACAGCTGCTAGGTGTATCGAACGAATTCATAGTGATTGTAGAAGAAGGCAAGCAACCAGCTGAACAGGTGCTAAAACGCCTGAGCGGGGCCACCGGAACTGAGGTGGTGAACGCCCTGAGCGAAGATACTTTTGTGTTACGCGCCAACAAGAACTCACAGGGCAATGCCCTTGAAATGGCAAACTTTTTCAACAAGCATCCGCTTATAAAACATGCAGAGCCAGATTTTGTGGTTTCGCTGGCCATGTAAAATACCAGATTGTGATGGTTTTGGGTTAAGAGTGAGAAAGCCCCGCCTCCTTAAATTGGAAGCGGGGCTTTCATTTTGTAAATGGGGAAATTCAAGGGCTACCCAAGGTATACGGCAGCGGCCTTCTCTCTCAAATTGTACGAAGAAGACATCACCTCACCATAAGCGCCTGCCGTGCGGATCGCAATCAGGTCACCGCGGTTTGTTTCAGGCAGCACTACCGCTTTCCCAAAGCAATCGGACGACTCGCAGATGGGGCCCACCACATCGTAGCGCTCTTCGGCGCCCTTGCTGGTCAGGTTTTCTATTTTGTGATACGACTGGTACAGCGCCGGGCGGATCAGCTCGGTCATGCCGGCATCCAGGATGGCAAAGTTAGTCGACACGCCTTTTTTAATATAAAGCACCTTCGAGATAAGCGTACCGCTCTGGGCAACCAGGGCGCGTCCCAGTTCAAAATGTACCTGCTGGTTGGGGCGCAGTTCCAGAAACTGGTTGAACAAAGAAAAGTATGCCTCAAAATCAGGTATAGGCTGCTCGTCCGGGTTGTAGTAATCCACCCCAAGTCCACCACCCACGTTGATGTGCTCCAACTGTACTTGCTGCGATTCAAACCACTCTTGAAACTCGTTCACGCGCGTGCACAGATTGCGGAATGCCGACAAATCTGTGATCTGCGAACCGATGTGAAAATGCAGCCCGATCAGCGACAGGTTAGGCAGCGTTTTGAGGAGCGCCAGCACGTCGGGTAGTTCCCAGGCATTGATACCAAACTTGTTTTCTTCGAGCCCAGTTGTGATGTACTTGTGCGTATTGGCATTCACGTTCGGGTTGATGCGTAGCGCGATGCGGGCCGTTTTGCCTTTGGCTTCCGCAAGTTCGTTCAGCACGATCAGTTCGTGGCTCGACTCGCAGTTAAAGCAGAAAATGTCCTGATCCAGCGCATAGTTGATCTCAGCATCCGACTTGCCCACGCCTGCAAATACGACATGGTGCGCCGGGAAGCCACTTTCGATGGCGCACTTCACCTCGTTACCGCTCACGCAGTCAGCTCCGAAGCCCGCAGCGCGCATTTCATCCAGGATCGGGCCGTTTGTGTTGGCCTTCAGGGCATAGTGTACCTGAAAGTTATACCTGGCGGCCTCCTGGCTGACCTGCTGCAGGGTTTGGCGCAACAGGTTGAGGTCGTATACATAAAAGGGAGTAGCGTGCTGTTGCAACTCCTGCACAGAGAGATTAAGCATTTTTCTGGTTCCTTTCAAAGATGCCCTCATTCAACAGGATCAGGGATCTTTCTTTATCGGTTGTGTTGATCAATAAACTGATGTTGTTCTTGCTTCCGCCATAGGAGATCATGCGAAGCGGTATGTCTTTGAGCGCCTCAAAAATCTTCAGTCCCGAGCCGCTGCGTTCGGCAATAAAATCACCCACCACACAGATGATGCTCTGGTTCTGGTCAACTTCTACCTGGCCGTACTCCTGCAATTCGCGGGTAATTTCGGTCAAAAACTTCGGGTTATCAATAGTCAGCGACACAGCCACCTCTGAAGTCGTGATCATGTCGATCGGAGTCTTATACCTTTCGAATACCTCGAACACGCTGCGCAGGAAACCATAGGCCAGCAGCATGCGCCCTGACTTGATCTTGATCGCCGTGATGCCGTCTTTGGCTGCCACCGCCTTGATGCCGCCTTTTCCGGTCCGAGCTGAAATGGTGGTGCCGTGCGCCTGAGGCTGCATGGTGTTGAGCAACCGCACCGGAATGTTCTTCTGCTTGGCTGGCTGTACGCTGGAGGGGTGCAGGATCTTGGCCCCAAAATAAGCAAGCTCCGCCGCCTCGTCAAACGACAGTTCTGCGATCGGGAAGGTGTCTTTGACAACACGCGGGTCGTTGTTGTGCATCCCGTCAATATCAGTCCAGATCTGGATTTCGGAGGCATCGGCTGCCGCACCGATTAGGGAAGCAGAGTAATCCGATCCGCCTCGCTTCAGGTTGTCCACCTCGCCAAAAGCATTGCGGCAAATGTATCCCTGTGTGACAAACAAGGTGGTGTCTGGGTACTTCTCTAGTTCCAGTTTCAGGTTCTTGCTGATATAGGCGGTGTCCGGCTCCTCGTTCTCATCGATCTTCATGAAGTTGAGGGCAGGCAAAAGCACCGATGCTATACCTTGTTCTTCGAGGAAGAACTGAAACAAAGCCGTTGATAGCAATTCGCCCTGTGCCAGCACCGCTCGCTCTTCGTAAATGGTAAAGAGGTCGAGTGTGAAAGAACGGATGTGATCAAAATGTAGGGAGATCAGTTCGAGCGCCTGCTTTTTCTTTTCGTCGGTCTGGTAGAGATCTTCTACTACCTGTTTATATTTATCGTGTAGCGCATCAATGAGCGCATTGGCTTCCTGGTTGGCATTTTGGTAGAGCGTTTCCGCTATCTGTACCAGCTGGTTTGTGGTACCCGACATGGCCGAGAGCACCACTATTTTAGGCGACCCATCGTTGATGAGGTCCGCCACCATTTTCATTCTTTCAGCCGACCCTACAGAGGTGCCGCCGAACTTTAAAACTTTCATCTAATCAGTCTGAAATAAAGGTATAGTCGGGAGCTGGTCAGGTATATCCTTTTGCAAGGTATAAGATGAGCAAAATCCGGCTGCAAATTTAATGAATTCAGGGCAGATGTGTCATAAGCAGTCAAAAAAGAAAAGGCAGCCATTTGCGGCTGCCTTTTCTGTGGATGTTATACCTGGTTCTTAATTCTTCATGATACGGGTAGTAGACTCCATACCTTCGCCCACCACTTTCAGGATATACATGCCCGTCTGTAATTGGCCTAGCTGAAGCTCCAGCACGTTCACCCCTGCATCCAGATCCAGGTCTTTGACTATGACGCGGCGACCATTGATGTCGTAGATGGTCATGGCGGCGACCTGTGCCTCCGGTACTGTGAGTGTTACCTTGATCACGTCTTGGAACGGATTCGGATAAGCTTGCGTGGCCAGCTCGCGCGCCAGTCCTTTGGCATTTACCGCAATCACATTGCTGTAGGCAAACTGCCCATCCGTATCCACCTGCTTGAGGCGGTAGTACACCGTGCCCTGCACCGGTGTGCGATCAGTGAACTGGTACTTGGTCTCCAGACTGGTCGTGCCTTTGCCTTTCACCGTGCCCACTTTTTCAAAGCTTCTCGCATCGAGGCTGCGCTCTATCTCAAAGCGGTCGTTGTCCAATTCCGAAGCCGTCAACCACTCGAGGTGCGCCTGGTTGTTGCGGACAGTAGCCGTGAAGTATACCAACTCTACAGGGAGCGGGATGATGATGGGGGAGTTTTCATTGATCAAAATTGTCACTACCAAGTCTGTAACATCGCCCAAGCTATCAACCAGTCTGACGTTGAGCTCATAAATGCCCGTTACAAGTAAATCTGGATTGCCCACTGTGATGTTACCGGTGGTAGGAGAGAACACAAAGCCAGGAGGAGGCGTGCCGCTCAGCAGGGTAGCAGCCTCAATGCCGCCATCTGTGTCCACTGTGTAAGCCAGGGTGTCGCCTGGGAGATACTCATCCCGGTATTTAGGAGGCAACACCACGTAAGAAGCTTCACAGTTCACCGTGATTCTGACAATATCTACCACTGGCGGAGTTGGGGCGCCACCACAGGAGGTTACTACCGACCAGCGGAACTCATATGGACCAGATACCAGGCCGCTGACAGTGGAGTTCGGGTCGTTTACGTTGGCAAAAGTCGGATCAGCACTTCCCACAGGTTTGGTCACAGTAGACCAGGTACCCACACCCGGTGCGGCTGATTGAGCGGCAAGGACGGCTTCACTGCCGCAGACTGTTGCGTCCTCGCCGGCGTTGGCTATACCTGGGTTGTTCGTTACCTCTACGGTTGCGGTTTGCAATACTCTACGGGCCGGGCAGAAAGGGCTCGACACTTCCACGTAAAAGGTGTAGGTTCCAGGTATATCCAATGCTGCTGAAGTTACAGAGATTATATTGCCTGTGCCCTGCAAGTCATTTGCTATTCGTTCTTCAGAACCACCGGGGGCAACCTGAAATACATCATACAGATAGGTGGCATTAGCTTGGGTAGACACATTGATTACTGCCGGACCTCCGATACATACCCTGGCATTGGTGGCAAACACCGGTCTGTCGATGGCTGGCCCGGAGATGTTAGCCGTGTAACGCCCTGCATCCGTCAGCACACACTGATTGTCATTGTTCGTAATGACAACACTGTAGGTTGCATTGAAGTTAACCGGACCTGTTGACAGGTTGATCGCTGATCCGGTACCCGCAATCGGGCTTCCAACCAGCTCTCCAGTTGCCTCATTCAGCAACTGATAGGTATAGCCTGATGCAGAGGAGCTAAGCTGCAGTATGACATCAGAGCCTGCGCAAACATTGCTTGTAAGAGGCTCCACAGTATAATCGGTTGGCGCCTGGGGCAGCACAGATCTGGTGATCGTTTCGTTCAGGATGGCTTCACAGCTTGCAGGCAGGTTCTCACCTGTAGCACCAGTGATTCGGCGGGCTCTCACGGAGAGCACCACATCCCTGTTAGCGCTTGTTGTATTGCTAATAGGTCCTGACATGATAGTAATTGCGTCGCCCGTACCCATTACAGAAGCGCCGGATACTTCTCCATCAGCCAGTAAGGTATAGATGACGCCCAACTGTGACGCGGCCAGGTTTACGACTACAGGCGTGCTGCCTCCACAGATAGTGGCTGGCGTGCTGGAAGAAACATTGAAGGTAGTAGTCAGTGGCTGACACTCTACGATCACGCTCTCTGCAAATTCACTCTCGCACTGGCCTGGGGCCGTCACAGTAGCGCTTATGTCAGCACCCGGGAATATCTCTGAGCGTGAAAAGCCTGTGATGCTCCAACTGCCATTTTCAGGTATAGAGATTGGTGTGAATGGCGTGCCGTTGATATAGAGTGTCAGTTGTGTGCCACTAGGGCCTGTACCTGAGATAGTAGCAGCGCCTTCAACAATAGGGCTGTTGATGGTCAGGCCTTCTGCCGATGTTTGTGCCGTAGCGGTTACAGGCTCGGAATCCAGGCTTTGCGTACCACCTGGGGCAGTGGCCCGCGCCGTGAAGGCTGTTCCCTGTGGTATGGAAAGCCCTGTCACAGACCAGAAGCCGTTATCGTTGACAGTAGTTGGGGAGCCTACCGCTGTGCCACCCGCATATACCTGAATCGCGGTGCCGGCAGGCTCTGTTGATGTGCCGGTAACAGTAGTCGTCACGCCGCAGTAATCTCCGGAGATAACGGGTGCTGTTGTTTCGCAGCTTGTTACAGTTACATTAGCTGACTGTCCATAATAAGTAGTTGCCGTTCTGGCTCTGGCGAATAAAATGTTTCCGGCAGTGAAACCTAAATTGCCTGTGAAACTCCAGTTACCAGCAGCATCTGCTTGTGCTGTGTAAGCATTATCTGCTGTTGTTACCAGGTATATCGGGCGATCGTTGAGGAACAAGGTCACGAAAGCGTCTGGCGCCGCTGTTCCGGAGACGGTAGGCGAACTTACACAAACGGGTGAGGTGATAGTGGTAGCTGGGCTGGTTGCTGTAGTAGGTAAGTTAACAAATGGAGCTGATGGATTTGACTGGCAACCTGTGCCTATCTGCTGTGTTGCTGTAAATATGCCATTGCCAATACAGTTATTATTTCCGTTACCGCCTCCAGGTGCGCAAACAGTAAATGTCCAGGCGCCTGTATTAGTGGCAGTTACAAAATTTGCGCCAGTGGAGTTAGCTAATAGTATGCCATTTCGATAGATTCGGATAATAGCGTTCGGTGCTGAAGTACCATTTAGTACTCTTCTAGGACCATCCGCTCCGGTAATTGTCGGAGGCGCCGTCGCACATACAGCGCCAGTAACAATCACAGCATTGGAAGCCTCTGAAACCGGGCGGTTTGGTGCAGTGGCTGTTGCTGTGATGCGGTTACCTTCTGCCAATGTCACGCCACTAGGTAATGTGAATGTCCAATTTCCAGTAGCCGTTACAGCCGTATTGCCCAGCGCGGTGCCGTTTCGCTGCACCTGAATAATGGTACCGGCCGGTTCACGGGAAGTACCTGAGATGGCGGTTGCAGCAGTAGTTATTGGGAAATTGATAACCGGTGCAAACGTTATAATCTGAGCAATTTCGTTTGCTACCAGGTTGTTGAGCGTTACAGGAGGCGTGACGCCAATAATATCACGCCAGGCTGCAAGCGCTTCCTGGTTATAGGTTCTGAAATCTACTCCCGCTACGTCAGCTACTAGGCTTAGATCTGAAAGTGCGCTGCGCCCAAGATTGAGGGTACTGGCTACCATGCGCAGGGGGGTGCTGGAAGTGATCCCATTGCCAAAAGCGATAATCGGGACATAGAAATCATAGAAGTAATCCGCGTCGCCGCCGCCAACAGAAGCTGCCTGCGCTCGTTGCGAGAACTGAGTGACTGCGCCACTAAAGAGTGTTCGTGATGAAGTGCCAGTGTGACCGATGAGCCTCACCTCAGAGTTTGAGAAGAGCACCACTTCATACTCAAAACCCGGATTTGCGCCAGTGCCTGCAAAAGTATTGTCTGAGTCGATGAGAATGCTGTACCCTCGCGCAGCTGATGAGATACCGCCCACCCTCAGTCTGAACATGAGGTTTCTGCCATCAAAATACACCTGTAGGGGAGAAGGAGAGGCAAAGTCGGTGTGGCTACCGGCTGTTCCGTTTTTAACATCCCCCAAAGGCTCTGATGCCAGCGTAGGCAATGCCCGGTAGGGAATTTCACTGATCCCTTCTCCAATATCATTGGTGCCTGAGAATCCGGTGGCTGTTGTCGATATATAGTCGTCACCGTTTGGATCTAATATAACCTCCCCACCGTTTCTGGCTGACTGTACAATCATGCCAGGCGTTTGCGCAAAAGCGCTTGCGATCGTAACTACGAGTAAAATAGCAACCAACAGGCTACTCTGTAGAAACGAGACTTGTATAAATTTTTTCATAGTCTGGGTAAAAGTTTGTTATGGCAAGTATTTAGTTAAAAGGTAATTAATACAATAAAAGTTAATGTGAATCAGGCAGGTCATGCCCTATTCGCACTTTTAGATTGTATTGAGTTATACGTGCCTGTGCTATAAAACTTTAGTGTGCAATTGGACTGGAATCGGAAAGTAAGGCAGTGGTAAATTGTATTAATAAGTTCCTATATTACTATACCTTAATTTTAGTGTAGGCAAAATTTGGTTTGTTTCCTGTGTTATGCTCGATTTCACAGAGGAGGATAAGAGAAGAGTAAACTATAAAAAAAGCAGAGGCTACGTAATAGCGTTGAAACTATGCAATTTTAGAAATGGGGTCTAAAGGAAGATGTAGTGGAAATGTACAATAATTGTACTATATAGAAGATGTCTATGGATTGGATTAAAACAGGTTTATAAATTGTAATTTTATAATATATTTCTAAACTATACAAAGGATAATGCTGGCAGCATTTCCGCCGAAACCTGCCGCATTTATCATAAGGCGTCGCATGTCTGCAAAGGGTGAAGTTGGGAATGATAAAGGGTAATCAGGTAGAGTAATTTGTTGTTGATCAAGTAGATGCAGTGCATACTGCAAGCTGAGGGCACCGGAGGCGCCTAATGTATGACCAAGCAGGTGTTTATTTGTGGTGATAGCGAGGGGATTATTTTTGAAGATTGCTTTAATTGCATTTAATTCAGCCGTATCTCCGGCTCTGGTGCCTGGTGAATGGGTAATGATGGCATCAATCATTTGCTGGTGTCGGGGGAGCTGTGTTAAGGCATGCTGCATGGATTGTTGAAAATTGAGTCCTTCAGCAGATATGCCTGTTTTGCTTTTGATTGGCTCAAAACCGAAACCAACTGTTTCGATCACCACATCGCCCCTGATAAGCTGAGAGGGAGTTGCTTTCTCGAGGGCCAGAACGGCTGCACCTTCGCCCAGCACAAAGGTATTCTCGCCGGAGGTGCCATAGGGTTGGCAAGGGAAAGGCTGGTCGTGCTTGGAAGAGTAAATTCCGATCGCTTTCATTTGGGCAATCGTGAAATCGGTGAGGGGTGCTTCGGTGCCGCCAGCCAGAAAGCGGTTGGCCATACCTGCCCGCAGCCAGGCAACCCCGTTCGCGACAGCCATTAGCGCCGTACTGCAAGTGATGGAGTGGCTGATCTGCGCTCCTCTTGCATTCACGGCGTGGCCTACCCAGCTGGACAAGTTTCCCAATGTAGTGGTAGGCGAGGCAGAAGCCGAGAGTCGCTCTTGCTGAAAAGCCTCAAAATGCTGCTCAAATAAGCCGGTAGCCCCTCTGGAGGAGCCGATATTCACAGCCAGGTCTTGCTGTGGTACTGAAGAAGCATTCAACCAACCCGCCTGATCTGCTGCCTGACGGGCAGCGTAGATGGCCATGAGCACAGAACGGTCCAGTTGACGATAGCTGGGGTTGTCTGTCTGGAGTTTTCGTAATGCCTCTTCGCCTGCTTCTGAGAGGGTGGCTACAGGGGTTGGCTGCTGCAGGTGTTTTATAACAGAAAAAGAAGGCCTGCCGGAAAGATAGGCTTGTGCCGCAGATTGCGCATCTATACCTAATGCAGAGATTGCCCCGCAGCCCCTGATCACGATATGTTCTCTTTCAGCTTCCAAATCAATCGCAAAGGTAAAGGGTTTCAGACGAAATTTCCTCAGGTGTTGACCGGGACTATGGAAGTCAGACAGGATTAATCATGCAAAGTAGTCTGAGATGACGGCTCAAAGTAACGTGCGCCGGTGATCAGTTCGCGCATACCTTGGATGGTCAGGTATACCTGGTCAAGCTGTGCATCGGTAATGCAGTAGGGAGGAATCACATAGATAATGTTGCCGAGCGGACGCAGAATCACACCTTGTTCCAGGGCAAAGCTGTAAAGTGTATCGCCCAGTTTGTTGAAGTAGGAAGTGCCGTCGGCTTCGAACTCCACTGCCAGAATGGTGCCTCGCTGCCTTACATCCACTACTTTATCCATTGACCTTAACTGCTCGGCAAAAGCTGCGTGGCGCTTGCTGATGCGGTCGATGTGTTGCTGCGTTTCTTCCTGTAGCAGCAAATCCATACTGGCCAGACCTGCGGCGCAGGCAACGGGGTTGCCGGTGTAGCTGTGCCCGTGAAACAGGGTTTTGCGCTTGTCATCGCTCAGGAAGGCTTCGTAGATCTTTTCGTTACAGGAAGTGGCACCTAGCGCCATGGTGCCGCCGGTGAGCCCTTTTGAAAGCGTAACCATATCCGGTTTATGCTGCAAATAATCGCTGGCAAAAGTGCGGCCGGTACGACTAAAACCTGTCATCACCTCATCGGCAATAGTCAGGATGTCGTGCTGCTGGCAGATGGTGAGCAACTGGTCAAGGACCTCCGGCTGATACATCACCATACCTGCCGTACCAAGTACCAATGGTTCGTAAATAAATGCTGCTACGTCGCCACCTCGGGCAAAATTCTCCAGCTGTTTTACGGTTTCTTCTTCCTGCCCAGTTATAGGCACATCAACGAATTCCACCTCGAACAAATATGACCAAAAGGGGGCTGTAAAGGCGCTGCGGGCACTCACGGCCATGGCACCAAAGGTGTCGCCGTGGTAGCTGTTACGGAAGGCGATGATTTTTTGCTTCGGTATACCTGTATTCTGCCAATATTGTATGGCCATTTTTAGCGCGACCTCTACAGCGGTGGAGCCATTGTCGGAGTAAAAGATGCGGCTCTGGCCCTGGGGTAAGATCTTTATTAAGCGTTCGGCAAAAGTTACCGCAGCGGGATGCGTGAATCCGGCAAAAATGACGTGTTCCAAGGTCTGTAATTGCTCTGCAACTTTTTGGGCGATGTAGGGGTGCGCATGCCCGTGCAGGTTTACCCACCACGAAGCTACTGCATCGATGTACGTCTTTCCGTCCTCTGCATAGAGTAAAGCTCCTTCGCCCCGCACAATAGGTATAGGAAGTGCGGCGGTTTTCATCTGCGTGTACGGGTGCCAGATGACCCGCTGGTCGCGGCGGGCAAGGTTATCGGAAAGGGGCATAAGTCAGGTATAGCTCTGGTGCGAAAGTATAAAACACCGGGGGATTTGCCTACCGATTGTGTGGAAAAAAGCGCTTCAGCAGTCTTTTACCCCGGCTGAGCATGGCGGGGGAGCCGTCTTTCAGCAGAAATTCAATCTGGGCTTTCAGTTCGTCCTTTATCCACGGAAACTCGTCCTGCATGTATGCCAGTACATCCAAGCAGTTAACCCTTACTGCCACAGGTGTGCGCGGATCGATCAACCACTCAAACATGGTTTTCAAGACGGCTTCATGGTCAGGTATAGCACTCCAGGCGGTTCTGTAGATGGGCCTTGCCTTGGGATTGGCGCAACACATCAGTATTTTGGTGAAATGCCGCTGGCAACTCAGGTTATGCTGAGCGGCCAACCGGCTGACAAAATCCGGCAGGTGAGGCACGAACTGTTCGGGGTAGGTATAGGCCACTTCTTCCAGCACCCAGGCAGCCCGAAAAGCAACAGCTGGTTTGTGCTGCGTGTAACAAAGACGCAGCAAATCCGCGACTGGCAGCTTGCCTGAATTCGCCTGAGCCGACAAATGCTGTACCTGCGCTTTGCTCTGTATCTGACTCAAAACCTCAAAAAGTTCTTCTGTATGCATGCGCCGTGTCCAAAAAATTTGCGAAATCAGGTATAGCACCTGACCAAATTTAGGAATAGAGAATAGCTTTTCATAGCACAAATAGCAAGGAAATTGCCTGGTGCCATGTCAGGTTTTAAGCGGAAGCTGGAATCGTTTTAGTAGAGTTTAACCTATAGGCAAGGTATAGGTGTATCCTTTGTTATATGAACTTACAGGTAAGGGGTGAAGCTCTTAGCATACTCAGCTACAGCCTCTTGGCAAAAGTCAGCTTCCTGCCGGATAGAGGGCAGACGGCGCAGCCCGGTATACTTGATGATGAAGTCTTCTGAAGTCTGGTTCTCTTCCCCGTTAAAAATGATGCCTGCCACCGGCACTTTGCGGTAACGCAGCACCTCGGCCGTGAGCAAGGTATGGTTGATGCTGCCCAGGTAGTTTCTCGAGACGAGGATCACTTCCAGACCCAACTGCTGCACTAGGTCCAGCACCAGGTAGCGCTTGTTCAGTGGAACCATCAAACCTCCCGCACCCTCCACAATCAGGTTATTCTGCGTTTCGGGGAGTTTCAGACCGTGCACATCTATTTCTATACCTTCGGCGGCCGCTGCTTTGTGCGGAGACGAGGCCATCTTCAGGCGATAAGCTTCGGGGTAAAACACAGAAATCTCATTCGACACCAGGCTTTTGACCATGTCGGTGTCCGTAAAATCGAGGCCGCCCGACTGCACGGGTTTCCAGTAATCGGCGTGTAAGGCTTCGGTGAGTATGGCTGCGGCAACTGTTTTGCCAACGTCCGTTCCGATGCCTGTTACAAAATATCTTTTCATGTACCTTTCGCTATGGCCTGCACGAGGCCGTCAATTTCTTCTTCACTATTATAGGCATGCACGATCACGCGGAGCCGTTCTGTACCGGCAGGCACAGTTGGGGGCAACACGGGGCGCACATCAAATCCAGCTTGTTGCAGCGCACCCGCCAGCGCCTTGAGTTGCCGGGGCTCTTGCGGGAAAACAGATAGGATCACACTGTCTTCCGGGGTGCAGCGTATGCCGCTAAGTTTGTTCAGTTTTTGGTACAGTCGGGTCGCGAGTTGCTGCACGCGCTCACGCTCGGGCGCGAGTTCGGGCAGCAGGGTATAAGCACACTTCAGAGCTACCAGCGCATGCGTCGGCAGGCCCGTTGTGTATATAAATGCTCTACTATAATTGATCAAAAAGTCGCGCAGCACTTGTGGACCGACCACAGCTGCTCCATGTGCGCCCATGGCTTTTCCATAGGTGATGACCTGCGCAAATACTTGTTTTTCCAGCCCAAGAGCCACTGTTAATCCTTCGCCTTTATCGCCATACAAGCCTACGGCATGGGCTTCGTCCACAATCAAAGCGGCCCCCTGCTCGTTGCATACCTGAGTCAGTTCTTGCAAAGGTGCTTTGTCGCCATCCATGGAGTAAACCGATTCTACCACCACGTATACCTGTCCGGTCGTGCGCTTCAGTTTTTGCCGGAGGTCCTCTACGCTGTTGTGCCTGAAACTGTAGGTTTTGGCAAAGCTCAACCGCAGCCCGTCTTTCATGGAGGCATGGCTGGCCTCGTCATAAAACACCGTGTCGCCACGCTGCGGCAAAGCAGACAATAGCCCCACATTGGCCGTATACCCCGAGTTGAAAAGCAATGCTGCCTCTCCCTTGTGGTAAGACGCGACTATACCTTCCAGCTCTTCGAAAAGGCCGTGGTTGCCGGATAGCAGTCGGGAGCCCGTTGCTCCCAAAGGCAAATGTCTGTAGCATTCCTCTTCCTTATGGATGAGCGCCCGCAATTTCTCATTGCGAGCAAGGCCGAGGTAGTCGTTGGAGCAGAAGTCAATGAGTCCGGCGGTAGTTTTAAGCGAACGCAATGTCCCGTGTGCCGCCCGCTCCGCCAGCTTCTGCTGTAGTTTATTTTTTAATGGACTATTAAACAAAGGAATTCCTGACAAAAGATTGAATGACAAAAATCAAGTTACAAAAAAGTCTTTTGTCTTATATCAGATAGTCTTTTGTCAAAGAAAAACTAGCAAACGTGTTGTACTTCTTCTTTAAAAGACTTGCGTGGCTTAAGACCCAGCATTTCGAACATGGCTTTGTCTGCGTCGAAGTCCGGGTTTGGAGTTGTCAAAAGCTTTTCGCCTGTGAAGATAGAATTGGCGCCGGCCAGGAAGCAAAGAGCCTGGTCGGTTACGCTCATGCGCTCACGTCCAGCCGATAGTCGTACCATCGTTTTTGGCATCAGGATACGGGCTGTCGCGATCATGCGCACCATTTCCCATACCGTAACCAGTGGCTGGTTTTCCAGCGGCGTGCCTTTCACGGGCACCAGCGCATTTACCGGCACTGACTCCGGGTGTTGCACCAGGGTAGACAAGGTATGGAGCATACCAATGCGATCTTCGTCTGTTTCGCCCAAACCGATAATGCCGCCCGAACAAACCGATATACCTGCTTTGCGCACGTTTTCAATCGTGTCGAGGCGGTCGTCGTAAGTGCGGGTTGTGATGATGTTGGAGTAATTTTCTTCTGACGTGTCGAGGTTGTGGTTGTAGGCGTACAGACCGGCTTCTTTTAGCTTCTCGGCCTGGTATTCGTTTACCATACCCAGGGTACAGCAAACTTCCAGGCCCATTTCGTTCACGCCCTTTACCATGTCCAGCACCTTGTCGAAGTCGCGGTTGTCGCGCACCTCGCGCCAGGCCGCACCCATGCAGAAACGGGTAGAACCACCGTCTTTGGCACGCTGTGCTGCCGTGAGCACTTGCTCCTGACTCAACAGTTTGTGTACATCCACATCCGTATGGAAACGGGCAGCCTGCGGACAATACGCGCAATCTTCCGGACAGCCGCCGGTTTTCACTGACAATAAAGTACATACCTGTACCTCACCGGTTGCCTGGTGCTGCTTGTGCACATTGGCTGCCTCCACGATCAGTTCCAACACTGGTTTATTGTAAATCGCTTTGATCTCCTCTAATGTCCAGTCGTTTCGAATAGCTGCGTTTAGTCCGTCTTGCGTCATAATGCTTGGGTTTGGATTACGAAGATAATTTGAAGATTTAGGAATAAAAAATCAAGCCTGGGGGTATGTTCGGTGGATAACTTGTTAACTATTTAAGCTACTGCATCATTTCTGTGGATAAAATGGTTTGTTAATTTGTTAGGAAGCCGCATTTGACGGATTAGGGTTGGAACACAGGTATAGCTGAACAAAATGATCAGGCATGTTTGCTTCTTGCGAAGACCAGTAACCCGGACACGACAACAGATGAAGTCGTTTTAAGGTATACCTTAATCTGTAAAATTTGGAGTCCTGTTCTGACGTGCTGACCTATGCTGCTAACTTCTACTTCCCCGACCACCACACCCTTGCTTCTTTCTCCTGAAAATGTGCTTCGGAAGCTCGGCATAATTATTTTCGTGCTGCTGCTCGCTGATATTGCCGGGATTGTACTGGACAGTGTGTTGCAGTACGACTCCAGATTGACGCGGATATTGATGTATTACTTTACCTTCAACGGAGAGAGTAACATCCCCGCCTTCTTCTCTTCGGTAATGTTACTGGCCGCAAGTGGGCTCCTTTTTCTGATTTACATTCAACACAAACGATTTGCTCAGGAAAACTATACCCGTCATTGGTTTGTACTGGGGTGCCTCTTTCTGTTTATGGCCATAGATGAGAACACGCAGGTACACGAGCGGGTGGCGGATTTTGTGCGACCTCGCCTAACGACTGACTTGTCAGGTATGCTACACTGGGCCTGGGTGGTGCCATACGGTGTGCTTACGCTCGCTGTGGTAGCCTATTTCTTGCGTTTTGTGCTCCGGCTACCTACCTATACCCGTAACCTGATTCTGTTGTCGGGTGCACTGTTTGTTACCGGTGCCCTGGGGCTGGAGTTTTTTGAGGGTTATCTGTATAAGCGCTATGGGATCGACCACCTGTACAACCGAATCCTCTACTGCCTGGAGGAGTTGATGGAAATGTCTGGAGTAGCACTCTTCATCTATACCTTACTCGACCACCTGGCAAGGTATGGCACTCAGATCGTGATCGCTCCCAAAGACAGCGAAGCATAATATTCGTACCTTTGCAGGTATACGGGCAATTGCCCGCGACTCATACCTGTATTTATGTCATTTTCCGCACTGGGCCTTTCGGCGCCACTTCTTCGTTCCATCCAAGCCCAGGGCTATACCGCGCCCTATCCGATACAGACGCAGGCTATACCTGCCATTCTGAAAGGGAAGGACCTGCTAGGTATAGCGCAAACGGGTTCCGGCAAAACAGCCAGTTTCGCGCTGCCTATTTTGGAGATGTACCAGAAGAAGCAAGCCGGCCGCAACCGCTATGTGCGCACGCTGGTGCTCGTACCTACCCGCGAATTGGCGGTGCAGATCGAAGAGGTGTTCCGGGCTTTCGGTAAGGAGCTTGACAGACCAGTGAAGACGCTGGCAGTGTATGGTGGCATCTCCATCAATCCCCAAATGATGAAGCTGAGCGGCACCGATGTGCTGGTTGCTACACCTGGCCGCCTCCTCGACCTGATCGAGCAGAAGGCGGTGCACCTTTCGGAAGTGGAAACGCTGGTGCTGGACGAGGCCGATAAGATGCTGCATCTGGGTTTTCAGGAGGAGATGAACAAGCTGCTTTCCATGTTGCCAGCCAGGCGGCAAAATCTGTTGTTTTCGGCTACCCTGAGTCAGGATGTAGAAGACCTGATTGCCAGGTTACTGTCAGACCCTGTGCGGGTGATGGTGCAGGAAGAAGCCTCCGTGCCGGAACTGATCAAGCAGGTGGCCTATCAAGTGGATCCTGAAAAGAAAGGACCTTTGCTGCGCTACCTCATCCGGCAACACGACATGCAACAAGTGCTGGTGTTCGCTTCATCTATCCGGACGGCCGACAATGTGGTGGGCAAGCTCAAGAAGCATGGGATAGAAGCAGCAGCCTTTCACGGCGACAGGAGCCAGGGCGGCAGGACAGAGGCACTCCGTCAGTTCAAAGCGGGCAAACTCCGCGTATTGGTAGCCACCGACCTTGCCTCCCGGGGTATAGACATCAAGTTTTTGCCTTATGTGATCAATTACGAACTGCCCCGCTCTCCGAAAGACTACGTGCACCGCATCGGTCGTACGGGCCGCGCCGAGGCCTCCGGCGAAGCTATTTCGCTGATTACGACAGAGGATGCGCACCACTTCAAGATCATCCAGAAGAAAATGGGCGTACGAGTGGAGATCCTGCCTACAGACGATATCGACCTGCAGGGGCAGTAAGGTATGGGGTATGGCGCGGGCGAGGATGCTCGCGCCATAAAACTTAACTCTTCTTCAGCAAATGACTCAGGTCGCCGGCACGGAACCAGCGGTAGCCGTATGCGTCCAAAGTGATGTAGTGCCTGCCTTTCGCATCAGCTTTGCTTTCATAGCTCACCATCAGGTCAATCAGCTTGTGCTCTTTTTCCTGGTTGTCTTTTCTCTCCTGTTTCGGGTCGAGTACAACTTCGTGGACCATCTCGTCGAAGTTGTGCAAAATGATCAGTGAGCTGCCTTGCCAGCTGTAGTGCATGCAGAGCACCGTCGGCTTGTTTGTCTTGAGGATTTGCCATTCACCCCAGCCAATCTCCGTGCACTCTTGCCGAAGCCGGATTAGGGCAGTCATCCAGTTCAGAAGCGAGTTTGGGTCGCGGCGCTGGTTCTCGACGTTTACGTGATGATAGGAGTAAGGGCCTTTGTCGATGACAGGATGTACTAACTTGTCGGCTTTCGAGAAACCAGCCTGGTGGTCGTCAGTCCACTGCATGGGGGTGCGCACGGCATCGCGCTCCTTCAGGCTCTGGTCGTCACCCATGCCGATTTCGTCGCCATAGCGGATCACGGGGGTGCCGGGCAGCGAGAACATCAGGCTGTAGGCCAGCTCGCTTTGCTGTCTGTTGCCCAGCATGGTAGATAGGCGTCGTCGTATACCCCGCTCGTAGAGCAGCATATCTTCATCCGGCGCGAACCGGGCGAACACCTTCTCGCGTTGCTCGTCGGTGAGGCGGCCCAGGTCCAGTTCGTCGTGGTTGCGCAGAAAGTGTGCCCACTGCACGTTCGGGAAGTTGGTGCGGGTGGCCTCAAGTGCTTCGATCAGCGGATCAATTTCGGTGGTAGCCAGTGCGTAGAACATATGCTGGTTCACATAAAAATTGAACATCATGTGAATGCCATTCCCTTCTTTGCCGAAATACTTTTTGTTTTCTTCAGGCAGCACGTTGGCCTCGCCCAGCAAGATGGCATCTCCCCGGCGCCACTGTACAAAGCGGCGGATTTCACGGAGGTAATCGAAGTTGAGCTCGTGCTTGCTGGTGTTCGGCTCAGGCGATTCGATCATGAATGGAACGGCATCCACACGGAAGCCAGCTACGCCCAGCTCCAGCCAAAAACCAATGATGCGTTTTATCTCAGCGCGTACATCCGGATTATCCCAGTTCAGATCGGGCTGGAAATGGTGAAAGCGGTGGTAGTACCAGGATTTGGCTTTTTTGTCGTAGGACCAGGTAGAGTCCTGTACGCCGGGAAATACCATACCTTCGTTCCAGTCAGACGGTTTCTTTTTATTCCAGACATACCAGTCGCGGTATGGTGCGTTTTCGCTGCTGCGGGCATCCTGAAACCAAGGGTGCTGGTCAGAAGTATGGTTCACAACCAGGTCGATGATCACTTTGATGCCGCGCTTTTTGGCCTGATGCATGAACTCCACAAATTCACCGCTGGAGCCGTGCCTTGGGTCCACCCCGTAATAGTCGGAGATGTCGTAGCCGTTGTCTTTGTTGGGAGAGGGCTGGAAAGGGGCGAGCCAGATGCAGTCGATGCCCATAGCATTGAGGTAATCCAGGCGACGAGCAAGTCCTTCGAAGTCGCCCACCCCGTCGCCGTTCAGGTCCATAAAGGTTTCGAGATCGAGACTGTAGATGATTGAGTTTTTATACCATAGCTCTTCCAGCATAGCGAATCGGTTTTGGTTGGTTAAAAATGATTCGTCTATACGGGAGATGCCGGGCAAAAGTCGGGACGTAGACTTAAAAGGAGGTGAACTGTTCAGGACTTTTTCTGAGCCAGCCACTCGTCGTAGCGCATCTCAAATTTGATCTCGGAACGGCTGTGTATGCCTATTTCGCGCCAGCCTTGCTTTCGGTAAAAAGCTTCGGCCCTGGTACCGGAATCTGTACCCAGCCAGATGGTTTCTGTTGTTTGCTGAAAATACCAGTCGAGCATGATGCGGTGCAGTTGCTTTCCTATACCTTGTCCTTCAGACTCCGGCAGCAGAAACAAGGCCCACACATTATAGTCTTGCAGGTCGACGATAGCAAAGCCCACTACCTGTCCCTCTACTTCACAAACCCAGCCTTTTCCACGCTCCGTCAGATATAGCGCACAGAGTTCATCGGTTACCAGCGTCGGGTCAGAGAGGATGTTTTCCTTTACCGAGTGGCGGATGTGCTGGAGTTGGGGGATGTCGGAGGTTGTGGCTTCGCGGAAGAGCATGGGTGATTAGTTTCGGTCCGAAGTTTCAAGTGGTTTCGAACTATTCGTTATAGTAAAGATAGATGCATTCATTGGACGCTTAGATTGTCACAAGGTGTCATGTCTCGGATATAAAAAATACCATCGTAAATTTCGGTCCATATTCCTACATCGTGTTGTTGTCCATGCCCTTTCATCGGGAAGTGTTTAGAAAAAGAGGGATTTTCTTTCCTAAAGCGTTTGAAGTCGATAAAGGCATATGCAAGCTTATCATCCATCCAAGTCTCAAAACTGTTTTTCAAAGGCTTCAGGACGCGGGTACTTTTAGGTTGGCCAACCCGCTTATACGCTCCGTATTTTGAGGAGAAACCCAGCACATAGGTTTGTGCATTGCGGAGGCTGTCACTTGTAAAAACGGTGCCCATCCAATCGTGCGCATACTGTTTGTACTTCAATGCTGTGTTTGCATTCTTCATGACATGCGCGTTGGCTGCCCAAACGATTATTTTGGCGTCGGGGTATTTTATGTCTGCCAGCCAACGTAGATTATCTGCCATTTGCCTGTCTCGTATTACATTTGAAGGATGATAGTCCTCTATGCTAAGCTGTTTTGCATGCTCTTTTAGGTTTTTAATTAACATGTAATCCATAGATGTCTTTTCAGCCTTATCAAGTTGAGAAAGCACTTTTTCTGCCGTATCATGGAAACGAATAAGCGTCTGCTTGTTTCCAATCAAAGGCTTCCTTAACTGCGGCTTTGTCAGGGCATGCACCGTTGGTTTAAAAAAACTGGAATATGTTTCATCTTGCAGGTAAGGTATGTTCTGAGTCTTCAGGTATCTGTCAATTCGTATAGACAGACTGTCAATCGTATATTTATATACTAACTGATTGTCAAAGCCAGCTATTTGCAACGGGTTATCTGTTTGGTGAGTAGCAGGTATATAGTCGTAAAATAAATCGGAGCATTGCTGGCAAAAAGGCCAAGCCCCGTGCAAATTTTGTTGCAGCAGGCGCTTTATGTTCGGTTTATCTTTCTCCACATGTTCCCAACCTTCCGTCAGGCCAAAGTAATCGCCTTCAAAAGCCAGCACCGTAAATCCCTTCTTCTCGTGTAGGTACTTCACCAGCCGTGACTTTGCCTGCATGGTGGCGCCGTCGCCGTGGTCCTGTTCACCGAGCATCACAATCCGGGCATCACCTATCGCTTTCCCTATTTCCTCCAGGTCAGTGTCGTCGGCATAGTTTGCTTCAATGGATTGAATAGGTATAGCGTTAGACTGTACATATTTCCTGATTGCTTCTTGCCCGAAAGCCTGACATGAAAGGATTACCAAAAGGGACAACAGGAAGTGCTTTTTCATCTACGCGCGGTTGAATTGAATGTATAGCTAAATATAAAAAAATTTTAATAGTTGCTTTACCGCTGAAAACAAAAAATCCCCCACTTCGACAAGCAGGGGATTTTCCTATACCTTTCGTAAAGCTTACTTCTGTTTCTCTTCCACAACCTCACCATTTCGGTAAAGGCGGGTCTTGTATACCTTGCCTTCTGGGTTGTGGTATTTCCAGGTACCGGTGGCTTTGTTGTTGCGATGCTGACCGGTTACTTCTACTTTGCCGTCTTCGAAGTACTGCTTATAAGGACCGAAGCGCAGACCATCTTTATAGCTCGTCTCAGACTTTAATTTGCCGCTTTCATAGAATTCCTGGCTGCTCACGATTTTGCCGTCGCCTTTGCCGTAGGTATACTTCGCTTTGGCCTGGCCATTTTCATAGTAAACAATGCGCTCGCCCGTCAGTTTGTCGGCGTTGTAGGTTTCAGCTACCTCTACTTTTTTGCCGGGTGCATCATAGTAAGCTTTCCAGTTTCCGGTGCGTAGTTTGTTTTTGTATTGCTCCTCGGCTTTTATGTTGCCGGAAGGGTAGTAGGTTGTGATCCTGCGGTCATCACCGTTGTTGCTGTATTGTCCTTCTTCTTTCAGTTTGCCATCTTCGAAGTATACCTGCGAAAGCCCCTGTACCTGCCCGTTGCGGTAAGTGATCATGCTACGCAGGTTGCCGTTCTCGAAGTAAGCTTTGGACGGTCCGTGCATCTTGCCTGATGCGAAACTTCCCTCGGTGCTCAGTTTGCCGCTGCGGTAATAGCTCTTGAACGTGCCGTTGCGTTGACCCGCCACATTAATCACTTCTGTCTCCAGCTGACCATTGTCGAAATACGTTTTGTAAGAACCCTCCAGCATACCGTTGCGGTAAGTGGCCTCGGTCTCCAGGTTGCCGTTTTCGAAGTAAGTTTTAGCCGGACCGTTCTGTTGGCTGTTCTGGTAGGTAATCTCCGATTTAAGCTTGCCGTTCGGGTAAAATTCGCGCACCAGTCCCTCCGGGAAACCGTTCACAAAATTGGTCTCTTTGCGCACCTTGCCATCGGCGTAAAACGTCCTGAACACGTCGCTCTGCTGGTCTTTGTCGTAGCTGCCTTCCTGCAGTAAGCGCCCATCCGGATGAAACGCTTTAAAAGGTCCCTGCTTCTGATCCTGCACATAGGTTACCTGCATGCGGGGCTGTCCGTTCTGGTAGTACTCGGTAAACACGCTATCCTTTTTGCCTTCCACAAATTTGGCAAACGCCTCCCGCTCACCAGTCGGGTAATAGCGGTTGTAGTAGCCCACAATAGCTGAATCAGGCGTCATGTAGTATACCTCTTTTACGCTCGTCATGGACTCGTCGTGGTAGGTGACTACTTTGCGTTGCGCCTGCCCGAAAGCTACAGAACTGATCAACAAAACAGCGGATAGGATGAATGGCAATTTTGGCATGGGTACTAATATCTTTCTGGTGATAGGGTAGAAGGCTATACCTTCTTTTTGGTAATTTCTTTTGCTACTAACTTCAAAAACGGGTCAGCATCTCTTACGTATTGCTGTGCTAGTTCCATCGCCTTGGCACGGTTCACTTTGTTCAGGCTCAGCAAAGCACGACGGACCACATACTTGTCTTCGCCGTCAATCAATTGTAGCAACATTTTCTCGCGGCCTTCGACCTCCACATGACCAAGCAATTCGGCCATTTGCCACTTGGCTTGTGGTTGATCAGAAAAGATGGCCTTCCGTACAAAACGGAGCGGGTCTGCTAGCTTCTCCTCTACAATTTTTAGCACCACACCCGCTTCGTTGTCGATGGCCAGCGCATACACCAGCTGTTGTGCCAGATCGTGGTTGAATTCTTGGTTGAGTTGCTCCAGCGCTTCGTCGGATGCTTTGTACAAAGCTTCCCAGCCAGGATACTCGGCTTCCCACTCACCCAATCCTCTTTCATTGTTATAAGTGTCGGGCGTCATGTTGGCCCACTCCCAGAAGTTGGCCAATTCGGTTTCTAATGACATATCAGTCTAAAATGGATAAACACTAAAAATATGGGAAACAGTTTAATATTCAGGCAAGGTACAAAAAAGAAGCCCTACGAATAACGTAGGGCTTCCTGCAAAAAATATACCGCAAAGCGGAGATTACATTTTCTCGATCACCAAGGCAGAAGCACCGCCGCCGCCGTTGCAGATACCGGTTACGCCTATCTTGCCGCCTTTTTTGTCGAGCACGTTACAAAGCGTCGTCACGATGCGGGCTCCGGAAGCACCCAGTGGGTGACCCAATGATACGGCACCACCAAACACGTTCACATTACCGCCTTCCAGACCAAGTTTCTGGTTGTTAGCAATCGATACTACCGAGAAGGCCTCGTTGATCTCGTAGAAATCTACCTCCTCAGGCGATACGCCGGCGTTTTTCAGCGCCTTAGGTATAGCCAGTGATGGTGTCGTCGTGAACCAGATCGGATCCTGCTCGGCGTCCGCAAAGCCACGGATCTTGGCGATCGGCTTCACGCCCAGTTCTTCTGCTTTCTCTTTGCTCATCAGCAACAGCGCAGCGGCTCCGTCGTTCAGCGTAGAGGCATTGGCAGCCGTAACAGTACCAGCCTTGTCGAACACAGGGCGCAGGCCGGCTATTTTATCAAAGCTCACTTTCTTATATTCCTCATCTTCTGACACTACGATCGGGTCTTTGCCACGTTGCGGAATTTCAACCGGCACGATCTCGTCCTTCATCATACCGGCCTCGGCGGCAGCGGCTGATTTCTTGTAAGAGCTGATCGCGTACTCGTCCTGCATCTCGCGGGTGATCTTCATCTCGCGGGCCGTGTTCTCAGCGGCATTGCCCATGTGGAAGTCATTGTACACATCCCATAGACCATCTTTCAGCAAGCCATCCGTCATCTGACCGTGACCCAGCTTCGCACCGAAGCGAGCTTTGTCCAGATAGAAAGGCACGTTCGACATGCTCTCCATACCGCCTGCCACAATGATGTCTTTGTGACCCAGCATGATGGCCTGCGCCGCAAACATGATCGCCTTTGTACCCGATGCGCATACCTTGTTCACAGTCGTACACTCTACTTCATAGCCCAGACCCGCCTTTACAGCCGCCTGACGCGCAGGAGCCTGACCCACGTTGGCCGACAGCACGTTGCCCATGATCACTTCCTGTACTAAGCTCTTATCAACACCGGCTCTCTCCAACGCACCTTTGATAGCGGCTGCTCCCAGTTCTGTGGCAGAAAGGCTGGCCAAAGCGCCGCCAAAGCTTCCGATCGGGGTACGCACAGCCGAGATTATATAAACTTCTTTCGTTTGCATAAGATTGTGTCTAATAGTTTTATAGTGTGAAATTATCAGGATTCGAGCGGAAAACCAAACAATCGTTAGGTAAATGACCTATGAATGGTTTAATGACTTCATTGTTAAATTGTTGATCCTTGGAAAGTGGATTCACAGCATGTAAATGTTGCTGCGAAACCTTGCGACTTTAAACCTTCTTGATAGAGCAACCTCTAAAGCTATAACGCGCGCAAGCGCAAAATAATTTGTACATTTAGAGAACCAATCAAAACCGCTAACCGATAGTCAAACCTTTTACAATGAAGAAATTCTTATTGTTGATGGCGTTGTTCGGAGCCGGCCTCAGTCAGGCGCAGGCACAACAGCAAGCCACCAAAAAACCACTCACCCACGACGTATACGACAGCTGGAAAGGCGTGGCCGGAGACAAGCTCTCTAACAACGGCCAGTACGTGCTTTTTAACGTCGATCCGCAGGAAGGCGATGGCGCCCTCTACATCCGAAACTACGCCAGCAAGGCCATGCGGGAGTTCGCCCGCGGCACCAAAGCGGAGTTTACTAACGATAGTCGCTATGCCGTGTTCCAGATCAAGCCGGAATATAACACCGTACGTGCGCTCAAGCTGAAGAAGAAAAAAGGCGATGACCTGCCGAAGGACTCCCTGGCGATCGTGGCACTGGAGAACATGAGTGTGGTGAAAGTGCCACGCGTGAAATCCTACAAGCTGCCAAAGGAGGGAAACAACTGGGTAGCTTATCAATTGGAGAAACCAGTTCCGGCGAAAAAGGAAGCAGTTAAAAAAGGAGAAGCCAAAACAGAACCTGCTATACCTGAGACTCCGAAAACTGAGGCTTTAAAAGCAACTGCCTCAAAACCAGCCTCCAAGCTAAAGCAGAAGAAGTCAGAAGGCACAGAGCTGGTTGTGCGTAACCTGCAAAGTGGACAAGAGCACCGCTTCAACCGCGTGGTGGATTACGTGTTCGCTGAAAAAGGTAACATGCTGTATTTTGTGAAAGACGAACTTGACTCTTTGCACACGGTCGGAGTTTACGCTTTCAGCACAGCCGACCTCAAAGTGATGCCGATCGACACGGGCAAGGTGACTTACACAGGCATCAGCACCGACAAAGCAGGCGAGCAGCTGGCCTATGTTGCGTCCATGGACACGGTAGGAGCGGAACTGCGCTATTTTAACCTCTACCACTGGAACAAGAAAGACAACAAAGCGGTTACGCTGGCCGATACAGTAACCAAAGGAATGCCTGCCGCCTGGATGGTGAGTGAGCATGGCAATCTGCGCTTCTCAGAAGATGGCCGTCGTTTGTTCTTCGGCACTTTCCCGCGCCCGACCCACTTCGAAAAAGACACTACCAAGCTCGAGGAGGAAAAGGTGAACCTCGACATTTGGGGTTACAAAGATCCGCTGATCCAGCCGATGCAGCTCAAACAGTTGAACCGCGACCAGAAGCGCTCTTTCCTGGCCATGTATGACCTGCGCGGAAAGAAAATGCAGCAGCTTGCCACCCTCGAAATGCCTGATGTATACCTGGACGCTTATGGCCAGGCAGACGTAGCACTTGGTGTGAGCGATGAGAAGTACAAAGTAACTATCGGGTATGACACCCCAACCCGCAAAGACGCCTACCTGATCGATCTGAAAAAAGGAACAGCCAAGCAGATCCTGAAAGAAACAAGAGGGATGCCGCGCCTGTCGCCACAGGGTGCTTACGTATATTGGTACGAGCCAACCGACAGCAGCTGGCACGCCATGACAACCAAAGGCGGAGCTAACATTAACCTGACCAAGCGCATCGGTTTGCCATTTTATGAAGAGGACAATGACGTGCCTGCCCTACCAGGTTCTTACGGAGCGGCTGGCTGGGTAGAAAAGGACAACGCTCTTCTGGTGTACGACCGCTTCGACATCTGGAAGCTAGACCCAAGTGGCAAAAAAGCTCCTGAGAACCTGACCGACAAGTATGGCCGTACCAACAAACTGCGTCTGCGCTACGAACAACTCGACAACGAAGAGAAATTTATACCTGTCGATGCCACGCTATACCTGAGCGCCTTCACCCTGACTGACAAGTCCTCCGGTTTCTTCCGCGATTATGTGAGCAAAACAGCACAGCCGGAAAAACTGGTGATGACCCCGCACGGCTATACCTCATTTAAGAAAGCTAAAAACAGCGATCGTACCACATTCCGCCGCGGCTCTTTCCGGGAGTACAACGATCTCTATACCTCCGACCTGAGCTTTGCCAATGTGGAGAAACTGAGCGATGCCAACCCGCAGATGAACGAATACCTGTGGGGCAATGTAGAACTGGTGAGTTGGAAATCGACGGATGGTATACCTTTGGAAGGACTGCTGTATAAGCCGGAGAATTTCGATCCGAAGCGAAAGTATCCGATGATGGTGTACTTCTACGAGCGCTCCTCCGATGGCATGCACAACCACCGTATACCTGCACCAAGCGCTTCTACCATCAACATTCCGTACTTCGTGAGTAACGACTACCTAGTGTTTGTGCCGGATATTGTGTATACCGAGGGTTATCCGGGCGAGAGCGCCATGGACTGCATCATACCGGGTGTGCAGAGCGTCGTGGCACAAGGCTTCGTGGATGATAAGAACATGGCGCTGCAGGGGCAGAGTTGGGGCGGTTACCAGATCGCCTACATGGTGACCCGCACCAACATGTTTAAGGCTGCGATGGCCGGCGCGCCGGTGTCGAACATGACGAGTGCTTATGGCGGTATACGCTGGGGTACAGGCCTGAGCCGTCAGTTCCAGTACGAACGCACGCAGAGCCGCATTGGCGGTACACTGTGGGAAAAGCCGATGCAGTTTATCGAGAACTCACCGCTCTTCTTTGCCGACCGCGTAAAAACACCTTTGCTGATCATGCACAACGACCAGGATGGTGCTGTGCCGTGGTACCAGGGCATCGAATTCTTCATGGCGCTGCGCCGTCTGGAGAAACCGGTGTGGATGCTCGTGTACAATGGCGAAGACCACAACCTGGTGCAGCGCAAAAACCGCAAAGATTTGTCGGTACGTATGTCGCAGTTCTTCGACCACTACCTGAAAGGCGCTCCGGCTCCGAAGTGGATGGACCAGGGCGTGCCGACTTTGCTCAAGGGCAAAGACTATGGTTTTGAACTGACGGAACCGCAGGTCTCTTCTGCTCCGAAGGAGTAAATGTGACCAACAATCATAAAAAAGGGGAGCAGCCAGCCGGCTGCTCCCCTTTTTGTTTTAAACATACCGTAGGTTATTTATTTCCCTTGCCGCTGTTCATCACCTTGATCTGACCACAAGCCACAGGTATAGTTGCGTCATATACACCATCTACATACATGCCGTGCAGCACAATTACGTTATTCTGTAGCGATCTAACTACTCTTGAAATACCATAGTCATTCATGAAGTTGACCATACCAGCTGCGTCAGCTGTTGGGTAAGGAGTTAAGGCAACCAGCACCGGCCCGTAAAAAGGTACACCTTCCACCAGGCTGATCAATCCATCGCCGTCCTTATCAGCAGACATAGGAGGACAAACCGCATTTTTATTGTTGTCCATAAAGCCGTGTATGTGCTGCATGTGCTCCATGCTAGGTGTCAGACCGGAGGCCTCCAAATTCACATCGATCACATCTCCGTTTAAATCTATTGTCGCCGTACCACTAACGCCTGAATTGTTCAGCTCCATTAGATGCACCGTGTACGTTTTATTCAGGTTCATAGAGTTTGTCTGATGTGCTTCGTCCACACCCTGGGCAGCCAATCCCGCATCTGGTGCCACATCAGCCTGCTCACAGGAGTTGAAAGAAAAAAGAATGGCAGCAATTGCTGCAAAGGCTGAGGTTTTCTGGATAGATTTTTTCATAATTTTATTAGTTTTTTTATAAGTGAGATATATACGGTATACAATTGCTGAACTGCAAAATTGTTTATAAACAGGGTGGTAAAGCACTGATATTTAATGTGAACGGCTATAAATAACTCGTGAATGGAAAATCCAGTGTATTGGAATAGCTTACAAAGTGAGACTATGAATATATTATGAAATTTATATTGCAAAGTTCATTAGTGCGAAATGCAGAGAGGAATTCCGGCATGTGTACCGTGCGGGAATGGAGATCCGATGCCACTACGAGAGTGAATGAAAGAGAGGTGACCGCAACGATCAAAAAAGGTGTTGATGTAGTTTCTACTTATCGGTTACCAATACATAATGTTCCAGGTTCTCCCATGGCTGAGCAGTCCGCATAAACTGTCCGGTCCCGAAAGCTACTTCCTTACCGCGTTCATTATACAAGGTAGCCTCTGCTACAAACAGACTTTTGCCCACAGATCGCACCGTGCCCACGGCTCTCAGGGTGCCGGAATTTACCGGGCGCAGCAAATTGATCTGGAACGAAGATGTCACGATAAACACATCCGTTACGAGTGAGGCTACAGCAAAGTAGGCGGCGTCATCGAGCAGTTTGAAGTAGGTTGCCCCGTGGATAGCCTGAGCCCCATGAAAGTATTTTGGATCTACCGGAAGCGTAATCTCGGCCTTGCCATACGCCACCCCGATATCGCTGCCACTAAACAACTGCTGTACATTGGCGCTCAGGTATAGTTTTTCCAATTTCCGGTAATGTGCTTCTGGTTTAGTAGACATGCTGCGTTCTATTTGCGCAAGTATACGCAATGCAGTTCAGGCGATTGCCCTTTTATGGAAGAAAGAAAAGGCAAGGAGTGATGGAATGTTTGTATCTTCGCTTTAGGTGAGGTATAGCTGTGTGAATGCATTGTGAAAACAGTGAAACGGAACAGGCATTCCCCTCTCAATTTTACGAAAGCAAAACAGGAATAAAAAAATACTATTATGTCAGAAGAATTGAAACAGTGCCCTAAATGTAGTTCACCTTACGGCTATGCGATGGGCGAAGAACTTTACGCTTGTCCGGAATGCGGCAACGAATGGAATCCGGCTGAAGAGGAACAAGAAGCAGGCTTGAAAGTAGTGGATGCAAACGGTAACCAACTCCAGGACGGCGACACGGTTGTGGTGATAAAAGATTTGCCGGTAAAAGGAGCACCTAAACCAGTGAAAGCGGGAACAAAAGTAAAGAACATTCGCCTGACTGACGGTGATCATAACATCGACTGTAAAATAGATGGCTTCGGGTCTATGGGGCTCAAGTCTGAGTTTGTAAGAAAAGCTTAATCAGTAGGCGAAAATAAGCGGGCAGGCGTAAGAATTATATGGTAGAGATCTTCACCGAAATAGATATTAACAAGCCACTTTTCGAAGTGTCATCTTATGCTGCAGATCCGGATAATGCGCCGGTGTGGTATGATAATATCAAGTCGGTGGAATGGAAGAAGTCGAAGCCCCTGGTAGTTGGTTCGCAGGTCGCTTTCGTCGCTCACTTTCTGGGTCGAAGACTCGCCTATACCTACGAAATTGTAAGCTATGTTCCAGGGCAAAAAATGGTGATGCGAACGGCCGAAGGACCATTCCCGATTGAAACCACCTATACCTGGGAGGCGATCGATTCTGACAGCACACACATGACCCTGCGCAATGCAGGTCAGCCGTCCGGGATCTCGAAAGCGTTCGCTCCTTTTATGGCATCCATGATGCGTAAAGCCAATGGCAAGGATTTGAAAAAGCTAAAGGAAATTCTGGAAAACAGCTAGATCTTATACCTTGAGCAAAGCAGCTCTAAAGATGAATAACCACTACGGCCCCGGCATCAGCCATATCGAATTCTGGGTGAAAAACCTGGAGGAATCGGTGCGGTTCTATAGCGAATTATTCCCTTTGATTGGCTGGTATGCTCTCAACCAAACTTCTTTTAGCAGCGGGCAGCACGAAATCTATTTCAAAGAAATGCCAATCGCCCTTCATGAAAGTCTGGGTGTGCGGCATATCTGTTTCCATGCCATTAGCCCGGAGGTGGTAGATGCGGTGGGAGCGTGGTTGCACCTGCAAAACGCTGACATTATCCGGGGTCCACTAGAGATGCCGCACTACAGCGCAGGTTACTATACCGTCGATTTTCTTGACCCGAATGGCTTTGTGCTGGAGGTAGCGCATACCCCCAATGCCAGGCTTTAAAGCAGGCTCGTCAGCAGTCTAAAAAAACAAAGGCAGCTATTACTAGCTGCCCGTTTTCATAGTTATATTTTGTGCTATGAGTTCCTTATACTCCTATTCCAAAACTATGTTTTGACGAGGTCACGAATTATTGTTGACGAGCTTTTTTGCCTGGCCGGCATACCTTGTTTTACGGCTGTAGCACAGGCGCCATTCGCAGTTCTTTTACGCGGTCCTCGAAGTACTCTGCAGGTTTTCCTTCCCCCAATATTGCCACGCTGCTAAACAGGGTTGTGAGCTCTTCACTGTGCTCTGCTTTCTGACCTTTGCGTATGTCGACGTAAGTAAAGCGCGTCCAGATCACCGAGATGATCGCACCTGTTTTCGGGTCAACCATCTGGCCTTCCATCATCAGATCAGAGCTGCTATACCAACGCAGACAGGTCCTGATCGTCACCGTTTCCATAAACTTCACTTCACGCAGGTAAGCGAGCTGGTTAGAGGCAACCACCCAGGCCTTGCCAGTCGTTTTCCCCAGTGCATAAATGTCCAGATCATAGTTGTCGCGCAGCTGATCCTCCCTGGCATTCAGGTAGTAATCGATGTAGCGGCCATTGTTCAGGTGACCAAATGGGTCGCAGTCCTCGAAGCGGATCAGGGCCTTACTTTCCAATACTTTGGCATACTCTTTTTTCATAGAAATTGACTTTTAAAAAAGACCGATCGGTTTATTTAAGGTTAAAAAAAATCAGGTTAATAATTCAGACTCAAGCATGTGCTCCAACTGAGAAATGACAACGTTGAGGTATTTGTTATCGCCGTAGGCTTTTGAAACCATCACGCCGCCTTCAATCATGCTCACAAACAGAATAGAAAACCTCTGTGCGTCCGCTTCCGGTCTGAACTCACCACTCGCTATACCTTGCAGTACAATATTGGCGACGGCCTTATGAAGCCGGTTAAGCACTTTGACAACACTGGCCCGCAGCAGGGGATTGGTATCATCAGCTTCAACTGACGTGTTCAAAACAGGGCAACCACCTTGCACAGGAGGCGAAAAAAGGTAAGTTCTATAAAACTGCAGAATAGCTTGCAGCTTATCCGAAGCGCTTTCTTTACTTGCTATTCGCTCTCCGATCATACGGGTGATGATGCCGGAAGCATGTTCAAAAGCAGCCAGGGCAATTTCCTCTTTGCTCTCAAAGTGACCATAAATTCCTCCTTTCGTCAGCCCGGTGGCAGCCATAATGTCCTGCATAGACGTGCCGGCAAAGCCCTTCTGGTTGAAGAGGGGAGCTGACTGCGCTATAATGAGCTGGCGTGTGCGTTCCGATTTAGATAAGGCTGTATCCATCATGCTAGTGAATACGCAAAATATACCAATCGGTTTTTAATTTCCAAATAAGTGCTTACCAATCCGGTTTGGTAGGGTCAGGTTTCCGGGTCGCTTTTTTGGGTAGCTGCTGGATATACTGTTGTTCTGCGCTACGCATGGCTTCCAGCATCAGGCGGGCCTTTTCGGGGTTGATGTTGTGCTGTTGCAGCCGGTTATTTCTGGTCTGTGCCCGTAGTTCTGCATCAGAAAGCGGTTCTGCGCTACGGCTGCGCTCCGGCCGTTTCGGGTCGAAGTTGCTCTCGGGGTTCATGCCTTGCGTCTCGCCGGGTTCCTGACCGCTGATCTCTGGTTTCTCAGCCGACTTGCCATTTTCCTTTCCATCCTGCTCCTGACCCGCTCCTCCCTGCTCTTGCTGCTGCCCCTGGTCATCTTGCTCGGGTTTGTCTACTTCGGCCTCCTGGTCGCCTTCGCTGTCGGGGTTTTTGCGGGGCTGCTCCACCTGCTCTTCCTCTTCGGGTTTCTGTTGCTGCGGTTTCGGTTGGTTTTGGGCTGCTTGCTGATCGGCAGGCAAGTCTTCGTCTTCTTCTGCCCGGGCCAGTTCAGGGCGCTCTTCCAGTAGTTTCTGGATCAGCTCGAAATTATACCTTGCCGCTTCATTGCCCGGCTCCACGATCAGCGTTTGGCGAAAGTAGGAGAGGGCCTGCTTGTACTTTTTGCTTTGCGCGGAAATAGCACCCAGCTGTAGAAGCGAAACCGCTTTGATGTGGCGGGTGGCATGGTTGGCCAGCAAGGTATACTGCTGCTGCGCTTTCTGTAGCTCACCTATCCGGAAATAAGCATGCCCCAGGTTAAGCCGTACCTGGTCATCCTGTACATCGAGGTCTTCGAGCAGATATTCGTAGGAAGCCACAGCTTCAATGTAATCGCCGCGCTTATAAGCCGCCGCAGCCAGGTCTGCGTGTTCGTTCATGAGCGAGATAGAGCGCAGCCCCCCCGACAGAAACCCGATAAACAGTATAACCGCCACGAATGCCTTCATATCCTGATCAGTTTAACGGTGATAAGTAGATCAAGCAGGATGAGGACCAGGGCCAGGGCCAGTGGGTAAATGTATTTGTTAGCGGTTACATCAATGGTTTTGCTTTCGCGCAGCTCCCCTTCTATGTTGTTGATGGCGTTGATGAGGCGGCTGACTTCGCTGATACGGCCGTTTACTTCGAAGTACTCGCCTTCAGTCGCATCTGCCAGTTGCTCCAGTCCCTCGGGGTGCAGACGCGTAACGACAGGATTGCCCTCCGGATCCTTTTTATAAGAAGCACCAACCGGAATCTGCGTACCGTCTGTGGTGCCGATGCCCAGAGCAAATACCCGTATATTTTGTTCGCGTAGCCTGTCAGCCCAGTCAGAGGTACGGCCTCCGAAATCTTCCCCGTCACTGATGAGCACCAGGATGCGGGCCTTTTGTTCACTTGCCTCCGGCGAAGCTGCCTGTCCGAATTTTTGCGACACAAGTTCCAGTACAGGTATAAAACTGGTTCCACCATGCGGCAGCAGACCCGTGCGCAAGGTTTGGGTATAGAGCGTGAGGGCTTGCTGGTCGTAGGTAAGGGGACTTTGCAGATAAGCTTCCGAATCGAATACGATCAGGCCTATACGGTCAGAGTTGAAGCGGCTGATCAGTCTTATGATATCACGTTTGGACCGTTCCAGGCGGGAGGGTTGCACATCGTTGGCATCCATAGAGGCCGAAAGGTCCACGGCGATGTAGATGTCCTTGCCGATGGTTTTGATCTCTTTTTTCATGGCCCCAAAGGAGGGACCGAGTATAGCAATGATGAGCAGGACCACGTAGGCATGTCGCAGCACGAACTTTACCCAGACGCCGTGGGGGCGCTGCCCAAAAAAAGCCGATACCTTCTGCACCCGCCACAGATACCCGATGTACAGGCCCAGGAAGAGGATGCCGAATAGGATTTCGAGCAGTGTTAGCGTTTGGTACCAGGTCATGTTGAGCAGAATCAGGCAATTGCCCGATGACAAATATAAGAAAGGAATGCCAATGTACAGGGCTTTTGCGTGGCGCGGAAAGCAGATACAGGTATAGGTGGCGGAGCAGATGCCGTGTGGCATAGTGCAAAGAGGGAGTCAGGTTAAATTATTTTAAAAAATTCTGGCATCAGAAAGCTGAATAGAATCAGGTAGTTAGTTTTAGAAAAGGGAGTTTAGAGGTATGCCAGGCGGGTTTGTTTGCTAAAATTTTGGGGTATGCTATTGTGTGAGCAAATTTAATGTAGTATGTTTGCAATCTCATCAGCAGGGTGAGACCCGGAGGGGTGGGTGAGTGGCTTAAACCAGCAGTTTGCTAAACTGCCGTACTGGAAACGGTACCGGGGGTTCGAATCCCCCCTCCTCCGCAAGCGGAAAAAATAAATTGAAAATGTTTTGACAATTTAAATTCTTCGCTTACTTTTGCACCGCGTTCAACATTAACAGCGACACAATCGCTGACCGGAGTTGGAAGCATAGTTCGGGGTGTAGCGTAGCCCGGTATCGCGCCACATTTGGGATGTGGAGGTCGTAGGTTCGAATCCTGCCACCCCGACTTAAAAAATTTCGGAAGCAATTCCGAAATTTTTTGTTTAAGGGTAGAGCTAACGCTCTCCTAAGGACGCTGGTCTCGTAGCTCAGCTGGATAGAGCAACTGCCTTCTAAGCAGTAGGTCTTTGGTTCGAATCCAAACGGGATCACTTTCACACAACGCCAGATCGTCAAAAACGGTCTGGCGTTGTTGTTTTCGGGCTTTTTCGCTTGACTTACCCCTTTCTGTTTTACCGTTTGTTAACTCCTTTTATGCGCATCGGGGACACACTACAGGACCAAAATAGGACACACCGCAAAAAAGCCATAATCACAACCCATTTTTACCTCCACAACAAAGCTTACATTAAAGGCGAACGCCTGCTCTACTTGTGAGTACGCCTGAACGGTATACCTACAAGAACCTCACTGTGATATAGCTGTCCGTATTCCGGCCCTGGTCATCAGTGCAGGAGATTTTATACTTTCCGGCCTTTCGCGGCTCAAAAAATACCTTCTCGTTAACCCCTGTGGCCTTGAGGAATTGATCGTTGATATACCAGTATACCTGATTTACTTCGTTGTGCGTGTTGCTGTGCAGCATCAGTTGCTGGCGCTCTTCCTGCTCTAGCAGGTACTCCATACCTGCAGCTGGCGAGGTGATAACCGGAGCGTGCTCTTTAAAGATGCGGCTACACGTTGGGTTGTGTGCCGGAATCTGCTGGTAGGGTATGCGCTCGGCATCGTAAAACGTGAGTAGCTCCGGAGCATGATTTGGATATAACTGTTGCACAAAGCCTGTCGCCGGCTGGCAACTGGTGCAATAGCTATACTTTTTATCAGCGGAGACAGCAATTCTTTTCAGATGACTGCACTTTTGCGTGTAGGAGATGCCAGGTATAAAGGTGTCGAGCACCTGGTTTTGACAGAAGCTGTTGGCCGGATTGCCGCTTTCGGCGCATACTGCTCTTAAACCAATGCCCTTTGGTTGCTGAAACCATCCGTCGGAGGAGTTATAATCGATGCTGTTGAAGATGTCGAAAAGCAGGGGAGTGGCTGAGTCGGTGCCGTTGAGTTCGGGTACGCCCTCGCCGGAGAAATTGCCGACCCACACGCCCACCGTGTACTTTTTGTTGTAGCCAATGCTCCAGGCATCTTTGCGGCCATAAGAGGTGCCGGTTTTCCAGGCGATCTTAGGCAGGTTCGGGCTGTTGTGAGCATTGTGCGGTAGATCGGGGCGGGTGAGCTGCGTCAGAATCTGGCCCACCATGTAAGCCGATGCTGGCGAAAGCAGCTGCGTTTCCGCTTGCGTGGTATCCTGTTGCAGCCACTTGACAGGGCTATACTTTCCCTGGTTGACCAAAGCGGCGTAAAGCAAGGTTAGCTCTTCCAGTTTTACATCACATCCTCCTAAAATCAGGGAAAGTCCGAGCTGGTGGCCCATCTGCTTCATCTGCGAAAATTCTGCCTGCTTCAGCTTCTGCACAAAAGTATAAACGCCGAGCTGGTCGAGCACCTTCACGGCGGGCACGTTGAGCGAAGTGGCCAGGGCATGTTCTATGGTGACGTTGCCGTTGTAGTTGCCAAAGTAGTTTTGCGGACGATACCCGGCATAGTCCACGGGTACATCGGTGATGACGGTTTTAGGCGTAAGCGTGCCTTTGTCGAAAGCGGTGGCATACAGGAACGGCTTTAAAGTACTTCCCGGCGAGCGAACTGCCCGAATGCCATCTACCTGCCCGTGGTGCGCAAAATCGTTAAAATCGGCAGAACCCAGGTAGGCCTCTACCGCTCTTGTTTGGTTGTTGATGACCAGTACCGCCGCGTTGTGGATGTTCAGGTGGCGAAGCCGCTGCATGTAGTTGTAGGCCAGTTGCTCCACTTTTTCCTGTACCTGCCGGTTCAGCGTGGTTTTAATGATGGCCTGATTCTTATACCTGCGGAACATGCGGTAAGCAAAGTGCGGCGCTACTTTCGGCGCTTCCTGCCGGCGCGCTTCCAGAGGCTCCAGCAAAGCGTCCTCAATTTCTGCAGCGGGAAATGCCTGTTGTGCCAGGTAATAGCGCAGCCACTTATTCCGGAAGGCCACAATTCGCTCGTTCTGCTCACCGATCCGCAGCGAGGAAGGTTTGTTCGGAATAACCGTCAGCGTGACCGCCTGCGCCAGGCTCAGCTGCCTGGGCGACTGTTGAAAGTATAAAACAGAAGCCGCCTTTACACCTTCGATGTTCCCACCAAAAGGCACCAGGTTCAGGTATAGCTGCAGAATCTCGTCTTTGCTGTAATACCACTCCAGCTGCAGCGCCCTGAACATCTCGTAAAGCTTGTTGGCATAAGTGCGCCGCTGCGGGTATAGCAGACGGGCCACCTGCATGGAAATGGTAGATGCCCCGGAAGTTTTTTTATTTTGAAAAATATTGTTGGCAAGCGCCCGCGTGATGGCGAAGGGATTAATGCCCGGGTGATAATAGAAGTATTTGTCCTCCTTCAGCAATACTGCCTGTTTCAGCACCGGGCTTATTTCGTCCGGCTCCAGCTGCATCCGCCACTTATCATCCCGGCTCAGAAAAGCATTGATCACGCTCCCATCCGAAGCTGTGATAACGGGGGAGTAAGAGATGTTTACTTTAAGCGGGTAGAGGTAGTTGAGTATAACTAAGGTAAGGCAAAGTGTCAGCACAAAGTATAAAGTATACCTGGGCAAGGGCTTGCTATACTTTAGCAGCCGCTGGCTTGGGTTATACTTTGGTTGTTGTGTTGGCATTTTGGGTTATGAATTTATTCGGATTACTTTTTGTAGTTTGAAAAATGAATTACTACTGATGATATTTCACAATTACTTTGTATACATTTTAACCAATCCGAAGAAAACTACTTTATACATTGGCGTAACCAATGATATTGCCCGTCGAGTGGAAGAGCATTGTGAAAATGCAGGTAATCCTGCAACATTTGCTGGAAAGTACTTCTGCCATCTCCTGATGTATTACGAACGCTTCAGCTCAGTTGAACACGCCATAACACGCGAAAAAGAGCTAAAGAAGTGGAGTCGGGATAAGAAAGACGCTTTGATTAATAGCACCAATCCACATTGGATACCACTTAATACAGAAGTCCAGGAGTATTAACCTCCGTCTTTGTCATTTCGAACGCAGAGAGAAATCTGGATCATTTCATGACCTCAAAATATTTCAGATTTCTCTCTGCGTTCGAAATGACAACACTGCTAGGACAATACTATTTTACAGTAACAACCCCTCCCCCCGAATAACTATGATACTCCGCATTATACATGGCATCAGCCCCAATAGGGCCTAACTGGAACGTACCCTTTGATACCGCGCGCACCTGATAGAAAAAATACTGCGGCTCCGGTTTAGCAGTGGCGTAAAGGTTGATCCGGTCGTCACGGATGTCGATGTGGTCCGGGGTGGCGGGTTTCTGGGCTTCAATCCAGCCAAACTCGCGGGCGGTCATCAGGCGTGGGTTTTCGATTTCGAAACCGGCGGGTAGCATGTCTGTGATGGCGATGTTCGGCATACTTCTGCCATCCAGCGACTGCAGTTCCACACGCACCACCACCAGGTCGTTTTGCTTAAACGTGTTGTTGGTGATCTCCCGGCCGTTGCGGTCGAAAAACGTTTTGCGCACTTGCAGGTAATTGTCTTCGCGCTTCACATCCCCGCTCTGGCTGATGCCTTCCAACTCCCAGAAATAGTATAAAGTGCCTGTTCCCTTACCCCGAATGCTGATCGGGCCGCTGCCGATGTTGCTCGTTAGCGTGAGGTCCTTGCCTGAGAAAGTGCCGATCACTTTGCCATTCTGGTATACCTGCGCTGTCTGGTCGCCCTGGTTTCTGCTCGAAAGCTTGCCTAAAGCCATTAGCGCAAAAGCACGTTCCTGGGTGTTGTACCAGCGTTTGGAGCGAAGTTCATCCGATAAGTGCCGTGCCATCGTTCCAACCTGCGGATTATCCGGGTCAGCTTCCAGTAAACTGTTTAGCGAGATCGCCATGTCGCGGATCGGGGAGTAGAAACTGCCCCCAAGGGCACGCACCGAAGTTTCGCCGGAGAAGGAGCGGGGTAGGATCTGGTTAAAGCTCTCGCGACTGCCGTTCAGGGCGTAAGTACTGGCCAGCATATACCTTGCATCAATCGACAGCAATTCGGGTTTGGCTTTGTAGTAGTTCATCGTTGACCAATCTACCTTGCCGGCTATACCTAGAACGTACAGAGAGTAGGTGGTTTCGCGGGCCGCGATGTACTTGCTCTGCACCTGGCGACTGGCATCGTAATAGCGGTATTCTTCCATGGCCTTGCCTTTGACCTTCTGCTGCAGATAGCGCAGGGCTTTGTCCAACACCTCCTGCGTCACCGGGAACCCGGCTTTTTTGGCTTCCAGCAAGAAGTTCGTGGCATAAGTGCTGCTCCACCAGTCGGTGTAGGTGGCGCCGGGCCAGTAGGTAAAGCCGCCATCGTACTGCTGCATCAGCTCAATTTTAGTGATGGCCTCCTGCACCAGGTAATTCGGGTTGAAGGTGCGGCTCTTCTGATCCTGGTTCAGCGAACGGGCCAGGTCGGTGTAGTATAAAAGCGGGAAAGCCGTGGAAGTGGTCTGCTCCAGGCAACCGTGCGGGTAGCGGAGCAGGAAGGTAATGTCGTCGGTGAACTGCGCCAGCGGCGAACGACTCAGCACGAGCTTAGCCGACACAGACGAAGGTATAAAATCGTTAGCCAGCTTGATGTTGGCCGTGGCGCCATCTTTTACACTGCCGGCCTCAGTTACCTTAGTCAGCTGGGCGATGGGGCGAACCGTGATGTCGGTGTTGCTGGAGAACTGCTCGTTTAGGGCATTGACCGCTACTTTCACCGTAGCCTGACCAATGGCAGGTGTAGCCACTAGTTTGTAAGTCACCTGCGCCTCGGCGTTCGGATTTATACCTGCTGATTTCCTGGTTTCGCCTACTATACGCAAAGGGCCTGTCACCGAAATGGTGCTGGCCGCTGTGGCTTTGGTAGTGGTGGTGTTGCTTAGCGTTACCGGTACCAATATTGTATCGCGCGGACTCACAAAACGGGGGAGAGCCGTGCTGATCACCACCGGATCCGAAACACGCATCATCTTTTCAGAAGAACCGAAAGCATTGTCCTTATACGCCACGGCCATAATGCGGACTGCGCCCGAAAATTCAGGTATACGTACGTTTACAGTCGCTTCGCCGCTGGCATTTGCTTTTAACTGCCCGCTCCATAGCGACACCAGTTTTACCCGTTTGTTGGTGAGCGGATTGATGCGTTTTGCCAGATCATACCCGTCGCCACCGGTGCTGGAGCGTGCACCCAGTTCCGGGAACAGGTAGGGGTATAGGTCATAGCTGGCAACTTCCAGTGCACGTTTCTGATAGAAGAATCCGTGCGGGTCGGGTGTCTGGTAATCCTTTATCTGCAGGATGCCTTCGTCTACCACGGCCAGCGTAACTTCTGCGTTCGGAGCTGTTTTCACCTTAACCTGCTGCACCTTACTGGAGCGGGAAGTTTCAGGAGCAAGTATAGCAACAGCCAGCTGCGTACTTTGCTTTGTAACCGCTAAAGGTTTAAACCCTCGGGCAATGGTCAGCGGCATTTGGTTGTCTTTTACCTGGCGCAGCGCAATGGCCGTGATGTAGGCCGTTGGCAGGTGCTCGTCCTTGATCGGCAGGGTAAGCGAGGCGGCTTTTTTGTCGGTTTTGAGGTAGTAGTAGCTGAGCACTTTGTTCTGCTCCACGGTCACCAATATCTTGCCTGCAAACGGCGATTTGAACAGCACTTTTGCCTCGTCACCTACTTCGTATTTTTCTTTATCCAGCGAAATGTCTACCTCGCCTTCCGTGTTCACGGCAAAAGAAGTGCTTTCAGTATCGCCCCAACCGTAGGCATAGAATTCCTGCGCCACATAGTTGTGGGCACCCGGCCGCATTACGCGTATTTCGTATTGACCGGAAGAAACAGGCGTGAAATTGAACGTGGCTCCGGTGGCAGGGATAGCGATGTTCTGGCTAACGATGACGTTCTCTTTGCGCTGCGATTTATAGTTGTATTCGTCGCTGCGACGCTCAATCACCGACTCGTAGGTATAGCGCACCAGTTGCACGCGGGCTGTGGTATTAATGGGACTACCTGCACGGTTAAGCGCGATCAGCGGAATGTTCATGGCGCGGCGGGTGCTCACGTATTCATCGAAGTTCTTGATACCGAAAAAGGCCTGCTGCGTGCTCACGTCAAATTTGTTGAGGCGGTTTACCGGGCGACCTGTCTCATCAAAAACCGTGGTATAGAGTGAACCGTCCAGCAAGCCGATATCCTGGAAATTCTCCAACTCAAACACCTCTTGTCCTTTGCCCTGCGCATCAGTCTGGCCCTGGCGAGTGCTGGTCTGGATGTTGATGGAGCCAGAGGTATGAATGTCGAAGGTAAAATCCGGATAGCGTTTGGCTTCGAAAATTTTCTTTTTGAGGCTGAGCTGTGTTTCGTAATTGCGGTTGGCAGCCGGCGGACCGAATAGGTTTTGCGCAGTTAGGTTCAAGATAAGTTTCTCGCCTGCGTTGTAAGTTTCCTTGTTCAGGGCTGCAGTCACTTTCAGGCGGTCGGGCATAAACTCTTCTACACCTATTTTCTTTGCGTTGAGCAGCACGTCGTTTCCCGAGTACACTTCTAGGGTATAGGTACCCGTCACAGCGGCCCCGTTCAGTATAAAGCTGGTTTCGCTGGCGCCCTGCTTGTTGAGTTTACCTTTGGTGCTTCGGTATTCTTTGCCGTTGGGCAGCAGCAGTTTTACTTTGATGGGAAGTCCGGCCACTGTTTTCCAATCCGGTGTACGCACCACGGTGTTGACATGGATGGTGTCGCCGGGGCGGTAGAGGTCGCGGTCGCCGTAGATAAAGGCATCGTAGTTGAGTTCGTTCAGGCGTTTGCCGCCCACCTCAAAACGGGAAGTATTCACCTGCGTCTGGCTGTAAGGCATGTAATTAAAGTCATCTCCTTTGCGGGCCGTGATCATCCCGATCTTAAAATCCGGCGTTGTCTGGCTGGTGTTGCTGAGACGGGCTACGCCATCTTTGTCAGTAGTGGCTTTGTGCACCACCTGATTGTTCGTGCTGATGAAGTGAATTTCCACCCCATCCATCGTTGTCGCCTCGCGGATAGAGTTGGCAAAAACCACTACTTCATCCTTGCCCTGTTTGGCGATCAAACCGATATCCGAAACCGACACGATCTTGGAATCCTTCAGCCAGTTTTTGTCGGTGCTGGCCACGGTGATCACATACAAACCTTTAAACTGACTATCGAAATCGAGGTCGTGCAGGTTGAGGTTGAGCAGGTATGAACTGCCTTGCTTGCGCAGACTTTCAGTGCTGTACTCGCGCTCAAATAGCGTGTTGCCGTTGTTCTCGTTCACATCGTAGTAGGAACTGGAGTAGTATTCTTCCGTCGCTTCGTCGTAGTAGCCGTCGTACATTTTGCCCTCGCGTAGGTAGTGCAGAATGTTGTTTTCGTATACCTTGCTGATGCTCACTTTAATGCGCGGCACCTGGTTCAGGTTAAGGGCAATGTTGCGGGCACCCTGGCTGCTGATGTAAATGCTTTTGGCGTTGGCGAAACTGATGCCGGGCTGTGTGTCGGCAAAAGTAACGCTGTGCCGGTAAGGCTGGCCCATCGGTTTGCCTTCCATACCTGCCAGGTCGCCGGAGAGGGTTAGTGTATAGGTGCTGCTCTGGTTGAAATTTCCCTTCAGCACCAGGCCGTTCTGCAGGCGCTCCACGGTATACTCACGGCGCGGACTGACCTCTATTAAGTTGCCAACGTTGCTGTTGGTAACAGGTTGTGTGGTGAGAATATAAATGCGCTCCTGACCTTCTTCCAAAGCGGTAGTTACTTCTGTCACCATCATGCGCTGGCGACTGGGCAGCAAAATGTCACGCTCGATGGTCTGGTCGGTTTGGTTGGTGCTGCCGGCCACGCTCAGGCCTTGGGAAATATGCAAACGCAGCGGAATCTCCTTCTCCTGCTGCCCCTCTACATTCTTTACGCGAATGGTGATGTTGTCGCGGTTGCCGCTGGTTAATTCGATGGGCAGTTCTTTGGTGCCGGCGTATACTTTTAAATGCTCCCGCAATTCCTGGAAAAGCACCGGGTAATTAAAATCCAATTGCAGGCTGGCCTCCAGTTGGTTCGGGCTGTTCTCGTTTGCCACCCAATAGCTTTTGACCTGTTGCAGCCTGAGGTAGGGGGTATGGAAGGTGATCCCCTGCCCGGCAGGTATAGTATACTTCTCCGCCGCGTGGCGGAGAAGGTTTTCGGTTAGTTCTGCTTTGTAGTTGGTTGTCGGGGCAAAAGGCTTGTCCGGCGAAAAAACCAGTTCGTTCGGCGCTGTCCACTTATACTTTCCGGCCACCTTTGGCGTGAGGTTCAGGTATGGAATCGTGTCCCACTGGTTCAGGAGCGAGTCACCGACTAAATCTTTATCGAAGGTGAACACCAGGTTCTGCTCCCGGGCTATTTCCTGCTCAAAGTTCTTGCTTTTCAAGCGCAGTTCGTCGCTGTTGCCGCGGCAGCTGAAAAAGCAAAGTATGCACAGCAGCAAACTGATTCTGAGGTGTTGTTGAAGCAGAGCGGGGTGGACTTGTTTTATATTCATAGTAGGGGTTGGGAAAGCGGTTAACACGCCGTATATGATTTACGATGTGGGATGACGGCATGCTGGTTTTTTTACCTTAAAGCAGGTATAGATCTTTCCCTGAAAAGCAGGTATAAGCGTGCCTTTTTCCATCGGACAATATAATGATTTTCTGTCTCACTTATACCTGAGCAGCAACTTGCTCCTGCGCTATACCTGCTATTGCTCTTCACGAGAAAGGCATTGTGCCTGAGAAGGAATTAAATGCACAAGTCCCCTGGATTATTGAGGGAGTAAGGTATATATTAGCTGAGGAAAATATAAAGGGTGGAAGTGTTGATAAATGGTTAGCCTAGAGCTGAAGTATGGTAACATATACCTTTGCGCATAGTGCCTATAAGGGTATGTTCACGCTTTCGTGGTAATTGGCAAAAGTTAGATTATGAGAAAACGCATCAAAATTATATTAATGATTTCTATTGCAGTGATGTCTATAGTTGTTTTCTTAATTTATAACAGCTTACAATTGATGGCTATAGAAGATCATTATGGAGACTTACAGGACGTTTATTATAAAACCGAAACAGGTGATTTGATTATAGGTAATGGTAAGAGAGCAGGATTTATAAAAAAACTTGAAAATAGAATTTATGTAGACGATAATGGTTGCCTTAAAGAATTGTATAATTGGGTAAATCAAGAACAGCAGCCAGTAAAGTTCAGCATCTACAGACCAGAAATTACAGAGAGCTTTATAAATCAACCAACTTTTGGCGAACTTAATAACCTGATTCAAAAACAGAAGCTAAAACCTATTATCAGCAGTAACTAAAGAAAACCTTAGCCCAACACAATCCATCCTCAACCCTCGCTAACGCCTCAAGCTCTGCATACACCCGTCCGTCAGGCAAAATATAAAAAAATGAATCTTCAAGAAGTCAGAAGTAAAATTTTAGAAATGCTATTAAGATTTGACTTTCTAATGGACGGAAAAGAAAATGAAGAAGATGCTGGCCCCATACAACTAATATTCACGGATGGTACCGTTCTTGAAATTGACTTGGTTCCAGATGGAGAATCTGTCGAATATAAATGGAAGATAAAAGAAGAAGAAAAAGAGTCTGGTTGGTTCAAAATTGATTTAACTGATAAAAAGCCATTCATCCATTTACGAGATATGAAAATACTGGACTATGACGAATTGCTTTTCGGGACGACTGAAGGTTGGCAAGAATCTATAGTTATTGCTGGAATAGGTTTTCAATTTGAAAATGGCATGTCTTTGATCTATTACAATGCTGGCGACTTTGCAAAGGTTTATATAAATGAAATGCCCCCCGCTTTCGATGGACAGTTCAAATTAGTTTGGAAGAACGGTAAGTTTCAAGATATAAAGACTGGAAATTAAAAAATACATTACCTAACCCTGCACAGGCACTTTACTCCGCTTCGCCTATCAGTTGCACAAATCCGTTAATCCTATTTGAAGAAAAATATCCTCTTATTTTGAATTACAGGAAATATTATGGCAGTCTAGCTTTAAAGATAAAAACACGATGTGGGGATTTGAGCCTGCGGATGCTGCCCTCGCAACCCTGAAATTATTTAAAGAACATCATCTTGAAAAAATCTTGATTCCAGGCTTTGGCTACGGTAGAAATGCAAAGCCCTTCATCGATGCCGGATTCAAGGTAACCGGGATAGAGATTTCAGAAACGGCCATTGAACTGGTACAAAAGCACTACGGAGATGATGTGAAAGTACATCATGGTTCTGTTAGTGCGATGCCGTTTGACCAGGAGGTATACGATGGGATTTTCTGTTACGCTTTGATCCACCTGTTAAGTACAGAAGAGCGGATTAAGTTGATTCAAAATTGTTACAACCAACTGAGGCCTGATGGATACATGGTTTTTGTGGCAGTATCAAAAAATGATGCTATGTATGGGGATGGAAAAGAAGTAAGCAAGGATAGATTTGAAACGAAGCACGGTGTGGAGCTATTCTTTTACGATTCAGATGCTGTGGAAAATGAATTTGGCAGGTATGGATTAATTGAAGCGAAAGAGATAGATGAACCTGCCAAAAATATAGGAAACAGACGCTCACAAAAGTTCTGGCTAATAACCTGCAGAAAACAATAAAAATAAAATGCCCGTGGCTTATACAGGAATGAACCCCTCACAACTAGCCAAAAGCTACGACAAAATTGCTGCGCAATGGAATGCCAATATGATGGGATCTGATTATGGCATCTCTATGATCGAGCGGGCTATACAATACTGCACTGCAAAGAGAACTGCTTTGGATGTAGGATGCGGTACCGGTGGGCGCATCGTAAAAAGGCTTTTGGATAATGGTTTCGACTTGACCGGTATCGATGTTTCGGAAGGCATGCTGGCTTTGGCTAGGCAAAATCATCCGGAAGTAAGATTTGAAAAAGCCGATATCACTGAATGGGAAACAGAAGACAAGTTTGATCTGATTGTCGCTTGGGACAGTATTTTTCATTTGTCGCTTGAGTTTCAGAAGCCCGTAGTCGAAAAGCTCTGCCGATACTTAAATCCGCAGGGCATCCTGATTTATACTTTTGGCGATGCAGAAGGAGCACATGAAGATACCTGGCTCGGCGAGAAGTTCGGTTACAGTTCCATTGGGATAGACGCGAATCTAAAAATATTGGCCGGGTGCAATTGCCAGTGCAGACACCTGGAATTGGACCAGTACCCGCTAAATCACGTATCGGTTATAGCAAGAAAAAGCAGTTGAGCACATACACAATAAGGGCAATGGAACAGAATAGCAGCGAGGTTAAACCTATTGAGACCACGAACGATCTGAATTCACAGCCATTCTATCATGGCACCAAGGCCGATTTAAAACAAGGCGACCTGATTGCGCCTGGCTATAGCTCAAACTATGGTAAGCGCAAGAAGGCGAACTTTGTCTATCTGACCGCTACGCTGGATGCTGCTGTCTGGGGTGCTGAACTGGCCGTGGGCGAAGGTGCTAGCAGAATTTACATCGTGGAACCGGCAGGTCCGATAGAAGATGACCCCAATCTGACAGACAAGAAATTCCCCGGCAATCCAACGAAATCTTACCGGACCAAACATGCACTACGGGTAACCGGCGAGGTGACTGAATGGCAGGGACATGCGCCGGAGCAACTACAGGCCATGAAAGACCACCTGGCACGATTGAAGGAGCAGGGGATTGAGGCTATCGAGGACTAAGTCGGCTTATTATACCTCTGCTTCCTTATTTAAGTCATATTATATTGCAACAGGACTTGCTTTTTATGATTTCACTTTAATCTAGAATTTTCTTCCTCCCTTATCTCCTTTATTCGTTATCTTCAACTTTCGCCAAGGTATAGCGGCTTAATCCTGTTTCAGTTTACTTTCCTCGGAACAAGGTATAGGGCCTACGGCATAGTACAACCCGGACGCTACTCTGCTTACAAAAGAGTACAGTTCGTAGGGCTTCAACGTGTGTTTATTTAAAATACAGATTAACAGAAGTTTTGACCATGAACAGCGAGTCCTTACACAATCAGGAAAAACTGCTTCAAAAGCTGAAGGAGATCATACCGGCTGCCTTTACCGAAAACAAGCTGAACATGGGGCATTTGATGGAACTGCTGGGTGACCGGGTGCACACAGGTCCGGAGGTATACCAACTTTCTTGGTCTGGCAAAGCGGATGCCTACAAACAACTCCACATACCTGTTACCGACACGCTTATACCTGTGCCCGGCGCGTCCGTTAACTGGCAGCATACGCAGCATGTGTTCATTGAAGGGGACAACCTCCAGGTGCTGAAAGTGCTGCAGAAAGCCTATCATGGAAAGGTAAAAGGGATCTACATCGACCCACCGTACAACACCGGCTCCGACAGCTTCATTTACTCCGACAACTTTGCAGAAAAAACAGGCCATTCTCAGGCTAACCGAAAGCAAAACGGCCATTCCAATTGGCTCAGCATGATGCTACCGAGGTTGTTCCTCGCCAGCAACCTGCTCCGGGAAGACGGTATTATTTTCGTGAGCATCGATGATAACGAACTGGCTAATCTGAAATTGGTGATGGACGAGGTGTTCGGGGAAGAGAACTTCATTGACTTCTTCTCGTGGGCAAAATCCGAGACCCCAGCCAACCTGTCTAGAAAGAGCAAAAAAGTAGTGGAGTATGTGCTCTGCTACCAGAAAAACAAGAACTCCGAAAAATTTAAGGGAATCAGGAAAAACAGCACGAGTTCCAACGGGCTGCTCAACCAGATGAATAAACCAGGCAGTCTCACATTTCCGGCTGATGTGGTCACTACCCGTTTGAAGGACGGCCCGCTACAGAAAGGCAGCTACGGAACCGAAAGTTATGCCATCGAGCTGCTGAACGATACTGAGGTGAAAAACGGACTTTTTGTGAAGCCTTTTGTGCTGAAGGCTAAATTCAAGTGGTCGCAGCCAAAACTGGACAAAGAGATAAGCAAGGGCACCAAAATCAGTATACCTACGAGCAAGCTGAGCCCTTCGTACGAAAAACTGGTATACGATAAAGAGGTGCCGCCAAACCTGATCAATTCTAAAGTCGGGGTAGGTACAAACGAAAATGCAAGTGCCGAACTCGAAAGTCTCTTTGGGGCGAAGGTGTTTGACTTTCCGAAGCCGCCTAGTCTGATCAAGTACCTGCTGGGCTTCTCCGACGATCCGGATGGCATCTTTCTGGACTTTTTTGCCGGTTCGGGAGCCACTGCGCAGGCCGTGCTCGAAATGAACCAACAGGATGGCGGCAACCGGAAGTACGTCTGCGTGCAGCTTGACGAGCAGATCGCCCCAGCCACCAAAGCCTACCAGCAGGGCTACAGAACCATTTCTGAAATTACCCGAAAACGCCTGCTCCTGCTGCATGAAAAAATGAAAACACAGGATGGTACTCCAGCGCTAGATACAGGTTTCAGGTATTTTAAACTCGGTTCATCAAACTTTAGCGTATTGCGCGGAGACGATAACCGGGATGAAAGTGCAAAGCAATTCACGCGCTTTACACGGTCAGAAAAGGATCGGGCATACCGGGCATATAGGCTTTGGGAACTGCTTCTAAAGTCAGGTATACCTTTGGATACAGGTATAAACGAGGTGCCTGTGGGAGACACGGTGCTGTATGAAGTCGTGCAGGAAGGACTGCTGTATGGATTGGATACAGTCTCCGAAGAGGTCCTCAGAAAAGCGATCGAACTGAAGCCCAAGGCCATTATCTGTCCGGACGCGCTGTTCCAATTGAACGAAATCGATAAGACCAATTTACGACTAACCTTGCAGGACATCGGTATTGATTTTAAATCAATCTGATGAACAGCAGTGCTCGTGCAGGATTTCGATTTTGACACAAACCTCGCAATAGCCCGACAGTGTGGGGCAGACATGGTCCGCAACGGCCCGTACGTACAGAGAAAGAGTGCCTTGATAAAGGCGTACTGGGGTGTATGAGCGAATATGCCTTAGAACATTGGCTCAAGCCGCGGAGCTATACCTACCAGGTCGATCGTGGGGGTTACGAAAATAGTAATTCAGATGCGTTTGATTTCTTGGTAGCCAGCACCAAAGTAGATGTAAAAGTCGCGAAAAAATCAACCGACAGGCTACCAAATGACAACTGGACCCACGGTTATCCGCACGAGCAGAAACCGGCTTCAAAAGATTGTGTGATTGAGGGCTGGGTGGATTTCGCGCTAAAGTCGGTAGGATTTTACGGCTGGATCGCTGGCCGGGAAATTCGCAAACCACCTGTGGTCACGAAAAACGCCTATGCCGGCCACGGTTACCGGACGCCCAACCACGAGTTAAAGTGGGGTGTCTTGGATAAAATTTCGAGTGTTTCTTCCAGGGTGGTTTAGCGAGTAAGGAAGTTTAACACCAACCAAATCTGCCAGGTCAGGTATAAGTTACCGCCTCTGAAGCAGGGCCGTTTCATTCCAGGAAAACTTGCACAGAAATCACTGTCATTCTGTAAAGAAACTTAGTGGCAGGGAGATAATACTTTTGCTCCTGGCCTAGAAGATCCTTTCAGGATGACAAAAAAAGCAAAATGAAACGGCCATACCCTCAAGGGAAGATATACTAGCATAAAAAGGCCCTACTCGCAGTGCAACCTTGGTATCTGGAGAATTTTACTAAATTTGCCCTACGCCTCAACAGGAGGCAAGAATCTTCCGTTAGCCTATACCTGCACGTATAATGCTATCACCCTTAAAGACCGAACAGAACATGACATCCGAGACAACTGATAAAGCAGCCCTTTTCTCAGAAGTAGAACAGCAACTGAAGCAACAGCAATTTAACATCAGCAACCAAGATCAAACCCGTCCCTGGGGCGGATTTTTTGTGATTGACGAAACGCAGGCACAGGACTTTGCCAATGCCTATTTCGACAGCATGCCGGTCGATCAGCTGAAGATATCGGGTAAGTTGAGCCCGAAAATATTGCTGGTGGCACCGCACAAGCGACTGAGCTGGCAGTACCACCACCGCCGCGCCGAGATCTGGAAAGTGGTGAAAGGAACCGTAGGTGTTGTGACCAGCGACACAGACGAAGAAGGCGAGCTGAAAGTACTTAACCCCGGCGACCTGATTACGCTGCGCCAGGGAGAGCGCCATCGCCTGGTAGGCCTCGACGGCTGGGGGGTGCTGGCCGAGATTTGGCAGCACACCGATGCCGCCAATCCATCCAACGAAGACGATATTGTGCGGGTACAGGACGACTTCGGAAGATAATCTTACGCAACCCTCAAGGTATAAAAAAGGCGCTGTAGCATAACTGCAGCGCCTTTTCTGTTAATCTGGTTTTTAGTTTAATGCTCCAACAAGTGCCGGCATTTAAAGAGTTGCTTCTCCACTTCCTGTATAGAGAAGCGCGGATTGTTGTTGCCAAAGTTGGTTTGCACGTAATTGAGGATGTTGGTGATCTGCCCAGCATCTAGGTGCTCAAAACCCGGCATGCCCTGGTTGTAGTTCTTACCATTCACGACAATGTTGCCCGTTTGCCCGTGCTGAATGATGCAGGCCAGGTCATCGCGGTGGTTCTCCAGGTAATCGGCGCCAGCCAGGGGCGGAATCAGGTTGCGGAGGCCGCTACCGTCGTCCATGTGGCAGTTGGCGCAATACTGGATATAGAGCTGCTCCCCTTCGTTTTGCTTATCTGAGTAGAAGCACCGGGTCAGTGTGAGCAAGGCGGCTATACCTGCCACATAAAGCAGAAATTTAGTTTTTACCAGCATCCTTCTTTTTCTTTTTAGGCAGCAGAGTCGGTATATCGCGAAGCAACCGGTCGACCTGAGCGGGGTCGGTTCCGTCGTAGATGCCGCGAACATGGCGGTTCTGGTCCACGAGCACAAAGGCACCGCTGTGCACAAACCCGCCGGGCTCCTCTTCGTCTTCCATCGCCGACACCATGTACTGCAGCGCAATGCTGTAGATGCTGTCTTTCTCGCCGGTTACAAAGTGCCACTTATCGCTGTTCACCTGCAGGCGGTCGGCGTAGTCACGCAGCACGGCCACTGTGTCGTGTTTCGGGTCGATGGTATGGGAGAGGAGCATCACCCGCGGGTCATCTTCAAACGCCTCGTAAATGCGCAGCATCTGGCTCTTCATTTTGGGGCAGATGGTGGGGCAGGTAGTAAAGAAAAAATCGGTGACGTATACCTTGTCCTGCACGGTGAGGCTGGTCACTACCTGGCTATCCTGGTTGATGAAAGCGAAGTCAGGTATTCGGTGGTAAACGGTGTCGGTTACCTGCTGGCCATTCACTTCGCGCTGCACCAGTTGGCGCTCGCCCAGGTAGGGCAGGCCGCCGGCTTGTTCGGCAGGAGAGGAGCAGGACTGCCAGGCAACTGCCGAAAGGCCAAGCAGGGCAGCGGATAGGTATAGGCGGAAGTTATTTTTGTTCATGCTGGGTATAGGTTTTTTGGGCGTTGGCAATGGTGCTGTCCATGAGTGTTTTCACGCGGGCCATTTTCTCGTGTTCTTGCTGCAGGTATAGCATGGCCTGCTGGTAGGCCAGCGTATCAGGTGCTTTGTACTGGCGCATCCATTCCATCATGGCTTCATCGGCCTGTTCCAGTTCCTGTATACGGCGCGTAAGCAGGCTGATGGTGGCCGTGTCGGATGACTGCGCCTGCAGGGTGTCGCGGAGGCTGGTGAGGTTGCGGCGTAAGCGGTAGATTTTGCTCATATCGGCCATTGCTTCGTCGTGCAGGTCCATTACCTCTGTTTCCAGGGTCTGCTGGCGGTCTTCTTCACTGGCGCCTCCTTGGCACGCGATCAGGGTGAAGGGCAGGCTCAGGTATAGCAACCACTTTTTCATGATAGGTATAGGTTTCTTAAAATCAGCGCTGCCTACTTCTGTGCTGCGCAGCTTTTGCAAAGATACAGGTATAGCGGCAAAGGTATAGCTTCTAGTCCAATTGTAAACAGAAGTACAGCTGACTCAAGTCATACCTGGCGAGTTCGGATGCTATACCTGCTTTATAACCAGCTTCGTCTTTAGTCCAGTCGTAGTCGTCAGGCATGGGGAGGGCAAACCGTTCTGCCAACTGATACACCAGGTATAGGGTCACTTCCTGCTGCAGATTAAGGCCCTCGAACAACTGCAAATAGGTGGCATTATTACCTTCCAGCAGATCTCGTCCGGCCGCATGGGATCAAGAAAAGCCTCTTGCAACAACTCAGGACCAAGAAAACTATACCTTTCCATAAGCTTTTTAAACAAATAACAATTCAACCATCGACAATTCAACTACCACTTCTTAAACACAAAGAAAACGGCCAGCAGGATGAAGATGAACCCGACAATGTAGTTCCACTTGACCTCCTCTTTCAGGTATAGCACCGAGAAAGCCACAAACACCACGAGCGTGATGACCTCCTGAATTGTTTTGAGCTGAAAGGCTGTGAACTGTCCGTGGCCGATGCGGTTGGCCGGAACCTGGAACAAATACTCGAAGAAGGCGATGAACCAGCTGACCAGAATAACCTTCCAAAGCACGGTGTCTTTGAACTTGAGGTGACCGTACCAGGCGAAGGTCATGAATACGTTGGAGATAATGAGGAGAATGATCGTTTTCATATCCGAAATTTAACATAAGACACCTGGATGGCAACGAAAATTTTCAGCAACCTTCGCAATGCCGGAACAGTATGTTCGTTTACAACACGATGCAATGCCTGACTGAGCTATGAAAAAAACCGGGACGGCCTTCGTGCCGCTCCTAAGGGCGAAGTAGAACTTGAGCGGGTAGAAGTACCTGCACTATTTTGCCAATATAATTTGCATTCGACCTAAGCAGAAAGACTGCCTCCACAAGAGGTGGTCTTTTTGTATTTTTATGGTATAAGTGTTTGTACAACAGGCACTAATGGTGTATTTATTTTGTTTAAATGAAGGCACGTTCGGCTCGGGTAACACACTACCCCGCGGGTGCGCAGCAATCGGTGTAAATACTGTCCCGAAAGCATAGTTAAAACGAAATAATTTGGTAATTTTACCTATTCAATCTACCCAATGACACAAATGAGTGAAGTAGAAGAAAAACAATTGCATAACAATTATTCAGCAGATAGTATTCAGGTACTGGAAGGGCTCGAGGCCGTACGCAAGCGTCCTGCCATGTACATCGGCGACATTGGTATCAAAGGCCTGCACCACCTGGTATGGGAGGTTGTAGATAACTCCATTGACGAGGCCCTGGCCGGTCATTGCGATACCATCAATGTGACCATCAATACAGACAACTCCGTTACGGTTTCGGACAACGGCCGTGGTATACCAACCGACTTCCACCAGAAAGAAGGCCGCTCGGCCCTGGAGGTGGTAATGACCGTGCTGCACGCCGGTGGCAAGTTTGACAAAGACACCTACAAGGTTTCAGGTGGTCTGCACGGCGTGGGTGTATCCTGTGTGAACGCACTCTCGACCGACATGCACGTAACCGTGCACCGCAACGGCAAGGTGTTCGAGCAGCATTATAACATTGGCGCTCCTGCCTACCCGGTGCGCGAGATCGGCACGACCGACAAAACCGGTACCACCGTGCAGTTTAAGCCGGATGATTCGATCTTTACGACCACAGAGTACAAGTACGATACGATTGCCAGCCGTCTGCGCGAACTCTCTTTCCTGAACAAGGGCATCCGCATTAACCTAACGGACCTGCGTGAACTTGGCGAAGACGGACAGCCTCTTTCTGAATCGTTCTACTCAGAAGGCGGTTTGAGGGAGTTTGTAGCTTACCTGGACGAGACGCGTGAGAACCTGATTCCGGAGCCGATCTACATCGAAAGCGAGAAAAACGGTGTGCCAGTAGAAATTGCGCTGCAGTACAACACGTCGTATTCTGAGAACATCTTCTCGTATGTAAACAACATCAATACCATTGAGGGTGGTACGCACGTAGGTGGTTTCCGCCGCGCCCTTACCCGTACCCTGAAGGCCTATGCCGACAAATCAGGTATGCTGGACAAAGTGAAGATCGAGATTGCCGGTGATGACTTCCGCGAAGGCCTGACTGCCGTTATTTCGGTGAAAGTGCAGGAGCCTCAGTTTGAAGGACAGACCAAAACCAAACTCGGCAACTCCGACGTGGGTGGAGCTGTAGATACTGCTGTAGGCGAAATGCTGAACGAGTTTCTGGAAGAGAATCCGAAGGAAGCCCGCATCATCGTGCAGAAAGTGATTCTGGCCGCGCAGGCCCGTAACGCAGCCCGCAAGGCCCGCGAAATGGTGCAGCGCAAGAACGTGCTTTCCAGCACCAGTTTGCCAGGTAAACTGGCCGACTGCTCTGACAATAACCCGGAGAACTGCGAGATATACCTGGTGGAAGGTGACTCAGCGGGTGGATCTGCCAAGCAGGGCCGTAACCGTATGTTCCAGGCTATTCTGCCGCTTCGTGGTAAGATCCTGAACGTGGAGAAAGCACAGGAGCACCGCATTTATGAGAGCGAAGAGATCAAGAACATGATCACGGCACTGGGCGTGAGCTTCGGAACGTCAGAAGGCGAGAAAGCGCTGAACATGGACAAGCTTCGCTACCACCGCATCATCATCATGACGGATGCTGACGTGGACGGATCGCACATCCGTACGCTGATTCTGACCTTCTTCTTCCGCTACATGAGAGAGCTGATCGAGAGAGGATACATTTACATTGCCCTGCCACCGCTATACCTGGTGAAGAAAGGCAAAGAGGAGCGCTACTGCTGGAGTGAGCAGGACCGCATCGAAGCCATCGCCGATCTGGGCAAGGGCAAGGATGATAGCGTAGGTGTTCAGCGTTACAAAGGTCTTGGTGAGATGAACCCGGAGCAACTCTGGAACACAACCATGGACCCGGAAACACGCAGCCTGAAGCGCGTAACGATCGAGTCAGCCGCAGAGGCCGACCACCTGTTCTCGATGCTGATGGGCGACGAGGTAGGTCCTCGCCGCGACTTCATCGAGCGCAACGCCAAGTACGCCCGTGTAGACGTCTAAGCTTATTAGACTATCATATTTTAAAAGCGGCTGTTCTCGAAAGAGGGCAGCCGCTTTTTCTTTTGTATTTTAGGAAAGGTATGGGCGAATTGTGTACATTAGAAGATGAGTTTATGAGTGTAGGATGGAGCTTCCGTTACAAGCGGCAGTCCTCCACACATAGTGCAGGTAGTGGGAGTACGTACTCCTGCTACCTGGTAGTTAGGTGCAATCAGTACTTGAAAACGAATCTAATTCAGAGAAAGAAATACAAGGAATGGATATTGATGAAAAGCTAATTCCAGCTTTGAAAAAAATTGACTTTGTAGAACGATACATATCAATATGTAAAGAGTTCTGGAATTTTGAGAATAGTATGAACAAAAATTGCAAAGAAGAAATCTATGATTTTATAAAAAGTAGAGGTTTTAATGCAATGTATTCCTCAAATGAAAACTTTTACAAAATCCTAACTCCAATAAAAGGCATTGCAATACAGTTTAACATTATTCCTTATAATGGCTTTATACAATTTGTTTGGGACGTTAAACTTAATGGAAATCGTTTAAACCTAAGTTGGGGTGTTTGGGAGTCAATAACTAGTGAATTATCCATAGGAGAATCACTTTTTATAGATTATCCTAAAAAGCCTGTATTTACAAATCTGGAGGATTTAGAAAGAATATTAAATTTATCATTTGATATCCATCAAGATTTTGTAAAAGAGGTAGAAAAAGTGAATTAAAAAATGAAAGCACCTAACAAAAGCTAAGCAAAAGGTGTGCTTGTAGCTTTTCAGCGGTCGTTCTTTTCTCATAGTTCAGTCTTGCTGGATCGGAATATACTTTTAACAAATAGCACGCCCTTCGCCTAGCCAAGCCGTTCGACATGCTTATACAGCAGCGGCTGCCTTCTTCCGTAAGCAGCCGCTGCTGTTTTAATGCCCCAATATCCGCTATCAAAATATCAGGCACTAGGACTATACCTAACTTCACGAAGCTTCCTGTAGGACTGCCTTAAGACCAACAGCAACAACAAGAACCCCCAGCAGCCCGCCAGTATCCAGGTGCTGGCATCACCCGAAGTCGAAGTAGTGGTAAATAAGGTTCTGGTTGATTCGAAAGCGATATTAGCACCCCAGTGGATGCCGAAGGCAAGCCAGAGCGATTTGGTAATGATGACCGCATAGGACAATACCAGACCTAGTAACGTAAGATAGGAGAGGACTGCCGCGCCATCACCTAACCGCCAAATGTGATTGAAGACATAGACGAGGGCGGAAAGTAACACCCAATAAGCCGGCTTCATGTACTTCTCCAGATGGGCGTAAAGGTATCCGCGCGTTAATATGTCTTCTGCAATAGAAGGAACGGCGGTCATGAGCAGGAGCATGGGTAGTTGACTGGCAAAAGCCGCGATGGATGTGCTGGAAACTATACTTTCATACCCAAGGAAAATTGAGGTATAGAATGACAGCACGAAGAATACCAGACCCAGTAATAGCCCCGCAGCCAGTTGATGTAGCCACTTAGATTTCAGCCCCAAACCATAGCCCCCGAGCCCTTGCCACCCCTGGGCCCTAGCCAAGAAAAAAGCAGCCACTAAAAACCCGATTTTGAACACAGCCATTATCCAAAAAGAAGAGAAAAATTCCGGAAAATGGTAGATGGCAAAGAGGAGTAGAAACCCAAGCAGGAATGAGAGTAGACTACGTTTAAGCATCGCTTGTGATAAGAGCCATTAGGAGCCCTCAAGCCGCAATAATAATTTAAATTGTAGGTACTTACAATATGTGAGGAAGGGTAAATTTTAGGTGGCAAGGTATGCGCTTTACAACCCTGACAGACAACATGTCTTATCGTCCATTAGCGCAAACTCAGAGGAAATGCATTACTCCTTTACGACCTCACTCAGCTTCTCAAACACCATCCCCATTTTACTGAGCACGGCCTGCTGCTCACTTAATTCAAAATCCTGTTTCAGTTCGTTGGGGTGTCGGTAGCTCAGGTATACCTGGCCATTTTCGTCTTCCCAAACCAGCAGGCGCAAAGGCAGGTCCAGGCCGGTTCGCTGGTCGGCTTGCATGAGGTTGGTGCCTACCAGCGGATTGCCAAAGATAAGCACATGCGTTGGCCGGAGTTCCAGGCCCTTTTCAGCAGCGGCTTTAGCATGGTCTACTTCTGCCACCAGGTTGATGCCCATACCTTGTATTGCCGTTCGAAGTTTAGTCAGGGTTTCTTCCATGCTGTAGTCGCTCGGTTTTGTGACCAGTTGCACCGGTTGGGAAGATTGCGCTATACCTGCACAAGAGGTGCAGAACAAAAGGAAAATTACGAATGCAAAGTGCTTCATCTTTTTTGACTTTAAGCCCGTCGCGGGCGTCAAGGAAATCCGATACATGGAAATGAGCTCAGGTTGATGCCATAGAGCTAACCTCTGTAAGTATGGTATTCCAGGCCCCAACGCTCGTATATCGGGTCATATGTTTTGTAAGGGAGTATACGTGTACACCTAGCTGCCGATTTAATCGGGTACGCCGATGCGCAACTCGTGCCCCACCAGCAAAGCAACGCGCTGAAAATTATGCCCGTCTTCTTCGTCCTGCAAGTATTTCCGTAAGGTATAGTCAGCGATTCAGTCGTCGTCGCCAGCCAAAGCGCTCTAATGGGACCAATGGGCTGGCTCACGTAGGCGTTTGTTATACCTGGCAGTAGCAGTCTGCTCCAGGGCTCGTCGTGTCTGGGTTTGCCGGCACCCAATACGCTATACCTACTGACGGTTGCCTTTCAGGTAAAGTGGCAGGTTACAGGGCATAGTTGAGCCCGGTTTAGCGACGTAAAGTTAATGTCTTTGTACAGAAGGTACAGGTAAAGTGGGCTTGATGTTTTGGAAGCGACCAAGGTATAGCTGGGTGTTTTTGGTGTCGGAAGATGCTTTTGAAAAACATTTGTGCAAGGTTTCGGCAAAAGGCATGACAAATTCACTTACAAAATTTATATTAGCACTCGGGCGTTCTTTTTGCAAAGCCCGTATACCTGCGTCTGTCCGGAAACCTTTGTTCTCCGGGTACACACGAGGCTTCCCTAACATCCGAAAACATGCTGATCAATAAGGTTTCTGACCAGATAAAACGAAGTAAATACATTAGCCGCGACCTGAGCTGGCTGCGCTTCAACTACCGTGTGCTCGATCAGGCCCGCGACACCAGCCGCAGTATTTTTGACCGGCTCAAGTTTATGGCTATCACGGCTTCCAACCTCGATGAGTTCTTCATGATCCGGGTGGGCAGCTTGTACAATTACATCGACTACGGCAAAGAGCGTCTGGACTATTCCGGCCTGCGCGAAATGCCTTTCCGCAAAAAACTGCTCGACTATGCCCACCGCTTCGTAAACGACCAGTACCTGACGTTCAATAACGAACTGGCCGAACTGTTTGAGAAGAATGGCTTTGACATACTGAAAGTAGGCGACCTGACCGAAATCGAGCAGAAGAAGGTAGACAGCTACTTCAAAAATACGATCTACCCGCTGCTCACGCCCATGGTGTTTGATAACTACCACGGTTTCCCGCTGCTCATGAACCAGTTGCTGACCTTTGGTGTGGTTACCCGCACCACCGAGGAGCAGAAGGCGCAGGACCGCGTCACGTTTGTGCAGATTCCGCAGAACCTGGCTCGCTTCTACGAGATCAACCGCAAGGACAAGATTGTTTTCGTACCAATCGAGGAAATCATTCGCTGGAAGATCAAAAAGCTGTTCCGCAACGTGGACATCGTATCGGCAAATCTATTCCGCATTACCCGCAACGGGGACTTCACGCTGGAGGAGTCGGACGACATTGAAGCAGACTTTGTGCAGGAGATCAAGTCGAAACTTAAGACGCGCAAGAAAGGCCGCGTGGTGCGACTGGAGATCGAGCGCAACCCGTCTCAGTTTATGATGAAGGTGCTGAAAGAGCGCTGGGTCATCGACAATGCCAATGTTTTTACGATCACGACCATGATCGATTTGCGCGGCCTGTGGCAGATCATCAACCACCGGCAGTTCAAGGACAAAGGATTCAAGCAACCCGCTCCGGTTATTCCGCTCAGTCTACCCGCCGAGTCGGTGGATATGTTTGAGTACCTGAAAGCGCATGACGTACTGTTGCATCACCCTTACAATAACATGGACCCTGTAGTGCAGTTGCTGGAGCGTGCCGCCGAAGACCCTTATGTGCTGGGTATCAAGCAGACGATTTACCGCCTGGCCGACCAGTCACGGGTAACGGCTGCTCTATTGAAGGCTGCTGAAAATGGCAAGCACGTATCGGTGCTGTTCGAGGTCAAAGCACGTTTTGATGAGGAGAAAAACCTGCGGGAAGGCGAGCGTCTGGAAAAAGCAGGCTGCTTTGTGATCTACGGCATCAGCAAGTACAAGACGCACACCAAAATGCTTATGATCATCCGGAAGGAAGGGGAGAAGGTAACGCGATACGTGCACATCGGCAGCGGCAACTACAACGAGCAAACGGCGCGCCTCTATACTGACATCAGCCTGCTGACCACCAACGATGTGTATGCGCACGACGTGTCAGAATTTTTCAATGTCATCACCGGGCACTCCAGACCGAACGAATATAAGTACTTGCTTACTTCTCCCAAAGCGATGCGCTCGCAACTGATTGAGCTGATACGCAATGAAGCCCGCAATGCAAAAAAAGGTTTAAAAAGCGGCATCGTGATCAAGATTAACTCGCTGGAAGACAAGGAGGTAATCGATGAGTTTTACAAAGCCTCCAAGGCCGGTGTCCCGGTAAAACTGATCGTGCGCGGCATCTGCTGCCTGCGTCCGGGGCGTGAAGACCTGAGCGAGAATATTTCGGTGAAGTCGATTGTAGGGGAGTACCTGGAGCACAGCCGCATTTTCTACTTCCACAATAACGGAGACTCCAAGGTATACGGCGGCAGTGCCGACATCATGGTGCGCAGCTTTGACCGCCGCGTCGAAGCACTTTTCCTGATCGTGAATGAAGAGCTGAAAAAAGAGGCAATCAACATCCTGTACTACAACCTGCTCGACAACCAGAACTCATACATCATGCGCGAGGACGGCACCTACTCCCGAAAAAAGCCAGCCGCCAACGAAGAGATAATTGACGTGCACAAGCTGTTTTACAAGAAGGTTTTTGAAGATGCTGCGCAGGAAGTAGAACTAGTATAATTCAGCCCCTCCTGACAACAGGAGGGGGTTTTTTTTCTGAATCAGGATTTTGAGGATTAGAAAGGATTTTTAGGAATGAATTACCTCCTCTAGTTCCTCAGAGTGTAACTTTACCCCATCCCAGCCTTCCCCTAAAAACAGGGGAAGGAGCTGTGCACGATTAACATCCCCCTGCCCCCTTCGAAGGGGGAGTTTCTGCTACTACCAATTCTTCAGGTATAAGCCCTGTCGCACAAGAAATATTCCTTGACAGGTATAGCAAAAGTAACTTGTCCCTTCAGCTATGAAACAACTAGCATTAGCCAGGTGCACAAACGACGATTTTGTGTTTGAGCGGTCAGCGAGTTTAAAAACGTCTTGATTTTTTTGATTACTTTTTTCATCAAGGAAAAAAGTGAGTGCCCGCCGCACAGGCGAAGCTACAAAGCAAAGCTAATTGCTATACCTATACCTGGGCCAGAGGCCCAACGATAGCAGACACGAGCGAGGACGCTCGCGCCATAGCGTACGGCACCCTACTACCGACTAATCTGACTAATCACAAATCGCTCCTGATGATGCTGTTCATACAAAGCATGGATCATCCCGTCTTTCAAACCAACAGCAGGCACAAGCATACTCTCCAGCTTCGCCCACTTCATGGCAGAGAGGTATATCTCAGCGGCGGGGAGAATGACGTCAGCGCGGTCGGGGTTGAGGAGGAGCTCGGTGATGCGTTGCTCCATGGTCATGGCCGCTATACCTTGGGTGATCTCTTCGATCTGCTTGCGGAAAATGGGTTTGCCTACCGCCTTGCCTGACATATCGAAAATCTTGTTTATGTTACCGCCGGTGCCGATAGCGCGGGTAAGGTGGTGTTTCCTGGCATTCTCTTCGATCCAGGTGCGCATGGTGTTCCAAAGTTCGTGCGACTCTACCCCGTGCATGTGGCGAATAGAACCCTGCTCAAAAGAATGGGAAGCCATCTTTTCGCGGTTCACATAAATGTTAAACTCTGTGCTGCCGCCACCTACGTCGATGTGCAGGTAATTGCGCTCGTCCAGGAAGTTCACAATGACTTTGTTGATCAGGTCAGCCTCTGCTTCCCCGTCGATCACCTGGATGTTCATGCCGATCGCCTGGTGCACGCGGTCCAGAATTTCGGGGGCATTCTCGGAGGTACGCATAGCGGAGGTGGCGCAAACCATGTAATGGTCCACGTCGTGCACGTCGAGGAGCAGTTGAAAAGCGTGAAGGAGCTTAATGAATTTCTGAATTTTGTACTCGCTGATATAGCCGTTGCTAAAAACATCCTCGCCAAATCGGATGGCGTAGCGGATGTATTCTATTCGTTTAAAAATAACGTTTCCATTCTGATTCAGAACGCTGGAGATCTGGCATCTCACAGCATTCGAACCGATATCAATAGCAGCTAACTTCAAATATGATCTGTTTTAGAGCGTAAAACATGCTTTCTTAAGCCAAATATAGGTATAAATGCTGTACGCAGAAATTCTCCGAACCACTAAAATAAGATGGTCGGCAAACAATTTTACTCAGCAGACTGCAGCCATCCGAGTCTGCCATCCGGCTGTCGCACCAGCTCAAACTGCCCGTTAATGGCTACCACAGGTATAGCGACTCCCGCTGGCAGACTGTCCATTTGCCCGGCTTCCGGGTGCGCAGCATCCAGCAACGGACGCTCCTGTTTTAGTTTTTTTACGGCAATCGGCTTGGCTATACCTTCCACAAGTGAACTGATGATGTACGCTTCGGACTGGTCGGGCAGGCGGACGCGGTACCAGTTATTGGCAGCGCCCGTCACCCGCAGCGGCGTGTTTTTGGGGAGAGAGGTAAGCAGCGCGGCTTTGGCCGAAGGCTGCGTCCGGACATTGGCCATTTTAGACGAGACCCTTACCCAGTTGCCGATGAGAGCGGGATCCACTTTTACGGTAGGTATAGGGGTAGCCGATTGATGCACGTACGGGTAAGGGTTGGTGGCGCCATGGCCGTAGCGGTAGACGCCAAAATGAAGGTGCGGACCGGTACCCCGGGCATTGCCCGTATTGCCCACTAGCCCCAGCGTATCGCCCACGCTGACGCTTTGCCCGGTCGAAACCAACTGTTGGTCGAGGTGCGCATAATACAGATTCTGCCCGCGATCCCTGTCCGAAAGCCAGATCACCTTTCCACCGCGGGGCGTCTCGTCAACCCGAGACACCAAACCATTTGCGGAGGCGACAACAGGTGTACCACGCGGTGCAAAGATATCGATGCCTTCGTGGCTGCGGGCGCCTGCATCACGCGGATCGCCCCAGATGCTGGCAATGTGGCGACTTGATTTGCCAGGTATAGGAAAAGCCAGCGTGGGTTGTGCCTGAATCGTAATGGTATACGTGCCGCCCCGCAGCAGCTCTGGTTGAATCCGTAGCAAGTGGGCCATGTCTTCGTCTACTACATAGGTCAGGGTGGTGACGGCTGTATCGGCAGAGGCGACGCGTTTCGGGATAGTGGTAAAGTCCGTGCCGGCCTCAAACAGATCCATGAACACCTGCATGGTTTGGCGGGCTTTCATCTCCAGGCTCACCACCAGTTTTTCACCACGCCTGGCTTCTACTTTGTAGCCCAATGCGCGTGGCTCATCAGCCGGAAAGTAGCCGGTTTCCTTGAAGGGCAGCGTAATCGTTGTAGGCTTTTGCAGCGCCGCCTCGCCTGCTGCCAGCCAGTCCTGCCCCACAGCGGTTTGATCAAGCTTGGCGGTTTTCAGGGAGGAGACATAGGCCTCGTAGGGTGTCTGGTTTTTGAATACGCCACGCAGCGTTTCGCGGCTTCCGCAACTGGAAAGGAAGAGGGTGATCAAGATAAGGTATAGGTAAGGAGAATAGCTTGTTGGCTTTCTGTTCATGTTTGTTTTTGTTTCCGGATTACTGAGATGTGTCCCTTTCAATACAAATATGATACCCGGATTGATTCCTTCTGCTTGATATAGAATGATTTGGGAGCAATGTTGGACCTTTGGAGCAATTCTGAACTGTGCATGAGCAGGTACGTAGAAAACAGATATACCAATGAGATCGGATTGTGAGAACGAACGTCAGAAAGAAAAGCATCAAAGAACGGTGGCGCAAACGCAGCAGGAAAATGGGCAAACGCCTGTTGCCTCTCTTTGCCCCGCTTATACTATCGCCGTCGGCTTCCATTGGAGCTGGTAAATACGTTTCTGTAGACAAAGTAAAAGCGAACGTGACCGCGCTTTCCGTCATCCGCTTTGAGCAGGTTTCCTTCGACCTGTATACCCAGATGAACCTGAGCGCTGCGGGTCTAAGCTATGATGCGTTCAACAACGCGTTGATGGGGTACTACGGCATGTACAACGAAGGGCGTCTGTCCGACAAAGGCATCCTGACTGTGGTAGATTTTACGAAACCATCTAACGAGAAAAGACTCTGGGTACTCGACCTCAATAGCCGGGAGGTGTTGCATAATACCTACGTAGCGCATGGCCGCAACTCCGGGGAGGTAAGGGGGCAGGAATTCTCCAACGAGCACAAGTCGTTTATGAGCAGTGTAGGCTTTTATGTGACGGATAACATCTACCACGGCAAACATGGCAAGTCGTTGCGGCTTGATGGTTTAGACGAAGGGTACAATACCAACGCCCGCGAGCGTGCCGTGGTGATGCACGGAGCCGAGTACGCCACTGAGGATTTCATGAATAAATACGGCAGACTGGGCCGCAGTTTGGGTTGCCCGGCGGTACCGCTTGGCGAGCACGAGAGCATCATTGATGCCATTACAGGAAAAACTGCCCTCTACATCCACTCAGGAGACGAGCAGTATACGTCCCATTACCTGGATAATGCCAACGCCGTGGCGGGCTACATGGCCAGCACGCAGCCTAATCCACTGCCTCCTGCGGAGTTTTCCATTTAATGCCACAGCCTATACCTGGCTTCTGGTCAGCGACTACCGCCTGACCGGCCAGCAGGGCATCCAGTGCCTGTCGCAGGTGGTGTCCTGTTACAGGCACGTTGCTTTTAGGCTGCGCATCATCAAACTTTCCATGGTAGGCCAGGCGCATGTTCCGGTCAAACACATAGAACTCGGGTGTACAAACGGCCTGGTACGTGCGGGCTACCTGCTGGGTCTGGTCGTACAGGTATGGAAACGGAAAGTTTTTCTCCTTAGCCAGCTCACGCATCTGATGCGGCCCGTCCTGTGGGGAACTGGTAGCATCATTTGCACTGATACCTACAAACCGCACTCCTTTCTGCTGATACTCGTTGGCTACCTGCACCAGTTCGCTTAGGATGTGCTGCACATAGGGACAGTGGTTGCAGAGGAACATGATCACAGTGGCTCTGTTTGATGCGATATCTTGCAGCGATACGATCTTATCGGAAACCGTGTCGAGCAGGGCGAAGTTGGGTGCTACAGTGCCCAGTGGTAATGCTGTGGAAGCTAATGGCATAACGCTGTAGATTTAGGTGAGAGAATTTTCCAGGCTATACCTGAATTTGAATCAATGTAAGATTTTTGCAGGAATAAAAAAAGAAACTCAACAGGTGTCCGATGCCCGTTGAGTTTCTTTTTTATCGATCCCTTGAGCTTCTGGTGATGGCAAAGTAGATCACATAGAACCAGCTGAAGATCCCATGTAGGATCGCCCAGAGGATGGACTGGTTGCGTGACCAGGAAGCCACCACGGCAATCACTGAACCCAATCCGACACCTTTTTCGATGACGGTTGTTTGCGTTACTTCGGTTGCATCGCCTATCTGCGCCAGCAAGGGCGTGGCACATATCAATAGAAATACGAAGCTAAGGGTAAGTTTCTTGTTCATCTTCAGTGTATAGGTTAGTATCCGCAATATTGCGCTAACAATATACATAGGAAAATGAATATTCACCTACCTTCCATACAATTCCACTTCCTGCTTCAACCTGTGTGCCACCGTCTTAGTAAATTGGCTCGGCTGCAGGCGCCATTGCCAGTTGCCGTTGGCGGTGGAGGGTTTGTTCATGATCGCTTCTTTGCCCAGGCCCAGCACATCCTGTATCGGCAACACCACCAGTTGCGCCACCGACATATATGCCAGTCTGGCCATCACGTCGCTCACGTTTTCCTTCGACAGACGCTGTGCGCTGTAGTCGCTCAGGCGTTTCTTGTCGTCGCGGCTGGCGTCGTGCTCGTACCAGGCCCGCACAGTGCTGTTGTCGTGGGTGCCCGTGTACACAATGGAATTTTGGCTATGGTGATGGGGCGCATACAAACTGTGCGGCAGGTCTTCGCCGAAGGCAAAAAGCAGCACACGCATACCTGGCAGATCAAAAGCTGCCATCAGGTCGCGCACCGGCTGATCGATCTCGCCCAGATCTTCGGCAATGATGGGCATAGCCGGAAATTTCTTTTTAACCGCCGTGAGCAACTCGGTGCCGGGCGTCTTCACCCACTTGCCGTTGATAGCGGTTGCCTCACCGGCCGGCACTTCCCAATAGGCCGAAAACGCTCTGAAATGGTCGAGTCGAAGTAAACCAAACAGCTCCAGGTTATGGGCAATGCGCTGCAGCCACCAGTCAAAATCCTGTTTCTCCAACTCCTTCCAGTCAAACACCGGCGTACCCCACAGTTGGCCTGTTTCGCTGAAGTAATCGGGCGGCACACCGGATACCGCCGTCGGCATACTGGCTCTGTCCAGTTTAAAGAGGTGCGGATGCGACCACACGTCAGCGCTGTCGTGGCTGACATAGAAGGGCATGTCGCCGATGAAGGTGACCTCTTTGGAGGTGCAGTAGGCCTTGAGGGCTTCCCACTGCCGGTAAAAGAGAAACTGCAGAAAAGCCTCCCGTTCTATTTCGCCAGCCAACTCGGCTGTTAGCGCTTCCATGGCATGCGCTTGCCTTGTCTTTACCTTTTCAGGCCATTCGGTCCAGGGTTTCCGGCCATAATACTGTTTGAAAGCCACAAAATGCGTGAAGTCCGTCAACCATGATTTATGTGCTTCCTGAAAACGAATGAACTCCCCCTGCAGCTTGGTTGCCTTACCGTCTTTGTAGTTGTCATAGGCCTGCCGGAGAAGCTTTACTTTGTAGTCCGCTACCCTTGGGTATTCTACCTTGGCCTTGTCGAAACCGCCGCCTGCCCGCAGGTCTTTTTTGTCGAGCAGGCCGTCTTCTACCAGTCTTTCAGGACTGATGAGTAGCGGATTGCCAGCAAAGGCAGAGTGACTGCTGTAGGGCGAGTTTCCTGAGCCGATTTCGGTCGGGTTGAGGGGCAGGATCTGCCAGTAGCGCTGGCCCGCCTCGGCCAACAGGTCGGCAAACTTGTAGGCTTCCGAGCCCAGATCGCCGATGCCGTAGGCCGATGGGAGCGAGGTGATGTGGAGCAGGATGCCGCTACTGCGTTTAGGTATGATCATAGTTTCGTGGATGTTAAGAGTGCAACCGGGAAAGACTTGAATATTTCAGCCAAAGGTATAGCGCGCTTCGCCTGTATGTGCTGACCGCTAAACAATTGGTGCCATTCCTGCGGGGCTTCGGCTGGCAGTTCTACCGATGTGTCGCCCCATACCTGCTCGCCCAGTGGCAGTTCGTTTTCGGAGATGATATCGGTCAAAAGGCGCGGCACCACGACAAGGCACCAGTTTTCTTCGTGGTGACGGGCAAAGGCCATGGCCTGTTTGCTGTGCTTGCCTTTCAGCTGCAGCGGAATATAGTCGCCTTTGTCGAAGAGTGCTTTTTGCTCTTTGCGCAGGTGCAGTACCTGGTGCAACAGGTATAGCTTGACGCGGGCATCGGTCGGGGATGACAGCAGTTGCTGCAGCAGATCCTCTGGTTGTTTGCTCGTCTTTATTTCCTGCAAAACCTGTTGCCGAATTTCGTAGTCTACGGGGCGGCGGTTGTCTGGGTCCACCAGGCTGAAGTCCCAGAATTCGCAGCCCTGGTACACATCGGGCACGCCCGGGCAGGTAGTTTTGAGGAGCGTCTGGCAGAGCGAGTAAAGCCAGCCGAAGTGCGCCGTCTTCCGGAAGAAGGGGAGAAATGAGGCCATGAATTCCTTATCCTCCTGCAGCAGTTTTTGCACCAGATCCTTCGTTGCTGTTTCATAGGCCTCATTTGGCTCCGACCAGTTGGTGTTGACTTTAGCCTCCCGGAACGCTTTCACCAGGTATTCCTGCACCCGCTCCACCAGTGTGTCATCCACCTGTCCGTCGATTGGCATAACGCCCAGCAGCGTTTGCAGGATGAAGTAGAGGTCGTTTGCAGTCGGGCCAACTGTCTTGCTGTGTGGCTGCGCCAGTTGCATCCATGTTTTTGCGTTTTCCTCCCACTCCTCCGGCAACTCACTCAGCACTTGAAGACGCATGCGGGAGCCTTCGCCGCGTTTAGTGTCGTGCGTGGCTGTGGCGTTGATGGAGTGCGGATAGGTCTGCATGCGGTATTGCATGCGTTCGTGGAAGTCGCGGCGGTCGAGGTTGAACACGTCCGGGCTGTTGCCCACCTCGTTGAGTGCCAGCAGGCGGTTGTAATTGTAGAAGGTCGTATCTTCCACACCCTTGGCGGCCAGCGGCCCTGTGAACTGCTGACTGCGCATCACGAAGTATAGCTTGTTGCGCTTCTGCTCTTCACTGTCCTGATCACCGGCCTCAAACAAGGTGCGCAGGTGCTCCAACTCGGCTTGCAGGTTGGGTGCTTTTTCATGCGCAATGGCAAAAGCATTATCCACCACCTCCATGGCCTCTGCTGCCAGCGGAAAGGTATGGCCGTAAATGCGGTATACCGGGAAAGAAGCCAGCAGCGTGGCCAGGGCATGATGCCAGTTGTCGTTCTCTGACGAAGCAGGCAGCAGTTCGCTGTCACGCAGCAGTCGCAGCAGGTTTTGCAGCTCGCCCTGCATGTAGTTCTCCAGTATCAGCAGCTTTTTCTCGTACACCAGTCCTTCGTAGTCGAGCGGAGCATCGGGCACGAGTCGGCGGTATACCTGTGTGAGTTTGCGTTCGCCTTCGGCATCGGTATAGAGGTTGCTCACCCAGGCCAGAAAATCGTAGCCGCTGTTGCCTTGTATCGGCCAGTAGTCGGGCATGTTTTCCTCGCCTTCCAGGATCTTTTCCACCACCAGGTATACCTGTTCGCCCGCCATTTTCCGTAGTTGAGCCAAGTACTTGTCGGGGTCAAAAAGGCCGTCGACATGGTCCACCCGCAGGCCCTGTACGAGTTGCCGCATGCAGAGCTCCTTGATAAACTGATGGTAATGGGTAAATACCTCCTCCCGCTCCATGGCGGTGCAGATCAGGTCATTGACCGTAAAGAAGCGGCGGTAGTTGATCCTTTTTTCCGTTTCCTGCCAGTGGCTCAAAATGTAATACTGTTGCCCCAGCAATTTCTGAAGGGTTGACTCATCCTCGTTTATACCTTCCAGCACGGCGGCTATACCTTGCTTTATATCCGGCTGCCGCTGCGCAGTTTGGTAGAGGGCCTGTTTAGCCTGCTGCCAGTCATTTGGCTCCAGTTTGTCATGCGCCATCAGCTGCTCCAGCTTTTGTACCTGTTCCGCCAGTTGTGTTTTGCCATCATCAGAGCTCAGTTTTTCCGCGACGCGCGCCAGCAGAAACGTATAGCTATCGATGCTGATCGGATATATGTTGTCGAAGTAATTGAGCCGGAAGCCGTGTTCGTCGAATGTCACCTTGAGTTGTCCCTCTTTTACGACCTCCTCTAAAGGTTCTCCCAAAAAAGGCACCATCAGTTGACCCTTGAAATCCGGGTGGCTGAAGTTGACGTCGAAGAAGGTATAGTAGCGGGACTTCTGGCCTTTCTCGAGCACATCCATCAGCCAGGCATTGTTCGGGTGGAAGGCCATGTGGTTCGGCACGATATCCTGCAGCCAGCCCAAGCTGTGTGCTTTCAGTTCTTCGGCTATTTCCTGCAGTTCTTCCATCGTGCCCACCTCCGGGTTGATCTGATGCGGGTCTGTGACATCATACCCGTGCTCACTGCCGGGTCGGGCCGTGAAAAAAGGCGCGGCATAGATCGTGCTGATGCCCAGATCCCGCAGGTAGGGGAGAATGTTTTTCAGGTCCCGCAGCGTGAACTGTGGTGAGAGCTGCACTCTGTAAGTGGAGGAAGGTATGTATACCATGTTGTTTTCGTTTTAGCCTTTAAAAGCAGCGTTTGTCAGAGTGGTATCCCGGCATCGTTGCGCTCACAGGTATAGGCACGGTGTCAGTCACTGATTCAAATTCATGTAGTCCATTGTCCTTTGTCAAAACAAGATCATATTTTCAGATTGAGGCTCTCGTACAGTTCTTTGAACTGCCTGCACCAGGTCGCCGCCTTTTCATCTTTTTCATCCTGTTTTTTTAGATTAACCACATAGGTGCTCCGCCGCATTCTGAAAGCGATGTTTTGCGACTGCCAGTACTCGGGCTGCAGATTGGAGCCGTTGAGCACGGTAAGCAACTCTGTCAGGTATAGCATGTGCTCCGTATCAGCGGGGTTCTCCTCCAGGTAGTGCATGGCTTCTTCTACGTGAATGGTAGCCGCATAATTTACGGCATCTTCGTCCAGTTTCACGCCCATGCGCTCTACCTCCTTCAGCAGTTTGAGCACTGAGTCCACATCCACCCGCTCGGCCATCAGGGCTTCGAGCAAACGGCCCGTCACGATGTAGTCCACCGTGATCTGCAGTGGACGCGGCAGGTTCATATCCACACTTTTGATGGCGGCCATAAGCGGGTAGTTGTTGTCGTATACCTGCTGAAAATCGTGCTCGAGCGCCCGCATAGTTTGCTCCAGTACCTGGTCCAGGATCTTCTTTTGATCGTCGCGGAACAGGTGCCAGAACGAGTAGTTATGCGATTCGAAATGCTTGTCGAGGAGCATGATCACTTCCGTGATGTTGCCTTTGTCAAAGGCGGTGCTGAGCTCATGGTGGAGTGTGGCAAAGGCCTCGGGGCTTACGTATTTGCGCACGCCCCCGAACAGCTGGTGGTCGCCAATGTGCAGTACGCCAAAGGACACGTCCACTTCTTCCCAGGTGATGGTCGAGCGGATAAAAGCCTTGCCGATAGCCAGTCGCTGACGACCTGCTTCCTGCATCTCGTAATATTCCGACGTCGCTTTGTAGCTATAGAGCGGCAACTCGTCCGGCGAGTCGGTGAAGAGCGACGACACGGCATAGTGTGCCCCCACCCGTATCAGGTCCAGCTGGGTTGGCTGCACGATTTTATAGTACGCTTTGGAGGCGTCACCATACTCTTTGTTATTGCTCTTGGCCCGCTTCAGAAACTCCACAAAAGGAGCTTCGAAATCCTCGCCGCTCAGGTCCTTGGCCAGCTGCAGGGCACGGGTTGCATACAGGATGTCCTGCATGGTTTCGATACCGGTCACTTCGTCAAAAAACCAGCCACAACTGGTGTACATGAGCATGGCGTGGTACTGCATTTCGAGCAGTTTCAGGAACTTGATCTGCTCGCCTTTGCTCAGGTCGCGGTCGGTGTGGGTGTCAATGAATTCGCGTACTTTTTTCTCACCCCGGTTCATGATCACCTGAATGTAGTTGTTGCGGGTTTGCCAGGGATCGGCGCCCAGCTTGCGCATTTCCTGCTCGTAGAGCGGCTCCAACTGGTCACGCACCCAGTCAAAGGCCTCCCGCACCGGAGCACGCCAGGCCTGGTTCCAGTCATCATGGCCACCCGTATGGCAACCGCAGTCGCTGCGCCAGCGCTCCACACCGTGCATGCAGCTCCAGGAGGTGTTTTCGATGATCTCGGCTTCGTATTTAGGAGGGTATAGCTCCAGGTATTCCCCGTAAATCGTGATCTTGGCCAGCTGCTCCTGCTCGATGTGGTGCAGGGCGTAGGAGAGGGCCATCTCGCCGAAGCGGTGGTGGTGGCCGTAAGTTTCGCCATCGGTGGCGATGTGCATTAGTTGCGGGTCTTTGCTTTGCTCATCAAAGGTGGTGGTGAGGCGATGGGCGAATTTCTCGCCGCTCTCCAGCAAACCCTCAAAGGCAATGGCCTGCGATACGGGCGCATCATAAAAGAAAAGCGCGATGGTGCGGCCCGAAGGCAGTGTACAGCGGTAAGGCCGGCGTGGATCTATCCTGGCGCCTGACGCATCGTGCCATTCTTTCTCGTCGATCTTGCGGTAGCGTTTGGCCTGGTAAGGCGATAGTATGGTGAATTTGATTCCATGTTCAGCTAGTACTTCCAGTGTAGTAGTGTTGGCAGCCGTCTCGCCCAGCCACATCCCTTCCGGGTCGCGACCGAATCGCTTCCGGAAATCATAAATACCCCAGATCACTTGCGTATGCTGGTCGCGCTCGTTAGCCAGCGGCATGATCATGTGGTTGTATACCTGCGCCAGCGCAGCACCATGGCCCGAAAAGCGCTTTTGGCTCTCTTTGTCAGCATCGAGAATGGACTGGTAGATGTCCGGGGCTTTTTTCTCCATCCATTCCAGTAAGGTCGGGCCGAAGTTGAAGCTCATGCGGGCGTAATTGTTCATAATGTCCACAATCTGCCCTTTGCCGTTCTGGATGCGGGAGGCAGAGTTGCGGGCGTAGCATTCTGCCGTGATGCGCTCGTTCCAATCGTGGTAAGGTTTAGCCGACTCCTGCAGCTCTACCTCGTTAAGCCAAGGGTTCTCGCGGGGCGGCTGGTAAAAGTGACCGTGAATGCAGATGTACTTGTTCATATTTTAAAGGGCAAAGAATCGTTAGACAAAAGGCAGGCAGCGTTCAGGTATAGGCGGCAGACCGTGTACCCGCGGGCCTGATCGTGCAAAGGCTATACCTGACTGAGCTCCAGTCTTTACTTTATAAAATAATGTTGCTTTGGTATACGGTAACGGAAGCGGCCGGCAATTCTATTTCCTGGCCTTCATGCCTCTCAAGCGGCAAGTCTATACTTACCCCGCCATACCTAGTTTCGCAAGAGCTCAAAACCAGCTTCCAGGCAGCTCCTACTTCTGTCACGATTTTAGTTTTTTGAGGTTGGTTACTTATGTTAAATAAGGTATAGAGATAAGGACTCTCGCCGGAATGAATCAGATGCAAGACCTGGGTATGACTGTCACTCGAAACATGCAAGCGGGTTTTGTCGGGGTGGGACAGTGCAGGGGCTGACTTGCGGAGCCTGATCAGCGCTTTGTAGAAATCGCGTAGCTGGCGATGCTTCTCGCTGCGTTCGTACGTGCGCTGCAGTTTCGATCGGTTAAAGCTGTCCTCTGACTGTGGGTCCGGTGCTTCACCCTGCCAGGCAAAAGCCGAGAACTCCTCTTTGCGGCCATTGCGCACGGCCTCTACCAGGTCTTTGTCAGAGTGGCTCACAAAGTAAAGGAACGGGTTCTCTTCGCCATACTCTTCTCCCATAAACAACATGGGTGTAAAAGGGGAGAGCAGTACCAGTCCCGCCGCCATTTTGAGCATGTCATAGGAAACCAGTTGCGACAGTCGCTCGCCGAGCATGCGGTTGCCCACCTGGTCGTGGTTCTGGGAGCAGACCACAAACTGGCGGGCGGGGTTGGCGGTGGCATCGCTGCCGAAGGTGCGTTTGCGGTGCTCGGAGTAGAGGCCATCGTACACAAAGCCATGCTGCAGCGCTTTCTGCAGTTGCTCCAGCTTGCCAAAATCGCTGTAGTAACCGGAGTCCTCGCCGGTGAGCAGCGCGTGCACAGCATGGTGGAAATCGTCGCTCCACTGTGCTGCCAGTCCAAAGCCGCCTTTCTCCACCGGATTAATCACCCGCACATCGTTCAGGTCACTTTCGGCAATCAGGATAAAAGGACGGTTCAGTTGCTGCTCCAGGTGCTCCACCTGCTCCTGCAGTTCCTGCAAAAAGTGCTTGGCGCCTGTGTCGAGGATCGCGTGCACAGCGTCGAGGCGCAGGGCGTCGATGTGGTAGTCGCGTAACCACATGAGGGCGTTCTGGATAAAGAAATTGCGTACATGGTCACTGTGGACGTCATCAAAATTGAGGGCTTTGCCCCAGGGTGTGTTATACTTGTCGGTGAAGTATGGGCCGAAGTCGTTGAGGTAGTTGCCCTCCGGACCGAGGTGGTTGTATACCACGTCCAGCACCACGGCTATACCTGCGGCATGGCACGCGTTTACCAGATTTTTCAAACCATACGGACCGCCGTAGCTTTCCTGTACTGCCGAAGGGTATACGCCATCGTATCCCCAGTTGCGGCTGCCTGCAAATGCCGCCACCGGCATCAGTTCGATAGCCGTTATACCTAAGTCAAGCAGTTCCGGGAGTTTGTCGATGAGGCCTTGAAAAGTGCCTTCTTCAGAGAAAGTGCCTACGTGCAGTTCATAAATAATGTACTGCTCGAGCGGCAGCGGCTTCCAGTTGTTGTCAGTCCATTCGAAAGAGGTATGGTCTACCACAACGGACGGCTCGTGCACACCGTCGGGCTGAAAATAGGAAGCAGGATCAGGGCGTTCCATGTCTTCATCAAGCCGCAAGGTATAGCTGGCTCCCGGACCTACCTCTTCGCTCAGCGCAGTCCAGTAGCCAAAGGCTTCACGCTGCAGCGGTATGATCTTATCGTTATCTTTTAATACTACATCTACCTGCCCGGCGGTTAGCGCCCAAACGGTGAACAAGGTTCCTTTATCCGGGGTATAATGTGCTCCAATTTCTCTTGTTATGCTCATTTCCAATGTTTTTACGCCTGATTCTTAACTGCCATATACGGCATTAGGTTGTTCTTTTTTGGCCAATCCGATCTTTTCTGATTTTAAAGTCGCGCTATTCCCCGCTTAACATGAGTTGTAGGTAAAAAAGCATCTCCCGGCTTCGAAACCTATTAAGCGCGCATGCAGTACCTATTAGCTATTCTTCATCAAATCAGGAAAAAAAGCATACATGGAAGCACTGGAAGGAACCAAAAGGGTTGTCATCGAGAACGTGAAGCCGCAGGTAAACTGTGGGCAGTATCCAATCAAACGCGTTGTGGGAGAGGAAGTAGAAGTGACGGCAGATGTGTTTGGAGATGGCCATGATGAAGTAAAAGCGGTACTGCTCTACCGTCATTCCAAAAAGAAAAAATGGAGCGAAGTGCCGATGCAATTCTTGGGCAACGACCACTGGCGCGTAAGTTTCAAACCCGATAGCATGGGTTCGTTTGAGTATACCCTGCAGGGCTGGATCGACCACTTCTATACCTGGCAAAAGGGACTCAAAAAGAAGTTTGAAGCCAATCAGGATATCACCGTAGAGTTGCAGATAGGTGCACAGCTGCTCGAAGAGTCTGCTGCTACCGCCAAGCCCGGCCAGCAGAAGCGCCTGCGCAAGTGGGCCGAGCAACTGAACAGACCCGGCTCCGTTGCCGACGCTGTAGCGCTGGCAACTAGCGAAGACGTATCGGATTTGATGCACGCCTGTTGCGATCGGCAAAACGTGACAACATACCATAAAATACTTACCGTGGAAGTGGAGCGCCAAAAAGCGCTTTTCAGTACTTGGTACGAATTCTTCCCACGCTCAGCCGCACAGGAAGCAGGCCGCCATGGAACCTTTCAGGATTGCGAGCGGCTGTTGCCCCGCATCGCCGAAATGGGCTTCGACACGATCTACCTACCGCCTATCCACCCTATTGGTTACGCTTTCCGGAAAGGCAAAAATAACTCAGTCACGTCTCAGCCCGGAGAACCGGGTTCGCCCTGGGCCATCGGCGCTGAATCAGGCGGTCATAAATCTATACTGCCAGAGCTGGGTACACTGGACGAATTCCGTCATTTTGTGCAGACGGCCCGCGAGCATGGCATTGAGGTAGCGCTGGACTTTGCTATTCAGTGTTCGCCGGACCATCCGTACGTAAAGGAGCACCCACAGTGGTTTAAGTGGCGACCCGATGGCACCGTGCAGTATGCCGAAAACCCACCCAAGAAATACCAGGACGTGCTGCCTGTCAACTTCGAGACGGAAGACTGGCAAAACCTGTGGCGTGAACTCAAAAGCATCGTGATTCACTGGATCGAGCAGGGCGTTTATATTTTCCGAGTCGATAACCCGCATACTAAGCCTTTCGCCTTTTGGGAATGGATGATCCGGGAAGTGCGTCAACAATATCCGCAGGTGATCTTCCTGGCAGAGGCCTTTACCCGTCCGCGTGTGATGGAGCGGCTTGGTAAGATCGGCTTCACGCAGTCCTATACCTACTTCACGTGGCGCAACACAGCCGCAGAGATCAAAGAGTACATGCGCGAACTCACCCAGACCGAGATGCGCGACTTCTACAGACCTAACTTCTGGCCAAACACACCCGACATCCTGCCGCACGAACTGCAGTCAGGAGGCGAACCGGCGCACATTGTCCGTGTGGTGCTGGCGGCTACGCTTTCGTCCAACTACGGTATGTATGGTCCTGTGTATGAGTTCGGCATTAACACACCGGTGCAGGGCAAGGAAGAGTACTGGGATTCAGAAAAGTATGAAGTCATGCACTGGGACTGGGGCCGCCTGACCAAAATCCGGGAGGTGATCACGAAGATAAATAAGATACGTCAGGTGAACCCGGCGCTGCAAACCACCTGGAACATCGCCTTCGGCGACACCGACAATCCGCAGCTGCTATGCTATGCCAAGTGGGACAGCGAACGAAGAAACAAGATGCTGATGGTGGTGAACCTGGACCCGCACAACACGCAGGCCGGTTGGGTACAAGTGCCGCTGCATGCCCTGAACATGGACAGCACCCAGCAGTACATGGTGCACGACCTGATGACCGAACACAAGTATACCTGGAACAGTGAGTGGAATTACGTGGAGCTTCGGCCGCACGAAATGCCGGTGCATGTGTTCCGCATCGAAACCGCAAACCCTGGCATGGGCCACGAAAGTCTGGACGACAACTGGCTACCCGATGACCACGGCAAACACGAATAAAGCAGAAAAAACTATATGGCAGAGGACAACACCCTTCTCGACGACAACATTCACTGGTACAAAGACGCCATCATTTACGAGTTGCACATCAAAGCCTTTATGGATGGCAACGGCGACGGCATCGGGGACTTCAAAGGCCTGATGCAAAAGCTCGACTACCTGGAAGAACTGGGCGTGACGGCTATCTGGCTCTTGCCTTTCTACCCGTCGCCCCTCAAAGACGACGGGTACGACATTGCCGACTACTACAGCATCAACCCGAGCTATGGCAACATGCAGGATTTCAAGCTGTTTGTAAAAGAGGCGCACCGTCGTGGGCTGAAGGTCATCACAGAGCTCGTTATCAACCACAGCTCCGACCAGCATCCGTGGTTTCAGCGGGCACGTCGCGCCAAGAAAGGCTCCAAGTACCGCAACTACTACGTCTGGACCGACGATCCGAAGCAGTACAAGGATGTGCGCATCATCTTCACGGATTACGAACCGAGCAACTGGACCTGGGACCCTGTGGCCGGGCAGTACTACTGGCATCGTTTCTTCCACCACCAGCCCGACCTGAACTTCGACAACCCGGACGTGCAGCAGGAGGTGTTCAAGATGCTCGATTACTGGTTCGATATGGGCGTGGACGGCTTCCGTCTGGACGCAGTGCCCTACCTGTTTGAGCGCGATGGCACCAATTGCGAGAACCTGCCCGAAACCCACGCCTTCCTCAAAAAGCTGCGGGCTCACGTGGACAGCAAGTATACCGGGAAACTGCTACTGGCGGAGGCGAACATGTGGCCCGAGGATTCGGCTTCGTACTTCGGCGATGGTGATGAGTGCCACATGAACTACCACTTCCCGATCATGCCGCGCCTGTTCATGTCGGTGAAGATGGAGGACCGCTACCCGATCATCGATATTTTTGACCAGACGCCTGCTATACCTGAAACCTGCCAATGGGCCATGTTCCTGCGCAACCACGACGAACTCACGCTGGAGATGGTGACCGACGAGGAACGCGACTACATGTACAAAGTGTATACGCGCGACCCGCTGGCCAAAATCAACCTGGGTATACGCCACCGCCTGGCGCCGCTGCTGGGCAACGACCGCGCGAAGATAGAGTTGATGAACGTGCTCCTGTTCTCTATGCGCGGCACTCCGGTGGTATACTATGGTGACGAAATCGGGATGGGCGACAACTACTACCTCGGCGACCGCGACGGTGTGCGCACGCCTATGCAGTGGAACGACAACCGTAACGCTGGCTTCTCGACAGCCAATCCGCAGAAGCTATACCTGCCTGTGATCATCGACCCGGAGTACAAGTATGAGTCGGTGAACGTGGACACGCAGCAGCACAACGCCAACTCGCTGCTCTGGTGGATGCGACGCGTTATCAACATGCGCAAGCGCTACAAGGCCTTCGGTCGCGGCGAGATCCGCTTCCTGAACCCGGCTAACGCCAAAGTGCTGGCCTTTGTGCGCTCCTACCAGGATGAAAACATACTCGTAATTGCCAACCTATCGCGCTTCCCGGAAGCGGTGGAGCTGGACTTGCCGGAGTTCCGGGGTTATGTGCCGGTGGAGGTGTTCAGTAAGAACAAATTCCCGCAGATAAAAGAGGACAGCTATGTGCTGACGATGGGAGCCCACGGCTACTACTGGTTCGAACTGCAGCCGCAGGAAGTGAGCGGCCGCGAGGGACTCGACATGAAGAAGCCAGCCATGCAACTGCCTCCACTCAGTCAGTCTATACCTTCCCGTGCGCTCAAAACACTCGAAAGCAAGGTGTTGCCGCCTTACGTGATGAATCGTCGCTGGTTCGGGGGCAAAGCCCGCACGATACAGCGCATGCAGGTAGTGAACAACACGCCAATGGTGGCGGGGCGGTTTGCTGCTTCGCTACTGTTCATTGAAGTGAGCTACAACGAAGGGCTTCCAGAGCTGTACCAATTGCCGCTCGCTTTTGCCACCGGTGAACAGGAAGAGGAACTGATTGCCACCCAACCCAACAGCGTGATCGCCCGCGTGACCATGGATGGCAAGGAAGGTATCCTATATGATGCGGTCTACTCTGAGGATTACCGCCAACTGCTGCTCAATCTAATGGCCAAACGCAAGAGCATTAGAGTCGACGGCGCCGAAGTGGTAGGTACCGGAAGCCGCAGCATTGCCAATAAAATTAAAGAAACGGGCCATCCGCTGTCTTCTAAAATACTGGGGGCGGAGCAGAGCAACACTTCGGTAGTGTATGATAACCAGTTCTTCCTGAAGGTATACCGCAAGCTCGACCGCACCCTTAACCCGGATGTGGAGATCGTGCAGGCGCTAACTGATAAGGAGTTTGCGAACGTGCCGATGTACCTGGGCTCGGTGGAGCACGAGGAAGAGGGCAAACCGCCGATGGTGCTCGTGATGCTGCAGGAACTCGTGCCGAACCAGGGCGATGCGTGGACTTACATGGAAGATTCGCTTAAACGCTTTTTTGAGCGATTGCAAACCCACAAAGACCGGGAACCGCTGTCCGACACAACGGGCACGTTTGCTCAGCCTGTTCCGTTCTCGGAAGCCCCGGAGCATATGCAGTTGCAATTAGGAGGAGCCTCTGTGGAGCGTATCGAGCTACTGGGGCAGCGCACTGCCGAAATGCACCTGGCACTGGCCAACATCACCGATTCCAAAGACTTTTCGCCGGAGGAGTTTTCGCTCCATTACCAGCGTTCACTCTACTCGTCGCTCACCTCTTTGGTGCGCAGCAATTTCGACAGCCTGCGCAAACACCTGCCCAACCTGCCGGATAGCGTACGGGCTGAGGCAGAGGAAGTACTGCAGATGCGTCAGCAAGTGCTGGAGCGTCTCAAGATGATCTTCCGTCGCAAGATCGACACCATGAAGATCCGGACCCACGGAGACTACCACCTGGGGCAGGTGCTGTTCACAGGCCGAGACTTCACCATCATCGACTTCGAAGGGGAGCCGGCCCGCTCGTTCAGTGAGCGCCGCTTAAAACGCTCCCCACTGCGCGATGTGGCCGGTATGATCCGATCGTTCCACTACGCTGCCTACAATGCGCTCTTCCAGCAGGACAGTTTCCGCAAAGAGGATGGCGATTATCTGGAGAAATGGGCCGAGCAATGGTACCACTATGCCAGCGGTTTCTTTATGCATACCTACCTGGGTATAGCCAAGGGCTCGGGTGTGGTGCCGGCAAACGAAGAAGACATACAGGTGCTGATGGAGACCTACCTGCTCGAGAAGGCGATTTATGAGCTGGGCTATGAACTGAATAACCGTCCGGATTGGGTGCTCATCCCGATCAGGGGCATCAAGTACATCATGAGGAAATATCAGAATGGCTAAGAAGAAGGAACAGGAAAACACACAGCAGAACCCACTGACAGGTATGGAAACCGGTACCGGTCCAGCCTTGAAAGAAGGCACAGCGCCAGGCAATACTGGTAGTGGAAAGAAAAGCAAAAAGGACGAAGGTATAGCCACTGTGGAAGTGCAGTCTGGTAGTGCTGCGGCGCAGACCAAGAGGGGTAGAGCGCGCAAAACGGACAGCACAGAACCGGGTGCTGCAGCCCGGGAAATGGTGGTGAAGCCTAAAAGGGGACGTGCAGGCCAAATTACTTCAGTTGAGCCGACTGCTCTGACAGGTGAAACGAAACCGAAGCGAGGCAGATCGACAAAGTTGGCAACACTACAGCAGGAGGCGCAGGAGGTGGGTTTGTCTACCACGCCTGCTCCGGTGGTGGAGCAGCCAGGGCAGGAGCAAACCGGACCAGTCTATTACGACATCAGCCGACTGTCTGAGTTTGATGTATACCTGTTCCGCGAAGGTCGGCACTTCAACCTGTACGAAAAGCTGGGTTCGCATCTGATGGAGCGGCAAGGCACCAAAGGCGCCTACTTTGCAGTTTGGGCGCCTAATGCCGAGCAGGTTTCCGTGATGGGTGATTTTAATGCCTGGAACCGTGAAAGTCACCAGTTGCAGGTGCGTGCCGACAACTCGGGTATATGGGAAGGCTTTATACCGGACGTGCAGGCAGGCATGCTGTACAAGTACCATATCAGGTCCCGCTACCACATGTACCATGTCGAGAAAAGCGACCCCTTTGCATTGCGCCGTGAGAAACCGCCACAAACCGCTTCGGTGGTGCACGAGCTGCACCATACCTGGCAGGACAAGGATTGGCTGGCAAAACGCAAGTCGCGCCACGGCCAGCCGCAGCCTTACTCGGTTTACGAACTGCATGTGGGTTCCTGGCGCCGCAAACCCGAAGATAATAACCGACCACTGACCTACCGTGAACTGGCCGAGGAATTGCCTGCCTACGTCAAGGACTTAGGCTTCACACATGTGGAGTTCATGCCTGTGATGTTTCATCCCTTCAGCGGTTCCTGGGGTTATCAGATCACGGGCTATTTTGCAGCCGCCAGTCTCTACGGCTCTCCTGAGGACCTGATGTGCCTGATTGATGCCCTACACCGCGAAGGTATCGGCGTGATCATGGACTGGGTGCCCTCTCACTTCCCGTCCGACGAGCACGGCCTGGCTTATTTCGACGGCACGCACCTGTTCGAGCACGCCGATCCGCGGAAGGGTTATCATCCGGACTGGAACAGTTACATCTTCAACTATGGTCGAAACGAGGTACGCTCTTTCCTGATCAGTAACGCCCTGTTCTGGCTCGATAAGTACCATGTGGATGGCCTGCGTGTAGACGCTGTTGCCTCCATGCTATACCTGGACTACAGCCGCAAACACGACGAGTGGATTCCGAATGAGTTTGGCGGACGGGAGAACCTGGAGGCGATCTCCTTCCTGAAAGATTTCAACGAGGCCGTGCACACGCAGTTCCCCGAAACGCTTACGATTGCAGAAGAGTCCACGGCCTGGCCGCAGGTGACGGGCAAAGTAGCAGACGGCGGTCTGGGCTTCGACATGAAGTGGATGATGGGCTGGATGCACGACACGCTGACTTATTTCTCTAAAGACCCGATCTACCGCAGACACCACCAGGGCGATATCACCTTCAGTATTATCTACGCTTTCACCGAGCGCTTCATGCTGCCACTCTCACACGATGAAGTGGTGCACGGAAAGGGCTCCCTGATCCGTAAGATGCCGGGTGACGAGTGGCAGGCATTTGCCAACCTGCGGGCGCTCTATACCTACATGTACGCTCACCCAGGAGCTAAGCTCTTGTTCATGGGTGCCGAACTGGCCCAGAGTACCGAGTGGAATCACGACAGCAGCCTGGACTGGCATTTGCTGCAATACGGCAACCATGCAGGTATACAGCAGCTCATTCGCGCACTCAACCATACTTACCAGCAGGAACCAGCCCTTTACGGCAAAGCGTTCGAACCGTCAGGCTTTGAGTGGATTGACTTTAATGACGCGCACAACAGTGTGATCAGTTTCCTGCGCAAAGGGGAGCGGCCTGATGAGCAATTGCTGGTGGTTTGCAATTTCACCCCTGGCGTGCACGATAATTACCGTTTGGGTGTTCCGACGGGTGGTAACTGGGTGGAGGTATTCAACAGCGATGACAGCCTTTTTGGTGGCAGTAATTTCCACAACCACGGTACGCTGCAGGCTATACCTGATTCCTTCCATGGGCATGCTTACTCCATTGTGCTGAAGTTGCCGCCTATGGCGGTGGTGTATTTTAAGTACCAGCCGTCGTAGTGGTTTTTATATAATGGTTGATTAAAGAAAAGAGCGTCTGCCCAAAACTCGGCAGACGCTCTTTTTTGCTGACTTCGCAGTAGTTTTACTTTCCTTTCCTGAGCGGCAGAAACTTGGTGAAACTTCTCTTGCGTTCGCCTTCTTCACTGGGGAGGTCTGTGTCGGAAACCGAGCGTACGTCTTCGATGGAGTAAAAAGCGTTGGGGTTATAGTCGCGGATAATGTCGATGACTTCTGTCATTTTCTTGCGCTTCACAATCATGAAAAGCAGGTTGACTTTGCCACGCGAGCCTTTTGCGTCCAGGGCAGTGAGGCGGTAACCCCTGTTGGTCAGGCGACTGATGAGCTCATCGCCAGAATCGACCGTAATGACCCGCACTACGACTTGTCCCAGCGCCAGCATCTGTTCGATGCGAAGACCCAGAAAGTTGCCTGCGGCAAAACCGGCCGCCCAGGCAAAGTAAGAGGCGACGTTATTGAGGTTCTGCATCACCTGCGTAATGGCCACGAGCCAGATCAGTACTTCCACAAAACCAAGCAGCGGAGCAATGGTTTTGTCACCTTTCGAGATGAAGACGATGCGAAGGGTGCCCAGCGTCACATCCATAATGCGGGCAAAAAATATAAGGGCAGGTATAATGACCCAGTTGACGATTTCAGGGTCAATTCCTTTAAAGTAATCCATGGGGTGCTTTGTTCTTTGGCTAATGTGTAAGCTGTTACTGACAACGACCAGAAATAGTTTTCCAATCTGCCGTGGCCCGGGCTTCATGCAAAGCTTCCGGGCGAGGCTCACAAATAAAGATACTAAGTATTTCGCGAATATGGTAACATAACTCCAGGTATGCCCCATGAGCTGAAGAAAGCTTTGCGGTGTAGTAAATACTTCAGTATCAGGGAGAGAATTTATTTCATATTAATTTTACTATATAGCTAAAACGTGCGCTCAATTTTCTCCGTATGCTATAAAGACTGCTTGTGTCATAATTAATTTGACGAAGCATATTTTTCAAAATCCGGACCCTGAATGCAGCTGTCTCACACCCTGGGTCGGCTGCTGCAGATGCCAGACATAAGGTGTAATCGCATGGCGAAATTGATTATTGTATCAAACCGACTCCCTGTAAAACTACAGGAAAATGAGGGCCGGCTTGATTTTAAACCAAGTGAGGGAGGCCTCGCTACCGGGCTTGGCTCTATCTACAAAAAGAAGAACAACCTGTGGGTTGGCTGGCCGGGCATGGTGGTCGAAGATGAGTCGCAGCAACAGCAGATCACCGACAACCTGAACGGACAGAACATGCATCCGGTCTTTTTATCGGAGAAAGAAATAAAAGAGTTTTACGAGGGCTTCAGCAACGAAACGCTATGGCCCACTTTCCACTATTTCAGTCAGTACGCCATTTATGAGCACCAGCTCTGGGATACGTATGTAGAGGTAAATCAGAAGTATTGCGACGAGTTGATGAAAGTAGCGGAACCCGACGACACGATCTGGGTACACGATTACCAGTTGCTGCTACTACCCTCCATGCTGCGCGAAAAGCTGCCGGAGAGTACCATCGGCTTTTTTCAACACATCCCATTTCCTTCTTACGAAGTGTTCCGTCTCCTGCCCTGGCGCAAGGAGCTGCTGGAAGGTATGCTGGGTTCTGACCTGATCGGTTTCCATACCTACGACGACATGCGCCACTTCCTCAGCTCGGTCAACCGCCTCGTGGGTCACGGCAGCACGCATGGCTGGATCAATACCGGCAGCCGCTCGTTGCTCGTCGACTCTTTCCCGATGGGGATAGATTATGACAAATACGAGCAGACGGCTGCTAGTGAGGAAGTTATGAAGCGGGAGAAGATGTACCGCAACAACCTGCACTCCAAAAAGATAGTGCTCTCGATTGACCGACTGGATTACTCCAAAGGTATACCGCAACGCTTGCAGGCCTTTGAGCTTTTTCTGGAGCGCTACCCCGAGTTTCATGAGAAGGTGACCCTGGTAATGCTGGTGGTGCCCTCGCGTGACGCGGTGGAGAAATACAAGGAGCTGAAAGAGGCGGTGGATGAACTGGTGGGCCGCATTAATGGCAAGTACAGCCACATGAACTGGAACCCGATCCAGTATTTCTACCGCTCGTATCCGCTCGAAACGCTGTCTGCCTTCTACCGCATGGCCGATGTGGCGCTGGTAACGCCTATGCGCGATGGCATGAACCTGGTCTGCAAAGAGTACGTGGCCAGCAAGCTGGACCAGACCGGCGTGCTGATCCTGAGCGAAATGGCGGGCGCTTCCAAAGAGCTTTCGGAAGCGCTGTTGATCAATCCGAATGACATTAATCAGATGGTAGAGACGCTGCACACGGCCCTCACCATGCCGGAAGACATTCAGAAGCAGCACATGCAGCACATGCAGGAATCGCTGCGCAGGTATAACATCCATCATTGGGTGAGCATGTTTATGGACCGCCTCTCTTATGTGAAGATCAAACAGCTGTCCATGGCCACCACATACCTCGACGAAGCTACTTATCAGGAACTCAGCAACTCGTACGCAGAGGCTAGTTCCCGCTTGTTCTTCCTGGAATATGATGGTGCCCTGGTTGACTACCACAATCGTCCGCTAATGGCTGCTCCTGACGAGGACCTGCTGGAGCTTTTGCAAAAGCTGAATAGCAATCCTAAAAACCGGGTAGTGGTGATCAGCAGCCGCGAGAAAGACAACATGCAACGCTGGCTGGGCCACCTGAACATCGACCTGATCGCTGAGCACGGCGTCTGGATAAAGCAGCGCGGCACCGGCTGGCAGACCATGACCAGCCTGATCGACGACTGGAAAAGCGATATACGCCTGATCCTGGACCTGTATGTAGACCGCACGCCGGGCTCATTTATCGAAGAAAAAGAGTACTCCCTGGTATGGCATTACCGTCGCGTGGAAACTGGTCTGGGAGAGCTGCGGGCTCGTGAGCTCGTGAGCCACCTCAATTTCCTGGCCACCAACAGCAACCTGCAGGTACTTGACGGGCAGATGGCCGTGGAGATCAAGGCACAGGAGGTGAGTAAGGGCAAAGCAACCGGTTATTGGCTCAACATGTACCCGCACGACTTTGTGCTGGCCGTCGGCGACGACTGGGGCGACGAGGACATTTTCAAGGCAATGCCGCGCGAAGCCTATACCGTGAAGATCGGTAACTCGCATTCCGTAGCCAAATACCACCTGGATAGCTGTGAGGAAGCCCGGAAACTGCTCTCGAGGCTGGTGGGGCTTAAACAGAAAAAGCTTCCGAAAGAATTGCTGTAAATTGATTTTAGCGAAACAGAAAAAGCCCCGGCTGTTGTATGACAGTGCGGGGCTTTTCGTTTAGGCAGTGCCTGCTGCGCTTAGCGCTTTTCTTCCGTTCTTTTGCTATACCTGCGGTAACTGTATACCAGCGATAGAAGCACCAGTACATTGGCTACAAGTCGCATGTATACCTGTTGGTTCGGCACAGAAGTCAGCGAACCGGAGAAATCAATGTTGGTCAGGTTATAAATGATCAAACCGATCAGTAACACGATCAGGATGAGGGCAAACTTTTTCATGAGGAGTTCAGCTATACCTACTGAAACAAGGTGCCATTCGCGCCACTGCCTTTCTCAGACTTAGATGCCGGCTCTTCGCAATTCTCCTCGTTGAATACCTGGTTGATGGCGTTCTCGGCATGGCGCAGTTTGTCTTTGCAGAATTTGATCAGCAGGGAAGAGCGCTGCACTTTCTGGGTGAGTTCGTCCACATCCACGGAGTCGCTTTCGATGGCCCGCAGGATTTCCTCGAGTTCCTGAGTGGCCTCGCGGTAAGTCATTTTATTTATGTCTTTGTTATTCATCTTTGTCTGTAGTTACAACTAAACTGTGCACTCTGCCGTCTTGCAGGCGCGTTTCGATCACATCTCCCTCTTTTACCTGCCCCATGTGCTTGATGATCTTGCCGTTGATCAGTGTTAAGGTATAGCCGCGGAGTAAAAGCTTCTCCGGGTCGTTTGCCTGAATACGCATTTCGAGCATGTCGAGCCTGTGGCTGTCGGAGCTCAGTTTCTTCTGGGCACTGTACTGCAGGCGGTCGCTGCATTTCACAAAGCTCAGCTGACTCCGCTTCTGCTTGTCCTTGGCCTCTGTCTCGATGCAGTGCACGAGTTTGTTCAGGTCCTGCTCCTTCATGTGAAGCCAGCGCTGGCCTATACCCTCCACACAAACCGTCAGCTCGCTTAGTTCCTTTCCACGCAGGTGCAGTAGGTCTTTGGTGTTGGCCTGCAGCAACCTCTCCGAGTTCAGCAACTGGTGTTTCTGGTTCTCGAGAAAGCTCTTGGGCTTGAGTAACAGGCTTTTGGAAAAATGCTCCAGCTGCTCCCGGTTCTCCTGCAGCAAGCTGTTGGTCAGATTGGCTATTTTCAGGCTCTGCCGCTCCAGCTTGTCGGTTGTGAGACGAAGCTGCTGGCTGGCGAACATGTAAATACTGTCGAAGAGCCCCTCTACCTCCGTTTCGAAAGCAAGCGCCTTTTCCAGCAGGTAATTCGCCACGGCCGTAGGTGTTTTCTGGCGGGTATGCGCCACCAGGTCGGAGATGCTTTCGTCGCGTTCGTGGCCTATACCTGTTATTACGGGCAGGGGAGCATTGCCGATGGCTGCCGCCACTCTGTAATCGTCAAAACAACCCAAATCCGTCTGCGAACCACCCCCGCGAATGATCACAATCGCATCGAACAAATGGCTATACCTGGCGATCAGGTCCATGGCTTTGACAATGGAGGCGGGAGCCTCATTGCCCTGCACGGTAGCCGGAAAAAGCCTCGTGTCGAAGGTATAGCCGTAGCTGTTGTTTTCAAGTTGATGGATAAAATCCTGGTAGCCCGCCGCCATTGCCGACGATACAATAGCCAGTCGCTGCGGTACAATTGTCATTTCCAGCTCTTTATTAGCCGTGAGCAGTCCCTCCGCCTCCAGTCGCTTCAGGGTTTCCTGTCGCTGCCGGGCCAGGTCACCGATGGTATAGTTGGCGTCAATGTTGACAATATCGAGGCTCAGGCCATAGAGTTCATGAAAACGCACCTGCGCCTTAAAAAGGATCTTAAGTCCGGCTTTGAGAGGCTGCCCGGTTTTCTCTTCAAAATAGCGCCCCAGCATCTGAAAGCGGCTGCTCCAGATCGTAGCACGTGCCTGCGCCTGAATGGCTCCACGTGGGTCGTCGCCTTTGTCAACCAGGTTGAGGTAGCAGTGCCCTTTTCGCCGATCCGGCGTGACTTGCGAGATCTCCGCCACTACCCAATAACTCTCCGGAAACGCCATCTCCAGTTCCTCCCGAATCTGCTGGTGCAGCTCGAAGAGCGAAAGCGGAGCATGAAACTCCTGTGTAACGGTAGTCTGGCGGATATAGAATTGGGCCATGGGCAGGGTGAAGAATCTAATCCCGAAGATAGGGTTTTTGGGTGAAATCTGGTTAGAGCGATATCGGATTTTCCTTTAAATGGTTTCAGCTCTGGATGGACAAAGGTTTGTTGCAGGTATGGTAGTAATGGCGCGAGCGTCCTCGCTCGTGACTAGTATAGTGGGGCCTCTGGCCCAGGTATAGGTATAGGTATAGGTATAGGTATAGGTATAGGTATAGGTATAGGTATAGGTATAGGTATAGCGCAAGTTTAGCGGTTGCGCAAATGTGGTTGGAGTTGAAGGTAGTTTTTAACTTGCATAGCAACTGCAATTACAGGTATAGAAGGCTATCTTGTTTTATAGCTTGCCCTGGCCGGGCGGGCCTTACTTTTTTCCTTGATGAAAAAAGTAAGCAAAAAAATCAAGACCCTCCAAACTCGCTGAACGCTCAAACAGTGGAGTGTCGTTTAGTGCACCTGGCTGAGGTGATCTGTTTCATAGCTGAAGGGGCAAGTTAGTCTTGCTATACCTACCAAGAGTCTGTGCTACGAAGCTATACCGGCAAACAGGCAGCGGCGGAAATTCCCCTCCTTGGACAAGGAGGGGTAGGGGTGGTTGGACCCGGTATAGCAAAGGAACTGCATCAACTACGAAGCTATACCTGAGAACTGGCAGTGCGGAAAACTCCCCCTTCGAAGGGGGCAGGGGGATGTTAATCGTGCACATAGAACCATAAACTCTGCTTTACCCCTTCAACCCATCCAGCGTTTGCATCACCTTCTCCTGCCACAGCTGCTTCTCTAATATCACAGGCGGTGCGGCGCGTTCGAGACAGTCCAGGGCGGGACAGCGCTCACAGGTTTCGTTGACGTAGCGGTGCACAATGGCCGGGTCGTCGAGGAAGCGGACTTTGCGGCGGAGGTTCTCGTTAAGCAGCAGGCCGATACTGATCGTGCCTGTCAGGCTTTCGGTTGGTTGGGCCAGGGCGAGCACCAGGTACTCGTTGGTGATGTTGATATAGGAGGAGCGCTGTATACCTACCAGCGGCCGCTCAAGCCGACCCGTCCGTTTTTGTCTGTCCATTTCCTCGAAAAGCGTGAGTGAGATCCAGCGGCGGCAGTAGTGCTCGTTCAGGAAAGACGCGTGCGGGTTGTGCAGTCCTGAAAGGTGCAGCTCTTTGGTCAGTGAATAGTGGTCTGAGGCCACATCGTGATGAAAACGCAGAAAGAACAGCTGCTTGATGCTGAAAAAGCGCGGCAGGAGAGAGGTGAGCCGGTGCAGCAACGTCTCCGGTGAAGTGCTATAGTTTTCCATGAGCTGCAGTAATAAGTTTGGCTGCCAGGTAGGCTGCGCAAAAAACGTTTGCATGTCCTGCACCAGGCGGTCGCGGTTGAGCAGCAAGGCTCCCGCAAAATATGATGCCTTGAAGTTGTTAAGCACCTCTTCAAACGAGCCCACTTTTACCCAGGTAGAGGTGTGAGGGCGCGGTTTCAACTGCAGCACCTCAAAGCCAAGCTCGCGGGCTACCGCAAAAGCGCGCTGCTGCTCTGTCAGGTTCGGGTTGAGCAACAGCACAGGGGCCGCACCAGGTATGTGAATAGAACGAAGCGGAGCCAGCTCAGGGTGCTGATCAAAAGTATCTGTTGCTATTTTTATGTTAAATGAATTTTCCAGTATAGCTGCCAACTGCAAAAAAGTAGGGGTGGAGTCCGGGATGATGCCGTGCGCCTCCATAAAGTGCTCTACCTCCAATTCCAGGTCCTCGAAGTAATTGTCGTGCAACTCCTGGTAAGAGCGGAGGGCGGAGAAATAGAACTGCTCTACCCGCAGGTCAAATGCACGCGAGATTTCCAGCAGGGTGTTCACAAAGGCGCTCAGCTTGGCCGGCGCCGTCGCGAAAAGGTCCAGCAGGCGGCTGATGTCGAGCCCGAAATGCTCCAGCGGCAGTTCCGACAGAATGTTCGATTGGAGCAGTTCCCCCACCGGTTGAAGCCGCTTGCTCAGTTGCAGCGACACTAGGTAATCGTACGTTACACCCAATTCATCGGCAATCACGGCGATCTTGCTCGGTTTCGGGTGTTTTTTCCCTTTCTCTATTTCATTGAGGTACGACACCGATATACCTGTGCTCGTAGCAAGGTCAGTCAGCGAGATGTTCTTTTCTGATCTTAACTGTTTGATTTTCAGTCCTAGTATAAGCCGGATAACATCTTCCTGTAGCCTCATTTAAAATATTTTTCTTGGTATTTATGCTAATAAACGGGCTTTTGCGATTATTTCCTAAAAACGTAAATGAAATTATTAGCGAAAATTCGCCAAAATTGAAATGTTCGCGTATAGATGATAAATTTATAATCTATCACCTCAAGTTTATAGCTATGTTAGTAGAAAGCACAGCCCAAGTAAAAGGATCGCCTGTGAAAGGTATAGAGCAAGTGTTGACACCTGAAGCACTCGAATTTCTGGAAATGCTGCATGAGCGTTTCGAAAACAGAAGAGCGGAGCTTTTGAAAGCCAGAGCGGAGCGGCAGCAGCGCATCGATGCAGGCGAGTGCCCCGATTTTCTGGAGGATACCAAACCGGTTCGGGAAGGGGACTGGAAAGTGGGGGCTATACCTGCCGATCTGCAGATGCGCCGTGTGGAGATCACAGGTCCGGTGGATCGCAAAATGGTGATCAATGCACTTAACTCCGGGGCTGATGTGTTCATGGCTGACTTTGAGGATGCCAACTCGCCTACCTGGGAAAATGTGGTGGAGGGACAGCTCAACCTCTACGATGCCGTGCGCCGCACCATTACTTATCAGAATGGTAAGGTATACCAGTTGAAAGATACAGTGGCTTTGCTGAAAGTGCGTCCACGCGGCTGGCACCTGACGGAGAAGCACCTGGTAATCGGGGGCAAGCTGATCTCTGCCGCCTTATTTGACTTCGGACTCTTCTTCTTTCATAATGCCAAAGAGCTGATTGCCCGGGGTACAGGACCTTACTTCTACCTTCCCAAACTGGAAAGTCACCTGGAGGCCCGCTTGTGGAACGAGGTGTTTGTGGCCGCGCAGGAGACGCTGGCTATACCTGTGGGCACGATCAAAGCGACGGTGCTGATTGAAACCATCCTGGCGGCTTTCGAGATGGACGAGATCCTGTACGAACTGCGCGAACACATCGTCGGCCTGAATGCTGGCCGTTGGGACTACATCTTCAGCGCTATCAAGAAATTCCGCAACCAACCGGATGTCATTTTCCCGGATCGCACGGCCATCACCATGCAGGTGCCTTTTATGAAAGCGTATACCGATCTGCTCGTGCAGACCTGCCACAAGCGCGGCGCGCATGCCATGGGTGGTATGGCGGCCTTTATTCCGAATCGCCACGATCCTGCTGTGAACAAGACCGCTTTTGAGAAAGTGAAAGACGACAAGGATTTTGAGGCCAAAAATGGCTTTGACGGCACCTGGGTCGCCCATCCGGACCTGATCCCCGTGGCTAGGGAGGCATTTGACAAAGTGCTTGGTGAGAAACCGCACCAGAAGGAAGTGCTGCGCGAAGACGTGAAAGTGAAAGCAGACGACCTCCTCAACTTCAGGATAGAAGGGGGCCAGATCACAGAAGCAGGGCTGCGACTCAACATCAACGTAGGCATCCTGTACATCGGCAACTGGCTGTGCGGAACCGGCGCAGCAGCGATTCACAACCTGATGGAGGACGCCGCCACCGCCGAAATATCCCGCGCGCAGGTATGGCAATGGCTTCACCACCAGGATACCCGCACCGCAGAAGGCGAACCCATTACCGAGGTCCGTGTGCTGCAGCTGATCAAAGAAGAGACCGAGCATATCAAAGAGGAAGTGGGCCTGGCCATGTTCAAAAACTGCCATTTCGAACGCGCTTCCCAACTCTTCTCCGAGCTCGTGCTCTCTACCTGCTTCGTCGATTTCCTGACGCTACCGGCCTATAAGTATATCGACTAGAGTTAAGGAGTTCGATAGTTTAGGATTTGTAGAATCTAGATGGTAGATAATCAATAGCAACTGAATCGCTTTCCATTTTAAATTGAAAGTACTCAACTCAGAACCTGATATTCCTCAACTCCCAAACTCATTTAACTCCTCCACCCATTTATCTCTCAAACTCTTACTTCTCAAACTTCTAAACTCCTATAATTATGTCAAAGACCGAAAGAATTCAGGCAATCCAGCAAGACTGGCTGGTGAACCCACGTTGGGCAGGTATAAAAAGACCGTATACCGCCGACGAAGTTGTGAAACTGCAGGGCTCCGTTAAAATTGAGTATACACTGGCCCGCAATGGAGCAGAGAAACTGTGGTATAAGCTGCATAACGAAGACTATGTGGCCGGATTGGGCGCCATGACCGGCAACCAGGCGGTGCAGGAAGTGCAGGCTGGTCTCAATGCCATTTACCTGAGCGGCTGGCAGGTGGCCGCCGATGCCAACCTGGCCGGCCATATGTACCCCGACCAAAGTTTATACCCAGCCGACAGCGTACCGAAGGTGATCAAAAAGATCAATAACGCGCTACTACGTGCCGACCAGATCCAAAGCGTGACTGGCGAGGGAGAAGTAGATTGGTTGGTGCCGATCGTGGCTGATGCGGAGGCTGGTTTTGGTGGTAACCTGAATGCTTTTGAACTGATGAAGATGATGATCGAGGCCGGAGCCGCCGGCGTGCATTTCGAGGACCAGTTATCGAGCGCCAAAAAGTGCGGACACCTGGGCGGTAAAGTGCTGGTACCAACGCAGGAGGCTATCAACAAGCTGGTGGCAGCCCGACTCGCAGCTGATGTGATGGGCGTACCAACATTGCTTGTTGCCCGCACCGATGCCGACGCTGCCAACCTGATCACCAGCGATATCGATCAGCGCGATCATGAATTCATTATACCTGGCGAACGTACCAACGAGGGCTTTTACCGCGTGAATTGCGGCATCGAGCAAGGTATAGCCCGTGGCCTAGCCTACGCCCCTTATGCCGACCTGATCTGGATGGAAACCTCTACACCCGACCTGGAGCAGGCCCGCAGGTTTGCAGAAGCCATCCATGCAGAATTCCCGGGTAAGCTGCTGGCGTACAATTGCTCGCCGTCCTTTAACTGGGCTGCTAAATTAAGTGTGAAAGAAATGGAAACGTTCCGGGAAGAGTTAGCGAAGATGGGCTACAAATTCCAGTTCATCACACTGGCCGGCTTCCATGCACTCAATACCAGCATGTTTGAACTGGCCAAGGCCTACAAAGCCCGCGGCATGGCAGGCTACTCCGAGCTGCAGGAACGCGAGTTTGGTTTAGCGAAAGAAGGCTTTAAAGCCGTGAAGCACCAGTCTTTTGTCGGCACGGCCTACTTCGATGCTATTCAGAATACCGTCACCTCAGGCACTGCTTCCACTGCCGCGCTGGTGGGTTCTACCGAAGAAGAGCAGTTTCATTAAGCACTGACCGACCCCATAAAAAGAGAATTCCCCGCCATCGATCAGACAGCGGGGAATTCTCTTTTTGTAGGATCTGGAAGGTATAAGATGACCTTTTACTCCTGCTTGAACCCAATGCCTTTGGCGCGTTTTGCCCAGTTCTCGCGAGCCCATTTCTGCATGTCTTCCACGTTGTCCATCTCGTCCATGATTTCCATACCCAGCAGCGTCTCGATGATATCCTCCATGGTCACGATGCCCGCCGTGCCGCCGTACTCATCCACGACCAGCGCGATGTGGTTTTGCTCTTTGATGAGTCGGCTGAACAGCTCAGGTATAGGCATGTATTCTGTCACGACTTCTATGCTGCGCTTAATGCTTTTCAAGGGCAGGTGGCCCTGGTTGTCGATCAGTTTGGAGAGCACTTCATCCTTCAGTACATAGCCATCTGTGTCATCCAGACTACTTTGGTAAACCGGGATCCGGGAGAAGCGCAGGGTCTTCGCCTGCTTGAAAAAATCAACGATCAGCATGTCTTCCTGAGCACCGTACACAACAGTTCTCGGTGTCATCACATGGCGCACCAGAATCTTGTTAAAACGCAGCACATTGCGCAAAATCTGGGACTCGCCTCTCTTAAAAATGCCTTCCTTTATACCTATTTCCGCCATAGCCGAAAAGTCGGCGCGGCTCAGCACACTCTTGTCCTTGTCACGCTTCAGGCGTTTGGTAATGAACTGTGATAGTACAATGAGCGGATACAAAGGAGAATAGATCATGATGCGCAGCGTGTTCACCGTAAAGGGAGTCAGCTGCCTCCAGTAATTGGCGCCCAATGTTTTAGGTATAATCTCGGAGAGGATCAGGATGATGATCGTGAGGATAGCCGAAACCAGCGAAAGATACTCCTCGCCCCAGATAATCTGGGCCTGTGCTCCTACACCCGCTGCGCCGATGGTATGTGCAAAGGTGTTTACCGTTAGAATGGCCGCCAACGGACGGTCGACGTTGTCTTTGAATTCCTTCAGGTGCTTGCCTACCGTCGGGTTCTCCTGCGAGGTGATGCTTACGTGCGAGGGTGTTATGCTGAGCAAAGCTGCTTCAAGCAGAGAGCATAAGAATGAAAAAACAAGTGAGATAAGAAGGTAGAGGAATAGTAAACCCATGTAGGTGGATACGGTTTTGGTTAGTCTGTGACAATCCTAATCCTGGGACGTCAAAGATTAAGGCATCAAAGATACTGAAATTAGTGTACCACGCGTAGCACTGGCTCCTCGAGCGGCGTGCGGGTCTCCGGATCCACCGTAAAATAGCCGACCATACTCGGCCCATAGCCCAGATTCAGTTCCACAAATTTGTCCCGCTCAGGCAGCATGCCGATCACCTCCTGCTGCAGGGCCTTGTACTTCGTGAGCAGATCTTTCAGCTTCTGCTCTTTATCATTCAGCGAGTTCTGCGGTTGCTTATTCGTCAGATGCTGTTCCATCGTCTGCTCCGGGTCAAAGTCGGGCCGCATGCTTTGCAGCGACAGCAGTTCCACTTCTAGCAGCCGGATGTCACGCTCCACGTGCAGGTACTCTTTTACTTTTTCCTCCAGCGGAACGAGTGATTCATTCAGGTATTCTATCAGGTTTTCCATAGTGTTCTCAGGTATGTAAGGGTGTACAACTCCTATACGGCAATTGCTCCATATATTTTCATACGAGAGGCGCTATGGCACGGCTACATCAGGTATACCTATGGCTGGGCTTATAGCCATTTAAACACCTTTTTGACTAATGCCAGGCGATTGCCGTAGGGTGGGTAGCGCAGCGGGAGGTCAATCCATGTGCCGCGATGCACGACACTCTTCTGGTTAGAGAACAGCTCAAAACTGGCCTGCCCATGGTAACTGCCCACCCCACTTTCGCCTACTCCGCCAAAAGGAAGTTTGGGATTGATGAGGTGCGAGATGGTATCGTTGATGCAACCACCTCCAAAGTGCGCCTGCTCCAGTACTTGCTGCTGCTGCCATTTGTCAGATGAGAAGAAGTAAAGTGCAAGGGGCTTTTCCCGGGCGTTTATTTCCCGAATGGCCTCATCCAGATAGGTATAAGTGAGCACAGGCAGGATAGGTCCGAATATTTCGTCCTGCATAACCGAGTGTTGCCAGCTCACCTGGTCCAGCACAGTCGGAGCGATGAAGCGGCTTTCCGCATCATGTTGTCCACCTATCCGCACCACGCCGTCCTGCAGGTACTTGCTCAGGCGCTGGTAGTGCCGGTCGTTTATGATGCGGGCAAAGTCCGGACTGTGTCGGGGTGAGTCGCCATAAAACTCCTGAATGGCAAGCCGCAGCCGCTCCATCAACTCGTCCTTTACCTGTTCCTGCACCAGCAGGTAATCAGGGGCCACGCAGGTTTGGCCGGCGTTCATGAACTTTCCCCAGGCAATACGACGTGCTGCCAAGCCCAGGTCAGCATCTTCAGCCACGATCACAGGACTTTTGCCGCCCAACTCCAGCGTCACAGGCGTCAGGTGTTCAGCGGCAGCCTTCATCACGACGCGGCCCACCTGGGTGCTGCCCGTAAAAAAGATGTAGTCAAAGCGCTGCGCCAACAGGTGCTGCGTCGTGGACACGCCACCTTCCACCACGGCAACTAATTGGGGATCAAAAGTTTTGGCGATCAGGCGGGCAATAACTGCTGAGGTGGCAGGCGTGAGCTCGGATGGTTTGATGATGGCACAGTTGCCAGCCGCCAAGGCACCAATCAAGGGGTTTAGCACGAGTTGCAGCGGGTAGTTCCAGGGACCGATGATGAGGGCCACCCCATAAGGCTGCGAATAGATGTAGCTGCGGGCCGGGAAATTGAGCAGCGTTTCGCCGACTGCCTGTGGCCTAGCCCAGCGCACGATATTTTTGAGCACGAGCTGCAGCTCTTTTTCGACAAAGCCTATCTCGGTGGTAAATGTTTCAAAAGCCGGTTTCCGGAAGTCGGTGTACATGGCATCGATCAGTTCCTGCTCATGGCTGCGCAAGGCCTCCAGCAGTCGTCGGAGTTGCTCCCTCCGGAAACTGACATCTAAGGTATGGCCACTCGCAAAAAAGGCGCGCTGCTGTTGCAGCAGGCCGAGTACGTCTTGCGGGTCTGCTTCCCTGCCGGGGCTGACTCTGGTTACAAAGGTGTTTGTTACGTTCATAGCGGGTGAGGGCTTGGAGTATGGTTCCGGATTCAGATGCGAGCCATGCGGGTTTCTGAAATTATCTGTATTTAGCAAGCATAATATAGGAGAATAAGATCATATACAAAAATAATTATGCCTTTATCCTCCGCATGATGTATAAATAGGGGCTTACTATACCTGGCTGCGTTTCGGGTGGCTGCATAGGTGTTATACCATCAACCGTGCTGGCTGTATCAGGTATAAATTCTCGTGGTATTTCCCTACTCTGACCTATGCTTCTTTGTATCTTTGGCAAAACGACCAAAATCGCTTTTCTATGACAGACGATACCATAAAAATAATAGAGTGCCCCCGCGATGCCATGCAGGGCTTGCATGATTTTATACCTACGCAGACCAAAATTGACTACATCAACCAGCTGCTGCAGGTGGGCTTCGACACGATCGATTTCGGGAGCTTCGTGTCGACCAAAGCCATTCCGCAACTGGCCGACACCACCGACGTGCTGGCCGGGTTGGACCTGAGCAGCACCCGCTCTAAACTACTGGCCATCATTGCCAATGTGCGGGGCGCGGAAGAGGCGGCAACACACAAAGCGATCGATTACCTGGGCTTTCCGCTCTCGGTGTCAGAGACGTTTCAGCAGCGCAACACCAACAAGAGCATCGCCGAGGCCATGACACAACTGGCCCAGATCCAGGACATTTGCCTGCGCCAGGGCAAAACGCTCGTCACCTATATTTCCATGGGCTTTGGCAATCCGTACGGCGACCCCTGGGATGCGGCTACCGTCATTCGCTTTGTAGAAGAACTGGATAAGCTGGGTGTGAAGATCATTTCCCTCTCGGATACGATTGGCGTTTCCAATCCGGAAAATATCACCTACCTGTTCAGCGAACTGGTGCCCGCTTTCCCGCACATCGAATTTGGAGCGCACCTGCACACCACACCAACCAGCTGGCACGAGAAAGTGGAAGCTGCTTATGGGGCCGGCTGTCGACGGTTTGACGGGGCCATGCGCGGGTATGGCGGTTGCCCGATGGCCAAAGACGAACTGGTGGGCAACATGGCAACAGAAAATTTGGTCAGCTACTTCGAAAATAATGCCTTAAATTTGAAGCTCGACAAAGAGGCTTTTGCTGCTGCGCTGGCAGCTTCAGGCTCTGTTTTCTCCTGATTATGGCAAGAAGAACAATTGTAGATATTTTCATTCCCTGCTTTGTGGATCAGCTGCATCCCGAGACAGGTATGAGCATGGTGAAGGTACTTGAGGGCCTGGGCTGCGAAGTTAACTATAACCCAAACCAGACCTGCTGCGGACAGCCTGCTTTCAATGCTGGTTTTTTTGACGAGGCCCGCGAAGTAGCTAACAAGTTTCTCGACGATTTTTCGAATGAAACGTCGCATTACATTGTGGCGCCATCGGCAAGTTGCGTGGGTATGGTGCGCAATGCCTACCAGGACATTTTCGTGAAGTCATCCAAACTGGTGAAGTACCGCGCCATGCAGAAAAAGGTGTTCGAGCTGACGGAGTTTCTAACCGATGTGCTCAAGGTATCGCAGGTGCCGGGCGCCCGCCTCGACGGCAAAGCCACTTACCACGACTCCTGCAGCGCCCTGCGCGAATGCCACATCAAGGAAGGACCACGGGCGCTGCTACAAGGCGTGCACGGGCTGGAAATAATCGAGATGGAAGACACGGAAACCTGCTGCGGCTTTGGCGGCACCTTCGCCGTAAAGTTCGAAGCCATTTCGGTGGCGATGGCTGAGCAGAAAGTGGAAAATGCGTTGGCAACCGGCGCTGACTATATCATCTCGACCGACAGCAGTTGCCTGATGCACCTCAACGGCTACATCCAGAAAAACAAGAAGCCGATCAAAACTATGCACATTGCCGACGTGCTGGCGAGTGGCTGGTAAGGTATAAACTACAGGTATAGGTATAACACAGCGGCCTCACTCTGGAAAGGGTGAGGCCGCTGTGTTATACAGGTATAGGAAGTTTATTTTCCTAAAAAATAGGTCAGGCTAAAATTTAAGTGTAGGCTTGAAAAATCTAACTCCATTGTATTCGATATGTAGGCAGTTTCCCTGTGCTCCATATGGCTGTACATACTACTTTTATGCACTTCCTCGATGTCACGCCGGCTATACCTCAGTGCTCCCAAGTTGGCGGATATACCTACCTTGTCAGAAGGAAAAAAGGTGAGACCTGGCGATAGTGCGACGGAAAATTCAGAAGCTTTATCATAAGAGTCTCCCGACTGATACACCCTTAGCTGATCTCTGTTGGTAAAGAATCGCGTATTTTCAGTGTTACCAAGGCCAGCTGACAATGTTCCATGTACAGCTATTCGTTCTTTCAGGAACTTATGTTGTGTTGCATAAATGTTGAAACCCTTTCCATTACCCTCTGCGAAATCATCACCTCGATAATTCAGGTTAGTACTAAGACTTTCAGATTTTCTCCTGGTAAGGTATACGGAGGCTCCTATCTCTAGATTATCTTTTACAAAGAGCCCTATGGCGGGTGCTATGGTATAGGTATAGCCGTCTAAGTTATAGAAGTCCTTCCCATTGTGCTTATCAGGTTCTGCTTTTTGTTGGGTATAACCAAACCTTCCGGTGAGGGCCACGGTTCCTTTTGTAGTTTGTGCCTGTGCACCAAGGGTTATCAACGCTGTTGCACATAATATGGCTATTTTTTTCATGGTTGACTGGCTAGCGTGCAATGAAATACCCTACCCCGATGCTCACGCTACTCGGTGATAAATTAGCAGAGAATGTGTTGTAGGTAGTTGAATAGGTATGATAAGCATCTTCTTTTGGCTTATGTTTCCGTCTGGAGTAAGATAGGGAACCAAATGTAGCCGTAATGCCCAGCTTCGGTGTGGCAAAATAGGTAAGACCAGGGTAGATGCCTATGCCGAGATCAGTGGATGTGCCAGTTACTTTGGAGGATGAATCTTGGGAGTTTTTAGAGGTTTGATTGCCAAGACCAAAGGAGACGTAGCCTGTACCGTGCAACTGCAACTGCTCTGTAATGGCTACGTACTTCCGGACGTAGGGAAGTAAACTTATGTCGTTGAACCTGGTATAATTTTCCCCGTCATCCCATTTGTATCTGCTGGTGCTCCGGGAGAATCCTAAGCCCACTCCAAGTTCTAGCCCGTCGTTTAGAAAATATCCGACTGTAGGTCCCAGGTTAACGCTACGGGAGGAATACATTTCTCCAAATTCACTGTCAGTTACTTTCCTGTTTTCGTTTCTAAAGTTTACTGCTCCCTGAACAGAAACTGTACCTTGAGACGTTTGAGCATAAGCCCCGGCACCCAGTAATGCCAGCATGGCAGTGGTAAAGATTTTCTTCATGTTTGTTTTTTTAAGGTTAGGACACATGAAGCGCAATTAATGTGCCAGCATAGGAATATTAGAATATTTTAATGTAAAGGAGGGCTATAAACCGGTTGTTGTGACTGCGCGGCTTCTTATTGGCTGCGTAAAAACACGTAGGAGACAGGCTGAGAATACTGAAAATGCCTGTAAAACAACTAATTAGTAACTTTTAAGGTGACTTCCCCAAATCATTGGCGTATAAGAAATCAAAACACGGATAAGGCAGAGGAGCCCTTTGGTTTTAGGTTGGTTAGACCATGCGGGCTGACTCCTGGCGAGTACCCTGCCGAAACGAACGTTGTTTTTGAGATGATCGTGCGCTTGCCGCTATCTGGGGTGCGTTTAGCGGTTTGTGCATGTTTATGGGGGAGCCGGTATCTGTTATTTTTAATGCAGGCGGTTGGAACCGGCTCCCTTTTCCCCTCTTATAATTCCCCTTCAGTTTCAACTCATCATCCGGCTGGCTACCAGCTACTGTATTGTTTTACCAGACAGATCACAGGAATCCTATAAATTATCGGCCTTTGTTCATGCTTTGCGGTAATATACGGCCTCACTCCGTGCAAAGCGGTATTTGTGCCTTGTATAGCCTACCTGCAGCATCCTTTAGCGTATAAAGCGCAACAAACGCACCGAGGTGCACAAGGCAATGAAATCAACGAAAATGCTCATGCTGGTACTGCTGAGCTTTGTGTTCTGCATACCTATATTACCGGCGCAGGCGCAGGAGGAACTAAACGCTGACAGGCCTGACAATTCACAGGGACCCAGCGTGGTCTCACGAGGGTATGTACAGTTGGAGGCAGGTTATAACTATCAGAAGCTTACCTCTAGGATTAGGACCTATGCTTACCCCACGGCGCTGCTGCGCGTCGGCTTACTGGAGGGTGTTGAGCTGCGCCTGCAGGGTGCCGTCAAAGACTCTGTCATCGAGAACGGGACAAGGCGCCATGTCAAGGGGTGGGGACCGTTGAGTGTCGGAACCAGGGTACGGCTCTGGGAAGAAAGCGGCTGGCGCCCGGAGGCCGCCATAAGCGCCATGCTGGCGTTGCCCCTGGCCAGTGAGGTTTTCGAACCAGATAACGTAGAGCCTCAGTTCAATCTGGGCTTTAGCAACGCACTCACCGAAACAACGGACCTGACTTATAACCTGGGCTATGGCTGGACCGATGGCAACCCAGAGTCATCCTACGGTGCCAACATCACCCGGCAGTTTGTCGATAAGGTGTCGCTATACCTGGAGGTCTTTGGGAGCAAGGGCAAAGGCGAGCCGGCAGAGCACCAGGCCGATGCGGGGATTCTATACCTGCTGCTGCCCAATCTGCAGTTTGATGTGGCGGCAGGAAGACGGCTGAACAAGGTAGCGCCGCAGCATTTTATCACAACGGGTCTGGCCTTTCGCTTACCCCGTTAACGTCCGGTAGCAGGTATGGCAGATAAGAAGAATACAAGACCCGTCCGGAAATCGCTGCAGGAGTATGCCCGGGGTATAGCGGGAGGGCTATTGTTTAGCTTTCCTTTGCTCTATACCATGGAGGTATGGTGGGCCGGTTTTACAGCCTCGCCTGTACAGTTACTGATCATGGTGCTGGTCACCTACCTGCTATTGCTGGGGTATAACCGCTATGCAGGTATGCGACCGGGAGTTTCGTGGCGCAGCGTCTTCATCGACTCGGTGGAGGAGATGGGGCTAGGCATCGTGCTGGCCTTCGGAGTGCTGTTTGTGCTCAACCGCATTCAGTTAGGGGAGATGTCGATTGATGAGATCATGGGAAAGATCATTGTCGAGGCCATGGCCGTGTCCATCGGCGTATCGATTGGGACGGCGCAGCTCGGTGGCACGGAAGATGAGTCGGAAGAAGAAGAGGACGAGGTGCAGACAGAGGCAAAGGAAGCGGGCTGGCGCACCGGGCTTCGAAGCAAGGTCAGCCTGGTGGTGCTGGCGCTTTGCGGCAGCATCGTAGTGGGCGGTAATGTGGCCCCTACCGAGGAAGTCCTTGTGCTGGCAACCGGGGCAAGGCCGGTGCACATTTTATTGATGGCTGTGCTCTCACTTGCCATGAGTATGGTGGTGGTTTATTTCAGCGATTTCAAAGGGACTGGGGAACACCAGCAGGGGAATCTTGCCTTTGCCATTACCATGGACACCTGCCTGAGTTACCTGACAGCAGTGGCGGCCTCAGCATTTCTGCTTTGGTTTTTCGGACGCTTTCAGGGGGTTAGTTTTGAAGTATCATTTGCCCAATGCATTGTATTGGGTGTACTGTCCAGTTTAGGCGCTTCAGCAGGACGTCTGCTTATTAAGTAACCGAAAGAATGAAAGAAAAAGAAGCTATTGACAAGAAGCAAAAGGTAGACAGGGCTGGAGATGACGATGATAAAAATGGACTGGAGTGGACGGTGTTTGGCGTTAGCCTGGTGCTGGTGCTGGCTATACTGGCATACCTGAGCTATATGACCTATACCCACGAGCCGTCTTCGCCCGACCTGACCTTAGAGTATTATCACGATCCCTCGGCCAACGCGCCTCACCGCTACCGGGTGGTGGTGCATAACAGGGGAGGTGAAACCGCAGAGGAAGTGCAGGTGGAGCTCACAACCGAAAGCGGAGGAGAAGAAGTAGAAAGTGCAGAGTTGAGCATCGCCTTTTCACCGAAGGATTCGAAGCGGGAAGGTTGGGTGAATTTTAAGGAGGACCCGGCCAGCGCCGATACGCTGGTGGCACGTGTAGTGAGTTACAAAAGACCTTGATGAGTAAAAGCTATAAGAAAGGAGCAAAATAATGGCGAAGAAAAGAGTATCTGAACGACACAAGCAGCACAAGGAAGCCCCAATACCCAAAGGATGCTTACTGGCCATAGGAGGCCGTGAGGACAAAGGAAACAAGGAGCTGTCAGAAGAACAGAGTAAAAATGCAGACTTCGAAAGTGAGGAGATCATGAAGTACTTTGTCGACACCCTCAAAGGCAATGAGCCGATGGTGGCTGTAGTGCCAACAGCCTCAACCGAACCTGATGAAATCTCACAGGATTATATCAAAGAGTTTCACAAGCTGGGAGTGAAGCACGTAGAAGTCCTGGATATCCGCAACCGCATGGATGCGAGCAAGCCTGAATTCCTGGAGATGGTGGAGCGTGCGGCTGGCATCATGTTCACGGGGGGCGATCAGCTGCGGCTCACGGCCATACTGGGCGGGTCGCCGGTGCTGCAACTCATAAAGGAGCGCTATACCTACGACGAAGACTTTATCATAGCCGGCACCAGCGCAGGAGCTGCCGCCATGTCCACACCCATGATTTACGAAGGCGAAACGCAGGGTGGCTACATCAAAGGCGATGTGCGCATCACCACCGGGCTGGAGTTTCTCAAAAACGTGGCCATCGACACACACTTCATACAGCGCGGTCGCATCATTAGGGTGTCGCAGTGCATCGCCACCAACCCGGGTTGTATCGGCATCGGGCTTGAAGAGGACACGGCTATCTGCGTAACCAAAGGCTCTGAGATAAAAGTACTCGGCTCCGGTCTGGTAACAATCGTGGATGGCCTGGGCATTACGGAAACCAACATCTACGATATCAAAACAGGCGAACCCTTTTCGGTACGGGATATGAAAGTGCACCTGCTGGCGGCAGGCGAAACCTATACCTTGCCCACCTACCACCAGTTACATATTTAAGCAGTAAATGATTGTAAGTGCTTGAACAGACTCTCGCTTATATCAAAAATACAGGGCGTGTACTGGGCGATTACCGGTATATGGCCGCTTGTGCACATGCCCAGTTTTATTTGGGTGACCGGCCCGAAGGATGACTTGTGGCTGGTACGCACAGTCGGGGTACTGATCACGGTAATCGGGCTGTTACTGTTGGCGGCAGGTATAAAAAGACGGGTAACACCTGAGATCAAATGGCTGGGTATAGGCGGTGCCGCCGGGCTTGGGTTTATCGATGTGTACTACAGTCTGAACGATGTGATCCGGAACGTATACCTGCTCGATGCCGTCGGAGAACTGCTGCTGATCCTGCTCTGGCTTTGGGCCGGGAAGCGGGGGCTCGTAACATCAACAAGCAAACACTAGGGCCAACTGGAATAGTAATTTGTATTTAGAATAAGGTTTCTACTCCTTAAAATAGACGGTATACGTCTGCAGGGTGTCCTGCGTCAGCGCCTGCGCTTTCACACGATCTGCTTCCGCTTCTTTTTCCTGCCCCAGCTTATACCTTGCGGCGCCACGACCGTAAAGCGCGTCGTAATAGAAGCTTTCACTTTTGGCTGCAGGTATAATCGCATTGTAATCTTCCAGCGCCTCTTCATACCTGCCTAACTCCAGGCGCATTTCGGCGCGGTGGTATAAAAAGCCAAGATCATCTGGGTATACCTCCAGCGCTTCGTCCAGGGTTTCCTCGGCCTGGGCAAAATTCTTGTCGTAGCGGTAGCTCCAGTAGAGCAGGTCGTAGGTCTGGCGGTCGCCGTGGCCCTGGTCTATCAGGGAATTGAAGAAATAGCTGGCTTCCTTGAACGCGTTTGGGTTACCCATGATGCCTTCCTCCAGCTTCGACTCCGCATTCTTTCGCATCTTTTTGGTACTCGCAAAAAAGTAAGGATCCGAGAGAATCAGGACCACAAACACGATAGCGCAGATGGTCAGGACGATGGTGATGATGCGGGAGATGTTCATAAGGTGCCGTCTGGTCTGTGCGAATATAACGAAAAGCGGAGCAAGTTGAGTTGCAGCTAAAGTGTCTATAACACCAGATCGCGGTGCAGTTTATCCAGCGTCTCAACAGGGTCGAGGCAAAGGCCGGGGTGCACAGCAGAAGTCTGCACGATGGTGCTGCGGTTGGCCGTGAGCCAGCGGAAACGGGAGGCCGTACCCAGCTGACCAATCGACCCGCCTTCGCGTCGGCCGGCGCACACTTTCTCGAAAGCCTGCAGACGTGCTCGTAGCTCCTCCATATCCAGTTCGCCGTACACGGCCCGTAGGCGCGCCTCGTTTAAGGTATAGCGAATCTGCAAAAAGCCACGGGAATTGCAGAGCAGGATGACGCCCACATTCACAAACTCCTCCCGCTCCACCCGCGGCACCACCCGAATCACGGCGTACTCAAATAAGTGTCTTTCTTGCATCTTGGGCGGCTTTCACAAATATGTCTGATTGGGCTAATCTGATCTCGAAGAAGCGGGCATAGGCCTGGCGGTGTTCCTCAGCTGTCTCAAACGGCGACTCTACACCGGTCAGCCACTCGTCAGGTATAAGCGCGAGGATCTCCTGTATGCGGGCGGTCGTCAGTGTTACGCGACCGGCTTTGTCCGCTGCCTCTAGTTCGCTGGCATGGGGCAAGAGTACATGGTCCTTGATCATGGCAAACGGGCGATTGGCCTGCTCTTCCCAGTTGTCCCAGGAGTGGTGGAAGAAGAGGGAAGCGCCATGGTCAATCAGCCAGAGTTCCTTCTTCCACATGAGCATGTTGGTGTTCCGGGCGGTGCGGTCCACGTTGGTTACCAGGGCATCGAGCCACACGATGCGGGAAGCCAGGTCGGTATCGATGGTCGTGACCACGGGGTCGAAGGTGATGGCGCCCTGCAGGTAGTGCGAGCCCAGGTTGAGGCCTTCGCTGGCGCGGAGCAGGTCCTGTATCTCCTCGTCTGGTTCAGTGCGACCAAAAGCTTCGTCGAGGTGCATGAACACGATCTCGGGAATCTGGAAGCCCAGTGTCCGGGCAATTTCCCCCACGATCAGTTCGGCAATCAGGACTTTGATGCCCTGGCCCGCGCCCCTAAACTTCAGGACGTACAGAAACTCGTCATCGGCCTCCACAATGGCGGGTAGGGACCCTCCTTCGCGTAAAGGCGTGATGTAGCGGATAACGTTTACGGTCCGGATCTCCGGTGATCTGTGATTCATAGGTGCAACTTACGAAATTTCTAAAGCTCCGGCCAGGTATAGCGGCAGCCGATTGCTAGATGCTGGTAGGTTCAGGCAAGTTTAACCGCCGTGAAAGCAGGTATGCTATATAAGCCATCGGCAGGTAGGCTACCGTCAGGTCCAGCGCCGTGAACCAGACAGGGGAGGGGAGCATGAATACACTGGCTATACCTCCGGCCAGGAAAAAGACACCGACGGCCATGGCAAACTTAAACTTATGCGTAGCTGCGATTGTGGCGGCCAGAAAAGCACCGGTCAGCGTACCTAGTGCGTGTGCAAGAAAGGGAAACAGGAAGTGCTTTGGCTCAAACAGATGCATGGTTGCCTGCAGGCCCTCTGTGGTGGTGACATCAACCCCGTTTGGCGGCGGAATAATAGTTCCACTGACCGAAATCAGGACCATGTTAATAATGCTGCCGACTACGATGCCTGCCACAACAGCCAGGATATTACGAAGGATGAGGTGCATAGAGGGTGTAATCTTTTAGTTTTAAAAAGATAGCAATTTTTACATGCTTGAGAAGCAAGGTATAGCCGGAACGTTAGCGCAGGTATACGGCATGGAACACGGCCAGTGGTGCCCGACGGCCCACGTTCAGCATTAGCGTGTCGCCCTGCAAGGTATAGTTGTCGGCCAACTCAAATACCTTCAGAAATTCCCTTTCCTTCTCCACACCCGCACAGTACATTCTGGTCGTTGCTATCCTGGAAAATCGGATCCGGCTGCCTTCGGAGAGGGAATAGGTACCGTTAAAGACATTACATCCCCCGTTTCCGGTTAGCTTATTGCCCTCCGTATGGAGCACAAAATGTGCTTCGGTTTGCTGCTCTTCGGACATGGTAACGGGTTGGCCCTCCAACTCTACCAGTTTCCAGCGTTTTTCGGTAATGGTTTGATCGTGCTGCTCCATACCTGTAGTAGGGGTAGCGCTGCTATCGGCAGTCTGGTCAGCGTTTTTGGCTGTGTTGCATCCGCTCAGGGTTAGAGCAAAAATGGAGGCGAGAATAAGGTATTTCTTCATAGTATAAATTGATGTAACGTTTTTTTGATTTGATGCATACCTGCAGAAACAGAAGCCTATACCTGTCTGTACCGACCCAGGATTCTACGCAGTGAGATGTCGCCGGCATAAAACGTGACCCCGATGCCGGACAAAAGGATCAGGCCACCGGCTACCATCCGCAGCGTAATTTGCTCGTCCAGGAACAACCAGGCCAGAAACGAGGCCAGCAGTGCTTGGCTAAGCAGGCTGAGGGAGACGCGGGTGGCGCGCATGTGCTGCGTGGCATAGCTCAGGAGGAGCCAGGCCACCAGTTGGCACAGGATACCCTGCACAAACAGCACCAGCCAGCCCATCTCCGAAAAGCCGCTGAAAGGCTCGTTCAGTAAATAGGAGACCACAGCCAGAAAAACAGAGGAGGAGAGCAGGTTGATCGTCATGAACGAAAGGACCGACATGCGTTCGAGCACATGTTTGCTCAGCAGGATGTATATCGCATAAAAAATGCCGGACAGCACACCAAGCATAAAGGCCAAGTCGAATCGCAGCTCCAGGAAAAACTCATATCCCACCAGCACCACCATACCCATCAGGGCAATCACCGTTCCGATCCAGAAGTTACGCGCCGGCTTGTTCTCCAGAAACAGGTAGGAGCCCACACCCACCCACACCGGGGCCAGGTTGGTGAGCAGAGAGGCCTGTGTTGCTGTGGACTGTTGGATAGCGATGTTCCAGACGGCCACATCCGATGCGAAAAAGATACCCGACAGCACGGCCAGCAACAGGATCGGAGTGGGCGGTATGTGGAGGCGCCTGGTCAGCAGCACAAAGGGCAGCAGTAGCGCGGCCGCAATAGCCATCCGGTAGAAGGCCGATATCAGGCCCGGTGTGAAGTTTAGCTTTACCAACACCGGAAAAATGGAGATGCATATAATGCCGATGAGCAGGGCAAGGCGCGGTTTAGTCATGTATATAGGCGTGGAACTTCATGCAAAAGTATACAATTGCGCGCAGCCTCAGCTAGTCAACGCTTTATTCTTGCTAAGGTCACAATGTTTCCAAGTCAAGTCTAAGGTATAGATTGTACGGGTTACTTGTTAGCAGCTTTAAACTTAATCATACATGTAATATTACCACTGGACTTTCGCCTTTTCATATCAGGTGGCCAATTCTTCGGCTGCTGCCAGCCTCAAAAGATACTATTGCCTTGATGTGCATAAGCAAAAAGATCCCGTTAGCTTTTCGCCTACGGGCTCTTTTCAGGTATGCTGTCTTGGGGTTCCTACTCCACAAAATCTGCGTGAAAGCTATTTTAATTTGTATAGCCTATAGGTTGGACTAGACTAAGCGACATCTTCCTTCGCAATGAGCGCGTGGGTTGTTATACTAAACGCCATACCCAGCACAGTTTCCAGCGAGAAGCCGCCGCCCATACCGGGTGCCGCATCCAACAGCAGTTGGGAGTGCTCGTAGTAGTTGTGCTGCTCTTCCGACAGATAGAATTCAGAGCCCTCCACCTCGCCGATCAGCACGTCGCGGGAGCCCGTTTTAAATTCGCCTTTCTCGTAGCACATGGGCTGCGAGCCTTCGCAGCAACCGCCACTCATGTAAAACATCAGCTCACCGTAGCGTTCTTTCAGTTGGCTGATCACGTCTTTTGCTTTATCTGTTACTAGTATCTTTTCCATATTTCAATTTGTTAAACTATCAAAAAAAATCACCTGAGGAAGCCCCAGGTGATTTCAGGATAATGACAAACTTTAGCTTAAAAGAAACCTTGCTTCTTCTTATCATAAGATATCAGCATGTTCTTGGTCTGGCGGTAATGGTCGAGCATCATCTTGTGGTTCTCTCTGCCGTAACCCGACTGCTTGTAGCCACCAAACGGAGCGTGTGCCGGATAGGTATGGTATTGGTTCACCCAGACACGGCCAGCCTGTATGGCTCTCGGTACCTGGTACATTTCGTGTGCATCGCGCGTCCAGACGCCGGCGCCCAGTCCATAAATGGTATCGTTAGCAATCTCAATGGCTTCTTCGGTTGTTTTAAAAGTGGTCAGAGATACCACCGGTCCAAAGATCTCTTCCTGGAACACGCGCATTTTGTTGTGGCCCTTCAGGATGGTGGGCTGGATGTAATAACCATCAGCCAATTCACCCTCGAGCTTTTGTGGTTCGCCACCCAGCAGTACTTCGGCTCCTTCTTCCTTACCAATCTTGATGTAGTTCAGGATCTTGTCGTACTGCGGCTTCGATGCCTGCGCACCGATCATTGTCTCACCGTCCAGCGGGTTACCGGCTTTAATAGCTTTCACACGTTCAATTACGCGGGCTGTAAAGGCGTCGGCTATACTTTCGTGCACCAGGATGCGGGTTGGAGCGGAGCAGATCTCACCTTGATTCAGAGCAAAGAACGCGGCTCCTTCCAGGGCTTTGTCAAAGAACTCGTCGTCGGCATCCATCACGGATGGGAAGAAGATGTTCGGTGATTTACCACCTAGTTCCATTGTAGAAGGAATGATGTTTTCGGAAGCGTACTGCATGATCAGTTTACCTGTTGCCGTGGAGCCGGTAAACGCAAGCTTGCTGATCCTTGGGGAAGTACCCAGCGCTTTACCCACTTCTGCTCCAAAACCGTTTACTACGTTCAGCACGCCGGCTGGTAGTACGTCAGTGAGCAACTCCACCAAGGCCAAAATACTCGTTGGAGTCTGCTCCGCTGGCTTTAGGACAATCGTGTTTCCGGCTGCCAAGGCAGGGGCTATTTTCCAGGCGGCCATCAGCAGCGGGAAGTTCCAGGGAATGATCTGCCCTACCACTCCAATCGGCTCGTGCAATACAATGCTCACCGTGTTTTCGTCGTGCTCCGAAATGCCACCTTCCTCTGCGCGGATCACGCCGGCAAAATAACGGAAGTGATCGACTACGAGCGGAAGGTCTGCCGCGCGTGTCTCGCGAATCGGTTTCCCATTGTCGATGGTGTCGACTGTAGCCAGGTACTCCAGGTTGTCTTCAATGGTCTGGGCTACCCGAAGCAGTATGTTACTGCGATCTTTGGCTGATGTCTTGCTCCATATTGGGAAGGCCTTGTGTGCCGCGTCCAGCGCCAGCTCCACGTCCTCTTTGGTAGAACGGGCGGCTTGCGCAAAGACCTTTCCGTTGATAGGTGAAATGTTATCGAAATATTCTCCCTTTACTGGTGGGACAAATTGCCCACCGATAAAGTTATCGCGTGGTAGCTCTTTACCTTTTAGCTGTGGGAATTTATATAGTTTCTTCTCTGCTTTTCCGTTACCTATAATAGGTTCTAATACTGTTATGCTCATAATTTTATATCTTTAAAAGTGATTGTATATATTTTAATGCGGCATGCCACTGTCTCTGCATCTGTTACAAATTTACAACAATATCAGGCGCAGGGGGTAGTACAGACTTCCCATAAGGTAGGACAAAAGGGAAATTGTTCAGGGGTATTAAGGTATAATATTGGAGCGCAACCGAGAAGTTGAGCTAATGAATTACGCTCTCACACTAAAACTTTGCTTATTATCAGATAGCCTATGAATCCGGACAAAGACCTGTTTCTGATTAGCTCGCTCGAAGCACCCTTACAGGTATATTTTGAAAGTCCTTTCCGGGAAGACTACTTTGAGATTGCCTGGCTGAAAGATGAGGAGCCCATCCATTTTATAAAAGAAGATTCTCTCCGCATCAAAGGAGACTGGATGTACCTGATCCCGGCAAACCGCTCTCCACGCCCCAGAAAATCCGGCAGAAAAGGGACACTTATCGCCTTTCATAAATCGGTGCTCGACTACGAGGTAAAAGAATTTTCGCTGGACGTGATCAGGCTTTTTCTCGGCAAAGGCGCTGGAAGTTTCTCCACCATCTTGCTAGAAGAGGACATGGCCTATACACTGGAGGCCATCCGTCAGGTCCTGGAAGGCGAATATGAACAACAGCAAAAGAATTTTCTGGTGCTTAAAGCATTGCTGAAGGCATTTCTATTGAAACTGATGCAATATAAAACGCAGACTTTAACCCGCCAGGGCCTAAATGAGAAGCGGGTCTATCATTTTCTGCTACTGTTGGAGAATCATTTCAGGGAAGAGAAATCAGTGGCATTTTATGCCGATAAACTGAACATCACACCCAAGCGTCTGAACCAGATATTGAAGCAGAATATCGGGAAAACGATTACGCAGTTGTTGCAGGACCGCATCGTAGTGGCGGCTAAACAGGAACTTGTCACCAGTGCAAAGAATATACAGGAAATTGGCTACAGCCTTGGTTTTGAAGACAGGTCGTATTTCAGCAGGTTCTTCAAAAAAATGAGCGGGCAGACACCGGAGCAATTCCAGAAGCAGGCAAAAGAGCGGATTTTTCCTGTTTAACGGTGTAGGGCAAGGTGTCTGCTGAACTATACCTCCTGTAACTTGTTAGACGGAGGCATTCTTATTTCTGACATATTATTTGCCAGAATTTTAGAGAGGGTCTGTTTCCCATATTTTCGACTGGTTCATCAATCTCCTTCGATTCTATTAGTCCATACCTGCCAAATTCTTTTTCAACAGCATTTGAACCATAGAAGAATAATCGTACGCCATGCCTGGTCTCAAATCTGTTCTTACTTACTTCTTTCCCACTCCCATACATTGCATCATTTTTTGAAACTGCCACAAAAACCATATAGCCATCTGGCCTTAGTTGTTTGTAGCAATCGTCAATCAACTTGATCCGCTCCTCTTCATCTAGCAGGTGAATGAGGGCGTAGCAGAAAATTCCATCATATAATTCCTGGTCGAACGGCATAGCGCTGACAGGTCCATGATGTATAGTTATGTTACTTCCGTAATGCTTGCGGGCCAGGTGGATGGCAGTTTCTGAGATCTCAATTCCGGTTACCTTGAATCCGGCATCGATGAAGGGCTTTGCATTTCTGCCGTAGCCAAAGCCTGGAATCAAGATTTTTTCAAGATGATGTTCTTTAAATAATTTCAGGGTTGCTTGGGCAGCATCCGCAGGCTCAAATCCCCACATCGTGTTTTTGTCCCTAAAGCTTGACTCCCAGAATTCTGTCATAGCATTTTCTTTAAATTCGAACTAAATGGGTGTCTCTCTAATGTTGCTAAGTTGAGGGCTGTCGATCCGCAATACGATTACAAAGTTTCATCAAGGCAGTTTTCACAAATGCCTTTTGCAAATAGCCGGACTTCGTCAATTCTGAAATCACCTTTGATGTTCTCCTGCACTACGATATTCTCCTTGCAGGTGGTCTGCTTGCATATTTTGCAGTAGAAATGCAGATGCCAGTCTTTATGGGTATGTTCATCACATTCATCACTACACAGTTTATACTTCGTTGTCGCGTTTTCCTGAATACTGTGTATGATGCCCTTTTCTTCAAAAGTTTTTAATGTCCTATAAATTGTAATTCTGTCTGCATAATGAAGCTGTTCCTCAATTTCCGATAACGATAAGGCTGCCCTCTGAGCAGCAAGAAAATCGTAGACCAAAATGCGCATACTTGTTGGCCTGGTGTTTTTTTCGGTCAGTTTAACTTCGGTATCCTTCTGCATTCGAGTTTCTTAGTGATGGTGGTGGTGTGCGGCTGGCTCTGCTTTTGCAACGCATAATACTGAATTATCGTGCAGATGATCAGCTGTTTCCAATTGTATCGTCACATGCTGAATATTTAAATGCTCCAGATCGTGCTCTATTTTCCGAAGCATCGTTTCACTTTCTCCAATAGACATTTTTTCATCTACAATAGCGTGGCAGGTTAGTGCATTCAGTCCGCTTGTGATCGTCCAGATATGCAGGTCGTGAATGCCGTTGATGCCTTCAGTTTTCAGGATTTTTTCTGTTACTTTTTCGATCTCAACATTTTCCGGAGTGCCCTCCATTAGTATATGAACTGAGGATTTGGTAACCAGATAACCACTTCGCAATACCAATAAGGAAACAATGACACTTGCCAAAGGGTCTGCCCATGCCCAACCAAAAAACATAATAACCAGAGCTGCTACGATGGCACCAACCGACCCAAGCATATCACTGATGACGTGCAGGTAAGCTCCCCGCATATTCAAATTGTCTTTCACATCGCTGCCGCGCATCATAATCCAGGCGACAAGCGCATTTACCATCAAGCCTATGAATGCAATGATGAGCATACCAGCCGACGCAATTTTCGTTGGGTTTTGAAACCTTTCGATAGCTTCATAAATGATATACCCTGAAATCAGTATCAGTGTCGCTCCGTTAATAACGGCAGCTAAGATTTCGAATCGTTTATAACCATAGGTTTTGCTATAGTCAGCTACCCTGCTACTGAATTTAAAAGCCATCAGCGCGATGAACAATGATACCGCATCACTTAGCATATGTCCGGCATCTGCTAACAGAGCAAGGCTGTTGGTAAGCAATCCGCCAATAACCTCTATTACCATATAAGCCGAGATAATGACCAGGCTAATGGTTAAGGTCTTTTTATTGGCGCTATGCGAATGGCTATGTCCGTGGTCGTGTCCCATACTATTTCCTTTTAAATTGATGTCACAAATTTAGCCCAGGGGAGAGTGCAATTCTATTGCAAACTTTTTCCTTGAAGGCGAGTATCAGAGGCGCTATTACCAGCATTATTTGATCGGCTTATCGGGTTAAGCAAAAAACCTGTCTTAGAAAGGTATGACGAAATTATCGTCTTCTGGGCAACCTCCATTGCATTACTTACATCGGCTGGTGTCAATGATGTACCGTCATGGATCCCGTCCCCAACCCATACAACGGTTTTGACTTGCTGTTTGAGTCCTTTTCAATATCAGCACTGCGCTGTGGCAATACTTCTGCTTTGAGTGTTTGATGCTCGTTTGTAGGGCAGTAGCTTATGCGGCGGCTTCGTAAATGCTAGTGCCAAGGTATAGCCAAACAAAAAGCCATACCCTTTACAGGTATGGCTTTCCGGTTTTTCAGGTATAAGGTATAGCGCTTAAGGTATAGCAATTAGGCTTCCGGCATCAGGCGCACTACCAGGCCATCGAGTTCTGGGTTGACGCGCAGCTGGCAGGAGAGGCGGCTGGTTGCCGTGGCGTGGGGCAGCGTTTCAAGCATATAAGCCTCGTCATCGCCGGGCTCAGGCAGTTCCCCGCTTTCGAGCACCTCTACATGGCAGGTAGCGCAGATGGCCATACCGCCGCAAATGGCAGGCACGTTCAGTTCGTTGGCCTTCATCACTTCCATCACCGAAAGTCCCATGTCCGTCGGAGCTTCCAGCGTCACGCGGCTACCATCAGGCAACTCTACGTGAATGTTGATCAGATCCTCCATTAGCTTAGCTCCTGTATGCCGTTTACGGTGGTATACTTCAGCACAAACTTCTTATCAGGGTATATAATGTTGTAAGCGCTCTGCGCCATCAAAGCCGACTCATGAAAACCGCACAAGATCAGCTTGAGTTTGCCCGGATAGGTGTTGATGTCACCGATGGCGTATACGCCCGGTATGTTGGTGGAGTAGTCTACGGTGTTTACCACAATGGCGCCCTTTTCCAGGTCCAGTCCCCAGTTCTCAAGCGGCCCCAATTTTGGCACCAGTCCGAAAAGCGGAATGAAGTAGTCGGTCTCGATCTGATACTCGGTCTGGTTATCGATGAGCACAGTTACACCGTCCAGTTTGCCATTGCCCTGCACCTGCGTCACGTTCGACTTCAGCAGCAATTTAATTTGTCCTTCCTCAGCCAGGGTCAGCACTTTCTCAGCCGATTCCGGCGCTCCCCTGAAGGTAGATCCACGGTGTACGAGTGTAAGCTCTTCAGCCACACCAGCCAGGTAGATGGCCCAGTCCAGGGCAGAGTCGCCGCCGCCAGCCAGGACTACTTTCTTACTGCGGAAAAGCTCCGGGTCGCGCACCATGTACGTCACGCCCTTTCCTTCAAAGCTTTCGAGGCTTTCGATGGCTGGTTTGCGGGGCTCAAAAGAACCTAGTCCGCCGGCTATGGCCACTACCTTACAGGCAATCTCGGTGCCTTCGGAAGTGCGCACAATGAACGAGCCGTCCTCCTGCTTGTCGAGTTCCTCCACGCGCTCACCCAGCGTAAAGGTAGGGTGGAAGGGCTCAATCTGTTTCATCAGATTGTCAACCAGCTCACCGGCCAGTATCGACGGGAAGCCAGGTATATCGTAGATCGGTTTTTTAGGGTAGATCTCGGCCAACTGGCCACCTACCACCGGCAGGGCATCTACTACGTGGCAGCGCATTTTGAGTAGGCCTGCCTCAAACACTGCGAACAGTCCCACAGGTCCTGCGCCCACAATGCATATATCGGTTGTTATTCTGTCCATTTAAAATTGTCTTTTGATCAATCAATTTTCTACCGTAAAGATACGGCCATGTGTCAAGCATCCATAGCAATTTCTGTTATAAAATGGGGCGGCTCACAGCATCTGCCATAAACCGCCCCATTTCTAATACGCCAGATGTTATTACATAAGCGCTTTATCCAGCATATCGCCGAGGTCGCTCACGCCTAGTGTGAACATAAACAAGACAATGGCCAGCATAATTTTAACCACCACAGGTATAGAGAAGTTCAGATGCCGCTTCAGGTATGCATTGGTCGGAGGGAGATAGACGAGCGAGAGCAGCAGGTATACGAGCCCGGGCACAGGGTGTACCAGCACAAGGTTCAGGACACCAACGGCTGCGACTACCAAGCCGAAAAACCAGCCGAGTAGGGGAAAAGTTAAGGTATGAGTTTTCATGATGCTGCTGTTTAACTACCTGCAAACGGGGTTCCGAAAATGCCGACAGCCAGCTCTGCCCAGACAAGGAATAAGACCAGCAGAATGATGCCAATGATGACGAGCCGGGATTCAGTGTTTTTGACTTTGCGAATCACCAGTTCCGCCATAAGTCCCGTGCCGAGCAGCAATATACCCATGACTACAAAGTCAAGCAGGTCCCAGTCTACCTCGTTTGTGAACTGCATAGCGATGAGGGGGATAAGCAGCAGGCCAACTACTGTGAGCACTATCCCCAAAAGTCTTTTGTTTTGCGTTACCATATCTGTTTTGTTTATGATGAAAATACTTTGTTTTTCTGAATTTTGAAATGTTAAAAGTCCATCAGCATCAGGTCGATCTTATCAAACAATTCAGCCACACCCAGTGCCGACCAGATGATAAAGATTCCCAGGATGACTTTAGCTGCCCATGGAATAGAGAAGCCTGTTGCCTCCCGCAGAATAGCGGTCATGGGAGGGAAGAAAGCGAACGACAGCAGGATAACGAACAGGCCATAGCCGGCGTCGTTGCCCCAAAAAGTATTGATGAACCCGATCGCCAAGAAGAGGAAGCCAAACAGCCAGCTGACCACACTCCCGATTTGCAATGTTTTTTCCATGATGTGTTTTTAGTTTTATGATGAAGTGAGATTTTACTACTTATTATTCGAACCCGAAAATCAGGGGAAAGAGGAATACGACCACAACGGTCCAGACGAAGTAGACCGGAATGTAGAGCACAATGGACCGCCCTACTTCAGTGATGGCCGCCTTTCGGGTGGCGGATTTGTAGAGCATGACCGTGACGATGAGCAGGTGTACCAGCATGAGCACATTGCCGCCCATCACAGCCACTCTGTTTGGTGTGATACCCCACTCCGAAATGCGGAACGAAATAGCCGACAGTGCAATGCCATTCACGACCACTGTCACCACCGATAGCATGAGCAAAACCCACACACCCGAAGCATTTCCCGACTTGTTAGAGCTCTCGGCCACCGAAAAGAAAATCAGCGCCATTACCCCGATCAGGAGCACATTAAACAGCAGCAGGAATTCGCGGTCGTTGTAAGGATCTTTGCCGGAGTAAATGATGGCCCCCAGGTAGATGATCAGCATCACCAGCACCAGCGGACTGAAGATCTTGGCAATAACCGGTGACACTTTATTGACCAGCTGCGGATTGTTCTGTGTCAGGTAGGCAGCGATGATGGGAACTGCCGGCAAACCAAAGGCCACAATGTATTCAAAGTAAAATTCCTCGATCCGAAGCCCGATCAGCGCAAATAAGCCAATCGTTATACCTGTCATCATGCCTCCGGCTATCACCAACAGCGCCGACATCACAGCCAGGTCGCCGTTGAAGCGCAGGTAGCTGAGGCGCTTGTCTGCCAGATGGAGTTCATCTCCCGCATACGATACTCCCAGCAGCACCCAAAGTAACAGCGGCAAATGAATGCAGGCCAGCACTAGGGTATCGCTTTGGTTGTCGGGTAGTAGGTTGATGTAAACGAGGCACACGGCCGTAATGCCACTGATAAAAGCGATTCGGTTTACCGGCAGGTTGTTCCGCCAGGCGAAGTAGGCCATCAGGGGCGGCAGCACAAAAAAGCTGAGGTTGCGCGGGTAGTAAAAGTCCTCGCTGATCGGGAAAATGACCGGCAACTTAACGAGCATACCTGCTACTAGCGCAGCGATCACAACAAACAAAAATTCCCGGTTGAAGCGCCAGAAAACATCTTCTGCTTCGTAGTTCAGTCGTTCGTACCAGAAGCCAGCCAGCGCAGTGTCCTGTACCTGCGGGTAAATGCCACTGAACTCCTGTTTAAAGCCTGCCTTATTGGACCGGTACAGCTTCTCCAACTGTTCGGGGTTATTAAGATGCGATAGTATTTGCTCTTTCATGGGGTTATACCTGTAAGGTTTTTTATCGGAATAGATGCAATGAAATGGTCTAGTGCCACAGCGTTCCGGCCAAACCCAGCACAGAGCCAAGCCACAGACCAACTACATAAATCAGTACACTTAACACCACCGCGATGCCCTTGTGTAGGCCGAGACTGCGGTGATAATGGAGCAGCATGTAGTTAATGAAACCGCCAAGTGCACCGGCCATTGGAACGATAAGCAGTGGCCGCAGCATCCAAAGTTTACCCCAGGCCGGGTCAGGCGACTGAACACCCGCCAGAAAAAGTGCGATCAGGGCTAATCCGAAGGCGGCGCCTGTCAGGGCGCGTCTGCCAGCCGCGGCAGGCTGCACAGGTTGGTTTTGATATTCGTTTTGCTGTACCATGTTACTGCTGTGTTATAGTTTATACGTGTTTTTGTTCGTTAATAAAGTACTTTGAGGTTCAAAGTGAAGAGACAAAAAAAATTAATCGCTCTGTCTGTTATTCAAAATCAGTTGCTCCAAGGCATCCAGGTGGCTTTTAAAAGCTTCCCGACCGGCATCCGTGGCCTGATAAGTGGTGTTGGGTTTACGGCCAACAAACTGTTTTTCTACTTGCAGGTACTTGGCTTCTTCCAGCGCCCGCAGGTGACTGGCCAGGTTGCCATCGGTCAGTTGCAGGGTTTCTTTCAGGGTATTGAAGTCCACCCTGTCGTCTACCAGCAGCACCGACATAATGCCCAGCCGTGCCTTGCTTTCGAAGGCTTTGTTTATATTTTCCAGATACTCTTTCACAGGTCTGCTAGCGTTCGTATTTAAAGTACACCAGCGCGCCATACACTATGTGCAACATACCAAAACCCACGGTCCAGAGCATCAATCCATAGCCGACAAACACACTGGCTAACAGGCCAAGAATAATTTCAATGATGCCCAGATAACGGATATCGCCTAAGGTATACTTGCTGCCATTGAGCAGGGCCAGGCCGTAAAAGACCAGCATGGCCGGTGCTACCAGGTATAGCAAATTATGGTACAGCAGTATGGCGCAGAACAAACCACCAGTGGCCAGAGGTATAGCCAGGTTCAGGAGCAGTCGCTTCGATTGGTTGTCCCAGGTGCGCTGGTTCTTCTTGCGGGCATTGCGCGCCGTAAAGTAGGTGGCTGTGCTAAAAGCCAGTGCCAATACCCCAACCCCTACCCCCAGCACAAAAAGAACGTTCTCACGACTGAAATTACTGGCCAGATCGTTGTAATAATTGATGTTGTGCTGTGTAAAATACCACTTCACCAATGCAGCACCGGCAAGTGCCGACAAACCTGCAAATACGCCCGACAACCCACTTAGGGAGATAAAGCGGGAGGAACGATCCATAATGTTGCGGATCTCGTGCAGGGCTTCTAACTGGTCTTGCTGCTGGTTCATGTTAAAGTACTTTGAGTTTCAAAGTTAATACAGGTTTACGTAAAGTCAAGACATGAGGATAAATAAATTTGAAGAATTTAAAGAGAGTATGGAATTAGCCTAAACTAAGGAAAGAGCTTTCAGGTTTGAGAAAGCGAACTGCTGGTGCGAGCTTATAGCTCGTACTGCTCATCTTATGTCAATGGTAACTGCGTGGAGGGGGCAGGAGCTATAAACTCGCGCTAGCGGGCTATGCTTTTCGGGACGTTCATGTTCCGAAGCCAACTGTTTGTGATGTCCACATCCCCATGTGCCACTGAGTGGTTCACGTGAGTCTGTAGCCCCGCATTAAGATTCGGATTGATAAATCCGAATCAGCAATACCAGTCAGAATCAGTTACACCTAAATATTTTATACCTACTCAAAGCTGCTATACTTAATCTAATAAACTATACCAATGCATGTCAGCTATACCTGTCCCGAAACTAAAAAGCATTGGCCGTACACCCTGGTATCCAGCCAATGCCTAGAAGGTATAGCCCGTCGTTCCAGACTATTTTTCCATCTCTTTTAGCTTAACAGGCTTCCTGAGCCTTTCTGTCTCCCACAAGGCCACAAAGGGCTCTTCATCAGCGGCCCAGTAACCTCGCTTCATAAAGCCGGTGTTAAACCCAAATGCTGCTTTACCGGTACTATCCATTGCCAGAATTCCCCGGTCACCCTCCAGTTTATCGGCATGCAACTCGATGGCTTTGTCAGTTGCTGACTGCAACGAGTTGTCGGCATACTTCATCATGGCATATACCTCGTGCGCGAGCACACCACGCATGATCGCCTCGCCTTCACCCGTGCAGCTTACGGCGCATACTTCGTTGTTGGCAAAAGTGCCTCCGCCGATGATCGGTGTATCCCCGACGCGGCCTTTCATCTGGTCAGTCAGACCACCAGTGGAAGTAGCGGCTGCCAGGTTGCCGTTGATGTCCAGAGCAACGGCGCCTACTGTATCAGACATGGAGCCGGGCATTCTTTTCTTCTCGGCCTTTTCCTGTTGCTTGTCAAGCCAGGCCTCTCTTTTCTCAGGCGTCACGAAGTACTCCGGCCCTTTAAGTGGCAGGTTGTTGGCGAGGGCAAATTCCTCGGCGCCGGTACCTACCAATAGGCAGTGCTTGCATTTCTGAAGAATCACCTTAGCCAGACTGATCGGGTGCTGCACATAGCGCACACCGCCCACAGCCCCGACCCGAAGGGTATTGCCGTCCATAATAGCGGCGTCAAACTCCGTCTCTCCCCGTTGTGTCAGGCTTGCGCCCCGTGCGGCATTGAACGCCGGGTTCTGCTCCATGCTGTTGACTGCCGCTTCCACAGCATCCAGGGCGCTGCCGCCTTTTTCCAGCACGTTGTACCCTTCTTTCAGAGCGTCTGCCAAACCTTCTCTGTATGCTTCTTCCTTTTCCTTGTCAAGCTCGCTGGGCTTCACTGTTTCCGCCCCGCCATGAATTGCAATCGCAAATTTTTTCATAGTTGTTCATTTTAATTGGATCTCTGGTAATGTGAGGCGCTCTTTTCTGGTTTTATTTGTTTGTACTAAAATGCTTCAGCGGCTGCCATCTGGTTCTAGATGCAGCCGCTGAAGGGGAGAAAATGATTTAGAATGAATCCTGCTCGAGCGAGGAAATATGCCGGTGCTGAATGATGCGGAAACTCTCCACCATTTTTACAGAATCCGGAATGTCTTCCGAGAACAGGGCGATGAAGGAGCCCTCCGGGGCATATTCCATGGCATGGGCCAGGGCACGGCTTTCCTGGTTAATCTCCGTCAGTTTCATATCAGGCTTCACCGACATGATGCCCTGCTTAAGCAAGCCGTTGATCTCATCTCCGGTTCTACCCCGCAAGTCCTTGTCCTGCCGGATGATGATCTCATCAAAGGTTTCGGCTGCAATCCGTCCGATCTCGATGGTGTCCTCTTCCAGACGATCTCCCACACCCGCTATGATGCCAATCTTGTAGGAGGCGTGCACATTGTCGATAAAGTCAGCGATGGCCTCCATGCTCGCAATGTTGTGGGCATAGTCGATGAGCACTTCGTAACGGGGCAGCTGGAAGAGGTTCATGCGACCAGGCGTGGTCTCCGCTGAAGGTATAAACGTGCGCAGGGCTGTTCTGAGCTCAGCTATCTCGAAGTGGTTGATATACCCTGTCAGCGCAGCCGCCAGCACGTTCTGGATGTTAAAGCGGGCCCGGCCCCCAAAGGTCAGCGGGATGTCGGCAACGCGGTCTACCCGTATCTTATAAGTGTTCTTGAAGATGGAAATATAACCGTTCTCGAGCACCGCGGCCAGTCCGCCTTTGCTGATATGCTGCAAGATGCGCGGGTTGTCCTCATTCAGGCTGAAGAAAGCTACTTTGCAGGAAAGGCCGGTCGCCATTTCGTACACCAGGTCATCATCCGCATTAAGCACAGCATAACCATCGGGGCATACGGTGCGCGGCACCACAGCCTTCACCTCGGCCATATCCTCTACCGTGTTGATGTCGCCCAGCCCCAGGTGGTCGGCCGACACGTTGGTGACGATGCCGATGTCGCACTGCCGGAAGGCCAGGCCGGTGCGCAGCATACCGCCCCGCGCGCATTCCAGCACTGCGTAGTTCACGGTGGGGTCCTTGAGCACAAACTCACTGCTGTACGAGCCGGTTGTATCCCCTTTGATGATCTTCTTGTCTTGTATGTAAATGCCGTCGGTAGTAGTATACCCAACCTGGAAGCCTTTAAACTTGAGCATATGCGCTACCAGGCGGGTGGTGGTGGTCTTACCGTTGGTGCCCGTAATGGCCACAATAGGTATACGGGTTGGACTGCCGTGCGGGAAAAGCATGTTGATGATCGGCTCGGCCACGTTGCGGGGCAAACCTTCGGTCGGAGAGATGTGCATGCGCAGGCCGGGAGCGGCATTCACCTCGATTACAGAACCTCTTGTCTCGGGCAGCGGGATGGCGATATCGGTCGTCATCACATCTATGCCACACACGTCGAGCCCGATGATGCCGGCAATGCGCTCGGCCATGAGCACATTGTAAGGGTGTACAATATCCGTCACGTCAGTGGCCGTACCGCCGGTGCTCAGGTTAGCCGTGCTTTTCAGGTATAGCACTTCGCCGGCTGGCAACACTGATTGCAGCGTCAGGCCTTTGTCCTTGATCAGATTGCGGGTATGCTTGTCGACTTTGATATGCGTGAGCGCCTTTTCATGTCCTATACCTCTTCTGGGGTCCTTGTTCACTTCCTTCACCAACTGTTGTATCGTCGAGATGCCGTCGCCGGTGACCATGGCGGGCGTACGTCTGGCGGCTGCAGTGAATTTGCCATTGATGACCAGCAGGCGGTAATCGTCGCCGGTGATGAACTGCTCTACCATCACTTTTTTGGAGTAACGCTGTGCCTCAATCAGGGCACGCATAGCTTCTTTCCAGGTATGGATGTTGATGGTAGCGCCCTTTCCCTGGTTTCCGTCCAGCGGTTTTATGACCACAGGGTAACCCAGTTCATCTATAGCGGTCTCCATTTCATCGGCATCGATCACAATGCTGCCGTGCGGCACAGGTATACCTGCCTCCTCCAGTATCAGCTTGGTAGCGTTTTTGTTGCCGGCGTTCTCTACCGCAAAAAAGGAGGTTCGGGAAGTCATGGCCGCCTGTATGTGCTTTTGGTGGACGCCGTACCCCAGCTGGATAAGCCCGCTGCGATGGTTGTTGATATACGGTATACCTCTGCTCACGGCTTCCGACACAATCGCCTCTGTGGTCGGACCAAAGTACTCGTCTTCCCTGATCTGGTGCAGTTTAACGATGTCCTGCAGGATACTGGGCTTTTTGCCCTTGGCCATCAGTTCGGCAATGCGCACTGCGGCATGGGCTGCATACTCACCGGCACGTTCCTGCTGATAGGAAAAAAGCACATAGTCCACGCCGGGTGCGGGACCGGCATAGCGCCTTCCGTAACCACTGTCCATGCCGGCCAGCGTCTGTAGCTCGAGTGCAATGTGCTGCACTACCTTGCTAAACGTAGTGCCTTCGCGCACGAGCTTGAAAAAGCCACCGGGTGTTCCTTTGGTAGAGCGATGCTCATACATACCCGGGAAAAGCTTTTCCAGCCGCTCCGGGAATTGAGGCACTTCATTGGTGAGAACATCCTGCAGGCTTTCCAGGTCAAGCTTCAGGACAATAATTTTAGGATGCTTGATGGACCAGTAGTTTGGTCCACGCATGATCCTCATTTCAAGTATTTTCATTGCTTTCAAGCTTCAGGTTAGAGCCTGTAAAAAACAGGTCGCAGGCCGCTAGGGCTATGCTTAAGATTTGTACGGATAAGGCGGCGATTGGGAGAACGTTAATGCAGCAAATAGAGCCTGATATACTTTAAAATGAGTAGTTCAGTCAGGAATGAGTAGTTCGCCAAAATAAAAGGTGGTTAGTACAGGCTCGCCTTCCGTATTTGTACGCCTTTTAGTAAAACGACTACCCTAAGCCTGCCAATTTAAAAACCCCTGCCTCCTTAGATCGTTTAATAAGTGCATGTTTTGTATAAATCAATATTTAATAAATCATATAATACTATTTAATACAACGCTATGGCAAGAGATTATCAGGATGACTATGGTGGGGAAGGTTACCCGTCTCACCAGGAGAACCAGGGTTTTTTTGACCGGGTAGGCGATAAAATCAGCAGTGCGTGGGAGCGTATAAGGCGCGATGATGACGACCAGGGTCACAGCCGCAGTGCGCATTACCCTTACTCAGGAGAAAGTGATCGCGGAGGCTACCGCTCTTCTGCTTACGGTTTGCGGGATTCCGGAAGCCATGAGCAGTACAGGGGTTACGGGCAATCCCAGCTGGGCAGGTATAGTCCGCAGCATTCTGAAGGCAGCAATTACGGGGAAACTTCCCGATCCGGGCAGGGCTGGACCAGCAGCGGTTACAGTGGCCGTATGTCTGATTACGGAAGCTCTTCGCAGCAGCGCGGGCAGTCACAGGACTATGGTTTTGCATCCTCGCAGGGGAGCGGGTATGGACGAAGCGGTTCCCCTTACGGAGCTGGCTCCAGCGGGGGTGAGTATGGCGCTTCCGGGCAGGCAGACTATGGCAGCACACAGCGCGGCTACGGTAGCTCGTCTGGCTACGGGGATTCATCAGCAGGCTACGGCAGAAGCTCTATGGGCTTTCCGCGTGGCTCTGACTACGGAAGTGGTGGCTCGGGTTCAATGGGGGGCGGCTATTTTGGAAGCGGGGCAGGACCCTGGAGCGGTGGACCTTACGGCGACACTGGCACCGCAGGCTACAGAGCGGGCAGTGGCTCGCAGCGCAACGTGGGCGGCAGCTCGGGGCCGGGAACACAGGACAGTAGCAGCTCCAGGGGTAGCACAGTTGGCTACAGTAGCTCTGACTATGATTATTCCCGCAGGGAGCAGCTGCGCCGGGGCCAGCCTGAACAAGGCTACGGCAGTGACTGGGACAGATAATACTCTTCAAATAAAAAGTAAAAAGGGATCGCATGCAGCGGTCCCTTTTTTATTTGGCAATCATCTGCCTGGCGTCTTCTACAGTTTCTGCCGACTTGATCAGGCGGTCGAGGCCCAGGATCTCAAACACGTTCCGGATTTTAGGTGGCATGTTCACCATCACCAGATCCATCTCCTTTAGGTTGCAGGCCTGAAAGGCAGCCAGCAGCACACCAAGTCCGGCTGAAGAAATATAAGTCAGCTCACTGCATTCGATCAGCACAAAGCCCGACGAGGCAGCAATTGCCTCTTCCAATGCATTGTCGGCGTATACAGACGAACTGGCGTCAAGCTCTCCCTTGAATCGAAGCAATGCCCCTTTGCCAATCGTATCTGTCGTCACGCTAAAAGTTTTCATCTATCGTTGTTTTCTTCTCTTGATCAATCGCCGGCTTTTTGGGCCGTTCATATCCCGCTATAAAGCGATTAGTTTGTGTTATTGCCTTTCATACGCAAAAATGCAACTCAGGCTGTCTCGCTTAAGGTGCGCATGCTTTCAAAGGTATAAGAAAAATCTTCCTTTCAATGCTATTCTTACCAGTCTGTGACCACTTGATGTTTAATTCCGAATATAATCGTAGTAAATACGTATACGATTCCGTAGTAAATACTGAATTTTTGCTATTGCATCTGTTTTAAGTGTCATGTAGGGCAGGCGCAATTGTACATTCAGTTATTTATGATGAAAATTGTTGGCAAAAGGGTAGTCTGGTTGAATAACCTTTAGGCCGGCTGCCTTCTATTCGATCTTCTTCATAGCATGCCCGGCTTTTTCTACTTTTCTTGACCATAAAACTGCTGGACGAAGAGGTTACTTGTGACCTATGATTCAAACTTGAAAAATGATAAACCTTATAATCACGGATGACCACAAAATAGTACGCGATGGCTTGAAAGCACTGTTGAAAGACCATGGTGCTGTGCGTGTGGTTGGTGAAGCTGCCAGTGGTAGCGAATTGCTCGATCTATTGCCTGAAGTAGAAGCTGATATTGTGCTGATGGACCTCAGTATGCCAGGAATGGACGGTTTTGATACGGCAACCCAAATCTTTGACCGGTACCCAGATCTGAAAGTGGTGGTGCTCTCGATGCTAAGCCACGAAAAATACGTGAACCAGATGATGGAGCTCGGCGCTTCAGGCTACATTCTGAAAAATGCGGGTAAAGACGAATTGCACTGTGCCCTTCAACTAATTGCGCAGGGTTGCCGCTACATTAGTCCGGAAGTGACGCTGGAACTGCTTCGTAAAATAAAGCAGCTGCCAATCGAGCGGCCCGCATCAAACGGAAATGAGGAGGAGCACCGCGAGCTCTCTAAGCGTGAACTGGAGGTTCTTTCCCTGATCGGAGAGGGCTTTACTAATGCCGAGATCGCCGATAAGTTGTTTACAAGCAAGCGCACTGTCGAAACCCACCGGCAAAACCTGCTCGACAAAACCAAAGCCCGTAATACGGCGGCGCTTATCAAATACGCCTTGCAACGCAGGCTGATTTCCTGAGATAGAAAAAATTTCTGATGTAGCCTAAGCACTGCTTATCCTGGCGCTTTTGTCGGAAGGCATGGCGCTTCGCAGCTAACTTCTGGGTATGGCAAAGTCCCCTGGCTTTGGTATCTTCGTATTCTGAAATGAAACCATTGCCCCAGAGCGCTATGCAACAGAATCGAACCGTCGCACGACTACTTTTCGCTGAAGAAGCAGACATGGGCGACCTGCCGCTACGGCAGCCACTGCCCACCCGTCAGGTAGAGCAGCAAGATCCTTTTCTGCTGTTGCACCATCTTACCACCACTATCCAACAGTCGGATTACCCCTATAAGCTTGGGGTTGATCCGCATCCACACCGTGGTTTTTCGCCAGTCACGTTTGTGTACCAGGGAGGCGTGCACCACCGCGACTCGCGTAGCAACGACAGTGTGGTGTGGGCCGGTGGCACGCAGTGGATGAATGCCGGACGGGGCATTGTGCACAGCGAACGCCCTCCGCGCGAAATGCAGGAGCAGGGGGGAGTGCAGGAAATTGTGCAGCTTTGGGTGAATATCTCGAGCAGGCTTAAGATGGAGCAGCCTGCTTATTTCGCCCTGCAAGCCGAAGATACTCCTACGATCTCTGAAGACGAAGAACGCGTGCAGATTGCGGTGGTGGCAGGAGAATACAACGGCACAAGAGGACCCGTCAGGACGCCGAGCCCTGTGATGGTGCTGCGTCTTACCTTACAGTCCGGTGGGCGTTGCTATATACCTATACCTGCCTATCACAACGCCATGCTATACCTGCTGGACGGTCAGGTAACATTGGAAGGCTTTGGCCTGATTGACGGCCTGCACCTGGCGCTCCTGAACCGAGATGGCGAAACCTGCACTATAACTGCCCGCCAGGACACACGTCTGCTATTGCTTTCCGGAAAACCGCTGGACGAGCCACTGGCCATGCACGGGCCTTTTGTGATGAACACCCAAACCGAGGTGATGCAGGCCATGCGCGATTATCAGATGGGCAAGATGGGCATGTTGTTCGAATAAACGGAGAAGAGTAAAGTTTACCAAAGAAATTTCACTGTCAGCTATATAACGGAACTGATCTGCCCGGAATATTGAACAGCGTGGTTTAAGAAAATGCTGTTGGTAAAATAAACATGTATAACGCAGCCACAAAAAAGGCTCTCCTGATTGGGAGGGCCTTTTTTGTGGGGTAGATTTTGCTCCTGAGAAATAAACTGTATCACTTTGGCCGTGTTATAAGTATATTGTACTTAAGCTTTTTCGGGCATAAGGTCGGTTGCGACTCTTTTGATGATGCTGCATCACAGCGGCAATCGCTCGAAAACGGCATACAAGCAGTAGAATAGGTAATATTTTCAAATTTTGATGTATTATGCTGTTCGCTGCTTTCATTTTAGTACATAGCAGAGCCAGGGGCAAGTGCCACAGCAAATCTCTGTAGAAAAATAAACAAGTAGCATTTAATTATGACAGTATACAACAAGTGGTATCATCCTTACGAGATCAACGAGAAGTATCAGAAGCGCGTGGCCTACTTCAGCATGGAGTTCGGTATTCACCAGGCACTTAAGACCTATTCCGGGGGGTTGGGTTTCCTGGCTGGTTCGCATATGCGCAGTGCGCACGACCTGCGCCAGAACATGATCGGCATTGGTATACTCTGGAAATACGGCTACTACGACCAGACCCGCAACGACGACCAGACCATGCGGGTGCAGTTTCAGAAAAAGTACTATGCCTACCTGGAAGACTCCGGCATTATGGTGACGGTGAACGTGAACGGCCACCCCGTAAAAGTGAAAGCCCTGGTGCTGCGTCCCGAAGTGTTTGGCACAGTGCCGATGTATTTCCTGACCACCAACATTGAGGAGAATGATCACTTGGCCCGTACCATCACTTTCCATTTGTATGACAAAGAGCCATCGACCCGCATTGCCCAGAGCATTGTGCTGGGTATAGCCGGAGCCAAGGTAGTAGAGGAACTAGGCGGCGCTGACTTATACCATATGAACGAAGGGCATGCCCTACCGCTGGCCTTTTATCTGCACGAGAAATTCGGCAACGCAGAGGATATGCGAAAACGCATCGTGTTTACGACCCACACACCCGAAAAAGCCGGCAACGAGGTACACGACATTCACCTGCTCAACAAGATGTCTTTTTTTAACAATACCTCCCTGGAGGAGGCACGCCGCATGACAGGGATGCACGGCAATTTCTTTGACTATACCCTGGCTGCCTTACGGATTGCTCGAATTGCCAATGGCGTATCGCAACTGCATGGCCAGGTGGCGCGCGACATGTGGTACGAGAATGAAAATGTGTGCGAGATCAAGGCTATCACCAATGCACAGAACGCCCGCTTCTGGATGGATAACACCATGAGGCAGGCGCTGGAGCGCGACGATACCCAGGCCTTGGTGCAACGAAAGACTGACATGAAACAGGACTTGTTTGAAATTGTGGCTGACCAGACCGGCAAACTTTTCCGGAAGGATGTGCTCACGGTGGTATGGGCCCGTCGCTTTGCCGCCTACAAGAGGGCTGACTTGCTGGTGCATGATATCGAGCGCTTTTTTGAGATGATTTCAAATAAGTCACAGCCCGTTCAAGTGATTTGGGCCGGTAAACCTTACCCATTCGACGAGGGCGCTGTGAGTGTGTTCAACAGCCTGGTCAATCTCTCTTACCAACAAAAAAACTTCGCTGTGCTGACTGGGTATGAAATTAGCTTGTCCCGTAAACTGAAGCAGGGAGCTGATATTTGGCTGAACACGCCGCGCCGTCCGCGCGAAGCCTCAGGAACCAGTGGCATGACTGCCGCCATGAACGGGGCCGTAAACCTTTCGGTGTTGGATGGGTGGTTGCCTGAGTTTGCCCGACACGGCGAGAACAGCTTTGTGCTGCCGGTAGTAGATACCAGTTTGCCTGATTCGATGCAGGATGAGATTGACCACAAGAACCTGATGCGCATACTGGAGAATGAGGTGATTCCGACGTACTACAACGACCGGGGTAAGTGGATGAATGTCGTGAAGCAGAGCATGCGCGATGTAATGCCTTTCTTTGACTCAGACCGCATGGCGCACCAGTACTACGAGCAGATGTATTAATGCGAATGATTTTCCTGATAAAGGAAATTATAATAAGTGCACAAACAAAAAGCGCTGTCCCTTCACAGGGACAGCGCTTTTTGCTTAGGTATGGCCTTGTTTAGTTGGCTTGTCTGCCGAAGCGACTCCCGAAGAAATCGCCTTGCTTCCAGCTTGGCCGTTCAGTTGCATTCGCTACCTGGTAGCTAATCAGGAAATTGAGCTGCACATACCTTTTGCCGGCATCAAAATCGAAGGTGCTGGTGACTTCGTCCTGTGGCAGGTGGTAGTGCACCTTGCGCCACTGCTCCACCTGCTTGTTGAGGTTGTTCAATCCGTCTTTGGTCTTGTTGCCATACTTGATGTGCAAGGCAGGTATACCCTGCATCACAAAGCTGTACTGGTCGCTTCGGATAAAGCGCATTTGCTCCGGCTCCGGGTCTTCCTCCACCGTCATACCCAGATGTCGCGCGGCATTGGCCACTTCATTTTCCAGCGTAGAGTGATTCGCGCCCAGTCCCACCACCGACAAAAGCGGCGCGATGATGGTCGGCATATCGGTGTTTATGTTAGCTACGATCTGCTCTACAGGAACTGTTGGGTAGCGGGCGAAGTAAGCGGAACCCAGCAAGCCCATTTCCTCGGCAGTTACCATCACGAGCAGTACGGAACGCTTCGGTTTTTCTTTCAGTCTGGAGTAGATCTTTCCGATCTCGAGCACGCTGGCCACACCGGAGGCGTTGTCGTGGGCACCGTTGTAGATGGAGTCACCGTTTACGGGGCGGCCTATGCCTACGTGGTCGAGGTGGGCGCTGTGTACCACATATTCGTCTTTCAACTGTGAATCAGACCCGGTTATTTTGCCGATCACGTTGTGGCTATCAAAGTCGTTGTAGTTGGAGGTATAGCTAGTGCGCAGGGTATGGGTGAGTGGAGTAGAAGCAGGCTTGCCTTGCTTCAGTTGCTCGCCGAGTTTGGCCATTTCTATACCTGTTCCTTTTAGAAGCTGTTCAAAAGTAGCGGCGTTGATGTTGGCCAAAACGCCGATCTTGTCAGACACATAGTTACGCGACACAGCTACTTTCCCGTTCGGATCCATGACGCTATACGTACCGCGCGCCAGGTTGGCAACGCCCGCCTTCGGGTTATCTGTAGCCACAATTACGCCTACGGCACCTTTTTCGGCAGCGATCTTGAGCACTGTCATCATGTCGCGGCTGTAGGCCGAAACGGTAGAAGGAAAGCTGGCAGGAGCACCGCGCATCACCACCACGATCTTGCCGTTCACATCTATACCTGCATAGTCGTCGTAGCCCAGGTCAGGCGCGCTGATGCCGTAGCCGGCGAATACCAGCGGAGCTTCTATGCTCACCTTAGGCTCTTCAGCATGTGGGTATACCGAGAAGTCCTTGTTGTAGGTCAATTGTATTTCTGAGCCCATCGAGTCGGCTAGGCTCATGCTGGCCTCTTTGCCCGGAAATGACTGGCGCAGGCGTACGAGTTGCAAATAGGTGCCATTTTCACCGCCGGGTTCTATACCTGCTTTTTGGTAATGCTCCACCACATAGTCCACCGCCATCTGGTAGCCTTCGGTGCCGGGCTTGCGACCCAGCAGACGATCATCAGCCAGGTATTGGATGTGAGCTTTAATATCGTTTGGCTTTACTTTTTTAAGCGATTTTTCAACCGGTTTGTCAAGCGCCAGCTTTTGGGCGGAGGCACTCCCTTGCAGCAAAAGACCACAGGAAAGGGCCAGAAAGAGAAAGCGTTTCATTCAGATCAGTTTGGTTTACTCACCAAATATAAGGGAAATGTAGGTATAGCGCCTAACCTATACCTCTTGCTGAGGTATAGGTTAGGCGCTGAGAACTATTTTTTGCGTGATTTCCTTCGCTCTGCCCACCGCAGGTATAAGGTCAGCGTTGTCAGCAAAGACAGGAAGAGCAGCAGGCTCAGGATTTTCATACCCCAGGATTTGCTGTTTCAGAGAAGGTATACGGTTTTTTTATCCGGCTTTCGCTTCTTGCTGATGCGCCAGGTAGCTGGTTAGTTTGTCCCACTGCAGCCCCTGGAACCCGGCCCAACCGCCTTCTGCGATCAGGGTGTTCAGCACGGAGCGATCACCGGACTCTCCCTGGTTGTTGATGTATTCATTCCTGCCAATTTCGGAGGCAATCAGTCTGGTACCCTGCAGCTCCACCCGAAAAGTACTGCTGGCCTCTTTGGTGAAAAAGTGCTTGGTAACTGCCTCTTCCTCAGCCGGCGGATTGGGCTTTTCGCTGGGATGCACCGTGAACTCCGCCAGGTTGTCCTCCTGACGGATACTGGAAACATTCACCCAGTTCTCTACATTGGAGGCAGGTAGCGTGATCTTCACGAAGTACCCGATCTGCGGTATATCCGCCATCGTTTTCTGCCCACTGTTATCGTAAAGCTCGAAGGTAGAATTGATGCCTTCCAGCTTTGACCACAAATTTACGTTGAACAGCTTTCTCTTCGACTCTTCAAAAGCCGCCCGCGCACTGGCTACATCCGGGTAATCCTGTTCGTTCCGGTACTGCTTGTCCTTCGATTCCTCGCCCTTCAGGACCTTTACTTCTTCTTTTACTTTATCGACTATTTTCTTGATGCCCATAATGTCACGTTTTTTGATAAGCTGAATGAGTGGTATACGTTATACCTGTGTAACTGTCGGATAGAATTACGCTAAAACTGGCTCCTATACCCTGAAAACAGAACAGCACTGCCTCCTTGGAGGACAGTGCTGTTCTGTTGTAACGATCCTTTTACGGTCAGTGTTTGGAGAGTTTTACTTTATAAGATGCGCCCTGCCGGTCAGTGCAGTACAACATGTATAGGCCCGAGTTCAGTTTAAGTGCCCCAAGGTCGAGATCCAGCCTGCCGGTGCTAACTTTTGTAGCGGTAGCTGACCTAAATACCTGCTTGCCTGCCACGTCGTAAATGCTCAGCTCCTGGACCTCAGCCATACCCTGCGGAAGCTGTAGTGTAAGCTTGTCTCTGAATGGATTCGGGTATGCGCTGATCTCCTGCCCGAGCTGTGTACCTGAAAGACCGGATACAGCCTGCGTTGCGGTGGCTGCTATACCTGACGAGCCGTAAGGCGAAAGTCTGCTACAGGGTATAGGCCTTTCCAGTGTTCCATTTGGCAATTGCCAGCCAACAGCCAGATGATCCGAACCGCCGCCCTCTAAATGCAGGGCCTCAATGTAGTAGCGCTTGCCAGCCTCCAGCGTAATCTTAACGGATTGCTGGCTCGGCGCCTTGGTCCATTCCCGTTCATAAGTCCAACCGGGCACCGAGGCGATGCGCACTTTCTGGGCCGGATTCTCCGACGTGCTCAGGTATAGCTCGGCTACATCGTCGCCGGCGATCCAGAAGGTATACTGACCGGATGCAGGAGCCGTCACATAGCCCCGAATGCGCTGGCCATAATTGGTGCCAACGTTGACAGGCGCTTCAAAAATGCCAAGTTCCGTGACGGAAGTAGGTGTGCTGTTGACCGGGACAGCGCTTACGCTCGTGCCATACACATTCATCCAGAAGTCGCGGGTGATCTTGCCGGAGGCAGTATGAGGCGTGCTGCCAAAAGGCGAAAGCCTGTTGCCAGGTATAGGACGCTCCAGGGTACCGTTCGGCAATTGCCAACCTACAGCCAGATGGTCGCCACCGCCGCCCTCCAGGTGCAGCGCTTCAACGTAATAGCGCTTTCCAGCCGCCAAAGTGATCTTAACGGATTGCTGGCTCGACGACTTGGTCCACTCCCGTTCGTTTGTCCAGCCGGGCACAGAGGCGATGCGAACCTTCTGGGCCGGGTTGTCGGTCGTGCTCAGCCACAGTTCTGCAAAATCATCGGCAGCGACCCAGAATGTATACTGCCCAGACACGGGGGCCGTGATATAACCCCGAACCCGCTGGCCATAATTGGTGCCCACATGCGAAGGTGCTTCAAAACTGGTGAGTTCGCTCACACTCGTCGGTGTGCTGCTGACAGGTATAGCAGCCACACTGGTACCGTGCACATTGGCCCAGTATTCACGTGTGATCTTACCAGTGCCAGGTGTGGTGGTGCCCGTAATGTTGAACGTGATCGGGTCAGAGGTGGAGGTGTGCCCGCCGCTGTCAGTGGCCCGGGCTGTAATGCTGTAGCTGCCTGTTGTGGTCGGTGCCCAGGTATAGCTGAAAGGCTGGGTACTCGAGCTGCCGATAACGGTGGTGCCGGCCAGGTATTCGACTTTCGTCCAGGTGCGGGTCAGGTCTGTGAAGGAGACTTTCAACTCCACATTGCTGCCGACGGCGAAAGAGGAGTTGTTGGCAGGCGAGGAAATGGCAACCGGTTTGGTCGTAGCAGTGCCACAGTCAGGGTATAGGTCCACAAAAGTCGAAGCCGACAAGCCTGCAGGGTCAGTCACTTTCAAATTGATCCGGTAGAAGTAGGTCTCGCCGTCGCAGCCCACCGGGGTAATGGTTGCAAAAGTGGCAGGGTTGGTGTCAATGGCGCCGGGATGGGTGTGGGTGTTGTGGTGAAGCACCGTTTGCCATTCGTACTTCAGCTGCGTAGCCGCATGTTCCTTGTCCGTAACGTTTGCTGCCAGTTTGTAGACGGTATTCTGCGTCATCGGGTATTTTATGCCGACGGCGGGGCTGGTGATCTGTATAGCCGGAGGCGTGTTGTTCACCGAAATGGTCAGGCTGGCGGTGGTACTGAGCCCACCAGAATCGGTCACTTTGAGCACAACCTGGTAGGAGGCCAGGCCGGACGCGTTGAAGGTATGGCTTGGATTCGCCTCGGTAGACACGGCGGTTCCGTCACCAAAATTCCACTCAAATTTGAGCGTCTGCCCTTCCGGATCGGAGGAGCCGGTGCTGCTGAACCTGAGGGTGAGCGGGCTGGGGCCATAGAGCTTGTCAACTGATGCTACGGCTTTAGGAGGCTGATTGGTGCCGGCGCCATAGCTGATTTTACGAAGCTGGGCGGCATAGTTGATGTAGTAAAGGCCTCCTGAAACAGGGTTGGTGGCGATGGCCACCACGGCGGCCCCGTTATCGACGAAGTTGCTGATCGATTTGGGGTTATCGGCCGCATCAAACGTAGAGGTTTTGATCCAGCCGCCTACATAGTCCCCAAAGAAATAGGTGTTCTTATACTGCGCCGGAAAATCACTGCCCGTGTACCATACGCCGCCCGTCACAGAGCCGCCCCCAAACTGCGGGCCCGTAACAGGGGAGCCGGCAGCGCCGATGTTCACCACCGTGGCTTCCTCCCCATTGAAGGTGCCGGTGCGGGATCCTCCCCCTTTCTGCACGTGTAGCCAGTCAAAGGCCGGACGGGCGTGCACAAACAGCCGGAAGTTAGAGGCAGGTATCGTCACGTTCCAATAATCGCAGGGGTTGCCAAAATAAGGCTGTGTCGTGCGCCTCGTCTGCAGGATGAGTTCGCGGTACAGGAAATACTGCTGCGTGCAGCTGCCTTGCCCGTAGAGCGGGTTTTGTGCTGTCTGGGTGTTGTAAACCAGCCGGTGGAAATGCCATTCCTGTTGCTCCAGCCCCTCGAAAATGGGCCAGCCAAAGTTCATACCTGGCCTGGGCGCCACGTTTATTTCCTCATAGTTATACCAGCCCACATCGCCAATGTAGAGCGTACCCGGATTGCCAGCGCCTCCCGAACCCGGTTTTATAGTGAAACGGAAAGGGTTTCGAAAGCCCAACGCCCATACCCTGGAGGCAGGGCCACGCGGATCAGCGGAATTGTAATAGGGGTTGGAGGAAAGCCCGTTGCCGGTTGCCGGGTCTATGCGCAGAATCTTACCGTTGAGCGAGTTGACCTGCTGTGCCCGGTAGGCTCCAATATTATCCCTTGCTGTGATGATGCCATCCCGGATAGCCTGCGGCACATAAGTGTCGTTCGGATTGGCCGGGTCGTAGCCCGTGTCAACGTATCCGGCAGAGCCGGCATCGCCGGTAGAAACCAATAAAGAACCGTCCTCACCGAAGACCAGTGAGCCAACCCCATGCCCCATGTAGAGGATGGGTATACCTTTGGAGATCGATTCCCCGATCAAGATCCTGCGGGTGCTCAGGTCCGTGGTTTTGCGGTTGTCGGTAGAGCGTGCAGTGTAGCGGGTCAGGCGGCCAATGGTGGCACTGTTGAAGTCATTGGCAGAGGCGCTGTAGCTGGCGGTGCCATGGTAGAGCAGGTGGTGCCGGTCGACTACGTAGAGCAAGTAGAAGTAGCCGTTGGAGTCGAAGTTGGGGTCGAGGGTAAAACCTAACAGGCCATGGTCCACCCAGTTGCCTACTTCTTCGCTGATGTCAATCAGCGGGGTGGGAAGTTTCTGACCATTCTCCACTATCCATACCTTACCGGCTTTTTCCCAGACATAGATCCGGTTCCCGTCCTTCGAAAAAGTCAGGCCTACGGCTGCATCCCAGGTACCGCCGATCTGCACATTGGTAAACCCAGAGGGTTGGGCTTGAAGCATCGTGGCGACGGGCGTGAGAAGAATCAGGTATAGGAAGATTTTAAAAAACCAGGAATTGCGATTAAATTTGGTGTAAGTGGTACGCATACACACCTGGCTACAGCTTCTGCTGAAACTGCTGAGTTTGTACTCTTCAAGCATATGGGAGAATTTAAGCTATTGTGAGAGGAGGGCAGACAAAAGCAAATGCTGTTCGTGCCGACAGCCTGAACAGAATCGGCTTACTATACCTGACTTCATGTCAAGGGTGGAGTTTACTAGCTAAGGGGCTACACTTCGTTCAGCAGAATGCCCACTACTAGCCAATATGTTTAAATAGTTTAAAAAACTATTCAAATAACCCTAATATCTACGATGTTATAGGGGGGATTGTTTCAGCTTTGGAGGATGTCCCGGCGACTTTTATTTGCTGGTTTGGCTACTAAATAAAACAACGGGTTGTTTCATGTTGGTATAGAGGTATATACCTGAAAAAAACAAGCCCTTCTACCAAAGGCAGTAGGGCTTGCAGGGTAAGGGTTTAGGTATAATAAGAGATGCTCGGAACGCTACCTTCAGGTATAGCGGAATGTAGTTTAAGATCGAGCTTGTTTCGCCGGAGTTTCCTTTTCAATCAGCGGTGTCACATCCTCGTCTTCTTCCAGAGACCAGCCGGTTTTTAGCCCGATGATAAACCAGGCTAGGGCCAACACACCACCCGCAAAGATCGTGTCACCGATCACACGCAGCCAGCGCAGGACGTTCATCGTGTCGGTCTGCATAAACTCCATGGAGCGGGCATACCATAATCCGTATTCCACACTCGCCCAGGTCTGCATCAGACCGATTGGCAGCACACTGATTAGCACCATCAGGGCAAGGCCGATGTTGATAGACCAAAACGCAAAGCTGATCACCCCGTCTTTCCAGCGACGACACTTAGAGAGTCCTTTGAGCACGAACAGCATCAAGCCGATCCCCAGCATACCGTATACCCCGAACAGAGCCGTATGAGCGTGTACCGGTGTGGTGTTAAGGCCTTGCATATAATAGAGCGCAATTGGCGGGTTGATTACGAAACCGAACACACCGGCGCCTATCAGGTTCCAGAAAGCCACCGCCACGAAAGAGTAGATCGGCCACTTGTAAGCTTTGATCCAGAGCGTGAGTTTGCTGATTTGCAGGTTATGGTAGGCTTCAAATCCGATGAGCACTAGCGGCACTACTTCGAGTGCACTAAAGGTCGCACCTAGGGCCATTACTGCAGTCGGCGTGCCGCTGAAGTACAAGTGGTGGAAAGTGCCCAGTATACCGCCGAACAGGAAAATGATGGTTGAGAACAGCACTGTAGACGTTGCTATTTTGGTGTCAAGCAAGCCCATGCGCACGAACAGGAAGGCGATCACTACGGTAGCGAACACTTCGAAGAAGCCCTCTACCCACAGGTGCACCACCCACCAGCGCCAGTACTCGGCAATAGCCAGGTTGGTATGCTGCCCCCACATCAGGCCAGAGGCGTAGAAGATGGCAATGGCAGCAGATGAGATCAGGAACATACCCAGCAGGTGGCGTCCCTCTACATCATTACGGAAGGCAGGCAGTATGGCACGTACCATCAGGCCCAGCCACAGGAACAAGCCCACCAGCAGGAAGATCTGCCAGAAGCGGCCAAGGTCCACATACTCGTAGCCCTGGTGACCGAACCAGAAGTTTTCAGTATAGCCCAGTTTCTGCATGATGCCATACCACTGACCAGCCAGCGAACCAGCCACAATAATGAGCAGGCAAACGAACAGGAAGTTCACACCCAGTTTCTGGAATTTAGGCTCGTGGCCCGACACGGCAGGAGCGATGTACAGACCAGTAGCCAGCCAGGAAGTAGCGATCCAGAAGATGGCCAGCTGCACGTGCCAGGTGCGGGTGATGGAGTAAGGGAGGTACTCTGCCAGCGGGAAGCCATAGAGCGCCTGCCCTTCCACACCGTAGTGCGCCGATACAACCCCGAGCGTCACCTGTACCAGAATCAAAGCAGTTACGATCCAGAAGTACTTCAGCGTCGCCCTCATAGAAGGTGTAGCTGTCAAACCCAACAGGGGATCTTGTTTCGGCAGTTTGGAGTGGTCAATTTCCTCCTCGCGGTTGGAAGCATAGTAGTAAGCCAGCATACCTACCCCTGCAATCAGGATGATCACCGAAAAACCGGTCCAGATGATGAGGTCGGAGCTGGGCTCATTGGCTACCAGTTTCTCGGCAGGCCAGTTGTTAGTGTAGGTTATTTTTTTGCCCGGACGTTCGGTCACGCAGGCCCATGAAGTCCAGAAGAAGAAGGTGTTGAGCTTCTCCATACGCACCGGGTCTTCCACGGTGTTATTCTTCATGGCATAGGCGTCGCGGTGCTTGGCCAGCGCCGGATCGTTCATAAACAAACCAGTGTAGTGTTTGCCTACCTCTGCAATTGCCTCGGCACGCAAATCCGACACGGTCAGTATACCTGTCTCGGGGTCGTACGTGTTGGCGCGGATGTGCTTCTGCAGTCGGGCTTCGAGCATGGCTTTTGTTTCTTCGTCCAGCTCGTCATACAGCACGCCTTTTTCCTGCTGAGCCCAGTAATCCAGGAAGTACATGGCCTCCTTGTGCAGCCAGTCGGCACTCCAGTCAGGTGCAATGTAGGCGCCGTGTCCCCAGATTGATCCTAATTGTTGCCCGCCCGTCGACTGCCAGACATTCTGCCCGTCTTTAATATCATCTCCTGTGAACAGGACTTTTCCGGAAGTGGTGACCACCTTGACAGGTATAGGTGGAGCCTCTCTGTAAATCTCGATACCGTAGTATCCGAGAACGGCGAAGGAGCCGACAATCACGGCAATGAACCCCAGCCATAGGTTTCTGTATTTCATAAAGGGTAAAAATTTGAGTGGTTTATGTAGAGTGAAAATTGCAATTCAAGGACTGTAGCTTGCATAGTCGTATTTTTTGATAGCTCTCCAGCGATATAGGCTCCATCAGATTTATATTCGACCATGTCCTGCCTGCTCAGCGGCTGCACCAGCACACACATTATAATAGCAAGTCATTTCATGGCATTTTCAATTCTTTTGTTTTCGAACTGCTGCAAAGGTCATACAGGGTTATAAGGAGAAAAATGACATAGGTCACTAATAAAAGAGACTAAGGTCTTCTATTGTTTTGCAGCTCAGTAATACCTTTGTACAAGTGTTACGGCTATGTTAAATCCCTATACCTAGAGCGAGGTTATTTCTATATATAGTATTTTATATATACATTGAGATATGAATGAAACTGACAAGTCACAGCAATCCGACAGCCCTCAGGACAGTGGGACTGACAAAACTTTATTCACCACAGATCTTAAAACCCTGGCGCACGAGCTGAAGGGGGAGGAGAACTGGCAGAAAATCGGGCGGGGGTCCAGGACGATCTTTAAGTTCGAAACATTGCGCATCGTGTTGAACGTGATGCAGGCGGGCTCTGAAATAAAACCGCACCAGGCACCGGGACCCATCAGTGTGCAGGTAATCGAAGGCCGGATCAGATTCATCACAGAAGAGCAGGCGGTGGAACTGGCAAAAGGGCAAATGCTAACGCTGCAGGCACATGTGCGACACAGCGTCGAGGCACTGGAAGAGGCAGCTTTTCTACTGACCGTTTCTCCGCTTCCCTCCAAAGCTTAGCCAACTTGAGTATCAGCGTTAAAAGAATTCAAAGCTGCACGTGTATTTTTTATATACAGAAGCGAAAAAGATGACGAAGGTCACTATTAAAAGAGATAAAGGTCTTTTAATAAAAAACACGCTGATAATACCTTTGTATTGTAAATGAAAGCCAAATAGTACCCAGTAAAGAGGAGTTCAGCGCCTAAAAAACATCAAAACAGGATCTGATCCTCACAGTGCAAAACAGTTAAAACCATGAAACCCAAAAAACAAAAAACAACAATCATGAAATCGATCAAATCCGCTGCTTTACTTTTCCTTGCTGCTCTGGTATTCTACAGCTGCTCATCTGACAACACCGCCACCACCGAAACAACACCGGAATCAGGTCTGGCCCATCAGGCACCCGCAGCCCCGGTAGAAGATGACGGAAAAGGTATAGGCCCCATCACATCAGTTGAAGTTGGAGCAGAAATAGACCAGGCTTTGGCTGCTGAGGGTAAATCCATTTTCGAAGGCAAGTGTTCTGCCTGTCACCAATTGTCTGATCAGAAGATCGTAGGTCCGGGCTTGCTTGGAGTAACAGAAAAGCGCAAGCCGGAGTGGATCATGAACATGATCATCAACCCGGAGGAGATGACCAAGAAGGACCCTGCTGCTAAAAAACTGCTGGCTGAGCACTTAACGCAAATGACCAACCAGAACATTAACGAGACGGATGCCAGAGCTTTGCTTGAATTCCTGCGTCAGAACGACACAAATTCTTAATCAAAAAAAACAGCAAAAACCATAACCACGATGAAATCATTATTCACCACCATCAAAAAAGCGGCTCCTGCTGCGGCCTTTACGCTGGCACTGGCCGGCGGTGCGGTACTGCAGGGTTGCAGCAGCGGACCTGGCGAAGGTAGTGCTACGGCTGCAGGTGTTGCCTCAGACGCTGCGCAGGCAGTGTATGTAGCACCGGGCAAGCATGACGAGTACTACTCTTTCCTGTCTGGCGGTTTCAACGGACAAATGTCTGTGTACGGACTTCCTTCCGGCCGACTACTGAAGATCATCCCGGTGTTCACGCAGCACGGTGAGAACGGCTACGGCTACAACGAAGAGTCGAAAGCCATGCTCAACACTTCACACGGTTTCGTGCCTTGGGACGACCTGCACCACCCGAAACTGTCCCGCACAAACGGTATGACAGACGGTCGCTGGCTGTTCGCCAACGGTAACAACACCCCGCGTGTAGCCCGTGTCGACCTGTCTACTTTCGAGACTGTAGAGATCATGGAGATTCCGAACTCTGCCGGTAACCACTGCTCGCCATATCCAACTGATAACAACGAGTACGTGATTGCAGGTACACGCTTCTCTGTGCCACTCGACATGAAAGGCGGTACAGCTGACGTGAGCATGGACGAGTACAAGGACAAGTTCCGAGGCTCTATCTCCTTCATCAAAGTTGACCAGGAGAAAGGCGACATGGAGCTCGACTTCCAGATTCTGGTACCAGGCTTCGACTACGACCTGGCCAACGGTGGCAAAGGCCCGTCTTCTGACTGGGTGTTCTTCACCACTTATAACACAGAACGTGCAGGTTCTCTGAAGGAGCTTGGTGCATCGCAGAACGACCGCGACTACCTGGCTGCTGTGAACTGGAAACTGGCTGCCAAGTATGCCGCAGAAGGCAAGGCGAAGGAAATGCCAGCGTACTACTACCACAACAAAATGGACAAGGATACACACATCGCCAAGTCTACTATCAAGAAGACAGTGCGCTACCTGCTTCCGGAAGACTGCCCGGGCATGATGTACCTGATCCCTGCGCCTAAGTCACCACACGGCATCGACGTGGACCCAAGCGGTGAGCACATGGTAGTGAGCGGTAAACTGGCTGCGACTATACCTGTATTCTCTTTCTCTAAAATGCAGAAGGCAATTGAAGACAAGGCTTTTGACGGTGAGATCAACGGTATCCCAGTGTTCAAATACGAGTCTGTGCTGAAAGCAGAAGTGCCGGAGCCAGGTCTTGGACCATTGCACACCGAGTTTGACGGAAAAGGCAACGCCTATACCTCTATGTTCGTGTCTTCTGAAGTAGTGAAATGGAAACTGAGCGACTTCACTGTAGTAGACAGAATGCCGGTTTACTACTCAGTTGGTCACTTGATGATCCCTGGTGGTGATACGCACACACCGGATGGCAAATACCTGGTAGCAATGAACAAGATCACCAAAGACCGCTACCTGCCAACTGGTCCTGAACTGTCGCACTCTGCTCAGTTGATCGATATCAGCGGCGAGAAAATGCGCATGCTCCTTGACTTCCCGACCGTAGCTGAACCGCACTACGCACAGGCTATCAAAGCTGAAAAAGTAGCGCCTAACAGTGTGAAATTCTACGACCTGGCCAAGAACAAGCACCCACATGCGGTGAAGAAAGAAGCTGATGCCAGCGTGACCCGCGAAGGCAACGTAGTGAGAGTGAAAATGACGGCCATCCGCAGCCACATGACTCCGGACAACATCGAGGGTGTGCAGGTAGGCGACACCGTACTCTTCCACGTGACCAACCTCGAGCAGGACTGGGACGTACCGCACGGATTCGCAGTGATGGGCGCCAACACAGCCGAAACCCTGATCATGCCGGGCGCAACACAAACCCTGCGCTGGGTACCGAAGAAAGCTGGTGTGTTCCCATTCTACTGCACCGACTTCTGTTCTGCACTCCACCAGGAAATGCAAGGCTACATCAGAGTATCTCCTAAAGGCTCTCCTGTACCGATTTCCTTCTCAACAGGCAAAAAGAAGCCTGCCGCTTAACCTAAAGGTATAAGCCGGGCAATACAAAAGCGGAGGTTGCCCAAAGCAGCCTCCGCTTAATTTTTAATTTTCACCTTAAAATACACAAGGATGAAAGCTTACCTCAAAGTGCTGATGATGATAGCCTCGCTGTCTCTCGGTTTATTATTTCTCTTTCCGATGTGGAAGATCTACCTGCTGGCTCCCCAGTATCCCGAGGGACTGGAGATGCACATCTGGGTAAACAAAATTTCAGGTGATACGGACGGAGCGCTCCAGAACTTCAATATTCTAAACCACTACATTGGTATGGAGCCAATCCACGCCGACTCGTTCGCCGAACTCAAAATTATGCCTTATATCGTCATTTTCTTTATGGTGACAGGTATACTGGTAGCCCTGCTGGGCAAAAGAAAACTGGTGCTTTCCTGGGTTGTGCTGCTGATGATAAGCGGTGCCGTAGGTATAGCCGACTTCTACTTGTGGCTCAATAAATTCGGCACCAACCTCGACCCGACTGCCCCTATCAAGGTACCGGGTATGACATACGTGCCGCCACTGCTCGGAAGCAAAACGCTGCTCAACTTCGACGCGCTCTCGCTGCCTGCCTGGGGTAGTTTAGGCATAGGGCTGGCAATATTGCTGGGCGGTCTGGTGTACTTCTTCAGCCGCAGTACGGCTAAAGTGAAAACAGCCAAGAAAGTGATGGCATGAAATCTCTTCACCTATACATGAGTTGCATGGTGCTGTTGTTTGTGCTCCTGCTGGCAGGATGCCAGGTAGAGCCACAACCTATAGCCTACGGTGAGGTGAATTGTGCCCACTGCCAGATGACGGTGTCGGACAACAGGTATGGCGCAGAGATGATCAATGACAAAGGCAAACCGTTTTACTTCGACTCAGCCGAGTGCCTGGCCCTATACCTGGATCAGAACCCGGATCAGGCAGTAAAAGCGGCCTACGTGCTGGTTAAAGATTTCACTAAACCCGGTGAACTGATGAATGCCCGTAGTGCCAGTTTTATACAGAGCCAAGAGCTCCCAAGCCCGATGGGCATGTACCTGACGGCCGTGGCAGATGAAGCCACAGCTACCATAATGCAACAGGAAGTAGGCGGTCGCCTGCTGAACTGGGAACAGGCCATGACAGCCGTTAAGAACAATGAAAAACCTGAGTAAATATCTAATAGTTTGCACCGCATATGCTTTGGTGTGCCTGCTGGGAAGCCCTGCTGCTTTCGGCGACACACTAAAGGTATGCACCACCTGCGAGTACCACTCCGTGAAAGAAGCCGTGAGCCAGGCGAAAGCCGGCGACATTGTGCTTGTGGATGGAGGCGTGTACAAGGAGTCAGGTATAGAGATCACCCAGCCCATCAGTCTGATCGGGCGCAATAACCCCGTGATCGATGGCCAGAACAGCGGTCAGATCATTACCATCAAATCTTCCAACGTGAAACTGGAAGGCTTTACAGTGCAAAACGTGGCCGTGAGCTACATGCGCGACGACGCTGCCATCCGGGTGGCAGACCGCCAAAACATCCAGATACTGAACAACACGGTGCTCAACACTTACTTTGGCATATACCTGCAGAACGCCGACAACAGCGTGGTGAGAGGCAATGTAGTGAAAGGGGAGAACACCGGAAAGATAGAATCATCGCTGGGCAATGCCATACACGTGTGGCGCACCGAAGGTGCTGAGATTAGTAACAACAGGGTAGAAGGGCACCGCGACGGCATCTATTTTGAGTACGTAACCAACAGCCAGGTGCACAGCAACATCAGTGAGCGTAACAACCGTTATGGGCTGCACTTTATGTTCTCGGATGGCAACGTGTATACCCAAAATATTTTCCGGAAAAACGGGGCAGGTGTGGCCGTAATGTATACCCGTAACATCCGGATGGAGCACAACACATTTGAAGATAACTGGGGGGCAGCCGCCTACGGACTGCTGCTGAAGGATATCTCGCAAAGTGTAATTCTAAACAACACGTTCCGCAGAAACACCACCGGCATTTACATGGAAAGCTCCAGCCGGCTCGACATCACCAGCAACGACTTTGACCGCAACGGTTGGGCCATACGCCTGCTGTCGAGCTGCATTCAGGATACCTTCCGGCTCAACAACTTTACCGGCAACTCTTTTGATGTGAGCACCAACGGCAGCCCCACCATGAACCTGTTCGAGAACAACTACTGGGACAAATACAGTGGCTACGACCTTGACAAAGACAAAACAGGGGATGTGCCCTACCGGCCGGTGAGTCTGTACTCCATGCTGGTAGAGCGGGTGCCGCCCTCCGTGATGTTCTTGCGCAGTTTTATGGTAGACCTGATGGATAGTATTGAGCGGGTGCTGCCGAGTTTTATACCTGAGACACTGGTCGATGACCGACCTCAAATGAAGAAAATAGATCATGATAGCGATAGAAAACTTGTCCAAAACCTACGGTAAGCTGAAGGTGCTCGATAACCTGAGCGTGAACTTTGATGGTGGCCGGGTAGTATCCATTATCGGTCCGAACGGCGCAGGCAAAACCACCATGAGCAAGTGCATCCTGGGCATGGTGCTGCCTGACAGCGGCGATATCAAATTTAACGGGGAGAGCGTGCTGAATAAGTTCGCCTACCGCAGCCACATCGGGTATATGCCCCAGATCGGCAAGTATCCGGAAAATATGAAGATCCGCCAGGTGATCGAGATGGTGCGCGACATCCGCAAAGACGCCACCGTGATTGATGAAGAACTGATTGGCCTATATGGCCTCCAAAATATGTATGACAAAAGAATGGGCTCCCTGTCGGGCGGCACGAAGCAGAAAGTGAGTGCGGCACTGGCCTTCATGTTCGACCCGCAGGTGCTTATTCTCGACGAACCAACCGCCGGCCTTGATCCGATCTCGGCGGAAATACTTAAATGTAAGATCCTGAAAGAAAAGAAAAAGGGCAAGCTCATCCTGATCACCTCGCACATTATGAGCGAAGTGGAGGAAGTGGCCGACGAGGTGATGTGCCTGATGGACGGCACTGTGAAATTCCACGACACGATCTCCGGTATCAAGCAGAACACCAACGAGGAGCGCCTGAGCCGTGCCATTGCCAAAATTATGAATGAGGAGGACTAGACCATGAACAAGATCATCAAGTACGTACTGTATGACATTTTGCGCAGCAAGATCGTTGTGGCTTATACCTTGTTCCTGCTGCTGCTCTCCATTGGCCTCTTCAACCTGGGCGGCAGCCCCGACAAAGGCCTCTTGAGTTTGCTGAACCTGGTGCTGCTAACTGTGCCGCTGATCAGCATCGTCTTCGCCACCACCCACTTCTACAACTCCTACGAGTTCATGGAGCTTTTGGTCTCCCAGCCCATCCGGCGCAGCAAGATCTTTCTGAGCGAGTACCTGGGCGTGTCCCTCTCGCTCTCTGCCGCCTTTCTGATCGGGGTCGGTATACCGGTGCTCTTGTTCGCGCCAGGGGCCACGGGTTTATACCTGGTGTTGACGGGTCTCTTCATCACCTTCATCTTCGTGGCCCTGGCTTTCCTGGCTTCGGTGATCACCCGCGACAAAGCCAAAGGCATCGGCATTGCGCTTATGCTCTGGTTCTACTTTGCCCTGATCTACGACGGCATTGTGCTCTTTATCCTCTACTCCTTTGGCGACTACCCGCTTGAGTACGCCACCCTGGCGCTGACGGCGTTGAATCCGGTGGACCTGGGCAGGGTGATGGTGCTGCTCAACCTGGACGTCTCAGCCATGATGGGCTACACGGGCGCGTTGTACAAGAGCATCTTCGGCAGTGGCTGGGGCGTGGGCATCGCCTTTCTGGTGCTCGTGCTCTGGGTAATGGTGCCCCTGCTGGTCTCCAGAAGGGCCTTTACCAGAAGAGATTTGTAGTATGGGAAAAACCCCCTTTGCTACAGCATAAAAATCGAAAGTGTTTGTGTGTTAAAGAGCGCAGGTCGAAAGGCCTGCGCTCTTTTGCGTTTTAGCCAAAGCCTTTTTTCGACTGATTAGAGAGTTATTCTACTTCCGGATTTCCGCTTCGGGAGTCAGGGAAAAGTATTAAAAATTAAGCAGATGGAACGTGTGGGAAGGGCATGGGAAACACCCCCAAAATAAACCGTAAACACTATAGTGCGTACACATTCGCAGTAATGCATAATAGTAATCCAACTAAACCATCAAAACTATGACAAATCAGTCTAATTCATTAAACAAATTACTACGAGATCAATTGCCCAGATCTATCAGGTATGGCGTTGTGGCCCTTTTTTGTGGCTCTTTGCTTTTTAGTTGTTCATCAGGTGATAATGAAAAAAATGCAACTGAGTCTCAGGAGCAGACCGGGCTGGCACACCAGCAGGAGCAGGCCCCTGTAGAGGATGATGGCAAAGGTATAGGACCTGTTTCTTCTATAGAAGTAAGCGAGAACATTGATGATGCCCTGGCTGCTGAGGGTAAGACAATATTTGAAGGGAAATGTTCAGCCTGCCACCAGCTCACGGACCAGAAAATTGTTGGCCCGGGCTTGTTGGGGGTAACAGAAAAGCGCAAGCCGGAATGGATCATGAACATGGTGATCAACCCGGAGGAAATGACCAAGAAAGACCCTACCGCCAAGAAACTATTGGCTGAGCACCTGACGCAAATGACCAACCAGAACATTAACGAGACGGACGCACGCGCTATACTCGAGTTCTTAAGACAAAATGACCTCCAGGCACAAGGAAAATAATTAAACCCTAAAGAACATGAAAGTACTTAACCGCAATTTAAAAAAGATAGCACCCAGGATCGGCGTCTTGTTTACGCTGATGGCGGGTGTGGTACTGCAGGGATGTGGAGGAGGGGAAGGAGGTCAGAAATCAGATGTAGTGGACTCTGAGGCCTCGGCTGCAGTTTATGTTCCACCTGGACAGCATGATGAATACTACTCTTTCCTTTCCGGAGGTTTCAACGGGCAGGTATCGGTATATGGCCTCCCTTCCGGCAGACTGCTCAAAGTGATTCCTGTTTTCTCGCAATTCGCTGAAAACGGCTACGGCTATAACGAGGAAACCAAACCAATGCTGATGACCTCTCACGGTTTCGTGCCCTGGGATGACCTGCACCACCCGAAACTGTCGCGCACTGATGGTACGGCGGATGGCAAGTTCCTGTATGTGAACGGCAACAACACACCCCGTGTGGCAAAAGTGGATCTGACTACTTTTGAAACAGTGGAAATCATGGAGATACCGAACTCTGCCGGTAACCACTGCTCGCCATACCCAACCAACAACAACGAATACATTCTGGCAGGTACCCGCTTCTCAGTTCCCCTGGATCTGGAAAAAGGTGGCATAGGTGATGCAAGCCTGGAGGAGTATAAAGATAAGTTCCGCGGCTCTATCTCTTTCATTAAAACAAATGAAGAGGATGGCCACATGGAGCTGGACTTCCAGGTGCTGGTGCCTGGCTTTGACTATGACCTGGCAAACGGTGGAAAAGGCCCTTCTGAGGACTGGGTGTTCTTCACCACTTATAACACCGAAAGGGCGCGCACTCTGAAAGAACTGGGCGCCTCGCAGAACGACCGCGACTACCTGGCTGCCATTAACTGGAAACTGGCTGCCAAGTATGCCGCAGAGGGCAAGACGCATGAAATGCCAGCCAATTATTACCATAACACGATGGACCATGGTTCGCACCAGGCTAAATCTAATGTTATTAAAAAGGTTCGTTACCTGCTGCCAGAAGAATGCCCGGGCATGATGTATCTGATCCCGGCACCTAAGTCGCCGCACGGCATTGACGTGGACCCAACTGGGGAGTACATGGTAGTGAATGGCAAGCTGGCTTCGTCATTGCCAGTATTCTCTTTCTCTAAAATGCAGAAAGCCATCGAAAACAAGGATTTTGACGGCGAGGTGAATGGTATTCCGGTATTCAAGTACGAGTCTGTACTATATGGCGAGGTAAAAGAGCCGGGTCTGGGACCATTGCACACCGAGTTCGACAACAAAGGCAATGGTTACTCTACCATGTTCGTGTCGTCGGAAGTGGTGAAATGGAATGTAAAAGACCTGCAGGTATTGGATAGAATTCCGGTTTATTACTCACCGGGACACCTGATGATTCCGGGTGGCGATACCAAGGAGCCAAACGGCAAATACCTGGTGGTGATGAACAAGATCACCAAAGACCGCTACCTGCCGACCGGGCCAGAACTGGTGCATGCTGCCCAACTGATCGACATCAGCGGTGATAAAATGAGGCTGCTCCTCGACTTCCCGACCCTGGCAGAACCTCATTACGCGCAGGCTATAGAGGCAGATAAAGTGGCTCCGAACAGCGTCAAGTTCTTCAAGCTCGGTGAGAACACCCACCCGGATGCCGTGAAAAAAGAGTCTGACGTGAGTGTGACGCGCAACGGCAAGACAGTGAAAATTAACATGACTTCCATCCGAAGCCACTTTACCCCAGACAACATCGAAGGTGTGCAGGTGGGTGACACTGTACTCTTCCACGTGACCAACCTGGAGCAGGACTGGGACGTGCCGCATGGCTTCGCCGTGATGGGCGCCAACAACTCCGAGACGTTGATCATGCCGGGCGCCACACAGTCGCTACGTTGGGTGCCTAAACAGCCAGGCATATATCCTTTCTACTGTACGGACTTCTGTTCAGCTCTCCACCAGGAGATGCAGGGCTACGTGCGGGTGTCGCCAAGAGGATCTAACCCTGCTATTAAGTTCTCGACTGGCGAGAAACGACCGGTTCCGCCGGCCCAGGCAAGTGTTAATTAAGATTAGCTGATTGTGAAGGACAGCGGAGTTTGTTAAAACCAGGCTTCGCTGTCTTTTTATATCCCCAAACTAAACAGTAAGCGATGCGCATATACCTGAGAATAATGATGGTAGTGGCAGCTTTGTCACTTGGTACACTGTTTTTCCTTCCGATGTGGAAGATATACCTGGAGGCGCCGCAATATCCCGAGGGATTGGAGCTGCACATCTGGATAGACAAACTGGGCGGTAGTTCGGAGAGCGTGCTGCAGAATTTCAACATCCTGAATCACTACATCGGGATGAGGCCGATACATGCCGAATCATTTGCCGAGCTGAAGTATATGCCCTATATTGTCATATTCTTTATGGTGACGGGCGTGCTTGTGGGATTACTCGGTAAACGAAAGCTGGTGCTTGTATGGGTAGTGGTGCTGGCCATAGCGGGTGCTGCCGGCATCGCCGATTTCTACCTCTGGCTGCACAGGTTCGGCACCAACCTCGACCCGACTGCTCCCATCAAAGTACCAGGCATGACGTATATTCCGCCTTTGTTGGGCCACAAAGCACTCCTCAACTTCAATGCGCTCTCACTGCCTGCCTGGGGGAGCATAGGCATCTTCCTGGCTCTCGTCATAGGCGGACTCGTATACCTATTAAGCAAGCGTAAAATCAATTCCACTTAACCCGAAAACCTTCGACATGTTACACAAACCCACCCTTTACACACTGAGCCTCCTCTTCTTACTAATCGGAGCGGCGGGCTGCTCAGTGGAGCCAAAACCTGTGCCCTATGGTGAGGCCAATTGCACCCATTGCCAGATGACCGTGTCTGATAACCGGTATGGCGCTGAGCTGGTCAACGACAAAGGCAAGGCTTTTTACTTCGACGCGGCCGAGTGCCTGGCTTCCTATACCTTGGAACATCCTGAAATAAGCGACAAAGCAGCCTATCTGCTGGTAACAGACTTTGCCAACCCGAATACACTGATTGAGGTCGACAAGGCGCATTTCCTGCAAAGCGCAGAGTTGCCCAGCCCGATGGGCATGTTCCTGACCGCTGTGGCGGACGAGGCAACGGCCAACAAGATGCAACAGGAGTATGGAGGCCGCCTGCTGAACTGGGAGGAGGTTAAACAAGCTGTGAGAAATAATGAGAAACCCGAGTAAACATATCATCATCTGGACGGCATGCGCCTTTGTGCTGCTGCTGACAAGCCTGCAGGCTGTCGGCGGCACGCTAAAGGTATGCACCACCTGCGAGTACCGCTCCGTGAAAGAGGCCGTCAGCAAAGCCAAAGCCGGCGATGTGGTGCTCGTGGACGGTGGCACGTACAAAGAGTCAGGTATAACGATCACCCAGCCCATCCGCCTGATCGGGCAAAACAACCCGGTAATAGACGGCAATAACAGCGGCCAGATCATTACGGTGGCTTCTGACAACGTCACCATTCAGGGCTTCACGCTGCAAAACGTGGCCACCAGCTATACCCGCGATGATGCGGCTATCCGGGTCAAGCAGCAGAACAACATCCAGATACTGAACAATACCATCCTGAAGACCTACTTCGGGATATACCTGCAGTACGCAGACAGCATCATCATCAAAGACAACGTGATAAAAGGGGAGAACCTGGGCAGGACGGAATCCTCGCTCGGCAACGCCATTCACCTGTACTACACCGACGACGTGCAGATTATCGGGAATGATGTGCAGGGCCACCGGGACGGCATCTACCTCGAGACAGTGAAGAACAGCAAGGTGGTGCGTAACATCAGTCACCAGAACATGCGCTATGGCCTGCACTTTATGTTTTCAGATAACAACGTGTACACTCATAACACCTTCCAGAAGAACGGGGCTGGCGTGGCCGTGATGTATACCACCAACGTTCACATGGAGTATAACACCTTCGAGGACAACTGGGGCGCCGCCTCCTACGGACTACTCCTGAAAGAAATAAACAACAGTTTCATCCATAACAACATTTTCCGGCGCAACACCACCGGTATACACATGGAAAGCTCCAGCCGCCTGGATTTCAAAAACAATGATTTCGAGCGCAACGGCTGGGCGATTAAATTGATGACCACGTGCATAGACGATACTTTTCGACTGAACAATTTTACCGGAAACTCTTTTGACATCAGCACCAACGGGAATGCGCAGCATAACTACTTTGAGCACAACTACTGGGACAAATACACGGGCTATGACCTGGATAAAGACGGTGTAGGCGATGTGCCCTACCGGCCGGTGAGTCTGTACTCCATGCTGGTGGAGCAGGTGCCGCCTTCCATCATGTTCATGCGCAGCTTTATGGTAGACCTGCTGGACAACATGGAAAAAGTAATGCCAAGTATCATTCCCCAAACCCTGGTGGACGAAAAGCCCTTAATGAAGAAGATAGATCATGATAACAATAGAGAATTTGTACAAGTCCTACGGCAAACTGCAAGTGCTCCGTGGCGTGAGCGTTGAGCTCGAAGAAGGTAAAGTGATATCGATCATAGGCCCGAACGGCGCAGGCAAAACCACCATGAGCAAGTGCATCCTGGGCATGGTGCTGCCTGACAGCGGCGATATTAAAATTAACGGAGAGAGTGTTCTCAAAAAACACCTCTACCGCAGCCAGATCGGGTACATGCCCCAGATCGGCAAGTACCCCGAGAACATGAAGATCCGGCAGGTGATCGAGATGGTGCGCGACATCCGCAAGAAGGCCGCCGTTGACGAAGAACTAATCGGTTTGTACAGGCTGGAAGAAATGTACGACAAAAGAATGGGCTCCCTGTCGGGCGGCACTAAGCAGAAAGTGAGTGCGGCACTGGCTTTCCTCTTCGACCCGCAGATCCTGATTCTCGATGAACCAACTGCCGGCCTCGACCCGATCTCGGCCGAGATCCTGAAAGGCAAAATCCTGAAAGAGAAAAAGAAAGGAAAGCTGGTGCTCATCACCTCTCACGTGATGAGCGAGATTGAGGAAGTAGCTGACGAGATACTCTGCCTGGTAGACGGCAATGTGATGTTCTATGAAACTATTTCTGACCTGAAAGCGCAAACGCAGGAAACGCGCCTCAGCCGTGCGGTCGCTAAAATCATGAACGAAGGGAGGATGATATAAGCTATGAACAAGATCATCAAGTACGTACTGTATGACATTTTGCGCAGCAAGATCGTTGTGGCCTATACCTTGTTCCTGCTCTTGCTCTCCATCGGCCTCTTCAACCTGGGCGGCAGCCCCGACAAAGGTTTGCTGAGCTTGCTCAATCTGGTGCTGCTGACCGTACCGCTGATCAGCATCGTCTTTGCCACCACCCACTTCTACAACTCCTATGAGTTCATGGAGCTGCTCGTGTCCCAACCGATCAAACGCAGCAAGATCTTTCTGAGCGAGTACCTGGGCGTGTCCCTCTCCCTGTCTGCCGCTTTTTTGATCGGGGTCGGTATACCGGTGCTCTTGTTCGCCCCGGGCGCCACTGGTCTATATCTGGTGGTCACGGGCCTCTTCATCACCTTCATCTTCGTGGCCCTGGCTTTTCTGGCCTCGGTCATCACCCGCGACAAAGCCAAAGGCATCGGTATAGCGCTTATGCTCTGGTTCTACTTTGCCCTGATCTACGACGGCATTGTGCTCTTCATCCTTTACTCTTTCGGCGACTACCCGCTTGAGTACGCCACCCTGGCGCTGACGGCGTTGAATCCGGTGGACCTGGGCAGGGTGATGGTGCTGCTCAACCTGGACGTCTCAGCCATGATGGGCTACACGGGCGCTTTGTACAAGAGCATCTTTGGCAGCGGCTGGGGCGTGGGCATCGCCTTCCTGGTGCTCGTGCTCTGGGTAATGGTGCCACTGCTGGTTTCCAGAAGGGCCTTTACCAGAAGGGATTTGTAGGGCAGGCAGAGAAGTTACTAATCTGATATACACCTCATAAAAAATCCCCGCCTTGCGCAAGGCGGGGATTTTTTATGACTGTTAGGCTATTGTTGAGTTGTATCGGTTGTATTCGATACCGTGTCTACTTCGAAGGCTGCTGTGTCGTCCTGCATGTCAAGTTGTGGGCTTACCTCTTCACCAGCTCCGATTTCTACGCTTTCATCTATTGTTTCGGCGTCGCGTGTATTGGCGTCATCAGCGGTGTCGCGTGTTGTGTTGTCAGAACTGCAGGAGAAGAAGAAAATACCAACAAAAATTATAAGTGTCTTTTTCATAGTCGTACGTATTGGTTTGAACTCTCTAAAACGAGTTTAAAGCGGCTTCGTTTCAAAGTATAGTGCTGACAACCAGCTACAACATGATGAGGAGACACAAAAAAACCACCCCGTTCATGACCTTAGCCAAGCGAACAGGGTGGTTTTGAAAGTAAGGATTCTTAGCTACGCGTTATCCGCGGCATACCACTCAGCAAAGGACTTCTCCGTTTCCCAAAGCTTAAGGCTATGCAACTCCACATAATCCGGCAGCAAGTGCCTGAGCCGCTGTTTGAAATCGATCAGCATGTTCTCGCAGGTCGGCTGAAAGGGGGTGAGCACCAGTTTGTGCTCCAGGTGACGCAGTGCCTCTACCAACTCCAGCGGCGCATCCTGACGGAGCAGCAAGGCATGGTCTATCGGGTCGATGAGGGTTTCCTGTACAATCTTCTTGAGGTCCTTAAAATCCATCACCATACCATCATTCGGATGCGTCTCGCTCACGATGGGAGTGCCGATAATGGTTACTTCCAGCCGGTATGAATGCCCGTGAATGTTGCGGCAGCCACCCTTGTAGTTCTGGAGGGCGTGCGCGGCTTCAAACGAAAACAGGCGGGTTAATCGTATTCTACTCATATGCTGTTAGATCTTCTGATTTGCCAATTGCAGTTGGTCTTCTGCCTCCAGTAATTCATCCAGCATCAGCACGCGCTTCTCGAGTTGGTCCTTGAAAAGTGTCGGCACCAGTTCCTTGTAATAAGCTATACCTTGTTGCAGGTTTTGCCAGAAACTCTGCAGGTATTTTTCCTGCTTATCGGTCATGGTTTCCTGTAGTTCGGCCTTCTTGTTCTTCCAATATTGTACGTACATGTTCAGCTCGTTGATGAACACATGCGGACGATAGGTGTTGTTCAGCACATTCACGCGACCATAGATATGGTCGACCATTTCCTGCAGTTTAAAGATGTTGGAGAAGTAAGCCAGGTTCGGTCCCGGACAAATGGCAACAGGGCGAGACGCAACAGCTTTGCGGGCTATACCTAACTTCACCAGTGCCGTATTGGCCAATCCTTCGCAGAGGCATTCCTTCTCTAGCACTTTGGCTTCTCTTGCTTTGTATTCCGTTTCTGTCAAACCCAATCCCTGCAGCTCCACCAGTTTGTTGCGCTGGTACTTGCGGGAGGCGGTGCAGATAGGTTCTTTGGTGAACTCGTTGTTGGACACCAGGTGCTTTTTTTCGCAAGGACTGCCCGGCTTGCCTTTTTCGATGCGCGCCAGTGTAAGCGCTTCGGAGCTGGTGCCACGTAGCGAATTGAATGGTACACCAAGCGGCGAGATCGGACTCAGGTATAGGTCTTCTTTTTTCGCTCGGGCCAGCTTTTCCATGGTTTCCGCATCGACCGTAGTGGCTTCGGGTACGAGCAAAAATGGTGTGCCCCAACCGGCGGCGTCCATGCTGTAGTGCTCCAGCAAAAAGTCGTGCTCATCTGATGTGCCGATGCCGCCCTGTACCGTGATGTGCATGGTAGGTGCAGTTTCAGGTACGGCGTAGCCTTTGGCCGCGAGGCTGTTGCTGAACAAGGTATAGAGCTCGTCCTGCATGGCCTGCCGGTTTTGCTTGAACTCTTCCAGGATCGGGCCGAGCAGATAACCGTCCGTAGCGAATGCGTGACCACCGCAGTTCAAACCAGACTCAATGCGGAACTCCGATACCCAGATGCCTTTTTTGGCCAGTATCTTGCCCTGCACAAATGCCGAGCGGTAGTCGCTCACTTTAATCACCACTTGTTTTTGCAGGTAGCCGTTTTTGTCCGGGAAGAAGCACGGGAATTGCTCCAGGTAACTGTAGAGGCGCATGTTCATACCTGCCGAAAAAATTACAGAAGCATGCACCGTGCTTTTGGCAAAACCACGCAGCGCAGCCAGCGCGTCGGAGTACTCGGTTGGCAGCGGATTGCCGTCTTTGTCGTAATTGGTTTTGTCGAGCTTAGTCATGATGTTCACATCAATGCTTCCGGGCACTACGGCCTGGCGCAACTCATCCTGCATGATTTTCTTCAGCTCTGGGTTGCTGGTCTGCAGCATTTTTCTGTACATCGCCTTCAGTGGTGCATTGTCGGGCAGCAACAAAAAATATTTGGTCAGGCGCGACTCCGCATCAAAGGGCTCTTGTTTCAAAGCCTCTACCTGGAGTTTCACAATGCGGTCGGCCAGGTTCAGGTAAGCCGTGATGCGACGGGCACGGTAGTCTTCTTCTTTCTGCGTGATCGGCGTGAAGGGCTCCTGGTATACCTGGCTGTAATATTCACGCATCTGCTCGATCAGGGTATCGTCGCTGAGTGAGACAACCGATGAAATGCCATACTGCGCCACTTTCATAGGCGAGTCGATGGAGAAGGCCAGGCCCATTACCGGGATGTGGAAGGTGTGCGGTGTGTTTTTGATCATGAATGAAAATTCTGTATCAGTTTGATTTTTTTACTTTATATCCTTTCTGTCATTTCGACTCAAAGAAGGTTACAATCCCCGGCGCTTCATCTCTGCCTCAAGCAAGCTCAGCTCTCTACCCATTTGCCCGGCAATAGAGGTATTTTCCTCCGCTCTCCTGATCATGTAAGGCAGGGTAGTGGCTACGTCGCCGTAAGGCAGGTATTTGGAGGCATTGAAACCAGCACTTGCCAGATTGTAAGTCAGGTTGTCGCTCATACCGTAGAGTTGCGAGAAGTGTATGCGCTTCTGGTGGTCGGCTATACCCTGGCGGTTGATCTGGTTGACGAGATAGCGGGTGCTGGCCTCGTTGTGCGTAGCAGCGCAGAGCTCGACGCGGTGCAGGGTGTGCAGGCAAATGTCAATGGCTCCGTCAAAACTGCGGTCGGTGTCGGCTTTGATATGGAAGACCGGGCTCGGATAGCCATGCTCGGCGGCACGTTCCTGCTCTTTTTCGATGTAAGCTCCGCGCACGATTTTTATACCCAGAATCACATCATACCCTTCGCTTCTTTTGAGCAAATCGGTGAGGTAGGCGATGCGGTCTGTGCGGTACATTTGCAACGTGTTGAACACCACGGCGCGACGCTCGTTGTAGCGCAGCATCATTTTTTCGGCCAACTCATCCATGGGTTGCTGCAGCCAGCTTTCTTCCGCGTCGAGGTATACCGTAATGTTGGTTTCGTAAGCAGTCTTGCAGATCAGGTTCAGCCTGTTTTCGGTACGCTGGTAAGCGGCCTGTTCTTCTGTAGTCAGTGGTGCGCCTTCCTGCAGTTTCTGGAAAATATCGCGGGAGCCTAAACCTGTCAGCTTCACGCTGATGTAGGGAATTTCCCCTGTCACTTTTGCCAGCCGGATGTTGCGCATGATCTCGTCGAGCACGTGGTCAAAACCGGCCTCGTCTTCTTTGGCTTCAGCGGCGTAGTCGAGCACGGTATGAACCCTGGCGTTGACCATGCGGCGGATGGCGCGTTGGGCCTCCTGTGCTGTTTCGCCCCCGCAGAAGTGGCTGTAAATGGTGCCTTTCACGAGACCCTTGATCGGAAGCCCCAGCTTAAGCGCCCAGACTGAGGCCACGCCGCCCAGCTTTACCAAAGTGGGTTTGCCCATCATCTTAAAGAGGAAGTGGGCGAGTTTAAGCTCCTTGTCCGTTTTGTTGCTGAAAGCGATCTTCAGGTCGTTCGGGTCGAAAGTGCTGGTCGGTTTTATGGTTGTCGTACTCATGTATGTGGCTGTTCTTTGGATGAAAGTGTTTCTAATTCAGGTATAGCAGTTTATCAGGTCAGCAGGGTTTGGAGTTGGGGCATAGTCATTAGGGCAATATCCGCGACTATATTAAATGTCAACTAGGCATTGGGTCACCAAATAACCGATGCAGCATGGCAGGTAGATACGAGCTTGGATGAAGGCACAAGTTAGCCCCGTTCCTACACCCCGGAAATGAGGATAGTTAGTCTAAATAATGACATAGATCATTTTATGTGTATTTGTTTTTACAATTGAAATAAGGTTTGTTAAATATTGTATGTGAGTGACTTAAGTCATTTTATAGTGTGGAAGGTTTGGCTAGACTTGCAGTAAAATTAAACTACTCGTCATATGAACACCCCTGATATACTTACTCCCGAACTGATCAACCCGCTTACCTACCAAAGCTTCAAAAAACTGGTGGATACCCTTGTGGCCGAAAACCAGACGACAGGCCCGGAGCAGACCGAAGAGCGCATCGCCTTCACCAAACTCAACCAACAGCGCATGAAGCGTNAGTCATTTTATAGTGTGGAAGGTTTGGCTAGACTTGCAGTAAAATTAAACTACTCGTCATATGAACACCCCTGATATACTTACTCCCGAACTGATCAACCCGCTTACCTACCAAAGCTTCAAAAAACTGGTGGATACCCTTGTGGCCGAAAACCAGACGACAGGCCCGGAGCAGACCGAAGAGCGCATCGCCTTCACCAAACTCAACCAACAGCGCATGAAGCGTGTGGAAAAGCAATTCAAAATGGATCCTGAATTGTTGGCGGCTCTGCAACAACCGCGCTCGGAGTGGCATTGGGTGGTACTGGTGGAGTCGTGGTGCGGGGATGGAGCGCAGCAGCTGCCGGCATTGGCCGCTATCGCCGAGGCGGTTCCTACTATCGAACTGACCATTATCCTGCGCGATGAAAACCCGGCCTGGATGGACACCTGCCTCACCAACGGCAGCCGCGCTATACCTAAGCTGATCTGCCTGAACGCTGAAACGAACGAGCGCATCTTTACCTGGGGACCGCGACCGCTGGCGATACTCGAGCAGGTGTTGCAGTTTCGGGAGAAAAATCAGAATGCGACGAAAGAGGAAATAGGTACGCTGGTGCATACCCTGTACGCCAAAGATCGCAGTCAGTCGCTACAGCAGGATTTGCTAAGGCTGGTGCAGCAGGCTATACCTGTGACAGGTGAAGGGCAGGAAGTCCTGTCCAGATAAACGGGTTTCGATACCTTTGAGCAGATAAGTTGATTTAGTGAGAAGTTGGGATGATGTGCTATATCTAAAATCCTTTCCAATAACCTTTAAAAAAACTTCAAATGAAACTAGTTATCATTGCGATTTTCCTGGCCAGTTTAACCTCCATGTGCGGCACTGAGCGCGACCTGGAAACAGAACATGCTGAAGTGATGCACGAAGAACAGGTCCTGGCCCTGAACGGCACCGAACGCTGGAAAGCCGACGAGCCAACCAACCGCCACATGGCCCAGTTGCAGGGTATGGTGCAGGAGTTTAACTTGCAGGCCGAGAACAATTCGGCAGCAGCTTACAACGACCTGGGTACTTCAATGAAAGCGGAAATGCAGGAGCTCTTTAAAGACTGCCGCATAAAAGGCCCTTCCCACGACATGCTGCACGTATACCTGATGCCATTGGTAGAGGATGTGAATATGCTTGCTGAAAAAGATGAGCACGAGTCTGAAGCGGCCTTTGCGCGTGTAAGTGCGCGACTACAGGAATACAATCAGTACTTTGAATAAACGATGACCGGAGTCAGTCAAAAGCCACAGCAGTTACCACGAATAGGACAGGATACCCTGGTGCGGGCACGCATCGCGCTGGGGTATTTTGCGTTGGTGGCAGTGCTGGGGCTTTTTTTGCGCTGGCTGATGGTGTCGCCTGTGGAGAGCGTCAACTTTAAATATTTCCTGCATGCGCACTCGCATGTGGCTTTGCTGGGCTGGCTTTACTGCGCCTTTTTTGCTGGCTTGCTTTACATTTTTCCAGTGGCTACCGCTGCAGCGCGTAAGTCATTCCGTCGGCAGTTTTTCCTGACGCAGGTATCGGTGCTGGGCATGCTGTTCACTTTTCCGGTGCAGGGCTATGCGCTGTTCTCCATCATCTTCTCGACGATGCACATTTTGCTCAGCTACTGGTTTGCCCGCAGCTACTGGCAGCATGTGCAACTTAACGTCGACACCGGCACACACGCCACTTCCCTGAAATACATCGGGGCGGCTTTGCTGTTTATGGTGGTATCATCTATCGGTCCGTGGGCCATGGGGCCAATTATGGCGAAGGGCACCATTGGTGGTGAACTCTACTACTCGGCCATCTATTTCTACCTGCATTTTCAGTACAACGGTTGGTTTACCTTTGCGGTGCTCGGACTTTTGTTCTGGTTTCTGGAGCACCACCAGGTATACTTCAACCGCAGCTGGGTCATGCGGGCCTTCTGGCTCCTGGCTTTGGCTTGTCTGCCGGCCTATGCGCTCTCCGTGCTGTGGACCCAACCGGGGGACTGGGTATACGCTATCGGGTATTTGTCGGTGGCGATGCAACTGGCGGGCTTGCTATACCTGATAAAAGTGCTGCGGCAGGTATGGGGGGAGGCAGTGCTTCTGCTCAAGCCCTGGGTACGTGTTTTGGTAGGTATGGCGCTGTTCTTTTTCGTGCTGAAACTGGCTTTGCAAACCGCTTCTGCCTTCCCGTATATGGCGGACCTGGCCTATAAACTCCGTTACTTCATCATCGGCTACCTGCACCTATCGCTACTCGGTTTTGTGTCGCTCTTTGTACTGGCTTTCCTGTTGCAGAAAGGCCTCTACCGGCTCGGCAGGTATGGCGGTATCGGGCTGACGCTTTTTCTGGCTGGCTTCTTTGCCACGGAATTAATGCTGTTCGGGCAGGGCACTCTGCTCTGGCTCGGGCTGACGGCTTTGCCGAGTTTCAACTGGCTGATGTTCTGGGCGAGTGTGCCCATGCCGGTGGGGATGGGGCTGTTCTTTCTCGGGCAGCGGGGGTTTAAAGTGAGTGGGGTGGGGAGGATTGGCTGAATTGGGATTTACAGGATTGATGGGATCAGGATGTAACTATGCTGCGCAATATGTTGCAGGTTTAACGACAAATAAGATAAGCCATGCATTTAGTTTAAATAAGTGCCTTCTAATCCTTTTTTCTTATTGCAAAAGTGTAACCATAATCAGTAATCTCACCAGTTTTTTTATTTACAATAAATGGATCAAAACTATCTGGATCACTACCTTTTACAACAAGTTTTATAGTTTCTTCACCTTCAGTATCATAAGTAATAATTGTAGACATTTCTTTATCTCCTGATTTTATTCTTTCTACTTTAATATTTGACGAAACTTCCTTCTCAATTAGGTCAATAACAGCATGTATTTTATATATGTAATATCGTTCATTATTCGCATCTAGGAAATAAAGACCAGTGATTGAATCAGCTTCAAAACTAAAAGTTGAAGTTTTATCAATAGTTTCTCCTACCTTTTTTACGTATAATTTGTCTGGAAAAATTTCGTACTGTTTTGCTAAACTAACTATAAACTCCTGAATAGTTGATCCTTTAATATCGTCATCGTGGTATATAAATGATTCTAAATTTATAATTAAATCAGTTATAGGCGGGTTTGACCAGAAGATAGATTGTTTTATCTGTACATACCTAGCAATTGGTTTGACCATTGAAACAGCAAGCCAAGTTTTAATCGTATCTGGTTCGATATTCTCTATATCATAGCACTCAATACCGAAATCTCTAGCTGCATTTATAGCATCAACTTGATAGCCATTACTTGCAACAAATATTTTCTTATTAATAGTTGGGACTCTTAAGCATTTACTATAAAACGCTTCTATTTTTTCTACAGAAACAGGGTTCTTATAGTCTTTACATTCAATAGCAACTATCAATTCAAACCCATTCACAATTGTCGTAATGACAATATCAAATTCTCTATTTCGCCCTGAAGAATTTTTGATTTTATGGTTATTGTATATTTCAGTCTGCGCACTATCCTTTAGGGATTCTTGTACTATACGCAATGTTATTTCTAATAAATCGCCTTTCTGTATTTTGTTTTTTGTTTTCACTGATTGAATAGGTTTAAACGTAGCGAAGCTAGCATTTAAGTGTGACTAGGGGTAAGTTATTTACCATCTCTTTTATCTATTGCATTTCTTAAATTTTCAGGGATTCTAGTTGTATAGAATTCGTCAATAGTTTTAGGTTGAGTTATTTGATTATCACATATAATGTTAATAAATACAAATAGTTTATGTGCAATCTCAATGTCATCTTTTAAATCGATTTGACCAGGATGAACTGCATTATTTCCTACCACTCTAACACTATCCAGTGCCTGTTGTAATTTTTGCGGTAAACCCTTTTTTACAAGTTCAGATATATCCTTATTAATATTTTCTCCACTTTCACCTAAATGTTTACAAAGCCGCTGTATTGCTAGTCTTAATAAAGCAGAAGCTCCACGAGGTGATAGAGTAAGTATGTTTCTTGCTTCTTCATAATCTTGTTTTACATCATCAGGCATATCTGGGTTTGGTAAAGGTGCTATACCACTAAAGGGATATATTAATTTTTCATTTATCCATACCTTATATCCTTTACAATGCTGGCAGTGAGCGAACTGGTAGCTGTTTATCGTTCCTTGAAAACTGCCACGATATAATGCTGCAGTGTACCAGTTCTGATTAGCATAAGCCCCGCATAAAGGACAGTTATAAGCTGTAGCGCCAAAGCTTGGAGGAGTGTGTGGTGTCATATTTAAAATTTATGTATTGTTTAACTATTCCCTAACTGCCTCGTTTAAGCATCAGCCCGTGATACCATTGATACAATTCTGGGCAAAGTTTTTTATTCTTCGTTATTCTTATTTTCTTCTTTTTTATCCTTTCTGCTTAGTTCTCTGATTCTTTCTTTCTCTCGTATCATTCTTAATGTAAACAACATTGTAATTGCCATTATTGGAATTAAAGTGGCAACAAGAAATATCGAAAAATTTTCCTTCAACAAACCTTCGCTTTCAATATGTAGTCCCTTATCTGAAACAAAGAGAGTCATTGTTATCACGGTAGCAAATGAAACCATTGCTAGCAAAATGCTATTATACTTAGATGATAATCCGTCTTTTTCCTTTACATATACCACCTCTACATTTGAAACTTTGTTATCTAATGCTCTTGGGGTTTTCATCGTATTCAAAAGCTCGCTCAACTCAATTTTTTGTTCCGAACTTAAAAATGAATTATTCATAATTTCACGTATAAGGTCATTAGAAATAGAATATTCACTAAAAAGGTCATCCGGACTTACTCCATACTTTTTTGAAGTTGATAGCCTCACCGCTTGAAATATTTCATTTGATGGTATCTTCTTTTCAATTATCAAAGGTCTTATAGAGTAGAGTATTTCATTATTAGCTGTTTCAATCTTTTGATTGTATTCTTTTTTCTCTTTTCTATTAAAAGCATACTTTGTGACGAAAAATACAATTAAGGAGCTTATTATACCTCCGCCAATCCCTGTTACCCAAGGATTATTAAGAATTTCATTCATATTATAAATCTTGCCTAATTATTTGTGTAAAGGTCATTATGACGTTTATTCACCATAAATGCAGAGGTGTCTTTTTTCTGGATTAATTACCTGTTATTACTCTTCGTAATGCACACCTTCTGCATTAGAAAAAGCTAATATAGCTCTTTTTCTATAATAGCCAATTTGAAACATTAGACAAAAAAACAGGAGCGCCTATACCCAGACGCTCCTGTTTCATTTCCACTCAATTCAATCAACTACACCCCAAACTATTCCCACAGTTCAGGCATTTGTAGCAGGTGCCGGAGCGGATGGTGATGTGGCCGCAGACGTTGCAGATGGGGGCGTCGCCCATCATGTTGGCCAGCACCTGCTGGGTCTGTTCCATCAGCACGGTGCGGCTCTGAGTCACCAAGGTATAGCCATTGGCTTTCACGTCGGTGGCCGGCTCGGGCTGGGCCGCTGGCTTTGTCACGGCAGGTATAGCCGGGGCGACTGGCGTGGCCGGTTCCGGATTCCTCTCACTCGGCACATGCACGAGGTCTTCGCGCTTCAGGTACTCGTAGCCGAGGAGGCGGAAGAGGTAGTCGAAGACCGAGGTGGCGGACTTGATGTTGGGGTGCTCCACGCGGCCCGCCGGCTCGAAGCGGGTGAACGTGAAGCGGTTCACGAACTCTTCCAGCGGCACGCCATACTGCAGCCCCAGCGACACCGCTATGGCGAAACAGTTGAGGATGGAGCGGAACGAAGCGCCTTCTTTGTACATGTCGATGAACACTTCGCCCAGCTCGCCGTTCGGGTACTCTCCCGTGCGTATGTACACGGTATGGCCGTCAATCTTGGCTTTCTGGGTGAAACCGGTGCGTTTGTCCGGCAGTTTGCGGCGCTCCACCATGTGGGCTAGTTGCTTGCGGAACGGCTCGTTGGCGGCGTCTTCCAGAATGGCTTTGGCCGCCTGCAACACCTGCTCGGCGCTGATGCTGTTGTCGGCCTGCGAAGCCTTCGTGTCTGGCGTTTCGTCGGTCTCAGCCTTTGTACTACTCGACGAGAGCGGCTGCGAAAGCTTGCTGCCGTCGCGGTAAATCGAACAGGCCTTCAGCCCCAGTTCCCAGGACAGGTGGTAGCAACGGGCCACTTCTTCGCGGGTGGTTTCGTTGGGCAGGTTGATGGTCTTGGAGATGGCCCCTGAAATGAACGGCTGCACGGCGGCCATCATCTGGATGTGGCCTTCGGGCTTGATGAAGCGCTTGCCCTTGTGTCCGCAGCGGTTGGCGCAGTCAAACACCGGGTAGTGCTCTTCGTGCAGGTATGGCGCGCCTTCAGTGGTCATGGTGCCGCAGATGTAGTCGCTGGCTTCTTCTATCTGTTGGTAGGTATAGCCCAGCGCGCGCAACAGGTTGAAATCCGGCAGGTTGTAAAGCTCGGGCACAAATCCCAGCCGCTGCATTGTAGCCTCTCCCAGATTATACACACTAAACAGCGAGGCTACATCGTAGGCCGTTAACAGGCCCGCTTCCAGTTGCTGAATTTCTTCTGGCGTGAAGCCGGCAGCTGCCAGTGAAGTCTCATTGATGTGCGGAGCCCCCTTGAAAGTAGCGTGACCTTTGGCATAGTTCACAATGGCCTGCATTTTGGCTTCGGTATAGCCCAGCTTGCGCAGCGCGGCAGGTATAGACTGGTTGATGATTTTGAAATAACCGCCACCCGCCAGTTTCTTATACTTTACCAGCGCAAAGTCAGGCTCCACGCCCGTCGTGTCGCAGTCCATCAACAAACCGATGGTGCCCGTCGGGGCGATGACCGTGGCCTGTGCGTTGCGGAAGCCGTGCTTCTGGCCCAGTTCCAGGGCTTCGTCCCAGGCAGCGCAGGCGGCTTGGTGCAGGTAGTCGGGGCAAAGGGCAGGGTCGAGCGGCTGGGCAGGTATAGCCAAACCGTCGTAGGCTCCGGGGGTGTTGTGCGCGGCCGCCCGGTGGTTGCGGATGACGCGCAGCATGGCTTCTGCGTTGGGTTTATACTTCGGAAAAGCCCCCAGTTCGGCGGCCATCTCGGCAGAAGTCGCATAGGAGGTACCCGTCATGATGGCGGTAAGCGCTGCGGCTACGGTGCGGGCTTCGTCGCTGTCGTAGGCCAGGCCCTGCACCATCAGCAAAGCGCCGAGGTTGGCATACCCGAGCCCGATGGTGCGGTAGTCGTAAGAGCGTTGGGCCACTTCTTCGGACGGAAACTGCGCCATCAACACCGAAATCTCCAGCACCATGGTCCAGAGACGGCAGGCATGGCGGTAAGCGGCTACATCAAATGTCTGCGTATCTTCATCGAAAAAGCGAATCAGGTTAAGCGAGGCGAGGTTGCAGGCCGTGTTGTCGAGGAACATGTACTCCGAGCAGGGGTTGGAGGCGCGGATTGGTCCTTCATCGGGACAGGTATGCCACTCATTAATAGTAGTGTCGAACTGCAGTCCCGGGTCGGCGCATGACCAGGCGGCGTCAGCTATCTGGTCCCACAGCGCACGGGCAGGTATAGATTGCATGACCTTACTAGTAGAGCGGGCGCGGAGGTGCCACGGTTCGTCGTTTTTTAAGGCCTTAAAGAAGGAATTCGGCACACGCACCGAGTTGTTCGAGTTCTGGCCCGACACGGTCTGGTAAGCTTCGCCGTTGTAGTCCGAGGAGTAGCCCGCAGCAATCAGGGCCGCCACTTTTTTCTCTTCTTCTTTTTTCCAGTTGATGAATTCCACAATCTCAGGGTGGTCGAGGTCAAGACATACCATTTTGGCCGCACGTCGCGTCGTGCCACCGGACTTAATCGCTCCCGCCGCACGGTCGCCAATCTTCAGGAACGACATCAGGCCAGAGGAGCTGCCGCCACCGCCCAGCGCTTCGTCTTTGCCCCGGATGCTGGAGAAGTTCGTACCCACCCCGGAGCCATACTTAAAGATGCGGGCTTCCTGCACCCACAGGTCCATGATACCGCCTTTGTTCACCAGGTCATCATCCACGGCCAGAATAAAACAGGCATGCGGTTGCGGACGCTCGTAGGCCGAAGTCGACTCTTTTAATTTCCCGGTTTTGGGGTCTACATAATAGTGTCCCTGTGCCTTGCCGGTTAACTTATAAGAGTTGAAGAGGCCCGTATTAAACCACTGCGGTGAGTTGGGGGCGGCATACTGCCCGAGGAGCATATACACCAGTTCGTCGTAAAAAGCCTGCGCGTCTTCCTTGCTTTTGAAATAGCCATTCCCTTCGCCCCAGCTTCGCCAGCAGTCGGCCAGACGGTGCACCACCTGCTTCACCGATTTTTCTGCTCCCGTGCTGCCATCCGGCTGCGGAACACCCGCTTTGCGCAGGTACTTCTGAGCAAGTATGTCTGTCGCAATTTGCGACCAATTCGCGGGCACCTCCACGTCTTTTATTTCAGCCACGATGCCGCCGGAAGGGTCGCGGATCGTAGAGGACCTTTTTTCATAGTCGTACAAGGTATAGGGGCTCTCACCCTGCCGGGTAAAAAAGCGATGGACAGGTAGGCCGCCGCTTTTTGCTTGCTCTTTTTTCATAAAATGGTTGTTGGGTTAAAGGTATGATTATCAGTTGTTTAACTTTCGTCTGAAGCTGTTATAAATGGTTTGATAAATATATCAGAAAAATATTTAAGAAAAAAAGACCTTTTTATCTTTTATTTTGTTGTACCCGTATATACCTTTACATCGGCAATCATTTATAACAGAACAATTCAACAAAAAAACACCATGGAAACCATAGACAAATTAGACGTAACTGTACTGGAACCACGCATGAAGCACCCGACCATTTTCCAGTGGTTTGATAAACTGAATGGCGGCGAAGCTTTTGTGATTCACAACGACCACGACCCGAAGCCACTGTACTACCAGTTGCTGGGTGAGCGCGGCAATATCTTTAAGTGGGAATACCTGTTGCAGGGACCGGAAATATGGGAAGTGAAAATCTCGAAACTGACTCCTGAAGAGGGAGAGACAGTAGGCGAACTCGTAGCCAAAGACTACCGCAAGGCGCAGGTATTCAAAAAATATGGCATCGACTTCTGCTGCAACGGTAAAAAATCACTGAAGCAGGCTTGCGAAGAAAAAGGTATCAGCCAGGAGCAACTGGAGTACGAACTCAACGCCATGCCAGAGAAAACTGCCGAAACATCACGCGGAAACGAATACGACAAATGGGACCTGGGCTTCCTGGGCGACTACATCGTGAACATGCACCATAGCTATGTGCGCGAGGCTATACCTGCGCTGTACGAATACACCACCAAAGTGGCGCGCGTGCACGGTGGCCGTCACCCCGAGGTGATTGAGGTAGCGAAGCACTTTGTAAACGTTGCCAACGAACTGGAATCCCACATGCCGAAAGAGGAGCGCGTGCTGTTCCCGTTCATCAAGCAGATGGAAGAAGCCAAGAAAAATGGCGTGAAGCTGGACCGCCCGGCCTTCGGCAGCCTTCAAAACCCAATCAACATGATGGAGATGGAGCACGAGTCAGCCGGTGGCGAAATGGAAGCTATCCGCAAGTTGACAGATGACTTTACTTTGCCAGCCGATGCCTGCGCCACGTATAGAGTAATGTTCTCAAAACTAGAAGAATTTGAGAACGACCTGCACCGCCACATCCACCTCGAGAACAACGTGCTGTTCCCGAAAGCGCTGGAGCTAGAGAAAGAAGTGCTGAAGTAACCCCACGGCCCTCTCTTAAAGAGAAGGGAGGGAGCTTACGGAACGCTATACGCCCTCGCTCGCCTCTGGCGAGTGTGAGCAATCCAGTGGTGTCTCGCCACTTGTGCCGACAGGTACAAACAAAGCGGCCAGAGTCCGCCAGATAACTCACACTCGCGGGACGCGAGCGAGGGCAGAAAGACAAACATTAACAACCTTCTCAACTCCCCCTCCTTTTCTAGGAGGGGGTTGGGGGGAGGTAAAACACCACAACTATGACAACTGCAACCAAACCACTGAAACGAGACAAAAGCCTGGTGCCGCTCTCACGCGAACACCACTTCGGACTGCTGTTCTGCTGGAAACTGAAGCAAGGTATGGCCAACGGCACTTCGTTTGAGCTGATGCGCCAGTACACCGATTATTTCTGGAAAAACATTCTGAAAGCACACTGCCAGGAGGAGGAAGTGATCGTGAAAAGACTTTTGCCCAAAGATGATGTGAACTCTATCAGAATACATGAAGAGCATCAGCTAATCGAAGCCATCATCGGCCTGATCAATAAGCAAAAGAATCTGAATACCTCTCTTATTGTAACGCTGCAACAGGACCTGACAGACCACATCCGTTGGGAAGAACGCGAGCTGTTCCCCTACCTGCAGACGGTGGCCGATCCGGAGGAACTGGCTGATGTGGGCCGGTTGCTGGAGCATGACCTGCAGGAGCCGTTGGACGAGTTTTTGCCTGCTTTCTGGGAAAATAAAAAGGTAAGTTAATCATGGAACTGTCTGCTACCACCCGAATCTCAACTATACTGCGGGAGAACCCTGCGGCGATAGAGGCCATCGTGTCGATCAACAAGCACTTTGAAAAGCTGCGGAACCCCGTGCTGCGCAAGGTGCTGGCTTCGCGTGTGACCATCGCCGATGCCGCCCGCATTGGCAAGTGCCGGGTGGAGGATTTCTATGAAAAGCTGGAACCGCTGGGCTTCAGCGTAGCATCAAAACCAACCCACAGCAAGAGGGCTATACCTATGGAAAACGATGTTTTGGAAAGACCCGCTTTTATGGCGAATCTGAAGCAGGAAGATACCGTTGTGCTGGATGTGCGCGACACCATCGCCAAAGGAGACGACCCTTTTCTGCAGATCATGGATGCGGTGAACAAGCTGAACCCCGAACAGGTGCTTTGCATAGTCAACACCTTCGAGCCAATTCCGCTGATCGCTATCATCCGCCCCAAAGGCTTCGAGTACTATACCGAAACACTGGGGCCTAACCTGGTGAAGACATACTTTAAGAAACAAAGCGCTGGGGAAGAGGTAAAAGTAAATTCAACTGTTATCGAGGAAAACTTCGATGAACTGTTGGCCAGGTATAGCGGCAAGCTGCAACAAATAGACGTGCGCCAGATGGAAATGCCACAACCGATGGTATCTATACTTGGTGCGCTGGAAACGCTGCCTAAGGACGAGGCGCTGTATGTGCATCACCGTAAAGTTCCGCAGTTCCTGCTGCCACAATTGACAGAGCGGGGATTTAAGGTGAGTATAAAAGAGGTAGGGCCGAATGAGGTATATTTGTTGATATACAGGTAGGCACTATTCTGCACCAATGCTGTCAATTTAAGTGATTGTTGTCATTTTGATCACCGGGAGAAATCTGGATATTGTGAACAGTAATTAATGTTTTCAGATCTCTCATTGCATTCGAGATGACAATGAAAAAAGTGACACAACTAAAAATCAGCAATAAACAACCATACGCATGAGCGCTGCAACTGTATCTAATTCACCCTCCAAATGGCTTGTGCTGCCGCACTACGCTTTCGCGGCGGTGTCGTTTGTGGTGCTGTGCCTGCTGCTGGTCTTTTCAACCGATGCTTTTGGCGGGCATTATTTCCACCCGAAACTACTCACCCTCACACACGTGGCGGCGCTGGGCTGGGCAACCATGATCATCTTCGGATCGGTTTATCAGCTGCTGCCGGTAGTGCTGGATGTGCGGCTGTACAGTGAGAAGCTAGGATCCTGGGCCTTTGCCTTGCTATCGACTGGTACGATACTGCTCACCATTTCCTTCTGGAATTTCTGGGTGGGCACCATCATGCACATAGCGGCTTGTTTGCTGCTCATATCGTTCTCGCTCTTTGCTTATAACGTAGTGCAAACGGCCCGACAAGTGAAAAAATGGGGAATAGAAGCCGATTTTATGGTGACTTCAGTGGTTTGGCTGGTGGCGACTGGGCTGGTGGGCGTGCTGATGGTTTTCAACTTTCAATATCCTTTTCTGCCACAGGACCATGTGCATTATCTGCAACTGCACGCGCATATAGGTATGGCGGGCTGGTTCCTGCTCCTGATCATAGGCGTAGGCTCTAAATTGATCCCGATGTTCCTGCTGGCGCACCCCGAAGATACCCGCAGCCTGAACTGGAGCTATTATCTGATTAATGGCGGACTGGTGCTTTTTGCGTTGGATCACCTGTTTCTACACACCGGTTTCTATGCGCTCTATGCGCTTATGGTTGTAGCAGGTATAGCCTGCTTCCTTTACTTCCTGTACCAGGCCAAATGCCTTGGCAAACGGCCCGACCTAGACTTAGGTATGAAACAGACATTTGTAGCACTGACGCTGCTGATCCTGCCCATCGTGCTCGTGTTTATAGTGACGTTGCAATTCGGACTGCCGCAACGCCTGCTGTCGGCGCTATACCTGGTGTATGGACTCTCGATCTTCTTCGGCTTTGTGTCGGCGCTGATACTGGGGCAGACTTTTAAAACGCTTCCCTTCATCGTCTGGATGCACAGTTACGAAGATTATGTAGGCCGTTTCAAAACACCCATGCCGAAGGACATGTATAGTGTAACATTGCTGCGCTGGCAAAATATCGCCTACATTGTCGGGCTGGTGGGTTTACTGGCGGGTGTGTTGATGGCCGAGCAAACTGTTATTTTAGTGGGGGCGGTGGTCCTGAGTATTGCTGCGGTGCTGTATGCCGGCAACGTGTTTAAAGTGCTGCTGCACAAGGTGAAAGATTTAAAACCATTTGGATATGAAAACGCAGGAACAGGAGCTCGTCAACGAAGCGTATGAAGCGCTCAAGTACATCATCGACCCTGAGGTGGGTATCAACATTGTCGACCTGGGGCTGGTATATAAAGTGACCCTGAAAGAAGAGGAGGAGAAGCTGCATGTAGAGTTGACGCTTACCACGCCGGGCTGCCCCATGAGTGGCACCATCACGACAGCGGCCAGGCAAATGCTGGACAAGCGCTTCCCGAACCTGGATATTGAAGTAGAACTGGTATGGCTTCCGCCGTGGACGCCGGATATGATAAGTGAGGAAGGCATGCGACAATTAGGAAATACCTGATAGATTTGCGTTCCGATTTAAGATAAGGTTATGCTTTCGAAAACAACAGAATATGCCCTGCGATCCATCGTATACATTGCGATGGCTGATGAAGAAGGCAAGCGCGTGGGCATAAAAGAGATAGCCAACGAACTGGAACTGCCCACCCATTTTATAGGCAAGATCCTGCAGGACATGGTGCGCAAAGGCGTCATCGCCTCCATCAAAGGCCCGCATGGCGGTTTCTTTCTGCACCGGCCCGCCAGCGAAATAAGTTTATTGGAAGTCATAAACATTATAGACGGACTCGAAGCCTTTAGAAAATGTGGCATGGGCATGAAACAGTGCTCCGACACACACCCTTGTCCCCTGCACGATGAAATCAAGGTATACCGCAACCACCTGTTGCAGGTGTTCCGCGAGAAAACGATACAGAGCTTAGTGGACGATGTGAAAACCGGCAAATATTTCATTAAAAACCAACCCGAAGAAGTGCTGAACGGCCAAGCCCGCGGCATCGCTTAAACAACCCTGAAACATACAATGACAGCGACCCTGACACAGGGTGCCTTCTCTGAAAAATTCAGAGCCATGCATCCTTTTGCCCAAACCGAAGAGATTGCCGCCCTGCAGGAGGTGGTAGAAGAAATCAGAGAACTGAAGCGCGAGAAGAACGCGGTAATCTTGTCACACTTCTATATGTCGCCTGAGTTGCAGGTGCACCACAACGACGGAGGTATAGCCGACTTTGTGGGCGACTCGCTCGGGCTAAGCGTTGCCGCTAAGAGCGTGGAAGCCGACAGTATCATTTTCTGTGGTGTGAAGTTCATGGCAGAAACCGCCAAGATCCTGAACCCGGCCAAGCAGGTTTTGTTGCCGAGTTTTGAGGCAGGCTGTTCCCTGGCCGAAAGTATAACAGGTGCCGATGTGCGTAAGCTCAAAGCACAATACCCGGGCGTGCCGGTGGTGGCCTACATCAACACCTACGCCGAGACCAAAGCCGAAGCCGACATCTGCTGCACCTCCCGTAACGCAATGGACATCGCCCGCTCCTTTGATTCCGACCGCCTGATTTTCCTGCCAGACCTGTTCATGGGCCGCAACCTGCAGACCCGCATCAAAGCTGAGACCGGCAAGGAATTGATTCTGTGGGAAGGCAAGTGCGAGGTGCACGAACAGTTCACACCGCAGCGAATCAACGGGCTCAAACTGATGTACCCCGAGGCGCAGGTGCTCGTACACTGGGAAGTGCCGGATGACACCGTAGCCGACGCCCTGACCGGTACCGGTGGAGTAGTTGGCAGCACCTCTGACATTCTCCGTTTTGTAGGCGAGAGCAAGTCACGGCAGTTCATATTGGGTTCGGAGTGCGACCTGGGTGCGACCCTGCGTGGTATGTATCCGGAGAAGGAATTCATCGTGCCCTGCATTAAATGTCCGCACATGAAACAGATTACGATACAGCGTACGCTGCAGGCATTGCGGGCCATCGGCACCGAGGCGGAGCGCATGTATACTGTGGATCTGGACCTGGACATTCGTCAGAAGGCTTTGCTGCCGATTGAGCGCATGTTGAAATTTACCTAATTGAAAATGAAGGCGCCGGATTTTGATTTCGTGGTGTTGGGCAGTGGCGTTGCGGGGCTCACGTTTTCCCTGCAGGCCGCTACCCATGGCCGCGTACTGGTGCTCTGCAAAGCAGACTTTTCCGAAACCAACACTGCCTACGCGCAGGGAGGTATAGCCGCCGTCCTCGACCCAACCGACTCTTTCGAGCAGCATGTACAGGACACACTGGAGGCGGGCGCCGGACTCTGCGACGAAGTAGCTGTGCGTTATATGGTGCAAGAGGCGCCGGCTGCTATCCGCTGGCTGCAAGGTATAGCTGTAGGTTTCGACAAGGCAGCATCAGGCGATATGGCCCTAGGGCTGGAAGGTGGCCACAGCCATCACCGCATCGTGCATGTAAAAGACCATACGGGGCGCAGCGTGCAGCAAGCGCTGGGAGATGCTGTGCGGCGTCACCCCAACATCTCCGTGCAGGAACATCAGATGGGTATAGAACTACTCACGGATACCAGCAGTACAGGTACGTTTTGCTATGGCGTACAGGTGCTGGATCTGCACACACAGGAGGTACTGTCTATACCTGCACAAGCGGTGGTGCTGGCCACCGGCGGCTCCGGTCAGGTATACCAATATACCACCAACCCAGGTATAGCGACCGGCGACGGACTGGCCATGGCTGCCCGTGCTGGAGCCGACATTCAGCACATGGAGTTCTTCCAGTTTCACCCGACAGCTTTATACCAACCCAACGGCGAAGTTTTCCTGATCAGCGAGGCGCTGCGGGGGGCGGGAGCAGAGCTGGTTTTGCCGGACGGTAGCCGCTTCATGCACCTGTACCATCCGCTGGGTTCTTTGGCTCCCCGCGACATTGTAGCCCGTGCTGTACTCACCGAAATGCAGCGCCACCAAAGTCCCTGTCTATACCTGGACGTGCGCCATTTACCAGCCGGTAAGGTTCGCGAAAACTTTCCTTATATTTATCATAAGTGTACCACTATTGGCATTGATGTCGAAAAGGAGCTTATACCTATTGTTCCTGCGGCGCATTACCAGTGCGGTGGCGTGAAAACAGATCTGAGTGGGCTGACGTCCATTGACCGGCTTTATGCGATAGGAGAAGTGGCCTGCACGGGCGTACATGGGGCAAACCGGCTGGCCAGTAACTCGCTGCTGGAAGGAGTGGTATTTGCGCAGCGTGCGGCAGATCAAATCGCGCGTTCAACTTCTGACCAGCTGGAGATTATGCCTGACCTGGACTCAGGCATAGACAGTGTAGGTACGATGTGGCTAGGTATGCAGGCAGAGCTAACGCGTAGACGGGCAGATCTGCAGAAACTGCTCTGGGAGCAGGCCGGTATTGTACGCTCCGTAAAAGGGCTGTTGCACTGCCAGGCTCAGATCGAAGACTTGCAGCGGAAGGTGAAAGGTATAGCCGACCTGACAGGTATACAGCAGGAAGTTCAAGAACTGCAAAATCTGCTTACTGTTGCCGAACTGATAACCAAAGCTGCCCTGGCCAGGCGGGAAAGTATTGGCGGACATTTCATTACGGAAACACTTCCTGACAAGCAAAGTAGCCAGGATAACAAGGTTTTAGTGGATATTCCTGAAACAGGTATACGTGCTCTTTTTTGAGAATAGGGTCGTACTGCTTATATTTAGGAAAATAAACACACTTGGAAGAGTACGAAAATTCATCTAATCAGCTTTTAGACAATGCGTCTCGACTGAAAGCCATCATCGAAACAGCTATCGATGGCATCATCACCATCGACCGTAGAGGCATGGTGGAGACTGTAAACCCGGCGGCTGCGCATATTTTCGGCTACCAGCCGGAAGAGATCATCGGAAACAATGTGCGCATGCTCATGCCGGAGCCTGACCATAGCCTGCACGATAAGTACCTCGACAACTACCACCGCACGGGGGTAGGGCAGATCATCGGCAAAGGGCGCGAAGTGCTGGGCAAAAAGAAAAACGGCACCGTGTTTCCGTTCCTGCTCAGCATCAGTGAGGTGAACCTGCACGACAAGCAGATCTTTACGGGCATTATCCACGACATCACTGATCTTAAAAAAACGGAGGTCGCGCTGCGCGAAAGCGAAAGCCGGATCAACTCCATCATCCAGACCGCTGTGGATGGTATCATCACCATCGACATGCGCGGTGTCATCGAGATGATCAATCCCTCCGCCTGCAAGCTGTTCGGTTATGGCGAATCGGAGGTGATTGGGCGGAAGATCAACATGCTCATGCCAGAGCCTGATAAGAGCCTGCATGATAACTACATGCACCACTACCACGAGACCGGCGAGAAGCGCATTATAGGTATAGGTCGCGAGGTAACTGGCCTCAAAAAAGACGGTACCATTTTCCCGCTATTCCTGAGCATCAGCGAAGTGAAGCTGGCCGACCGCAAGGTATACACCGGATTCATACACGACATCACCCGCCAGAAAATAACCGAAGAGCGCCTGCGCCGTTATGCCGCCGAACTCGAGCGAAGCAACCGCGAGCTGCAGGATTTTGCCTACGTGTCATCGCACGACCTGCAGGAGCCCCTGCGCAAGATCCAAGCCTTCGGCGACCGCCTCAAGCTAAAAGAGTACGAGAACCTGAGCGAGCAGGGCAAGGACTACGTGGACCGCATGCTCAACGCGGCCGTTCGGATGCAGAACCTGATCAACGACCTGCTCACCTTTTCCAGAGTTACTGCCAAATCCAAGCCGTTCGTAGACACAGACCTGAACCAGATTGTTCGCGACGTGATATCGGACCTGGAAATTGCCATCGAAAACACCCATGCCAAAGTGGAGGTGGGGGAACTACCTGTCATACAGGCGGAGCCTACTCAGTTGCGCCAGTTGTTGCAGAACCTGATCAGCAATGCCATCAAGTTCCGCAGAGACGATGTTGCCCCCGTGGTAAAGGTATACGCCAAAGAAGTACAGCTTAAAGCCCACATGACCTCCACGCCGGGCGACGAGCTGGTGGAACTGCATGTGGAAGACAACGGGATCGGCTTCGAGGAGAAGTACCTGGACCGGATCTTCAACATCTTTCAGCGACTGGAGGGGCAGAAGTACGAAGGCTCCGGTATAGGACTGGCCATTTGCCGTAAAATCGCGATCCGGCATGGGGGCGATATTACAGCCAGAAGTAAACCGGGGGAGGGTACGCATTTTATTGTTACTTTAGCAAAAACTCACCTGCAGGAATAATTATCTATGAAATCAAACAGATCTATTGTGATACTGATAGCCGACGACGACGCTGAAGACCGCATGCTCATAAAAGAAGCGCTGGACGAAAACCGACTGAGCAATGCGATACAGTTTGTAGAAAACGGCGAAGAGCTGATGGACTACCTGCACAATCGCGGCAGGTTCACCGATAAGGAGAAATACCAGACACCCGGCCTTATTCTGCTTGACCTGAACATGCCGAAAAAAGACGGTCGCGAGGCGCTGAAGGAAATAAAAGCCGATGAACACCTGCGCGTACTGCCCGTGGTGGTACTTACGACCTCCAAGGCCGAAGAGGACATTCTGCGCACTTACGATCTGGGCGTAAGCTCTTTCATCACCAAGCCAGTCACTTTCAGCTCGCTCGTGGACGTGATGCGCACCCTGAGCAAGTACTGGTTTGAAATTGTAGAACTGCCCAAACCGTAGGTTTGAGTTCTGAGTCGCGAGTGCTGAGTTATACCTATTTTGTCATTTCGACCAACGGGAGAAATCTGAATAATTAAGTACTTAACTCAATACTCTGCACCCGCGACAAAACTCCAAACTCCCAAACTCAAAATATGCTTGACAGAATACGTGTTTTGCTGGTGGATGATGATGAGGATGATTTCATCATTGCGCGGGATATTATGGACGATATACCCGGGCGCAACTATGTGCTCGAGTGGGCGCCCTCCTTTAGCAAGGCAATAGACATTATCCGGGAGCAGCGGCACCATGTATACCTGGTCGATTTCAGGCTGGGGGCGCATGATGGGCTGGAATTGATTGAGCAGGCGGTAAACGAAGGTATAGCGGCTCCATTTATTCTGCTGACAGGGCAAAGCGACCGTGAAACCGACGAGAAAGCCATGCGGGTCGGAGCGCAGGATTACCTGGTGAAGGGTACTTTCAATCCTTACGATCTGGAGCGCTCGATCAGGTATAGCATTGAGCACGCCAAGAGTCTGGCCGAGATTCAGAAGCTGAACACCGAACTGGAGCAGCGTGTTGAGGAGCGTACACAGGAACTGGCCGCAGCTATACAAAACTTGGAAAAGGCGAACCGGACGCTAAAAAAGGCGCAGACTGAAATATACAAGGCCCTGCAAAAGGAGAAGGAACTGCACGAACTCAAGTCGCGCTTCGTGACCATTGCCTCGCACGAGTTTCGCACACCGCTCAGCACAGTCCTTTCCTCCGCATCGCTTATCACAAAATATAAAACTGCCGAAGACGATGAAAAGCGCCTGAAGCACGTGGGCCGGATCAAATCGGCGGTGCATAACCTGACCAATATCCTGAACGACTTCCTGTCGATCAGCAGGATGGAGGAGGGGAAAATCAACAATGTGCCAAGTACCTTTGATCTGCAGGGTTTCTCGGCAGAAGTGGTCGACGAAATGCAGGGCTTCCTGAAGGAGGGGCAGCGCATTGACTACCGGCACGAAGGCACGCAGCAGACGGTATACCTGGACAAGCAGCTCATGCGCAACGTCATGATCAACCTGCTCTCCAATGGCAGCAAATACTCAGGAGAGGACAGTACGATCTGGTTTATGACCTCTATACTAGGGGATGTCGTGATGCTGGAAGTTCGGGACGAGGGGATCGGTATACCTGACGAAGACAAAACACACTTGTTTACGCCTTTCTTCAGAGCGCAGAACGTCACCAATATACAGGGAACGGGTCTGGGGCTGAACATCGTTAAAAAATATGTAGAAATAATGGGTGGCGAGCTGCGCTATGAAAGCCAACTGGGCCACGGCACCACCTTCACCATCACTTTGCCATATACCGCACAGATATGAAAAAGATATTACTGATTGAAGATAATCAGGAGATACGGGAGAACACCGCCGAGATCCTGTCGCTGGCCAACTACCAGGTAATTGAGGCACCTAACGGCAGACTGGGCGTTGACCTGGCCAAAAAAGAACACCCGGACCTGATCATCTGCGATATCATGATGCCCCAGCTCGATGGCTATGGCGTGCTGCACATGCTCAGCAAATACCCTGAAACGGCGAGTATTCCCTTCGTATTTCTGACAGCCAAATCAGAGAAAGAAGACTTCCGCAAAGGCATGAACCTGGGCGCAGACGATTACCTGACAAAGCCCTTCGATGATGTGGAGTTGTTGGATGTGGTGGAGATGCGCCTGAAGAAAAATGAGATCATGAAGGCTGAGTTTCAGCGCAACGTGCAAGGCCTTGACAACTTTATACAGGAGGCAAAAGGGTATGAGGAGCTCAACAAACTGATCTCTGAAAACCGCCGTGTGACGGTGTTCCGCAAAAAACAGCATTTGTTCTCGGAAGGAAATTATCCTAGCAACCTGTATTTCCTGAACAAGGGTAAGATCAAGACCTACAAATCGAACGAAGAAGGCCGGGAGTACATTACCTGCCTCTACAAAGACGGTGACTTTATCGGCTACCTCGATCTGCTGGAAGAAAAGGCTTACCGCGAGTCGGCGATGGCGCTGGAGGACTCCGAGGTATACATCATTCCCCGCGAGGACTTCTATACCTTGCTCTACCAGAACCGCGACGTAGCAGGCAAGTTCATCAAGATCCTGTCCGATAACCTGGCCGACCGGGAAGAGCGTCTGCTGAAACTGGCCTACAACTCGGTTCGCAAGCGTGTAGCAGAGGCACTGCTGTTCGTGGAAAGGCAATACAAAGAAGACCCGAACTACAAGTCAGAAGTATCGATCACGCGCGAGGATCTGGCCAGTATTGTGGGAGCCTCCAAAGAGACGGTTATCCGCACCCTGGCTGATTTTAAAGACGAGCACCTGATCGATACCCGCGGCAGTAAAATCACGATTCTGAATGCGCAGAAACTGGAGCGGATGCGGAATTAGTGGAAACATTGACATTTCTCCTGCCTGAAAGTGACGAAAGTCATACTTTCCGAACCCAGGTTTTAAGAAATTTGCATTATATCTGAGAGAAAGACATGCAAAACCAGTTTAAAGCCCTTACATTATCTTACAAGCAAGCACCTATCGCCATTCGTGAAGCCGTATCGCTGAACGAGATCGGCTGTCGTAATCTGCTCGATAAGATACGCGAGTTTACCAGTGCGCAGGATGTGATGGTGCTTTCTACCTGTAACCGTACAGAGGTATACTATGCCGCTGCACAAGATCTTTCCCGCGAAATCATCAAACTGATTGCGATTGAGAAAGGCTTTATTGCGACAAAAGAGATTTCGACTTATTTCCAGCACATCACTGATCACCAGCAGGCAGTGCAGCACTTATTTTATGTGTCACTGGGGCTGGAGTCGCAGGTGGTGGGCGATATGCAGATATTGAATCAGGTGAAGAAAGCCTACCAGTGGGCAGCCGATGCCGATATGGCCGGTCCTTTTCTGCACAGGCTGATGCATACTGTCTTCTATACCAACAAGCAGGTATTCAACCAGACTGCCTTTTTTGACGGTGCTGCTTCGGTATCCTACGCTACAGTAGAGTTGGTAGAGGAACTGACCAGAGGTATGGTTGACCCGCGTGTACTCATGATCGGGGTAGGGGAGATCGGCGCCAATGTGTGCGACAACTTCGGCAAGTCCAAAATCAGCAACGTGACCATCGCCAACCGCACCCATCATAAGGCGCTTGAGCTGGCCCAGAAAACCAATGCCCGCGCTATTTACTGGGAGAATGTTTGGGAAGAAATGGCGAATGCGGATGTGGTGATCTCGTCTGTGCCAGGCGACTGCTTCTTTATCGGAAAGGCTGATGTAGCACAGTTAGGTGAAAATGCACCCCAGTTCTTTGTAGACCTTTCTATGCCGCGCAGCATCGACGCCGCAATCGAAGCCCTGCCAAACACCAGGGTATACAACGTAGACAATATTCGTAACCGAGCCACCGAAGCACTGGCTATACGTATAGCTGCCATTCCTCAGGTAAAGGATATTATAACAGAAGCGATGGCGGAGTTCAGTACCTGGACCCGTGAAATGGCTATGTCGCCGGCCCTGCAGCAGTTCAAAAGCCGCCTGGAGGAAATTCGTCAGCAGGAACTGGCCCGCTATACCAAGAAACTGGGCGAGGACCAGAAAGAACTTGTGGAAGCCATCACGAAAAACATCCTTAACAAGATCGTAAAACTGCCTGCCCTGGAGCTAAAAGCAGCCTGCCAGCGTGGTGAGTCGGAGGCCCTGCTGGAAGGATTGAGCGCACTGTTCAATCTCGAAAAACAAGAAGCCTAGGCTATACCTGACAAGCTTTCAAATTCATTTGTCATTATCTGACAACAGCGAAAACTCTCCTGCCATGGGAGAGTTTCTTGTTTTAAGACCTGCTAGCGGCAGCACTAATAATACCTGATCGGAATAGAGAAAACCTTCAGGATATCCGGTACTTTAAACCGCGCTTCCCGCTGATCCTGCTGAATTTTCTGTCCATACCTGAAATTGGCATCCGCATTCATGGCGGGCATTTCTGTAATCGATTTGTAAACGAAGGGCGGAGGTATAACGGGGAGTTGATCTTTAGGGTCTTCAGGGAGTTTGGTGCGCAGAACGGCTTGCCTCAGATCATACTCCGTTGCCCAGGGCATCACATCCACAGTGGGTAGCTTGTTTTCTTTTCTTTCGAGCACAATTTTTAGCGTCAGTTGGTTTTCGCTAGTCTTCGCAGGTATAGTCAGGTATAGCTTCTCGTAACCAAGTGCACCTAATACCACCGTATCGCCGGCCACCACCGGCATCGAAAAATAACCGCTTTTGCGTGTGTATGTGCCTCTTGTGGTGCCCGGTACATACATAGCCACGCCTTCCAGAGCCGTGACGCTATCGCTTGCATACACCATACCTGAGAACTGAATCACCTGTTTAGCTATAGGCCGACTGTGCTGCCCCAGTGTTGCTGTGCTAGACAGGAGTAACAACAGCAAAGTAGCAGCGGAGAGAACCAGGTTTCTTTTCATAGTGCGCAGGTATAGCCGGAACCGTTATTGCCTCACCGTGACATAAGCCGCCAACCGGCCACCTACACCTTTTTCCCAGTCGCCCAGGCTGGCTTTTCGGGAGTAGAAGCTGCCACCGAGCGCAGCGCCGTAAGTGAAAATGTATTTCTCGTGCTTGCTGTAATCGGGCAGGTACTCTATACCTAAAAAGAAATCCTCGTCTACCACCAGGCCATACTGCTCAAGCGGAACCGTGACCCAGCCCTGCGTAAGCGGCAGCCGCCTGATGATGCTCTTCTCGACCAATCGCTCACCCGGCATACCTGCTGTGTTCTTATACAGATTAATGCGGAAGGTAGCGGAATCGAGTTTGATGCTGCGCAGGTATACCGTGGCAGACAGAATTTCGGAAGTTTTGTTGTTGAGGTTGATAAACTTGCCTAGTTCCGAGATGTCCTCTGAGTGAACAGTTTCAGCAGAACCATAGAGAAATGGATTGCGCGAAGTAGTACCGATTTTTTTGATCTTAGGCGTTTTGCTGCTGATAACAACTTCGCGCAGTGCGGTGGTTTTTTCGGTGAGCTCGAAGCGGGTGCTGTGGTTAGAAAGGATAGAAGAAACTGGCAGCGAAAGCTCGTTGTACCCAATGGCCGAGAAAGTGAGCGTGTCCTGCCGGTTTTCTTCTTTCAGGTTGATTTTGAAGCTGCCGTCCGGCCTTGTTGCCGTGCCGATGTCCTTCTTTTTGATGCCGATGTTGACGTAAGGTATAGCCTCCTGCTGTGTGGCGCTCTGAACGGTACCGCTTATCTGAAAGCCTTGTCCAAAAGTGATGCTAGTTGTGAGCAGCAAGAAAAAAATGATAAGCAGTCGGGTCAGTTTGTTTTCTGGCATTGTGTGAATCTCCTGATGGTTTTAGCTAGTTGGTCCCTGTTCAGGTATAGCTGTTATCTGGAAGATTCAATTTTTGTAACATAGGTTGCAAGCGCCATGGCAAATTTCGCAACAATGGATTGGTGAGCGGTTTCTTGCTGCTGAGCAGCAATGCTTTAACAAATATCTGGTGTAGGTGCTTTAAAAGAACTCTTTTGGGTATTTTACTTCTCCGCTTATACCTGCCAGACCATTTTCGAGAAGTTCCACAGCCATAGCGTTTGCATCAGGACCCTCGAAAGGAAAGGTGATGCCGAAAGTGGATGCTCGCTTGTAGCCGAAACGGGGATAGTAGTTTTCGTGGCCTACCAGAATAACTGAGGTATAGCCTAAGCTTTTGGCGACTTCGTGCGCCTGTTCAATCAGCATGGCGCCTATACCTTGGTGCTGGTAGGCAGGCAGTACCGCCACTGGCGCCAACGAGAGTGACTCAAACAGCTGTTGTTTGTTTTTGATTTCAAGCTTCGTCAGCAAGATGTGGCCAACTACTTTCTCTCCCTCCACCGCCACCAGCGAAAGCTCAGGTATAAAAGAATCTGATTTGCGAAGGCGTTCCACCCGAAACTGCTCCATGTGGTCGCTCATTTTGAATCACGGAAAGCCTGCTCTATTAATACAAATACAGCGTGGTAGTCAGTGGGATTCTCCTGTCGAATGTGGATGAGCATGGTAGGTAGTTTTTACCTTGTCGTACTTGCAACGGACTTTGCTAAACTGTGGCGTAGCTAAAGTTTAGGTGTGGTTGCACTAAACCTTCGGTAGCTGGTTTTAAAAAGCAGCGGATAAGGGCTATCTTTTGGATTCACATTTAACTTCTAATTAAGATGAAAAAAAAGAGCCTACCCTTATCCAGACTGCCTGCTC
>NZ_JCAEMH010000004.1:0-537680 GCF_059278805.1 Pontibacter sp. YIM B11418 | reverse complement strand
CGGAGCAGGTAGTATTTATCAAGATGGTTTTGGGGAGCAAAAAGAGAAGTGGAATCAGAAAAGCTATAGAGATCAGAAGTTACTGAGGAGTTGTGCAACAGCTACCCTTGTTAGCAGCTTTTATTTTTTCTAAGTGTTTCTTCCAAAGAATTGATTAAATCATGTGCAGTTGTAGATTCTTCACTTGTCAACTTCATGATATTTTGATTTACTGCACTTCTAAAGTTATTAAGAAATTCGAACCACCCGTCTGTTGTCCCACTAACTAATTTTTTAGACTCTTCGAATTCTTTAGCTATTACCTGTTCATTTCTTTCCCGCAGTGAATTAACCAAGCTGTCAAATGATGACCAGTAGTCAAAACTTTCATTCTTCTTTTGTGTCAGAAACATGAGGATTTTAACTGCAAAATATAGAAATGCAATAGGTGCAACTATCCATAAGAGTAGAAGCAACATCAAATCAGCGAAACTTGCAGGGCCACTTAAGAAGATGAACAGATTCATTTATTTCTTATTGATTATATCGGCTAATGCCACTAAATTCTCTCTTAATTGCCACGCTCTTTCTTCATAGGTATGCACATCAGTATCTAGCAAGTTGCTTCTTTCTAAAATTGTTTCATCGATAAGCTCGGTGAGTAATGCATAAATATTATGTGTTAAATAGTTTCTCTGTTTGCGAGTTATATCTAGTGCAATAGCTAAATTCTTATCAAACAAATTATACTTATTTCCTAAATCAACTAGCTTCCCTAAGGTAGATCCAACTACTTTTTCTTTGACTCCATTGCGATACAGATAGCGCATTAGTTCTGCTTCTAGCCTTCCTGCAGCCAAAGCAACTTTACCTAGTTCTGCACTAAAGTCATCGCTTTTGAACAACAAATCATAAAACTCAATACCTTCAGAAGGTTCTCCTTTGTACATTGGCTTCTTACTTATTACACATAACTACTGTGTAAACGTCATAGTGACGTTTATCCACCTAATATAGCATGTTAGGCGGAATAATCTTGCACTGACATCCCCAACTTCCAGCCTCGCTTTTCCACAGCATACCAGAGTTAAGCTAGCTATTGCGGCCAGCTGGTTTTACCCCAAAGTATTTCCACAGGTATAGCTCGTACTCAGTAGCGTCTTTCAATACAGTTTCCCTAGTAAGGTCAACTTCTTTTATCTTGAGTTTGTTCTCTGTAAGGGTGATCCGGCCTTGTTCGGTGGGAAGCGTGATCATACTGCGCTGCCTGAAGTGAGAACCGGGATCGGTCTGGTGAAAGTGGCACATGCCGGCAAATTCATCAAACGCCCTCGCTGCTTTCCGGAAGATGTATTCGGGCCGGATCTCACCGTTTTCGATTCGGCTTACCTGATAATAGCTCTCATCATATTTGTCGAAGACGTAATTGCCGCGCGCATCTGCCTGTACCTTGTTCAACTCCATCTTCAGTGGCTCAAAACTAAATTCGCCGAACCCGACATCGGTCAGATACTCCTCATTTTGTATCGCCACCAGCAAGGCCAGATGATCATACTCCGGCGAGTAAGTGCCTTCGCTGCTGGAATAGACTTTTGCAGAAATCCGTCTCACATCAAAACCAATCGCAGTGAGTAATTCAAAGTATAAACCGTTCAGCTCATAGCAGAACCCGCCCCGCTTCTGAAGCACCACCTTGTCAAAGATCCTTTCAACATCCAGTTCGATCGTAACCCCGTGGTGAATGTCAAGATTTTCGAAAGGAACAGATAACAAGTGGCGCTTCTGCAGTTGCCGCAGCACTTCAAGGGTCGGCTGCAGTTTCCCGGTGTATCCGATGCGCTCCAGGTATGCTGTGTAGTTCATGTGTTTTGATGGTATGCTCTTTTCTTACAACAGGTATAAGCTTTTTTGCTCAGTAAGATATACGAAGTCCCATACCTTGGTGCCTACCCATCCGCTTTTGTAAGTCTTGATCAACTAATTTGTGCATATGTCAGCTGTGTGCCCTGATCGGTTACTTCCAGCCTCGCTTTTCTACCGCAAACCAGCGCCAGGTTATCCGGTTCGTGGCCGGTCGGGAAGCCGTAGCAAACGGGGTAGTTGTACTTGCCGCTGTGCTCGGCGATTATTTCGTAGGCATCCTTGCCGAAAGGTATAGAATTGTCTTTCATGTCGCTGAAATGGCCCACGATCAGGCCTGCTAAATCCTTCAGCTTGCCGGCGCGGTCGAGGTGCACCATCATGCGGTCGATGCTGTAGAGGTACTCATCTACGTCTTCCAGGAACAGGATCTTGCCTTTGGTGCTGAAGTCGGAGCTAGTGCCGGAGACGTTGTGCAACAGGGCCAGGTTGCCGCCGATCAATTGGCCTTCGGCTATACCTGTGCGGTTAAAGTCGTGCGGAGCTGCGCTGTAGCTGAGCTCCTCGCCGAAGAGCACGCGGCGCAGACTGTCCAGCGCTTCTTCCGTGCCTTTCGGGAAAAGCAAAGGCATGATACCGTGCACGCTTTCTATACCTACACTGTGGATGTGGCAAAGGAGTGAGGTGATGTCACTGAAGCCCACTACCCATTTCGGATGCTTTTGAAAATGGCTGAAATCCACCTGGTCGAGGATGCGGGTGGTGCCGTAGCCGCCGCGTGCGCAGATGATGGCTTTGATGTCGGGGCGGTCGAGGGCCTGCTGCAGGTCCTGCAGGCGCAGCGCATCGTCGCCGGCAAACACACCATATTGCGCCCCTACTGTCGGGCCGACCTCTACTTCCAGTCCCCAGCCCTGCAGTATGTCAATGGCGGCGGCAATATCTTCTTGACTGATAAGTCGGGCGGTGGCGATGATGGCGATTTTGTCGCCGGGCTGCAAGGGTGTGATCATGGGGAAAGCTTTTTTGATGATAAACGAAGGTATGGCTTTTTGCTAAAATTTGCGAGGCTGCAAAATTTTGAGCAATTTCGGAAGCCCGTTTTAGCTGACTTCGGCTGCACGTCCGGCACCTATACCTAGATAAGCGGTGTGCGGGCGGGAAACTAAAAAACTTTTTATGACCCAACTTAAGACAAAAAAGTCAGGGATTGACAAATTCCTGTCGGTGGTGGAACGCATTGGTAATGCCCTGCCACACCCCGCCACGCTATTTGCCGGCTTCGCCCTTCTCGTGATCATCCTATCGTGGGTGGCCAGCCTCTTCGACATGGCCGTGGTGCATCCGGGCACCGGGCAGACCATAACACCGGTTAACCTGCTGTCTACCGAAGGACTGCACATGATCCTGACGCGCATGGTCACTAACTTCACTGACTTCGCCCCACTGGGCACGGTGCTGGTTTCTTTGCTAGGTATAGGTATAGCCGAAGGCACCGGCCTGATCGGTGCGGTGCTGCGCCTGGTGGTGCTGTCCTCGCCGAAGCGCCTGCTTACCTTCGTGATCGTGTTTGCGGGTGTTTTGTCCAACACGGCTTCTGAAGTGGGCTACGTACTGCTGGTGCCGCTGGCGGCGGTAATCTTTTTGGCGGCCGGCCGTCATCCGCTGGCTGGTCTGGCGGCGGCTTTTGCTGGTGTGTCGGGTGGTTACAGCGCCAACCTGCTGCTGGGAACGATTGATCCGCTGCTGGCCGGTTTGTCAACAGAGGCTGCACGCATCATCGATCCGAACTATACCGTAAACCCGGCGGCCAACTACTATTTCATGTTCGTATCTACTTTCATTGTGGCAGGTCTTGGTACCTGGGTGACGGAGAAAATCGTGATTCCGAGGCTGGGAGAGTATACCGGCGACGAAAAGCCGCAGAGCATCGATCGCCTGAACAGTCAGGAGAAGCGCGGCCTGCTTTACGCTACCATTGCTATTCTCCTGTCCACTGCCTTTGTGTTGGGCGGCCTGCTGCCGGAAGACGGCTACCTGCGCAACCCGGAAACCGGTGAAATCCTTAACTCGCCGTTCATGTCAGGCATCGTAGCCTTTATCTTCCTGCTTTCCGCTATTGGCGGTATCGCGTACGGTATCGGCGCCAAATCCATCAAAAACGACAGCGACGTGATGCGGGGCATGTCCAAATCCATGGAGACGCTGGGCTCGTACATCGTGCTGGTGTTTTTTGCGGCGCAGTTCGTGGCCTATTTCAACTGGACGAACCTGGGCCTGATCCTGGCCATCAACGGGGCGGACGTGCTGAAGACCCTGGGCCTGAGCGGTATCCCATTGATGATCATGTTCATATTGGTGTCAGCCTCCATCAACATGATCATGGGCTCTGCCTCAGCCAAGTGGGCGATCATGGCACCGGTGTTCATCCCGATGTTCATGCTGCTGGGCTATACGCCGGAGTTCACGCAAACCGCCTACCGCATTGGCGACAGCGTGACCAACATTATCTCACCGATGATGTCGTACTTCGCCCTGATCGTGGCCTTTATCCAGCGCTACGACAAAAAAGCAGGTATAGGCACCGTTATCTCGACCATGTTGCCATATTCCATCGCGTTCCTGATCGGCTGGACTATCCTGTTCATCATCTGGATACTGCTGGACCTGCCAATTGGCCCGGGAGCAGATTTATATATGCCACAACCATAACAGGTATACTATCCACATAAAAAGAGCCGCTGCAGTTTTATACCTGCAGCGGCTCTTTTTTTATAAGCTCAAGGGTACAAACTATACCTAAAACAACTTCAGGCCCACACTCACTAAGATCTGCTTATTGGCCAGATCGTAGTTGCTCTGATTGGCGGGGTCATCGTAGTCGCGGCTGATGTGCTCGTAGCGCACGTCCAGAGTCAGGCGCTGGATGTCGAGGCCTACACCTGCCTGGTAGCCCCAGTCAGAGTTCTCCATAAAGCTCTTGATGTTCTGCCCATCCTGGCGCGCGCTCAGCAGCGTGGAGGCCACGGGGCCTGCCTGTACACGCACCACGTTGCCGAGGCTTATACCTGCCATAATGGGCACATCGAGGCGGTTAAACTTGATGTCGGCTACACGGCTAGCGAGCGTGGCATTGGGGTTGGATTCCAGGCGGCCGCCTGTCTGCGTAAAGATCGCTTCGGGCTGAACAAACAGACCCAAAATATTGATGCGGGCAAATGCGCCGGCATGATAACTGGTCACAGATTCCTTTTTGGCATACTCAGCCGGGTTGCTGGTCACATCGCGTACGCTCACGCTCGAAGAGCCTACACCTGCTTTAAGTCCACCCGTCAGGAACTGCGCCTGCGCTGCCGTACTGAGAGCAAACAGCGCGAATATAGTTAGCACTAAGTTTTTCATAGCTATATGATTAAATTCTACATGGTTAACCTTGGCCAAAGCGGCACAGGTATAACGAATAGTCAATAGCCTTTTAGTACGTAACCTTGTAAATATAGGGTATACTGGATTGGATTATGGTATTATTCTAATGATTTACTGTTTAAGGAGCTGCGTGTTATTTTACTAGCCAGGCACCTCTACTAGCTGTATGTTTTTCCCGAACTTCTCCCGAATCGTTTTCTCAGCTGCGAAACGGTGGTTGGCTCCAAGCACGAAAACCAGTTTCTTTCCGGGGTTATGCTCAATCAGTGAGATGATGTTGCTGCCAATGTGCGCATCACGGCTTCGGTTAAAATTTGCATAAGCAGCATAAGGTGTTCCCTGCAGCAGGATATCCAGTTGCTTATAGTATAGTTCGGCTACCAGGTCGTAATGACCCGAATTGTTGAACCCAGCCGGGGTGCTCGTGCTCGCAAGTTCTACCATCTTCTGTGGGAAAACAGCAAGCATCTTCATCCTGGAACGCAGCGTAGTATCGGCGTTCAGGTTACGTTCCAGCTGCTTGATCTCGGTTAGTTGTTTGTTTCCTCCTTTAAAAGCATCAGTAGGAAGAAGCTTTTCCTCCGCTTCTTCACCATACCAATCCACGCCGTATACCTTGTCCCTTGGGAAAAGCACTGTGATCTGGCGCATCTCCAGTGGGTATAGCTGCTTCAGGTAAGTAGTGTCCTGGTCAATATCTTCTGGACGAATCTCTACGCCTATTACATCGGGATTATACCTCCTGATAAGCTCATACACATGATCGTAGGTATAGCTGGGGTTGCTCTTGTGGAGGCCGTGCAGCGTGGCCAGCAGCATGACCTGGGTGGGAACAACCTTATTCCCGGATGCGTTTTGTGCTGGCTGAACAGCGCTGGTGCAACCGACCAAAAGCAAGAAGAGCAGGGCAAGCAGGCCATTATACTTCATCATAAGGTATAGCGTTGGGGTTAATCAGGTTTTCATCTGCTTCGATTATCGCAGTGGCCTCTATTTCCACCAGTTGCTCCGGTCTGATGAGGGCACTTACCTGCACCATGGTCGAAGCGGGTTTTATGTCCCTGAAAAACTCTCCGTGAGCACGACCCACAGCTTCCCATTGGCTGATATTGGTTACATAGATGCGGGTTCGTACCACCTGCTGCATGGTGGCGCCAGCTTCCCGCAGGGCCTTCTCTATCTTCTGGAGTATAAACCAGGTCTGCTCGTAAGCATCGCCTATACCTACCACCTGGTCGCCATCCATGGCCGTGGTGCCTGCCACTTCTACCACATTGCCCACACGCACCGCACGGCTATACCCAATCGTGTTTTCCCACATCGCGCCAGAGGAAATGTTTTGTCTTTTCATAGTTTAGGAGTTTTTAGAGTTTAGGAGTTTGAGTGTTCAGCAGGTATACCTGCCCGAATCGTGTAGTAAATTCCCCTGCTCCTCAGAGGGGCAGGGGAATCGCGCACCCAGCGATTCAACAATCAACTATTCAACCACTAAATATACCAAATACAAAATCAGGTATTTACAATCCTGCTCTACTTCTATACCTGATACTCGGGCAGAATCCTTAATTTTGGGTAAACAACTGCTTCCGGATGCGTCTGAGATCGAAACCTGTGCTTTGCAACTATTACGTTACCTACCGCTGTAACGCAAAGTGCTCGTTCTGTGATATCTGGGAGAAGCCCTCACCTTACATTACGCTGGAGGACGTGGCCCAAAACCTGCGAGACCTGAAAAAGCTGGGCGTGCAGGTAATTGACTTTACAGGCGGAGAGCCCCTCCTGCACCGGCAAATCGACCAGATGCTGAGCATGGCCCACGAGATGGGTTTCATCACCACGCTCACCACCAACGGAATGCTCTACCCCAAACTGGCAGAACGACTAAAAGGCAAGGTAGACATGCTGCACTTTTCGCTGGACTCGGCGCACAAAGAGGAGCACGATACCGGCCGGGGCGTGGCTTGCTACGATTTTGTGATGGAGTCGATACAGGTGGCCAAAAAGTTGGGCGAACGGCCGGATATTCTCTTCACAGTCTTCCGCCACAATCTGGACCAACTGGAGGAAGTATACCGCACCATCACACAGCCCAACAAGCTGATGCTGATCATCAACCCGGCCTTCGAGTACAACGAAGTTGCGGTAGGGGAGCTGCTCACAGAAAAGGAACTAAACTACTTGACGGCTTTCGGAAAGCGCAAAGGCGTATACCTGAACGAGGGCTTCGTTCAGCTGCGCCGCGATGGGGGCAACAAGGTGGCAAATCCGGTTTGCAAAGCAGCCAGCACCACGCTGGTCATCTCCCCGGAAAACGAACTGGTGCTGCCCTGCTACCATTTGGGTACGAAAAGCTTCCCGATACAGGGCAGACTGCGCGAGCTATACCTGAGTCAGGAGGTGGAGGAACTAAAGCAATTGGAGGGGCGGTTGCCGGCCTGCGAAGGCTGCACCATCAACTGTTACATGCAACCCAGCTTCGCCGTAGAAATGAACAAATACTTCTGGAAAGCCCTTCCCAGCACGCTGAAATATAACCTCAGCAAAGGGACGTGGAAGAGGTTATTGAATTGATAAATTGCTGAATTGTTAAATTGTTGATGGTTGTTCGTGCACGATTCAGACAGGAATTGCCGGCGCACGATTCGGACAGGTCGCGACTTGTCCCTACAAACCGATCTTAACTCGAGACTCACAAACTCTCTAACTCTCAAACTCAAAATATGCCAGTTATACTACCTGTAAAAGGAATAAGCCCGCAACTGGGTGCCGATTGTTTTGTGGCCGAAAACGCTACGATTGTGGGCGATGTGGTGATGGGCCGCGAATGCTCTGTATGGTTCAATGCCGTGATCCGGGGCGATGTGAACGCCATCCGGATCGGTGATAAGACTAACATACAGGACGGCGCCGTAATTCACTGCACTTACCAGAAAGCCGCTACCACCATCGGCAGCAACGTATCTGTCGGGCACAATGCTATTGTGCACGGCTGTACGGTAGAGGACAATGTACTGATCGGGATGGGGGCTATTGTGATGGACAACGCGCTGGTGCAAAAGAACTGCATCGTGGCGGCGGGTGCCATCGTGCTCGAAAATACGGTGTGCGAGTCAGGCTACATCTACGCCGGTATACCTGCCAGAAAAGTAAAGCAACTGAGCCAGGAGCAAATTGACGGGCTGGACAAGGTAGCCAACAACTATGTGATGTATAGCGGCTGGTTTATTAATCCGGAGGTATAGCTATACCTACACCTGAAAAACAAAGAAGGCTATACCGGACAGGTATAGCCTTCTTTGTTTAATGATCCGTCTCTTCTGTTTGCGGCTCTATCTGGGAGTGAAAGTCTTCTTTTACCGTAAAGAGCACCCATTCTACGCGGCGATCCGATTTATCCAGCACCCGTATCTTGTACTCGTTAAAATTGGCTGCCTCGTTCAGGTCATCCGGTATATGGCCGTAGATCATGGTCACGAAACCGCCTATCGTTTCATAGTCTTCGCCTTCGGGTATCGGGAAGGGCAGGTAGTCATTCACATCCGAAACCGGAGCACCGCCATTGACACGGTATTCAAAGTCGCCCAGGCGCTCCACAATCGGTACCTCCTCATCGTATTCATCCTGAATTTCGCCTACCAGCTCTTCGATAATGTCCTCTATGGTGACGATGCCTGACACACCGCCGAACTCGTCCGTAACAATGGCCATGTGCATGTGGCGCCGCTGGAACTGCTGGAGTAGGCGTGGGATCTTTTTGGTCTCCGGTACAAAATAGGCCGGGCGCATCAGCTTCTCAATAATGATCGGTTCATTCAACCGCATCATGCTCAGGATGTCTTTCACATAAAGCACGCCGACTATATTGTCGATAGCGCCGTCGTATACCGGAAGCCTTGAGTAACCTTCCTCGAATATGATCTCCATCAGTTCCGGTTCCGGTATGTTCACATCGATGGCCACCATGCGCGTACGGGGCACCATGATCTGCTTGACCATGCGCTCGTTGAACTCAAACACGTTTTCGAGGAGCTCATGCTGGGAGTCGACCAACAGGCCACCTTCGGCGCTTTGCTCAAAAAGCAGGCGCAGTTCTTCAGGCGAGTGTACCTCGGAGCCATGCACGGGGCGTATACCCATGGAGCGCAACACCAGGTTGGCAAACCCGTTGAGGATCCATATAAAAGGCCGGAAGAGGTAGTAGAAAAAGCGCAGCGGCAGCGTTATAGCCAGCGTAGTAGCCTCGGAGCGCTGAATAGCGAGCGATTTAGGGGCCAGTTCACCAAACACAATGTGCAGCACCGTAATAATGGCAAAGGAGATCGGCAGCGCTATTCTGTGGGCCAGTTCTACGCTTCCCTCGTAGCCAAAGAAATTCATCACGTTAATCACGATCTGGGACACCACACTTTCGCCTATCCAACCCAGTCCGAGTGAGGCCAGCGTAATGCCGAGCTGCGTGGCCGAGAGGTAGGCATCGAGGTGGGTGAGCATGTGCTGGGCCAGCCTGGCCATCGAGTTGCCCGCCTGCGCCCGCAGCTCAATTTGTGAGGAGCGCACCTTCACGATTGCAAACTCAGCCGCCACAAAGAAGCCGTTAAGCAAAACAAGAAATATAGTGAGTAAGATGTTTAGGACCATAGTGTGTTACGGGGCGGTTTGCTTCCGGCTGCGTAAAATTAAGCTAAAGTACGTGTTTTTGCTATATATGTATGTGCTATTAGCGAGAATCCGAATCTGAGTCCCGGCGTAGGGTGGTAAAAAGGCCCAAACAAGAAAAGGTGCCACAGGGCACCTTTTCTTGTTGATACGTCTCCAGTTGGTTAGTGTTGAACCTGCATGGCGGGTGCCTGGGCGGTGTTAAACAACTCGCGGGCATTTTCCGGAGAAAGCAAAGGCATGAAAATAGCCCTAGCCTCTTTTTCGGAAATTATTCTATAATCATGCTCTGAAGAAGTATCGAGGAAGGGATTGCAGAAGGAGTAAATGAATTCATCTGAGAAAGTGCGGTAGACAATATGAAAGTTGTGCCTCCCATCGCGCGCCAGCTTGATCACCTTAAAGGTAGAACCTAGCTCTCTGCCGCAAGCCGTTTTGATGGAGGTGGATTCACGTGGCTGAAAGTTTGTATTCATAGTTTCGGATGTTAGGGTTGTTGATAAACTGGTATAGAATAGACGTTCAGATGATGTGTAAGATTCCTTAGAAGTGCCCACTATACCTCTGATATCCGTGAACGGTAAGAAACAAAGGGTGAACTGTAGCTTGTTGATTATCAGTAGTTTGTTAGGCTTGCATACAAATTCGGAAGATAGGGATATAGCGTGACTGCCAATCTGTTGGCCTGTGCGGAAACATCCTGCCGATGCTTTCTGTTATTCATGGCACTGGGAGCGGCATTGGCAGGCAATAGCGGGTCATCTGTCTTTGAGGAGGTAACGATACCGCCGGACAGATGGGGCTTTCGTCCAAAATTTGTACTTTTGTAGTGGCGCCTGCGGGCGCCTGTGATCTTAAGAATTAACTAGGTATACCCTTATGAGAAATAATTTGAGGCTAGCGCTTCGCCTGCCCTGGCTGCTGGCTGTCCTGCTGACCTTTGCAGCGCAAATGGTGCAGGCGCAGGTGCTGAAGCCTGCTTCCTGGAGCTACGATGTTTCCAAAAAGGAAGTCAAAGTAGGTGAGGAAGTTGAGCTCATTTTCAATGTGAAAATAGACAAGGACTGGTACCTCTACTCCTCTGATTTTGACCCAGACCTGGGACCGATGGTGACGGAGTTTAAGTTCGAAAAGCACCCTTCCTACCAACTGATGGGCAAGATCAAGCCTGTAAATCCTAAAAAGAAATACGACGAGCTGTGGGAGGGAGAATATACCTACTTTGTAGGCACCGCTCAGTTCCGACAAAAAGTAAAAGTACTGCAGCCTGATCTGGTTGTCAAGGGCTCATACGAATACCAGGTATGCACCGACATAGATGGCAAGTGTATCCCGTTTGATGATGAATTTGCCTTTACCAATGCGCAAATCAAAGTAACAGCCGCCAGCGGTGCTGCAACACCAGCGACCACGCCTAGCCAAACGCCTGCCCAAAAAATAGAACGAGCCCCTGAGCAGGCTACCACCCAAGCCGCCGCTCCCGATGGCCTTGACACAGCTGTGCCGCCTGCCTTATCGCAGGACTCGGTGTTGGCTACCGAAGATGCGCTGGAAGAAGAGGAGTCTACAGCTGAAACTGTAACACCTGCTCTGATCGATTTTTCCAACGAAGATGCATCGTCTGATGGAAACATCTGGACCTTTATGCTGATCGCTTTTGGGTCGGGGTTAGTGGCTTTGCTCACGCCCTGCGTATTTCCGATGGTGCCCATGACGGTGAGCTTTTTTACGGGCAGCAGCCAGAGCCGGGCGCAGGCCATCGGCAAGGCGCTGCTATACGGTATCTCCATCATCGCCATTTATACTGTAGCGGGTACGGTGGTAGCCAAGCTGTTTGGTGCCGATGGGGCTAACTTCCTGAGCACGCACTGGTTACCCAATGTGCTCTTTTTTGCTGTTTTCGTGATTTTCGGTATGTCCTTCCTGGGTTTGTTTGAGATTACGCTGCCAAGCTCGTGGCTGAACAAAGCAGATGCACAGGCAGATAAAGGAGGTATACTGGGCGTGTTTTTCATGGCCTTTACCTTGGTGCTGGTGTCGTTTTCGTGCACGGGTCCTATTGTGGGCAGTATCCTGGTTGCCTCTGCAGGCGGCGAAACGCTTCGTCCGGTTATGGGTATGTTTGGCTTCTCGCTGGCTTTTGCCTTGCCGTTTACCTTATTTGCCATTTTCCCGTCGTGGCTGAGCAGCCTGCCGAAGTCTGGTGGCTGGCTCAACTCCGTGAAAGTGGTGCTGGGCTTCCTGGAACTGGCTCTAGCGCTTAAGTTCCTGAGTATCGCCGATCAGGTATACCATTGGGGTATCCTCGATCGTGAGGTATACCTGGCCCTCTGGATCGTGATCTTTACGTTGATGGGTTTCTACCTGCTGGGCAAGCTCAAGTTTGCGCACGACTCGGATCTGCCTTACATCAGTGTGCCGCGTATCTTCATGGCCATTGCAACCTTTGGCTTTGTGGTATACCTTATTCCGGGTATGTTCGGAGCGCCACTCAAAGCCCTATCAGGTTACCTGCCGCCGCAGTCCACCCACGACTTTGATATTAACGCGTTGGTGCGCCAGAGCGGAGGAGGAAGCACGGCACAGTTTACTTCGAACCAACTATGCGAACCTCCTAAGTATGCCGACTTCCTGCACCTGCCGCACGGTCTGCAGGGTTACTTTGACCTGGAGCAAGCCAAGCGCTGCGCCGCTGAACAGGGCAAGCCGATCTTCATCGACTTTACAGGTCATGGCTGCGTGAATTGTCGTGAAATGGAGGCCAATGTTTGGTCGCACCCGGAAGTATTGCGCCGCCTGCAGGAAGATTACGTGATAGCGGCCCTGTATGTGGATGATAAGAGCGAACTGCCGGAAAGTGAATGGTATGTGAGCGAGTACGACGGCAAAGAGAAAAAGACCCTCGGCAAGAAATACGCGGATTACCAAATCACAAAGTTCAATGTAAATGCCCAGCCTTACTATGTGCTGATGGATGAGAACGAGAACGTGCTGGTAAAACCGATTGCCTACGACCTGAGTGTGGAGAACTTTGTGAAGTTCCTGGATGCTGGCGTAGCAGCGTATAAGAACAATCAGCAGGTTGCGAAGAAATAACAAGCTATACCTGTTAAGTAGATAAACAAGAGAGCCCCACCTTTTCAGGCGGGGCTCTCTTGTTTTAAAGGAAATCTGACAACTTGTGCCTGTTTCCCTCTGTTAATTACTTCGCCTCGTTGTAGCGACGAGTTACTTCTTCCCAGTTCACCACGTTCCAGAAAGCGTTCACGTAGTCCGGACGACGGTTCTGGTAGTTGAGGTAATATGCGTGCTCCCATACGTCAATGCCAAGGATCGGCGTGCCGCCGCAACCTTCTGCAAATGGCATGAGTGTGTTGTCCTGGTTTGGTGTAGAGCAGATTTCCAGCGTGTTGCCTTTTACGCACAGCCAGGCCCAGCCAGAGCCAAAGCGGGTCGCCGCCGCAGCGTTGAACTTCTCTTTCATCTGGTCAAAAGAACCAAAAGTGGAGTTGATCGCGTCTGCTAGTTCACCGGAAGGCTGACCGCCACCGTTCGGCGACAGGATAGTCCAGAACAGGTTGTGGTTGTAGTAGCCACCGCCGTTGTTGCGAACCGCTTTGTTGTCCTCCTTTACATTTTGCATGATCTCCTCGATGCTCATGTTCTCCATCTCAGTACCCGCGATTGCCTTGTTCAGGTTGTCGGTATAAGCCTGGTGGTGTTTTGTATGGTGGATTTCCATAGTGCGCGCGTCAATATGTGGTTCCAGCGCGTCGTAGGCGTAAGGTAGTTTCGGTAATTCGAAAGCCATAGTTTTATGTGGTTTTATATGTGAATAATAGCATGCGTACAGATTTATGGGTGTACGTATGCGTTTGAAATGCGAGTTTCAAAGATAGCTATTTTCTTTTGGCTGCAAAGAAAGAGGCCATCAGCTCGGCACACTCCTGCGCCATTACGCCGCTTACCATTTCGGTCTTAGGGTGCAGCAGGTTGCCTACTCTTCTATACCCACGCTTGGGCTCAGATGTTCCGTACACCACCCGTTTAAGCTGCGCCCAGTAGCTGGCACCCGCACACATCACGCAGGGCTCCACTGTTACAAACAGCGTGCAGTCGTTCAGGTACTTGTTGCCCAGGTACTCGGCCGCCGCCGTGAGCGCCAGCATTTCGGCATGAGCCGTTACGTCGTTCAGCTTCTCGGTCTGGTTATAGGCTTTGGCAATGATGCGGTTGTTGCTCACCACCACAGCCCCGATCGGGATTTCTCCCTCCTCAAAGGCGTACGTTGCCTGCCGGTAGGCCTCTTGCATATAGTGGTCGTCGCTGTGTATCGATAGTAAGTCCACAGGTATAGGTATTAGTGTTCGCTTTTCACAAGATACAAAAAAAAAGCCCCTCCGGCAAGGGAGAGGCCTTTATGATCAGGTATAGAGCGTAGTCTATTTTATTTTTAATTTCAGGGAGCCCATCACCTCACGGGCTGTGTCCTGCCAGTCGTTCTTCATCATGAAGGGCATGTGTAGCGAGAATACCATTAGCTGATTGCCCTGTACCGTGTAGAGCATGATGCTGTATTTTTGCACAGGGGCCAGATGGCTGCCGCTGCGCTCGTCGGCCATCACGGACACAAACTCAAACAATATGTAGTCGCGGCCATTGATGTTGGCTACCTCGTCTCTTATAAAATCCACTTTCGTGAAGCGCTCCAGCAGGTTGGCTTTGTACACTTCGCGAAGCATCTTCAGATCGCGTGCGCGAAACTGGGAGCGCTTCTGGGTCATACTGAAGTCAACCTGACCATTCGGGCTTGAGTACACAGCAACCGGTCGGTTGGCAGCCGGGTATTTACTGGCAATGCCCTCATCATGGAGCGGGGTGAAATCGCGGGGCAACATGATGCTGACCTCCTTGGTGATCTGGGTCTTTTTTAGTTTAGTGTCGGCAAGAGTGGCGCCGGCAATAAGAATGATAGCTAAGAAGGCTAAGTAGCGCATGTTCATAGGGTTGTTGGAGCAAAGGTATCAAATAATAAGGACTGTGGGGAGTGGAGCAATTATTTTGCCAAAGTCGAAACAGTGCCTGACCGATGTATACCTTGCGGGTTTATATCTTCTGTAGGTGGATGACGTTAGAAAAGTAACAGCTGGACACAACCGTATAATTCCAGCTGCCTGAAATTAAGTATCATCTCAACGTAAAAGCTATGTTAGGAAACATCATCAACAGTGTAAAAGGGCAGCTGACCGGCGAGCTGCAAGACAAATTCAAGCTAGACCCGCAGCAGGCCAATCAGTCGGTAGACCTGGCCCAGAACCATGTGGAGGAGGGACTGAAAAAAGAAGCCTCGGGTGGAGATGCCGGGGGCATTATGAATATGCTCAAAGGGCAGAAGTCGCCGCAGGACAGCCCGGCCATGAACGGTATGATTCAGAAGTACCTGGGTGACCTGACCTCTAAAGTAGGCATACCGGAGTCGGTGGCACAGCAGGTAGCTCCCTTCGTGGTGTCGTTTCTGATGAATAAAATCGGCAGCAACGTCAACAGCCAATCCGATATCATGGGTATGTTGGGCGGTGGCCTGACAGATAAGTTGCCAAAAGGGATGGGAGACAAACTAGGCGGGCTCTTTAAATAATTAACCCATAGCCTGTAAATAAGAGAAGCCATACCTAGCAGGTATGGCTTCTCTTTGGTTGTGTTGTTGTGCTTTTTGGTTGCATTTGGCAACTTACTTACATCTCACCTTAAACAAGTATGCCTATAATTGCCGGAGCGGGGAGCTCCTAGCAATGCTTTTAAATTGATATTCAGAGTTATAGCGCGTGGCTTTGCATGGTTAACATCCTAACCAAACCTTACGCTAAAAAGTTTACTGTAGCTTAAAGAAATGCGGTAACGACTTTAGCAGGCCAACGGATAGGTAACTTTGCACTGCCTTCGTGATTGTAGCGCAAAGATAACATAAAATTTCATTGGAGGCCTGATCAGTTACCAGGAGGGCGGTTTCCCCGACCGAGGTGATGTAGAGATTCACCCATGCCCTACGAAATAAGGAATTGTAACTGATATATCAAAATATACTATACAAATAGCCGCTTTTACTCGACCAACCCAGCAGTCTTCTCAACAGAATAGATTTGTCACTATCTACTAAAGTGCTTAATTTTGTATGCTATTTTGCAAGTTAAATCAGTTGTAGATTCCAACTGCCGGCATGTCCGAAGGTATAAGCGCGCTCTTTCTTAAATTCCTGAAGTTTGGTCTGGTAGGCTTTACAGGGCTCATCATTGATTTTGGTGTTACTTTTCTAGCCAAGGAAAGGCTGCGCTGGAACAAATATGTAGCCAACAGCCTGGGCTTTGTACTGGCCAGCATCAACAACTACATCCTCAACCGCCTCTGGACCTTCCACAGTCACGACCCTGAAATAGGCTGGCAATTTTCCAAGTTCCTGCTAGTGGCCGTGGCCGGTGTGATCATTAACAACCTGATCATATACCTGCTCACCGAAAAAGTGAAACTCAACTTCTACGTTTCCAAATTCATCGCCATCGTACTGGTCTTCATCTGGAACTTCCTGCTCAACTACCTCTATACCTTCACCCGCTAGTTCTGGCCCTGTATGCGGTAGATGCGCACATGCTCGTCTTTGTGCACGCGCGGGTTGAGGAAGTGCAGCACCCGGTCATAGAGCGAAGGCGTAATGGTTGTTTCCAACTCTAGCCTAGGGTAATGGCTGTGGATGCGCTGCATACGCTCTTCCATGTCTTTCTGGCCCACCACCACCACATAGTCCGGCTGGTAAGGGTATAGGCTGAGCTCCGTTTGCAGACTGTCCAGCGACTTTTCTCCGTTCAGGCTGTAGGTCATCGCAAAATCCTTTGGAAGCGGCTTACCGGCTTTATATTCGTCCCAGTCGCGCTTTTCGTTAAAGTGGTACTCGTGAAACTCTGCAGCCAGCCGGTTGAGGTAATATAGCGGCGGCTGTTTCATGGATGAGTTGCCAAACTCGAGCAATACGGCGTCCATGTCCTGCTTCTCCGATAGGTATACGAGCGGCGCAATACGGCTTTTTTTGGTATAAGTGAATGACATCGCCACGGCCACCACGATGTTGATAATCCAGAAGAAGGCCCAGCTGGCGGCTAGTAGCTTCTTGCGACCCTGCCAGAATTTGGCGGTACGCACGAAGTCCTGCCAGCCGATGACGCCCAAAATCATGATGAGCGGGAAGAGTGGTAGAATGAAGCGCTCCTGCTTGTTCGGGAAAAGGGAGTGCACCACAAAGAATAGCAGTCCGCCCCAGAAGAGCATTGGCGCCAACCTTGCCGTGCGGCTGTAGCCCAGCAGCAAGTATACGCTGATGGGTGGCACCATGAAGCCAAGGATGGTCAGTAGGAAACGGTATACCGGTCCGGTGCTATAGTTGTAGGCATTGTCGGCGTTGTAGAAGAAGTAAGTAATGACCGAGTGGAAAGGGTAATCGAAGAAGATCAGGTCGATTGTGCCCTGAACGAGCGTTGCCATCAGCAGGAAACCCAGCACCAGCCAGGCGAGTTCTTTCCACTGGCGGCGGTATAGCAATACAAAGCCGGCGCCCACGGCAAAAAGGACCGTGTGGTAACGCAGCACAAATGCCAGCGCAAACAATGCCCCCGCCCATAGGTAGTGCAGGTTCTTTTTCCGGTCGTCCTGCTTCAACATGAAATAGAAAGCGGCCAGGTATGGCGGAATGCACACCATCTCGACCAGATTGCGCACACTCATAAAAGGCATAAACCACATCAGCGCCAGCATCAGCCCCACAATACGGGCGTTCGCCTGGTTTGAAAGGCGCTCCGTGATCTTGTAGCTATAATACACGATCAGCAGGGAGTACAGCCCGTGCAGCACACGCACAATGGTCATCTTGGTATCCGGATTGGTGATGCCCACACTCTCCATCAGGTAAAACAGACCATAGTGTATACCTGCATAAAACATGCTGTGGCGCGGCGGCAAAGGCTCGTGCAACCACGAAGGCAAGCCATAGAGCCAGTGCTGCGCAATCGTAATCACGTCGAAGTGGTCGTCGTGAAAAGCAAAGCCCTTCGAAAAGAAAGCAGCCACCATGCGGATGACGAAGGCGATCAGCATGATGAGCGACAGCGGTACCATCAGCCGGTTATGGACGCCGACCTGATCAGCCGTCGTGAGCTTTTCGGGGGCAGTTTGAGGAGAGAAAGACATAAGGCAGTTTTCTAGAATATGGATTGGCCTATGATTTTTTAAAAAAATCCGTTCCAAAGTTACAGGATATACACTTAAGTTTGTGTATGAATTTGACTGAGCCGAAACAGAAAGCATCATTTCTGACCCGTAGGAGTACCTCCTTGTTGATTCTGGTGTTAGGTATAGCAGCGCTCTCGTTGGGACTATACAATATTCTGCAGCCCGAGTCAGGCATTTATTCCCGCAACATTCTAGTGATGGGCCATGCCGGTTCCGGCTTTTTCTCTCCTCTCAACCCTTACAATCCGCTGCCCGCCAACAGCATGGCGTCAATTACCCAAGCCATGGAAGAAGATGGAGCCGACGGGGTAGAGGTGGATGTGCATGTGAGCCAGGACGGCGTGCCGATTCTCTACCATGACAACACGCTGGAAACGATGAGCGAAGGGACAGGCGTCATCGCAGAATTGCCTGCCGGGAAAGTAGTGGGGCTCAGGTATAGGGGCGGCCCGCTCTACGACTTATTCCACAGCGAGAAGATCATCACGATGGAGGCTATGCTGCAGCGTTTCCAGACCTATCCGGTACTGCCCTACCTGCACATCGACATCCGGAACCACGACCCGAACCGGAATAACTTCTACGCTCAATCGGTCTTGGAACTGCTTCGTAAATATGAATACCCTATTGAGAAACTGGCCTTTATTTTTAATGATCCGGGTATACTTCATGCGGTGCGCGAACTGGAACCGGAGGCTATGCTGATGCTAGATGCCGGCGAGGACTTCGACCTGGCGGCACAGCAGGCGCTGGACAACAAACTGCACGGCGTGACCGCTAATGGCAAGCACGTGAGCCGGGAGCAACTGCTGCGCGCAAGGGCGCAGGGTTTGCAGGTGGTGCTGTTTGGAGGTAAATCGAAAGGAAGCATCGCCAACATGCTGGAGCTGGAGCCCGACGCCATACAGGTCAATAACGTGAAGCGCATGCGTTCGCTATTGGGCAGCTAATAGGCCTAAATTTAGCCTACCAACATCATCAGCAGTGCGAGCAGTATTACTGCCAGGGCGATGTTTCGGAAGGTGAACAAATTGCGGTTCATGATGAGGATTCTTGTTACAAGCGATTTCAGCTACAGGTATAATAACGTAATCAGGTAAAATTGAGATTAGCCTTGCAAGATTATACCTCCTCTGGCCTTGTTTTCGAGGCATGGCAGTGAAACAATTATTACTTTTGCACTATATCATAACAAAACGAAATCTATGCTCCGGACACATACTTGCGGCGAACTAAGAATAGACAATGTAGGCGAAGAGGTTATACTGACAGGCTGGGTACAGCGTCTGCGCGACAAGGGCGGTATGCTCTGGATTGACTTGCGCGACCGCTATGGCATCACGCAGCTCACCTTCGAAGACGGTGTAACGTCGGCTCACCTTTTTGAGGCGGCCCGTGGGCTCGGCCGTGAGTACGTGATCAGGGTGGTAGGCAAAGTGATTGAGCGCTACTCCAAGAACGACAAGATCCCGACCGGCGACATCGAGATTCATGCGACTAAAATAGAGGTACTCAATGCTGCCAAGTTGCCTCCGTTCATGATCGAGGACGAGACGGACGGTGGCGACGACCTACGCATGAAGTACCGCTACCTCGACCTACGCCGTACGCCTGTGCGCCGCAACCTGGAGCTGCGCCACCAGATGATGCGCTCCGTGCGAGCTTATCTCGACGAGCATTATTTCATTGAAGTAGAAACACCGGTGCTGATCAAGTCGACGCCGGAAGGTGCTCGCGACTTTGTGGTGCCAAGCCGTATGAACCCAGGTGAGTTCTACGCCCTGCCTCAGTCGCCACAAACCTTCAAGCAATTGTTGATGGTTTCTGGTTTCGATAAATACTACCAGATCGTGAAGTGCTTCCGCGATGAAGACTTGCGTGCCGACCGTCAGCCGGAGTTCACCCAGATCGACTGCGAACTTTCTTTCGTGACGCAGGAAGATATCCTGAACACGTTCGAAGGCCTGATTCGTCACCTGTTTCTGAAAGTGAAAGGTGTGAACATCGACAAACTGCCACGCATGACGTATGCCGACGCGATGAAGTTCTATGGCTCCGACAAGCCGGATACGCGCTTCGAGATGCGATTTGTGGAGCTGAACCCGCTGGTAAAGAACAAAGGCTTCAAAGTATTTGATGATGCCGAGCTGGTAGTAGGTATAAACGCCAAAGGTGCCGCTAGCTATACCCGTAAGCAACTCGACGAACTGACTGATTTCGTAAAGCGTCCGCAGATCGGAGCAACCGGTTTGGTATATGCCCGCGTGCAGGAAGACGGCACTGTAAAGTCATCGGTTGACAAGTTCTATACCTCAGAAGACCTGCAGGAATGGGCAACAGCCTTCAATGCCGAGCCTGGTGACCTGCTACTGGTGTTGGCCGGCGGTAAAGATAAAACCCGCAAGGCTCTGAACGAGCTTCGTCTGGAGATGGGCGAGCGCCTTGGTTTGCGTGATAAGAACGTATTCTCGCCGTTGTGGGTAGTTGATTTCCCGTTATTGGAGTGGGACGAAGACAGCAACCGCTACCATGCCATGCACCACCCGTTCACGTCGCCGAAGCCAGAGGATCTCGAACTGATCGATGACCGTCCGGGTGACATTCGCGCCAATGCTTACGACATGGTAATAAATGGGGTAGAAGTTGGTGGTGGTTCCATCCGTATCCACGACCGTCGTCTGCAGGAGCAGATGTTCCGATTGTTGGGCTTCTCTAACGACGAGGCTAAGGCACAGTTCGGCTTCCTGATGGATGCTTTCGAATACGGAGCGCCGCCACATGGTGGCATCGCCTTCGGCTTCGACCGCCTCTGCTCGCTCTTCGGCGGTTCTGACTCCATTCGTGACTACATCGCCTTCCCGAAAAATAATTCAGGCCGCGATGTAATGATCGACGCACCATCTCCGATTGCCGATGCGCAGCTGGATGAACTGCATATTAAAATGAAGCACCTACCGTCGTAAGGTATAGGTATACAGAATTAAGGAAAGGCTGCCCGTAAGGGCAGCCTTTTTTTGTCTGAATCTTTATATAGGGCCCCTACCCCCACGGATTGACAGGATTCTGGTGCATGATTCTCTTCCCCCTAACCGATTCTTTATCGAAGGCTCCTACCTACAAGGGTCATTTTTCTGCTTCTGCTTTCCGTTCTGTCATCCTGAAAGGATCTTGGTAGAGAATAGGAAAGGCTGTCACTATAACACACCCCTGCCCCTCTCAAGAGGGGAATTTTGCAGCTACTTCTTTATTTGCAGCTACTTCTTTAAAGGTATAAGTGTTGTAGTTGGAGCAACAGCTTTGCCAAACCGGGTCAAACCACCCCTAACCCTCCTTATCCAAGGAGGGGAGTCTGTAACTGCCAACTCGCAGGTATAAGCTTTGTAGCACACACCACTGGCAGGTATAGTAAGACTAACTTGCCCCGGAAACAACGAAGCAAATCACACTTGCCAAGTGCACCTTTGGCGCTCCACTGTTCGAGCGTTCAGCGAGTTTGGGGAGTCTTGAATTTTTTGCTTACTGGGGGTAGGGGCCCTCGATTTTTGTGTCAAGACAAAAAGTGAGTGCCCGCCGCACAGGCGAAGCTATAACACAATTCAGATTGCTATACCTATAAGCGCTGCTACGCCGGTTAGGTATGGAAATCAGTATAGGTAAAAATAAAAAAGCGACTGCCCTTCTACAGAGCAGCCGCTTCCTATATTCCTAAGCTATACCTTACAACACACCACTTAACAAAGCAGGCGCTATACCTAGCAGAATCGTCAGGGCAGAGATGATAATCAGCATAACATTGATAAAGCTGGTGCTCTGGATTGGTGTATGCTCTTCCGCAACAGGGTGCAGGTACATGGCAATCACTACACGGAAATAGTAGTAGATACCCACAGCAGCCAGAATCACGGCTACTACAATCAGCCACATCATATCAGGATTTTCGATCAGGGCAGAGAACACAAAGAACTTACCGAAGAAGCCCGCTGTGAGTGGTATACCTCCCAGCGACATCATGGCCACTGTTACCGCAAAGGCCATCAATGGATTGGTTTTGCCCAAACCGTTGAAAGCTTCATAATTCTCGCTACCACGCTGTTTCGCTACGAGGTGCAGCACACCAAAAGCGGCGATAGAAGCAGTGGAGTAGGCGAACGAGTAGAATAGGATAGCAGAAGTAGAGAAATTGTTAAAGGCAAGCAGCGTCATCAGCAGGTAACCTGCGTGCGAGATACTGGAGTAAGCCAGCATACGCTTCATGCTTTGCTGCACCACCGCGCCTACGTTACCAATCAGGAGCGAGAGTACGATGATGGCCACCAGCGTTGGCATCCAGGCCGGATAAGAAGCGGCAAAAGCAGCGTCCATCAGCTTGTAGAAAGCCGCAACACCAGCAGTTTTCACGACGGTTGACATGTAAGCTGTCCACACCGTTGGCGTACCTTCGTACACGTCAGGTGTCCAGAAGTGGAAAGGGGCAGCGGAGATTTTAAAAGAGATACCGATGATGATAATTAGCACGCCCAGCATGAACATTACGTTATTCATACCTTCCGTACCCATGGCTTCAGCTGAACCAGCAATTTCTGAAATGTTGAAGGTACCCGTCGCGCCGTATACCATCACAATACCGAACAGCATAACGCCTGTAAAGAAAGAACCCATCAGGAAGTACTTCAGGGCAGCTTCCGCAGAGCGCATACTTCTCTTGTCACTACCGGCCAGCACGTACATCGCAATCGAGAGAATCTCTATACCTATGAACAGCATCAGCATGTTGTTGTAGCTCACCATCATGATGGCGCCTACCAGCGAGAACAGAATCAGGGCGTAAAGCTCACCTATGTTTTCGTCGTTGCGGGTAATGTAGTGCTGCGTGAATGGGAGGATCAGGAGCGTTGAAAGTACCATGATACCTGTGAAAGCCACCGCGTAATTGTCGATGGTAATCATGTTATCAAAGTAGCTCTTGGTATCGTTCCAGTCGAGTAGGTTGATGCCGAACACGATCGCCAAAAACAGCAGCGACAGCGGCAACAGGATTCTTTTAGATTTCAGGAAACCTACGAAAAGGTTGATAATCCCAAATCCAGATAGAAGTATAATCGAAATCATGTCGTTTATTATCGTTTCTTTTTGCGGACTATCTATTGATAATGCTCAGCAGCTGTCCAACCGCAGGCTCTGAAATGCTCAGGAAAGTGTTCGGGAACAAACCAATCCAGAAGACCATGATCACCAAAGGAATCAAAACAGCTTTCTCATGGAAGGTCAGGTCAGCGAAGCCCTCGGTAGCCTCTGACTTTGTGCCGAACATTACGCCTTGGAACATACGCAGCATGTATACCGCTGCCAGAATAATGGTCAGGCCAGCCACAGCGCCGAAGTAATAGTTGTACTGGAACACGCTTGACAGCAACAGGAACTCACCAATGAAGCCGTTAGTTAGCGGAAGCGCCACAGAACCCATCAACAGAATCAGGAACATGATCGAAAGTGCTGGCGTGGTCTGGGTGATACCGCCCAGGCTGGCAATCTCTCGTGTGTTCGTTCTGCGGAAGATGATGTCGATGATGAAGAACAGGCCCACTACGTTGATACCATGGCTCAGCATTTGAATCATACCGCCTTGCAAGCCTTGCTCGTTCAGGGTAAAGATACCCGCCGAAATCAGGCCCACGTGCGCGATTGATGAGTAAGCGATCAGGCGCTTGAGATCGTGCTGACGAATAGCAATGATAGAACCGTAAATGATGCCGATGATAGACAGCACCAGCACCGTGTCAGCCCACTCGCTTACACCAAGCGGCACAACAGGCAGTAACCAGCGGAGCACACCATAGATACCCATTTTCAGCATGATACCAGCCAGCAACATCGTTGCCTGTGTAGGTGACTCGGTATAGGTATCCGGCTGCCAGGTATGGAACGGGAAAACCGGCATTTTGATGGCGAAAGCGAGGAACAGGAACCAGAAAATCCAGCTCTGCGTCGCGCTGTCCAGCGTTAGTTGGTAGAACGCGTTCACATTAGAAGAGTGCGCCGCCAGCTCTGTGCCAGCCGTCTGGAAGTACAGGTATACGAAAGCGGCCAGCATGAAGAGCGAACCGAAAATCGTATACACAAAGAACTTGAACGTAACCGGAATCCTGCGTGCGCCGCCCCAAATGGCTGCGATAAAGTAAATCGGGATAAGTGCCACTTCCCAGAAGAAGTAGAACAGGAAAGCGTCCATGGCCACAAACACACCAGTCAGGCCCGTCTGCATAAACAGCACCAGCGCATAGAACACGTGCGGGTTCTTGTAGTCGTGCTTGAAAGATGAAAGGACGATCAATGGCACCAGGAAGGCAGTCAGGAGCACCATCAGGAGGCTGATGCCGTCCATGCCAATGCTGAAGCCTATACCTGCGCGCTCTACCCACGGTATATCGAGGGCGAACTGTGTGGTGGCATCCGGAACAAAGTTTACAGTTGCAAACAGGGCAATGGCAAACTCAACTAGCGTTGCTATAAAAGCCACTTTCTTGGCACCTTCGCCTTTTATAAGCAGCACCAGCAGTGCAGCTAGGGCAGGCCAGAAAAGTAATAGAGCTGTAATCATCTTCTTAGAACCTTAACCGATAAAGAAGTTTAAAAATAGAATCAGAACGATGCTGGCCACCATCACAAACACATAGAAGCCAGTGACGCCACTCTGTGTCAGGCGCAACACGCGGCCGCTTACCATCACCAGTTTGCCGAAGCCATTTACAATTCCGTCTACCACTACCACGTCCACGAAGCGGTGCAGGGCAGTAGACAGCGCCATGACAGGGCGCACAAACACAGTGTCGTAAATTTCGTCGATGTAGTATTTGTTGTAGATCAGGTTGTGGATAGGAGACAGGCGCGTTCCTTCCGGAGCCGGCACTGTTTCTTTCTTCACATACATAATGTAGGCAATGATAATCGCGATAACTGCCACTGCTACCGAAACTGCCATCAGGATGTATTCTGTAGCATGATCAATGTGCGGCGCTTCCATGGCGGCTCCGTTGGCACGGCGGGCCAGGTCATAAATAGGTGCCAGGAAATTACCCAGCGTATGCGTGTCGCTGAAAACGGCTGGCAGACCAATGAAACCACCTATAGTGGAAAGAATGGCTAGTACAATCAGCGGAATGGTCATGGAAGATGGCGACTCGTGCAGGTGCGAACGCTGCGCTTCTGTGCCACGGAATTTGCCGAAGAACGTCAGGAACAGAAGGCGGAACATGTAGAAAGCCGTCATAAACGAAGCTAACAGGCCCCCAACCCACATGAGCTTGTTGTGCTCAAACACATGCGCCAGTAACTCGTCTTTCGAGAAGAAACCAGCAAATGGCGGTATACCTGAAATAGCGAGTGTACCGATCAGGAACGTAATGAACGTAACCGGCAACCATTTGCGCAGGCCACCCATGTTACGGATATCCTGTTCGTTGCTCACGGCATGAATCACTGAACCAGCACCCAAAAACAGCAATGCTTTGAAGAAAGCATGTGTGAGTACGTGGAAGATAGAAGAAGAGAAGGCCATCACACCCAGCGCCAGGAACATAAAGCCCAACTGCGAAACGGTAGAGTAAGCCAATACTTTCTTGATGTCATTCTGTGCCAAGCCAATGGTAGCGGCCACCAGGGCAGTTATCAGACCAATGATGGCGATAAACTCCATGGTAGTCGGGGCCAGCACATAAAGCACATTCGAACGAATCACCATGTAGATACCTGCCGTCACCATGGTAGCGGCGTGGATCAGGGCAGAAACCGGTGTAGGACCCGCCATCGCATCCGGAAGCCACGTAAAGAGCGGCAACTGTGCACTTTTACCCATCGCGCCTACAAATAGCAGCATGGTAATGGCAATCATCACACCACTGTCGGTCAGGCCCGACATCTGCGAGGCAGACAGGAACACCTCCGGGAAGCTCACGCTGCCGAAAGTGATGAAGATCAGGAAGATAGCCAACAGGAAGCCCAGGTCACCGATACGGTTCATGATAAAGGCTTTCTTGGCGGCGTTGTTATAGTTGTGGTTCTTGTTCCAGAAGCCGATCAGCAGGTATGAGCAGAGGCCCACGCCTTCCCAGCCCACGAACATCATCACGTAGTTAGAGCCCATCACCAGCACCAGCATCGAGAACATGAACAGGTTAAGGTAGGCGAAGAACTTGCCGTAACCTTCGTCGTGGCTCATGTAACCGGCCGAGTACACATGGATCAGGAAACCTATACCTGTCACCATCAGCAACATCAGCAGGGTGAGCTGGTCAATCATGAACGAGAAACCGATCTCGAGGCTACCTACCGTGAACCAGTTGTAGAGGTCGACGATGTAAGGGCGGCTGCCATTGGAAGTGAAGTCGATGAACAAGTATACCGAGATCAGGAACGAGGCCAGCACCGTGCCGGAGCCCAGCAGACCTACAAGGGCCTTGGGCAATTTGCGGTTGCCAAGTCCGTTAATCAGAAAGCCGATGAACGGCAGGAGCGGAACAAGCAAACACAGCAGCGCCATTTCCTGGTTGTTGAAGGGCATTACTACTTCTTGCATTTAGCGTATGATTTAGTTAAGCTATTCAGATTAATTAGGTGCGCGGCTACCACTTCAGGTAGTTCATCAGTTGCACATCAGTCGAGCGGATATTGCGGTAAATCATCACGATGATGGCCAGACCAACCGTTACTTCTGCCGCTGCCACTGCCATGATGAAGAACACAAAGATTTGTCCGTTCGGGTCAGAGCGGTAAGACGACAGCGCGACCATCAGGAGGTTCACAGCGTTGAGCATCAGCTCTACACACATGAAAATGACAATAGCGTTTCGTCTAGTAAGAACCCCGATCACACCAATGGCGAACAGGGCCGTGCTGAAGTAGAGGTAAAATTCTAGCGGGATGGTTCTGATTACATCAGGCATTTGGTTCATCGTCTGAGTGGCTGAACGTATTACTGGTAAATTACAATTCTGGAATCAAGTCGCAAAGTTATCCCCATTTTTGTAAAATCCATAACATATTTCTAATCTTCTTAGGTGGATTTCGTCAAATGTAGTCTTCCCAAAAGATTTATATTTTTAAAGCTGTCTGGTGCCCGGTGTTATGGCTTGTTCTATACCTTGCGCGGGCTTTTGCGTAGGTATAAATTCACTGGCTAAATTGGTTTTTGTAAACTTGTATGGCTATCGATGGATGCTCTTCATGCGTTCGTTCTCAATAAAGCCACCGCTGCTATACCTTATTTTGTGTTCAATTTCTATGAATCGATATTTTGGTTTCTTATACTTCGCCCTGCTGTCTTTGCCGTTGCTCTCCTGCCAGCAGCCTTCCGCTCTCTTAAGCAGCGAGTCCGCTCTACCTGAACGCACTATGAAAGCTAACATTACACAAACTTTGCACTATGACAACGTGCCTTCTGCCTCGGGCCTCGAGATGTTGGGCGACCACTACTACGTTGTCGGAGATGATTCACCTTACCTGTACCGCCTGGATAAAGACTTTCGGTTGGAATCGCAGGAGGCTATTTTTGACACGACGGGTTTTGGCAGTGGCCGGATTGCCAAAGATGAAAAAGTAGACCTGGAAGGTCTGACGCTCCTGCAGCACCAGGGCAAGCCATACCTGTTGATGATGGGTTCCGGCTCAGCGCCCGCCCGCCGCAAAGCCTACCTCTACAACATCTGCGGCGATGACATCTGCCGGGAAGGAGCGGGGGTACACAGCGCCAGAACAATCGATCTTGACAAACTCTATCAACAACTCGAGCAGGAAGCGGATACCTTGGGCGGAAGTTTGCTCAACATTGAAGGTGTAGCGGCAGGTCATGGCAAGCTATACCTGTTGCAGCGCGCCATCGGCACAGGCCAGAACGTCCTGATTTCTTACCGTCTGTCGGAGTTTATACCTTTTCTGTTGGGAGAAAACGGAACGCAACTGCCGCAATCTGAGATCAGTTACTTCCGCCTTCCGGGCCTAAAAAATATGCAGGCCGGCTTTTCAGGCGCCTATGTCTATGACGACAAGTTGTTTTTCACCGCTTCCCTGGAAGACACCAACAATGCCTACGCGGACGGCGAAGTGCTCGGCAGTTACATCGGTTATATCCCTTTCACGTGGGTCGGCAAGCAAGACACGCTACAGATTCCCACAACGCCTATTCTGCAAGCTGATGGCACTCCCTATACAGGCAAAGCGGAATCCATGGTGGTGCAGAAGCGGGAAGGAAAGGGCAGGTATCGGCTGGTGGTAGTATCAGATGATGATAGGGGCGGGTCGGAGTTGTTGGAGGTGATGTTGAGTGTGGAGTAACAAAAAAGCCAGCACTTCTCAGCACTGGCTTTCTCTATCTCTTAAGCTATACCTCAATTAGAAGTTCTGTTCTCCCGTTTCCCGCTTACCAATCATCACGGCACCTACCATGGATACTAAAAACAGCACGGCTACTAACTGGAATGGCAGCATGTATTTCGTGAAGAGCACTTTGCCCAGGTTTTCCACCATACCTACCTGCGAATTGTACGTCGCAGGATCCGGGTGACCGAGCGTCACATCTTTCAGAGCGGCTACTACAACTGTAAACAGCAAACCGCCCGCCACTGTACCTGCTATTTTGGCCAGCACATTTCGCTTAATGGTTCCTTCCACATTTTTACCTGTGTTGATGAACATCAGAACGAACAGGAAGAGTACCATGATGGCACCTGCATAAACGATAATGTTCACTGCTGCCAGAAACTGGGCATTCAGCAGGATGTAGTGTGCTGAAATGGTGAAGAATGTTAGAATCAGGAAAATAACGCTGTACACGGGGTTTTTTGAAATCACAACCATGATGGCGCAAAGCAGCGTCAGCGAAGCAAAGAAGAAAAACAGACTTTCTGTCATCAGATTATTTGGTTTCAGTGGTTTTTAACGGTTCTACCAGACGGTCTTTGCCGTAAATAAATTCTTCGCGCTCGTAACGGGCTGGCGCAAGTTTGTCGTCCTGCAGGAAGATCGCCGCTTTCGGGCAAGCCTCTTCGCAGAGTCCGCAGAAAATACAGCGCAACATGTTTACCTCGTAGGTCACGGCGTACTTTTCCTCGCGGTACAGGTGCTCTTCGCCTTTCTTGCGCTCCCCAGCCGTCATCGTAATGGCTTCGGCAGGGCAGGCCACGGCGCACAGGCCACAGGCCGTGCAACGCTCAGCACCGTTTTCGTCGCGCTTCAGCACGTGCAAACCGCGCCATACGTCGCTACGCTGACGTGTTTCCTCCGGGTAGTTTATCGTTGCTTTCTTCTTGAAGAAGTGCTTTATCGTAATGCCCAAACCTTGCGCGATTGCAGGCAGGTACATGCGCTCAGAGAGGGTCATCTCCTTCTGCGCTACGTTCTTACTTCTATTTGATAATGGTTCCATTGTATCTCGATTATGATTGCTGACTATGCCGTCTGTCTATAACAGCGCGTGGCCCAGCAGCATTCAAATGTCGTTATCCGTTTGTAAAATATTCGTAGATTAGAATGCCACCGCCCGTAAGCAGGATATTCAGAATTGCCAGCGGGATCAGGATGTTCCAGCCCAGCTTCATCAACTGGTCGTAGCGGAAACGCGGCAATGTCCAGCGTACCCACATGAAGAAGAAGATGAAAGCAAAGATCTTGGCAAACATCACCGCAACACCTATGATCGTCACTACGTTGTTGCCCAGCACAGGATCATCAAACGTATTGCGCAGGTTCTCCATGAACGGGAAATTATACGCACCGAAGTACAGCGTGGACATCACAGCTGATACCACAAAAATGTTGATATATTCCGCAAACAGGTACATACCTAGTTTCATCGAGCTGTACTCCGTGTGGTAACCGCCAATTAGTTCAGCTTCCGATTCTGGTAAGTCGAATGGTGTTCTGTTCGTCTCAGCAAAGGCGCAGATCAGGAAAATCAGGAAGCCTAACGGCTGGTACCAGATGTTCCAGTTAAAGCCGGTTTGCTGTTCTGCAATTACTTTCAGCGACAGAGAGCCGCTCAGCATCAGCACCGCAATCAGCGACAGTCCCATGGCCAGTTCGTACGAGATGTTCTGCGACGCGGCACGGATAGCACCCAGCAGCGAGAACTTGTTGTTCGAAGCCCAACCACCAATCATCAGACCGTACACACCCAGCGACACCACACCAAAAATGTAGAGTATACCGATGTTCACGTCAATGGCAATCAGGTCAAACGATGTCTCGCCTAAAATTAGCGTGTCACCGAACGGAATAACCGCACTTGACATAGCTGCCACCAGCATCGCTATACCTGGCCCAAGGATAAAGAGCATTTTGTTCGCTTTGGCAGGTATAAATTCTTCTTTGAAGAACAGTTTACCCGCATCGGCCAGCGGCTGCAGCAAACCCATCGGACCTGCTCTGTTCGGGCCCACACGGTCCTGAATAAAAGCGGCGATTTTACGCTCAAAGTAAGTCGAGTAGGTCGCAATCAGTAACGAAATACCGAAAATGGCCAGAATGTAGATGCCTTTGTATATCAGAAGTACAGAATCCATGCTTTATTCCGTTGGCATTTTTTTAACAGTAGATTTAGGAAGGTTCGGCACAATCGGCACATTCACTACTGGCAGTTCGTAGTGATTAGCCGAAATAACAGAACCCCTGTCGATGTTGCGCGGGCCTTCGATGGTCCAGTCGCTCACCTCTTTTTTGTCGAAACGGCAGGTGTTGCAGATGAACTCCTCCACCTCGGCGTATTCGTCCTTGCGGGCCGTTACGCGCAGCACCTGATCGCCACGTGACCACAGGGTAACTTTACCACTGCAGGTAGGGCAGTCGCGGTGTGCGTTCAACGGTTTTGTGAACCACACACGGTTTTTAAAGCGCCATGTCTTATCTGTCAGAGCTCCCACCGGGCACACATCAATTACGTTACCGGAGAAATCGTTGTCGATCACATTCTCGATGTAAGTACCGATCTCAGCTGCGTCGCCACGGCCTAGTACGCCATGCACGCGCTTGTCTGTGATCTGGTCGGCAGTATACACACAGCGGTAGCAAAGGATGCAGCGCGTCATGTGCAGCTGAATGTAAGGACCCAGGTCTACTTTATCGAAAGTACGACGCGGTTCTTCGTAGCGGGTAGCGCTCACACCGTGCTCGTACGACAGGTTCTGCAGGTCACACTCACCAGCCTGGTCACAAATAGGGCAATCCAGTGGGTGGTTGATCAGCAGCATCTCCACGATGCCTTTGCGGGCGTTGAGTACGTCTTCGTTAGTCGTGTTTTCCACCACCATACCATCCTGAACCGGCGTGATGCACGAAGCAACCAGTTTCGGCATAGGACGTGGGTCGCGGGCAGAACCCTGTGTTACCTTTACCAGGCACACGCGGCACTTACCGCCACTGCCTTTCAGCGGGGTATAAAAACACATGGCAGGAGGCACTACATCACCACCGATCTTACGGGCGGCCTGCAGGATGGTGGTTCCATCTTCAACCTCTACCTCGATGCCGTCAAATGTTATTTTAGCCATCTTAATTTTATTCAAAGCTCGCCAACCAACGTATAGCGGGCAGTTAATTTAACTTTAAATTATACAGTAGCTGCTGCTAACTGTCCTCTGTACACCGCCCCCGGAGCTATTGCCTCTTGCGGGTGCTTGATGTGCCACTCGAACTCCTCACGGAAGTGACGAATCGCGCTGGCTACTGGCCAGGCTGCCGCATCACCCAGTGGGCAAATGGTGTTACCTTCAATCTGCTTGGCTACGCTTACCAACAGGTCGATGTCCTGCTGATGGCCGTGGCCATGCTCGATGCGGTGCAGCACGCGCTCCATCCAGCCTGTACCTTCGCGGCAAGGGCTGCACTGTCCGCATGACTCGTGGTGATAAAAACGGGCGTAGTTCCACGTGTTACGCACGATGCACTGGTCCTCGTCGAACACGATAAAGGCACCTGAACCCAGCATAGAGCCGCTCACAAAACCACCGTCAGACAGCGATTCGTAGGTCATCAGGCGGTCTTCGCCTGCAGCTGTTTTCATAATCAGGTTTGCTGGCAGAATCGGAACAGAAGAACCGCCCGGCACTACCGCCTTCAGTTGCTTGCCTTTCCAGATGCCGCCGCAGTATTCGTCAGAGTAGATAAACTCCTCCACCGGAACACCTAGCTCGATTTCGTATACGCCCGGACGGTTGATGTTACCGCTGGCAGAGATCAGTTTGGTACCTGTGCTACGGCCTATACCTATTTTGGCGTACTCTGCGCCCGTGTTGTTCACAATCCATGGCACAGACGCGATGGTTTCCACGTTGTTTACTACCGTCGGCGACTGGAACAGACCTTTCACCGCTGGGAATGGCGGCTTGTTGCGCGGGTTGCCACGCTTGCCTTCCAAGGATTCTAACAGGGCTGTTTCCTCACCGCAGATATACGCACCACCACCCGGCGCCACATGCAGGTCCAGGTCGTAGCCTGAGCCCAGGATGTTCTTGCCAAGCAAACCGGCTGCGTATGCCTCAGCGATCGCTTTCTCCAGGATGCGCAGGATGAACAACAACTCACCACGTATATAAATGTAGGATGTGTTCGCACCCAGCGCATAGCTGGATGTGATCATACCTTCGATCAGGGCGTGCGGGTTTTTCTCCATGAACACACGGTCCTTGAAAGTACCCGGCTCCGATTCGTCGGCGTTGCATACCAGGTAGCGCGGAATACCTTCCGGTTTGGCCAGGAAGCTCCACTTCATACCGGCCGGGAAGCCAGCGCCACCACGACCACGCAGGCCCGATGTCTTCACTTCTTCCACTACCTCGTCCGGAGTCATCGTCTTCAGGGCTTTCTCTACCGAGCGGTAGCCGCCATGCTTGCGATACACCTCCAGGGTTTCGATACCAGGTACGTTAATATGTTCGGTTAATATCTTGATTCCCATTGTTACAGGATGTCTAAGTTGGCAGCTACCGTTGCTGGTATTAGCCTTTGTTTTTATTTTGACAAAGGAATTTTTGACAAAGGACAAAGGACTCTTTCAGGTATAGAAGTCTTTTGTCTGGTAGTCTTTTGTCACAAAGTCCTGCTAAGCTATTTCTTCCACTCAGGCGTTTCCACCTCTTTGTTGCGCATCATCTCCAGGAACTGGTCCACCGCTTCTTCGCTGTCGATGTTCTCGTAGTAGGTTTCGCGCACCTGCAGCATCGGGCCTGTTCCGCACGAAGCCAGGCATTCCACCGGCTTCAGGGTAAACATGCCGTCAGCCGTTGTCTCACCTTCTTCAATGTTGAGCTTCTGTTTCAGCGTCTCGATCATCTGGTCGGCACCGCGCAGGCAGCAAGGGCCCGTGCGGCATACTTCCAACACGTGCTTGCCAACCGGCTTCAGGTTGAACATGGTATAGAAGGTGGCCACCTCGTATACCTCGATTGGCTGTATGTTCAGGATTTCGGCAATCGCGTCCATCGCTTCAGGGCTCACCCAGCCGTTGTTTTCAGCCTGCGCTACGTGCAGGGCTGGCAACAGGGCAGACTTCTGGCGTCCTTCCGGGTAATGACTGATGTAGCGCTGAATCTCAGCAAGGCCTTTATCAGAAAACTTAAATGCGTTTATAGTCTCTGCCATCTTTGTAAATGTCACCGGCCAGTAGCCGGTGTTAGATGATTTATAAAATACTGTATTATGCGTCGAGTTCGCCGGCAATCACGTTCAGGCTACTCAGCGTCAGGATGGCGTCGGCCAGCTGACCGCCCACAATCATTTCGGTATATGCCTGGTAGTAAATGAAGCAAGGCCTTCTGAAGTGCAGACGGTATGGCGTTCTGCCACCGTCGCTTACCAGGTAGAAACCAAGCTCGCCGTTGCCGCCTTCCACGCTGTGGTATACCTCGCCTTTAGGAGCGTCAATCTCACCCATCACGATTTTGAAGTGATAGATCAGCGCTTCCATGCTGGTGTATACCTCCTGCTTTGGAGGCAGGTAGTAGTGTGGTGCGTCGGCGTGGTAAGAACCTTCCGGCAGGTTTTTGTAAGCCTGCTCAATGATCTTCAAGCTCTGCCATACCTCCTCGTTGCGCACCAGGTAGCGGTCATACGTGTCGCCTTTCTCGCCAACCGGAATTTCGAACTCGAAATCGTCGTAAGAAGAGTAAGGGTTCATTACGCGCACGTCGTAGTCAACGCCGGTGGCACGCAGGTTAGGTCCTGTGAAACCGTAGCTCAAGGCACGCTCTGCTGTGATAGCACCTACGCCTACCGTACGGTCGATGAAGATACGGTTACGGGTCAGCATTTTCTCGAACTCGGCCCATACCTTCGGGAAGCGCTTCAGGAACTCACCGATCAGATGCAAGGCTTTAGGGGAAAGGTCACGCTCCATGCCGCCGATACGACCCATGTTAGTCGTCAGACGGGCACCGCAAACCTCTTCGTAAATGTCGTAAATGTGCTCACGCTCCTGCATCACGTACAGGAAGCCGGTGAAGGCGCCGGAGTCCACACCCAGGATCGAGTTACAGATCAGGTGGTCGGAAATACGGGCCAGCTCCATCATGATCACGCGGATGTACTGCGCGCGCTTTGGGATCTCGATACCCAGAAGCTTCTCCACCGTCATGTGGTACCCCATGTTGTTGATAGGGGACGAACAGTAGTTCATGCGGTCGGTGAGTGGCGTAATCTGGTAGAACGGCCTGCGCTCGGCGATCTTTTCGAAAGCACGGTGAATGTACCCGATGGTCGGCACGGCGTCCATGATCACTTCCCCGTCCATCTGTAGGATGTTCTGGAAGATACCGTGAGTGGCCGGGTGCGTCGGACCCAGGTTCAGGGTCGTCAGGTTCTCGTTCTTCTTGTCCTGCAGCTTCAGGTCGCGGTTGTCGCGGAATTCCTGTAACTGATCAGTATCAGCTGTTTTATTATCAGTAGCCATAGTGGTTTATCTGGCTTAGCGTCCGAAATAAGTATCGATTTTGTCTTCCCTTGTCTGGTCTTCCAGCGGATACTGCTTGAGCATCGGGTGGTACTCCATCTCCTCGATGTTGAGGATGCGGATCAGGTTCGGGTGACCGGTAAAGATGAAACCGTAGAAGTCATAGGCCTCACGCTCCATCCAGTTGGCAGCCGCGTAGATGTTGGTCAGCGTCGGCAATACCGGGTCTTCTGCAGGCACAAACACCTTGATGCGCAGCCGGTAATTGTGACGCAGGCTATGCAACTGGTACATCATGCACAACTCCTTGCCCTTGTGGTCCGGAAAGTGAATGCCTGCCATGGTCGTCAGGAACTGAATCTGCAGGTCCTTGTCGTCATACAGGAATTGGATCAGAGCAATGATGTTCTCACGCGTAGTGGTGATGGTCATGATCCCATCCGGGTTATAGGCATCGAAGATGTTCTCTTCACCGAACTGGGCTATCAGTTTACCGAGTACGTTTTCGTTCGTAAGCTCCATGCTGCTTATTTAATGTTGTAAGAAGCCAAAAGCGCCTGGTACTCAGGAGAGTTGCGGCGGCGTAGTGATTCGTTTTTCGCCAAATCCTGCACACGCATCAGGCCGTCCAGAATCTGCTCCGGTCTTGGCGGGCAGCCCGGCACGTACACGTCCACTGGCACCACGCGGTCTATACCTTGCAGCACAGAGTACGAGTCAAAAATACCGCCAGAGGTAGCGCAGGCGCCAACGGCCACAACCCATTTCGGCTCGGCCATCTGCTCGTATACCTGCTTCACTACCGGCCCCATTTTCTTGGCGATGGTACCCATTACCAGGAGAATATCTGCCTGACGTGGGGAGAAGCTTGGGCGCTCCGAGCCAAAGCGGGAGATATCGTAGGTAGCGCCCATGGTGGCCATGAACTCGATACCGCAGCAGGAAGTGGCAAAAGGCAATGGCCAAAGCGAGTTCGCACGGGCCAGACCAATCACTTTCTCAAAGGAAGTAGCAAAGAAACCAGCACCGCTATGGCCTTCTGGTGCCTCTGCCATGTTTATATCTTTATTTAATTCGCTCATGTCTTCTAAATTCTAGGTTTTAATCTGCGTTTACCCTTGCAAAAACACCGTTTACCCTATTTAAGTTTAATGGTGCCCAACTACTTGAGAATCCCTTTTTTGATTTCGTAGAAGAAGCCAGTCAGGATTACGCCCAGGAACAACATCATTGGCAGGAAGCCCTCCAGACCGAATTCGCGGAAGTTCACTGCCCAAGGGTACATGAAGATAATTTCAATATCGAACAGCACGAACAGGATGGCCGTGAGGAAGTACTTGTAGGAGATCGGTGTGCGTGCATCGCCCACTGACTCCACACCACTTTCCCAGGGATTGTCCTTTACCTCACTTTTTCTCTTCGGGCCCAGTAAATGGGTCACCACCAGCGCGAAAATAACGAAGCCGAGCGCTGCCGCAAATTGTATCAAAATAGGGAGGTAATCCGACGGTAGATACTGAGTATCAGTAGTTTCCATATTGCTGTTATGCTTGCTTGAAATTTGGGAGCAAAATTAGGTATAAATAGCCAACAATCAAAAGACTATATCCAATGTAAATAGCGTTTAAAATTGTTCTAAAGGATTATCAGCCGGTATGAATGCAATTCCTGTGTTTTGTGCCATTTGTAAAGCTTATGACGCTCAAAATTGAATCGTTCGGTGAGAGGGCCTCAGGTATAGCAGGGTGTGTGTTTAAACATAGGTGGAGATATTTTAAGGTAGGAGCGGGCGCGTTCGCGTCATGTAAATGGAAAGCCTAAATACAAAAGCACCACGCCCTTTCGAGCGTGGTGCTTCCTGTTTCAGGTATATGCTATACCTTATTTATTCTCACCCAGGAACGGGTAGCGGTAGTCAGTTGGCGTTACGAACGTCTCTTTGATTGAGCGGGCAGACACCCAACGCAGCAGGTTCAGCATCGAGCCGGCTTTGTCGTTTGTACCGGAAGCGCGGGCGCCACCGAATGGCTGCTGTCCTACCACGGCGCCGGTTGGCTTGTCGTTGATGTAGAAGTTACCAGCCGCATTCACCAGCTTTTTCGTAGCAAACTCAGCTGCATAACGGTCGCGGCTGAAGATAGCGCCTGTCAGAGCGTATGGCGAAGTAGAGTTAACCAGTTCCAGTGTCTCTTCGAAATTGTTCTCGTCGTACACGTAGATCGAGATAACCGGACCGAAGATCTCTTCGCACATAGTGATGTACTGCGGGTTGTGCGACAACAACACCGTTGGCTCAATAAAATAGCCTTTTGACTTGTCGTAGTTACCACCAGCGATGATCTCTACCTCGTTGCTTTCCTTTGCGTTGTCGATGTACCTGGCAATTTTGTCGAATGACTTCTCATCGATCACCGCGTTGATGAAGTTAGAGAAATCTTCCGGCGGACCCATTTTAAAGGTCTTCAGGTCTTCCACTACGTAGTTCTTCACGTCTTCCCACAGGTTGCTTGGGATGTAGGCGCGCGAAGCAGCGGAGCATTTCTGGCCCTGGTATTCGAAAGCACCACGAACGATACCAGTCGCTACCTGCTTGGCGTCGGCAGAGCTGTGCGCCACGATAAAGTCCTTGCCGCCTGTTTCACCTACAATGCGCGGGTATGTTTTGTATTTATGGATGTTGTTTCCGATTGTTTTCCAAATGTTCTGGAAAACGCCGGTGCTGCCTGTGAAGTGGATACCCGCAAAATCAGCGTGGTTGAAAATTACATCGCCAGCCGTCGGGCCGTCTACATACACCAGGTTGATCACACCATCCGGAAGGCCAGCTTCGCGGAGCAGCTCCATGATCATCTGGGCGGCGTATACCTGCGTGTTGGCAGGCTTCCATACTACTACGTTGCCCATCATGGCTACAGAAGCTGGCAGGTTGCCGGCGATGGCTGTGAAGTTGAATGGCGTTAGGGCAAACACAAAGCCCTCCAGCGGACGGTGCTCCATGCGGTTCCATACGCCCGGAGAAGACTCCGGCTGCATGTGATAGATCTCCGTTGCATACTGTGCATTGAAGCGAAGGAAGTCGATCAGTTCGCAGGCAGAGTCAATTTCAGCCTGGTAGACGCTCTTCGACTGGCCCAGCATAGTGGCCGCGTTCATGCGCGCTCTCCAAGGGCCGGCCAATAATTCAGCAGCCTTCAGGAAAATGCTCAGACGGTGCTCCCAGCCCATGGCAGCCCACTCTTCGCGTGCGGCAAGCGCCGCGTTGATCGCCTGTTCCACGTGGGACGCATCGCCTTCACTGAAATGACCCAGAATGTGCTGGTGGTCGTGCGGCTGAAGCATCGGCTTCTTTTTATCCGTGTATACCTTGTCGCCACCGATGTACATGGGCACATCGATCTCTTTTGACTTAAGTTCTTTATAAGTGCGCTGCAGTTCCTCACGCTCCGGCGAGCCCGGTGCGTACGATTTTACAGGTTCGTTGACTGGTGTTGGTACTCTAAAAAATCCTGTTGCCATCTTTTTGATATTTTACAGATTCAGAATAAGACATTCGACAGACTACGCGGGGCAGTCTTCTATACAAAGGTAAGGCGAATTATTTTATTTTCCGGCCTGCAACAGGTATAGCTTTGCTATAACATAGCCTGCAGTTCGCTCAGGCAGTGGATGTGGTAGGTAGGTTTAGGAGAGAGCTTGCTTTTGGTCTTCTCCGGGTTAAAGAAAACCTGATCCATACCTGCAAGCCGGGCCCCGTCGATGTCGCACTCCAGGTTGTCGCCGATCATCAAACAGTCTTCAGAGCGCACCTGAATACGGTCCAGGGCATGTTCAAAAATGCGTTTGTCGGGCTTCTTATACCCGCAGCACTCTGAAGTTACGATCTCCCCGAAGTAATCTGTCAGCCTGGAGCCATTCATTTTAATGTACTGCACATCCTTGAACCCGTTGGTGATGATGTGGAGGCCGTACTTCGGTTTCAGGTAGTCGAGTACTTCGAAGGTATGAGGGAACACCGCCGTCTTCTGCGGGCACAGATCGGTATAGGCTTCGGATATACCTGCCGGCACCTGGTGCGGCTCCAGCCCGAGTCCAGTCAGCGTCTTTATAAAGCGGGCTTCACGCAGTTCCTTCTGGTCGATTTTGCCTTTGTTGTAGAGGTCCCAGAGGAGGTGGTTCACGAACTTGTACTTCTTGTAAAAGGAGTCGCGGTCAAAGAGCTTTTCATATTCAGCCAGGCCAAACTCGTGGTATAAGGTATAGAGCGTCTCCTCGGAGTTTTTCTCAAAGTCCCACAGGGTGTGGTCGAGGTCAAAGAATATGTGTTTGTAAGGTTTCATAATCGGGTGTCAGGTTTATAGAAACGACTTGGCGGGCGGTATGTTTAAAAAAATATGTGCAGCAGCGACAGGTTAATTATACTAAAAGTTCTATACCGCTGTTTAAACCAATGAACTAAAACCCTGTCTTATAAGCGTTAACTCTCCGTCCAGCGGCGGGTCTGCATGCGGTTAACGGCCAGTTCGCGGTTAGAGTACAGGATGCGGTAGGTTTCCTGATCTTTTTGCAGGAGGGCGTCGCGGTTCAGGTATGTGAAGATCTGTTGAACGAAATCGGATGCTTCTTCCTTTAATGAGTAGTACACCCACTGGTCGAGCTTGCGGGGCGTTACCAGCCCGGCGTTGCGGAGGTAGGCCAGGTGACGCGACGTTTTAGTCTGGGTGAAGTCCAGTACATGCTCCAGGTCTGAGGTGCACATCTCCTTGTTGCGCAGGATCAGGTGCAGCATGCGTAGCCGCGAGTCGTCTGCCAGCGCCTTTAAAACCTGCTCGCCGAAGGTAAGACTGAAGTGTTTGAGCCTCATAATTGAAAGCGTATCGGAACAAAATTAGCCAAAAGCTGCTATAATAAAATTATATGAAGTATTATTGTACTACATGATGCCCGATTTACAAAAACTACTACTTACAAATAAAGGCGCCATCGGCTTTCTGTTGCCTTTGACCCTTTTTGCTTTCCTGATAATGGGAGCGCCCAACGAGGCGGCAGCCCAGGGCCACAAACGGGTGGTGCAACTGACCGGATTCGTTACCATCGGCGACAGCCTCTATGGCGTGGCAGGCGTGAACGTGTTTGTGCCTAAGACCAGCCGCGGCACGCAGACCAACTCTTATGGCTTCTTCTCGGTACCCGTGCTCACCGGCGACAGCGTGGTGTTCAGTGCCATCGGTTACAAAAAGCAGTACCTGAAAATACCGCAGAACTACCAGAGCCAGAGCTACTCCATCATCATGCAGATGCAGGAAGACCCTACGCAGCTGCCTGAGGTAACCGTGTTTCCGTGGCCTACGGAGCGCGATTTCAAGGAGGCCGTGCTGGCTGTGAAGCTGCCCGACGACGGGATGGCCATTGCGATGCGCAACCTCGACCCTAAACGGCTGGAGGAGCTCTTCAGCACAACGCCGATGGACGGCGGCGCCAATTTCCGGGCCTGGAATATGCAGCAGGTGCAGCGACAGGAACAACGGAATATGTTCCCGACCGTCAGTCCGTTCGCGATCATCAAACTGCTCGACATGCTCCGAAACGGAGAGTTCAATAGCAAGAAGTAATCAATCAAAATTTACAGGAGCCCGTCCCAGGTATAGCTATACCTGGGACGGGCTTTTTTTAGGCTGGCAGTTTGGTTAAATTGCATCAGAAACAACCAACATCAGCAGGTTGCGTTACTCCTCCATATAGAAAAAAACGTATACTGAACTGACCTGCGGGTGCATGTTACATGTATTGACTTCTAACAGTTAAATCAGATCTCTTTATGCTTGATATAGATAAATTATCACTCAATATACCTGACACCACCAAGCCCCGCGTCGTGATCATCGGCGGTGGATTTGGGGGCATAAACGTGGCCCAGCGGCTGAAAGGCAAAGATTTTCAGGTGGTCATGCTCGATCGCCAGAACTACCACGGTTTCTGGCCGCTCCTTTACCAGGTAGCCACGGCCGGTCTGGAACCAGATTCTATTGCCGAGCCGCTCCGCAAGATGTTCGGCAGCGACAAGTTTGATGATTTCCACTTCAGACTGGTGAAAGTAAATAGTGTCAACCCCATCGCCAAGACGGTCCATACGCTGGTGGGCGACCTGTCCTACGACTACCTGGTAATAGCCACCGGTACCAAAACAAACTACTTCGGCAACGAGGAGGTGAAGAAAAACGCTTTCCCGTTGAAACAGGTGCCGCACGCCCTGAATCTGCGCAGTCACCTGTTCCAGTGCTTTGAGCAGGCCAGCATGACCGCTGACCCCGAACTGCAGCAGAGCCTGCTCAATTTCGTGATTGTGGGAGGCGGACCAACAGGTGTGGAGACCGCTGGCGCCCTGGCCGAAATGCGTAAGCACATCCTGCCTACCGACTACCCGGGCGTGGACTTCAGCAGAATGAACATCTTCCTGGTAGAAGGTATGGACCGGGTGCTGCCGCCCATGTCACCGGAGTCGAGTAAGAAGACGCTGAAATACCTGCAGGACATGGGCATCATTGTAAAGCTGAATGCGCTGGTAGAAGGCTACGATGGCTATGTGGCCACCATAAAAGGTGGGGAGAAGATACAAACGCAGACACTGGTATGGGCCGCTGGTGTGCAGGGCGCCCTGATTGACGGATTGCCGGCAGAGGCTGTGGAGCGTGGGCGTATACACGTGAATCGCTACAATCAGGTGCTGGGCTTCGATAATATTTTCGCGATCGGAGACATCGCCTTTATGAAAACCGATAAGTGGCCGAAAGGGCACCCTGGCGTAGCACAACCGGCTATACAGCAGGGCAAACTGCTGTCCAAGAACCTGAAACGCCTGATCAAAGGTGAGGAGATGGAGGAGTTTGAATACGTTGACAAGGGCTCGCTGGCGATCATCGGCCGTAACCAGGCGGTAGCTGACCTGCCCGGTAACATCCACCTCGGAGGCTTCTTTGCCTGGATGACCTGGCTGTTTGTGCACGTGATGGCACTGGTGGGCTTCCGGAACAAGTTGGTGGTGCTGAGCAACTGGGTATACCGGTTCTTTACCTATGAAAACGGCACCCGTCTGATTATCAGGCCTTTCGTTCGGAAAGGAGACAAGGTGAGGCGCGACTTCGTCAATAAATATGATATGGAGTAACAGTCCCTGGGCCAACATCGTGTCTTTTAAAGTAGGCAAAATAACGGGTCGTGTAGTGCCGGACGGGCATGAAGTGGCAGTGGCGAAGCCCGTTTGCCTACAGGTGATACCGGAGTTTAAGTAAATTCCTATACCTATGTTACGGCACATTGGACGGCGGCGCAATTTCAGGCATAATATCAAGTTGGCAGCACTGCTTTGCCTCATAGCAGGCTTTGTGAACATAGCCGGTCTGCTCGCCTTTGCCGTGCTGACCACAAATGTGACAGGGCATGCAGCTTATTTTGCCGAAAGCCTGGCGGCGGGCGATTTCCGGTTGGTCCGCATCATCGGCCTCTGGATGTTCCTCTTCTTGTTGGGCGCTTTCACTACGAGCATTATTATCGGCCGGATCGGGCGCAACCAGGTGTTTGCCTACACCGTCCCGATCCTGATAGAGATCATTATACTCATCTTGAATGCAGTCTATGGCAGCCACTACGACGGGAGCACCGCGATGCAGGAAGTGTTTGCCGGTAGCCTGCTCTTTGCCATGGGACTGCAAAACAGCCTGGTTTCCATGGTCTCCGGCTCGGTCGTGCGCACCACCCACCTGACAGGGATATTCACCGACCTGGGGATTGACCTGGCCGCCGCTACCCACGCAACACCAGAGCAGAAGCAGGGGCTTCAGCAACGGATCACGCTCCGCCTGGTCATCATCTTTTTCTTCCTGGCAGGAGCTGTGGCGGGTGGTTACCTATACCCCATGCTGAAGCACCGCATCTTCTTTGTGCCGGCCGGTCTCCTGTTCGTCGCCATGTTTTACGACATCTCCCGGGTACGCCTGAACCGGGTGATCCGGCAAATCCGGTACCTGAGATGGCAGCATAGGTTATAACTAGTTCAGGGCTTGCTGCTCAGCTGTTGCTTTCACTTTCTGGAAAAACAGCAGATGGTACTCCAGCGCGTTGCCCCAGTAAGCCCAGGTATGCGCGCCGGGACGCTCTATGTACTCGTGTGGTACTTTTTCATACACCAGACGGCGGTGCAATTCGCGGTTGTCCTCTACAAGCATATCCGCCACACCGCAGTCGATGATCAGGTGCACGCCGCTTTGCTTGAGTTGGGGCACCATGTGCACGATAGAGTTCTGGCGGAATCGTTCCAAATTCTCCTCCTTCGGCCCCAAAACGGCCTCTATGCTTTTGAGCAGCCTCTCCGATTCGCTTCGTGACACGTTTAGGGCGCCGCTCATACTGCCGGCCGCCAGGTATAGCTCCGGGTGGCGTGCAGACAGGTATAGCGCCCCATGTCCGCCCATGCTCAGGCCGGAGATAAAACGGCCTTTTCGGTCAGGTATAGCCTTATACCTGCGTTCAATCTCTTGTCGCAATTCCTGCGTGATGAACGTTTCGTACTGGCTTGATTTGTCAACAGGGCTGTCGTAGTACCAACTGCTGAAGCCGCCGTCGGGTGTGACGATGATCAGCTGATATTTGTCGGCCATGGTCTGGAGGAGGTCTTTTTGAGGCGGCACCTTGAGCCAGTTACTGAAGTTGCCGCTGTAGCCGTGCAACAGGTATAACACCGGGTAAGGTCCGTTCTTTTTCTTTTGGTAACCATCAGGCGTCACCACGCCGGCCTTTAGCGTTTTCTGCATCGAAGGACTCTGGATCACCAGCGTATCGACTTTAGCCTGAGCTGTGAACAGGTATAGGCAGAGGCACAGGGTGAAGGTATAGCGTAAGCGTTTCATCATGTTGATTGGGAAACTTGAGGTTGCAAAATAGGCATTCGGGAAGTAACTTGAATTAGAAAGCACTTGGTTTAGTTGATGCACATTAAGTAATAAACAGATGAATCAAACTGAGTAAATATTGAACTTTTGTTTTTACAAATATGTCCTCGATAAAATTTTAATTTTTTTAATCTATGATTAATTTTTACAGAGTATTAACTTTTGCAATAGCGTTTTTAAATGTAAACATTGTTTATTCTCAATCCATCGAAGAAACGAAAGAATATATAAGGGATAAAGTTAGAAGTAATCCAACAAGTAGCCATAAGATGGAGGTTGGGTTTGGCAGTGATTTTACGCCGTATCATTTTACCTTATTTACTGGAAAGACTGAAGATATAGGAGTAAGAGAAAGATTTTTTCTAAATGAACAGATTATTGTACATGAAGGAAGGCAAATCCTAGCGCTAGTTATGGCACTAGATGTTAAGTACATAAATTCTGTAAATGTTAAATCCATTCCTTTGAAAAAAAGTCAGGGAGTATTTAATAAGTTAGTTTTAAATATGAAAGATGGGTATTCGGGGATCGGGAGTAGCCTTCTCCTTAATGGTGAATATGATCATGAAAACGTTAAGCTTGTGGAGATTCCATTAGATCTTAGTATTGACGAACTTAACTCTCTTAAAAAAGCTTTTATACATTTGTCTAAATTGTACGGTGGAAGCCCTATAAATGAAAATATGTTTTAAGTGTAATTTAAATTCGCTTCTATTTCTATTTACTCCAGCTCCATAATATCCTCATTCCAGAGCTCCGGCTTCTTTTTTATAAAGTCCTCCATCATCTCGATGCACTCGGGCAGGTTCAGGTCCACCACCTCCACGCCGTGCGACTCCATAAACTCGCGGGCGCCATCAAAGGTCTTCGATTCGCCCACAATCACTTTCGGAATCTTGAACTGCACGATGGTGCCGGCGCACATGTAGCAGGGCATCAGGGTGGAGTAGATCACGGTGTTGCGATAGGAACCGATGCGGCCGGCATTGTTGAGGCAATCCATCTCGCCGTGCAGGATGGGGTTGTTTTCCTGCACCCGCTTGTTGTGCCCCGTCGCCACTACTTTTCCATCTTTCACGAGCACCGAGCCGATCGGTATACCGCCTTCGTTGCGGCCTTTTTTTGCCTCGTCAATTGCCAGTTGCATGAATTCATCCATGGGTATAAGAGTTATATAAGGTGTGAAGTAGGGTACGGCTGCGCTATACCTGCGGTTCTCAAAAACAAAAAGGCCTTCCCAAACGGGAAGGCCTTTTTGTTCAACTAAACTTTACTCTTTATACACAATCAACTTACTTTTCGGTCGGTAATTCGATGTCTACATTGTTGAAACGAATCTGTCCGTCGCTTAGTACAGCCTCCACCACAGAATCTTTGTTGATGTGACCGGCCAATATTTCCTTGGACAGCTCGTTGAGCACCTGGCGCTGCAGCACACGCTTCAACGGGCGGGCACCAAACTGCGGATCGTAGCCCTGCTCGCCCAGGTAGTCCAGCACCTCGTCGGTGGCAATCAGGCGTATACCTGCTTCGTCCAGACGATCCTGGATGTGTCCGAACTGGATCGTCACGATCTTGCGGATGTCGCCGCGGCTCAGCGGACGGAACATCACCAGCTCGTCGATGCGGTTCAGGAACTCCGGCCTCACTGACTTTTTCAGCAGTTCGAATACCTCGTCTTTGGTGCGCTCGATCACCTCGTCGTGGTTGAATTCGTCCATCGTCTCGAAGTTGCTCTGGATGATGTGCGAGCCGATGTTGGAGGTCATGATGATGATCGTGTTCTTGAAGTTCACCACCCGGCCCTTGCTGTCGGTCAGGCGGCCATCGTCCAATACCTGCAGCAGGATGTTGAACACGTCCGGATGCGCTTTTTCGATCTCGTCGAGCAGCACGACCGAATAGGGCTTGCGGCGCACGGCCTCGGTCAGCTGACCGCCTTCGTCGTAACCTACGTAGCCTGGAGGCGCCCCGATCATGCGGCTCACGGCATGGCGCTCCTGGTACTCACTCATATCGATGCGCACCATGGCGTTCTCGTCGTTGAACAGGTAATCAGCCAGGGCCTTGGCCAGCTCGGTTTTACCTACACCGGTTGTACCCAGGAAAATGAACGAACCTATCGGACGTTTCGGGTCCTGCATACCGGCACGGCTTCTGCGTACCGCATCAGAGATGGCTTCAATCGCCTCTTCCTGACCTGCCACACGCTTACCCAGTTCTTGCTCTAAATTCAGCAGTTTCTCCCGGTCGCTTTGTAGCATCTTGCTCACCGGTATACCGGTCCATTTGGCAACGATCTCTGCAATGTCCTCCGAGTTCACTTCCTCTTTGAGCATCGGGTTTTCGCCCTGCATCTGGTGTACCTGCTCCTGCAGTTCCTTCAGCTTCGCCTCGGCTTCCTGGATTTTGCCATAGCGCAGCTCTGCCACACGGCCGTAGTCGCCGCTGCGTTCGGCCTGCTCGGCTTCGAGCTTATAATTCTCGATGTTTTCTTTCTCTTTCTGAATGCCCTCGATGATCTGCTTTTCGTTCTGCCACTTGGCTTTCATGTCATCGCGCTTGCCGCTCAGGTCAGCAATTTCCCTTGAGAGCACTGTTTCTTTATCCTTGTCATTCTCACGGCGAATCGCTTCTCGCTCGATCTCCAGCTGCATGATGCGGCGCTGAATCTCGTCCAGCTCCACCGGCAGCGAGTCGATCTCGATGCGCAGCTTGGCCGCCGCCTCGTCCATCAGGTCGATAGCCTTGTCGGGCAGGAAGCGGTCGGTGATGTAACGGTTTGAAAGCTCTACGGCCGCGATGATCGCATCGTCTTTGATTCGCACTCCGTGGTGTACTTCGTATTTGTCTTTAATACCACGCAGGATCGAGATGGCGTCCTGCACGCTTGGCTCGTCCACCATCACGGCCTGGAAGCGTCGCTCCAACGCCTTGTCCTTCTCAATGTACTTCTGGTATTCCTTCAGTGTGGTCGCACCGATGGCATGCAGCTCACCACGCGCCAGGGCTGGCTTGAGCAGGTTGGCGGCGTCCATGGCACTCTCACCTCCTGCACCGGCCCCGATCAAGGTATGGATCTCGTCGATGAAGAGCACGATCTCGCCCTCGGCATCTACTACTTCTTTGATCACGGCCTTCAGACGCTCCTCAAACTCGCCCTTATACTTGGCGCCTGCTACCAGCAGACCCATGTCGAGGCTCATCAGCGTTTTGTTCTTCAGGTTTTCCGGCACGTCGCCGGCCACAATTCTTTGCGCCAAACCTTCCACGATGGCAGTCTTACCCACACCAGGCTCACCCAGCAGCACCGGGTTGTTTTTGGTGCGGCGGCTCAGGATCTGCAGCACGCGGCGAATCTCTTCGTCGCGGCCGATCACCGGGTCGATCTTGCCGTTGCGGGCCATTTCGTTGAGGTCGCGGGCGTAGCGCTTGAGCGAGTTGTACTTCGCCTCGGCATTCTGGTCGGTTACCTTGGTGCCGCCGCGCAATTCTTTTATCGCTTTTTTGAGGTCTTTTTCATTGAAACCAACATCCTTCATAATGCTAGCCACCTTGTCACGACCCGCCAGTATACCTAGCAGCATGTGTTCGATGGCTACATACTCGTCGCCGAATTCTTTCAGGTATGAGGTAGCCTTTTGCAGAGCTGCTGCAGCTTCGTTTGCCAGGTATGGACTGCCACCACTCACTTTGGGGTAAGCTGCGACTGTCTCGTCCAGCTTGCTGTGCAGGATGTTGCCGTTGATGTTGAGTTTCTTGAGTAGAAAACTGGTGACGTTCTCGTCCGTCTCCAGTATCGCTTTTAAAATATGCCCGGTCTCGATAGCCTGTTGCTGGAAGCCGCCTGCTATCTCAGTGGCCTTTTGAATGGCCTCCTGGGCTTTGATGGTATAGTTATTAAAATTCATATCTTTTACTCGTCTTTTCCTTAGTTTTAATTCTACGAACTAGCTAGCAAAGGGTACACCAATGGTATTATGGTGTGATTTTACTGAAATAATGACAGGTCGTTTTCTGCTGAAATCTCAATTTTAGGACAGAATGACATAGGGAAACACTTTTCGAGTATGCTAAAACAGCAACAGGCAGCCGAAAGGGCTGCCTGTTGCTCGAAAAATCGGATGTTACCTGTTTCACTCTGCTAACTGTAGTTCCACCATTACCTGTAGCTCGTCTTCTACTTTTAACAGGCCGCCCATTTTTTTGGGGGTGGTCAGGCCTATTTCCGAGAAATTAAGGCAAATGTTGCTTTTCAGGTTTTTTGCGCCTTTGCCGGCACAGTTATAAAAGGTCACGTTCTGAAGCGGAATGGTTTTTCCTGCTACGATCAGGTTCAGGTTTCCTTTGTAATTTTTGCCATCCTTTTTCAGGCAAACGACCTCAATTTCTGTATAAGGATGCTGGCTGGCATTCAGCGTTTTCTCAAAATCCTTGTTGAGGAGGATATTGCCACAGTTGAAGTCTTTTACAGGTATAGCCAGTTTGAGTCTGTCTCGCTGGGGAATCTGCCTGTTTAGCTCTAGTGTATCTTTCTGGCTGCTGGTGTAGGCGCAGTTTATATTGCCCAGTGAAGTGCCTGCTGCTACGGACACTCTATTGCCCGTGATCACGACAAACTCTTTTTTCTCAGGCAGCACTACGGCGCTCAACATGGAAACAGCAACCAGAAAGATACTTAGAGGTAACATGGTATTTGGGTATTAGAAAGATATAGCGCCTTCGATCATGAAGCCATTGAACTCACCACCGTGGCGGATGTCCGTTGGAGCGAAGCCTTTGTACTGTTGCTTCACATATTCTGCTTTGGCAAGGATGTTCTTAGTCACAAACCAGCCGCCGCCTACCTGTACTCTGTTCAGGTTCACGCTGTTGTTCTGTACATTCGGGGTGGCAGCAGATGGTGCCAGGCGTCCTTCCACTACATTGTAGCGGCCCGCTACGTACAGGTTCTCGTTGCTTCCGAAGCGGTATACCAGGTCAGTGCCTAGCTGTCTCCAGGTGCGGTCTGCTGGTTCATCGTTTGCGCCCAGTCTACCTTTGCCTTTTGCCTGCTCAAAGTTGCCGAAGAACTCCAGTCCGCGGAACTTCACGAAGGGGTTGACAACGAAGGCTGTGATGCTGTTAGTTAGGCCCGGGTTAATATGACCTGAAGTAAAGTGTGTAGCAGGTGTTACTGCTGTGCCACTTGCAACTTTAGCAGGGTCCATCACCAGGAAGTAACGTGAACCGGCGCGGTCACCACCATAGAGCGTGTTTCGCACAGAGCCTGCAGTTGTATACACAGAGCCTGTTAATCTTACTCTAAGGTCGTCTTTCAGCTGGCTGTCGTAACCTAACTTACCGATGAAAGAAGGTTTGCGCTGGTCCGGGTTCTGGATACCACCTTGTACTTCGCCACCTGTAACGGATCCCACTGCCAGGAAGCCTTTGTATTGGTAGATCACTTCTGCACCGATCTCTGTGGTGAAGGCATCCATGATGTAGTTGCCAACAAAGGGGTTCTGCAGGGCATGGGCGTTATCCGTTCTGCGGAAGTGCGCGTCGCCGTAGTTGATCTCCATGTGACCTACTTTCAGGGTAATGTTCTCCATCAGTTTATTCACCAGCGGGCTGTTCAGGAACTCCGCTTTATCCACCTGTATGAAACCGCCTTTTACCCAAGCCTCAGAGTGGTGTCTTGATGACAGGTAGGTGATCAGGTTCAGTCGGATACCGTCGGCAAGCACTACGTCCAGGTTCAGGTTGGCAGAGGCCAGGTTAAAACCGTTCTCGATTGGCATCAGTTGGTTGAGGTTTACCTCGTTGTTGCCCTGCTGCTGCATCAGCGCTGTGGCCGAGTTCTTGTGCTTCAGCCCCTGGAACTGCTGGGCAAAGCCGCCACCGAGTCTTACTTTAATGCCATCAAAGCCGATGGTGTCCTGCTTTGGCGTTTCGAAGGTGTTCAGGCCTCTTTTATCGTAAGGGCGGGCGTACGGCAGGTCCGATAAGGTAATCTGCGCAAAAGAGCTCAGGCTTAAACCAAGCAACAGGCCCAGGGAAAGAGTAATTTTTTTCATGATGTTCGGTATTTAAGAGTTCGTTAGTTTTTTGAATAAGAAGTAACAGGCTGGAAATTTGCCTTGAAGCTCAGCTTAAGCTCGTTGCCGGTCTTTACTGTGCCTAAAAGTGCTGTGGGTGGTTTGATGCCGAAGTCCGTGAATTTGATGTTCGCTTCGCCTGTCAGCTGTACCAGGCCGGGTTTTGTGCTGGTCGCCACGTTAAAAGTTACTGGCTTCGTGGTGCCTGCAATGGTCAGGTTACCGGTAGCCTGGGCGCGGTTGTTGTCCAGGGTGCGGAAGGAGGTCAGGGTAAACACGATGTCGGTGTGCTTGCTTGCCTTGAGCGACTCGTAGGCGATCTCATCCATTTTGGCTGTGCCGCTTTTGATGGACTGCGTCTTCATGGTCACGGAAGCAGCCTTCACATTTTTAAGAGTAGTGCCTTCCAGTATCATTTCAGCTGTACCCTGGGCCTGCGCCGATGTCATTTCCCAGTCGTGGATGGTAGAGGTACCCTTTACCTTGAGTTCGGGCTTGCCGGCCAGTTTGTACTGATCTTGGGCGAGCAGTGTATTGCCTAGGCTTAATCCTAAAAGGATGCTAAACAAACTTAGCAATTTTATGGGGTTCAAGATTTTCATGATACAGGCGGTTAAGTAGTTGCTATTTGTGTTATTTCTATGATGCAAAACTATAGTAGCCTGGCTCCGGAAAGTATGACATCGGACACTTCAATAGATGACTTTGGATAGCTTTTAAAATGACGAATGATGGTAATAGGAGGTAAAAGCTGATTTGTAGCCCGATTTGTTACATTTTCGTCACTATGGCGGTAGCCAGCATAGGTCTGCTGCTACATTTTGTGCATAAAATGAGGGCTAAGAATTGAGAAAAAGAATGGCCTGGCTGCGGGAGCAGCCAGGCCATTCTTTTTGAACGCTGGAGTTTGCGTTGCTTTTGTTGTTATAAATGACTGAGTATCTGTAGGCTACCCGGTAAGGTATAGCCTGAAATTCGCTGGATCAGGAAAGTGCAAAAGGGAACAGGTATATTCAATTACTTTACTTCACTCTTAAATACCGCCGCATAATGATCCGCAAGCCTGGTCGGCTCAGGTAGTTTATGCTTCACGGCGCAGGCCATGGCTATTTCGGTTGCAGAAGCTAAATCCATCAGGTGGCCAGCAGAGACAAAGACAGGTTTCACGTTATCTTTGGTGCGCAGTACGTTCCCAACCAGTTCTCCTTTGTGCTCTAATGGTGCTATGGAACCTTTCAAAACATCAGGTTCCTTATATCTGCCCACCAGCACTTTTTTAGCGACGCCCATGGTCGGTTTGTTTAATTGCAAACCCAGGTGGGTGGCTATACCCAGGCGACGGGGGTGGGAAATGCCGTGGCCGTCTACCATGATCAGGTCGGGCTTTTGCTGGAGTTTCTCGTAGGCCTTGAGCAGGTTGGGAGCCTCACGGAAAGAAAGGAAGCCCGGAACATAAGGCAACTCCACTTCACCATAATGCCATACCTTCTCCAGCACCTCCAGCTCTGGGTATGAGAGCAGCACAAATACCGAAAGTATATGGTCCTCCCCCACAAAAGAAGAATCACAGCCTGCAATCAGCTTCAGGTCGAAGACAGGCTTTTGGAGGATGACCCGCTGCTGCATTTCGCGTTGCTGTTCGGTCAGGCGGGCAAGCAAGGCGGAATCGGGAGCAGGCTGATCGAAGCGTCGGTAGTAAGGCATTTTTGAATGAGTGATTGAGTAAGTATTTTCTCGTTTGCTTGAGAATACGTCAGGTATAGCAGCACGTTCAAATCTTGATGGATCTTTTACTGCTTCGCTCCAAGTCGCATCATGACCAAGCTCAATAATTTCACAATTGCTCACTTCGCCATTCATCCATTCACTCAATCACCAAAACACTAACTCACTCAATCACCAACTCACTCAATCGAAAATAACCTAAGCGCTGCAGGGGTAGATCAGTTTGGCGAACAGCAGGCGCCACTGGCCGTCAACAAGGCCGAAGTGGAACTCAAAAGAAGTGGCCGTGTGCAGTACTGATCTTTGCAGAAGGGGCAAGGTGGCCTTGATCTGTTTTATCTCTGCCTCTGTAAGGCTGGCGTAATCCCAGTAACCACTTTTCTGGAACCTGGCAGGATCAGACACAAAGCACCCGTCCTTGCTATAGCCCGATTGGTCTTTGTCGTAATCTAGATCAGCGCAGTCGAAGGTTGGCCAGGCTTCTTCACGCAGGTCACAGGCTTTTACTTCGTCGCGGATGGTGAAGAAAGACCTGTCTTGATACTCCCGCTTGAAATCCCGGATGTCCGTAATGCGCGTCATCCTGGGCATGGCACCGGGCTGTTCTATGATCCAAAGCCCGTGGTCCGGGTGGATGAATAAATTGAGTGTGGACGTATCAGAAGCCTGCAGGGCCGTCATGAAAAGGGCGAAAGCCTGCCCGAAAGAAACGGAGTCCTGGTTTGGAGCGCTATCCCGGCGTATGTGCTCTTCCTGCACCTCTTCCAGGCGCTCGTGCTCTTCGGCACGCTGCTCCGCCATGCTCTGCTCGGTGTCTCCTGATCCGCAGGAGGCTATACCTGACAGTAGTGGCAGGCAGGCCAGTAAAGTGAAAATAGTACTACGCATTGGTCTCAATCTCAGGTATAGCTTCTATACGGCGTTTTGGCTGATGGGGCTTCCACCTGATGAGCTATGGCATGTATTGCTTTTAACTATTGCCATACCAGGACGTAGATTAATTTATAGACGCTTCACTAACGAAAACAAACTTGATGGTAAATTTCATATACAAAGACAGCCTACAGCTAAAGGCTGGAAATGCGCAGCTGACCGCAGATCTGGCTGTGCCGGAGAATGCAAAGGGCCTGGTGATTTTTTCACACGGCAGTGGTAGTAGTCGCCTCAGCTCGCGCAACCGATTTGTGGCGGAGCACCTGCAGCGCTCCCGTTTTGCTACGATGCTTTTCGACCTGCTCACTGAAGAGGAGGACCAGCGCCAGGAAAACCGGTTTGATATAGCGCTGCTCACCACGCGCCTGATCGATGCCGTGACATGGGTACAGCAGAGCGAATACACGAAAGACCTGCATATCGGGCTGTTTGGAGCGAGTACCGGAGCTGCCTCGGCGCTCAGTGCCGCTGCTGCACTTGGCGGTGATATTATCGGTGCGGTGGTAAGCAGGGGTGGTCGCCCAGACCTGGCCGGTGAAGTGCTGCCTGATGTGCAAAGCCCGACGCTGCTAATCGTAGGTGGTCTAGATGAAGAGGTGCTCGATCTGAACAAGTGGGCACAGGACAGGTTGCAATGCTTAAAAGATCTGGAGATCGTACCCGACGCCACGCATCTGTTCGAAGAAGCAGGAGCGCTTGAAATGGCAGCTCAGCTGGCAACTGACTGGTTTCGAAAATACCTGGAGCCCGGTAAACAGCACCCGTTGAGAGAGTTAGAGAGGGAGTGAGTTGGTGAATGAGTGATTTATTTTGTGTGTCAACACTCAACAATTTAACCATTCAACAATTTTACATTCACTCATTCACCAACTCACTCATTCACTCAATAATAAGAGACCCATGGAAATGATACCCAACAGACAAGTCGCTGCAGAGCTGCTGGCTGATCGGCTGGAGCACTACAAAGGGCAGAAGGGGGTAGTGCTGGCTATACCTCGCGGAGGAGTGCCGGTGGCAGCGCCCATTGCCCGCCGATTGGGCATGCCATTGGATGTGATCGTTTCCAAGAAAATCGGGCACCCCGCTAACCCGGAGTTTGCGATTGGAGCGGTGAGTTTGGAAGATGTGGAGGTCGATAAGCGGACCGACGTACCAGCGGAGTATATTCAAGCGGAGGTAGAGCGAATAAAAACAAGTCTGCGCCAAAAGTACAGGCTCTTTATGGGCAACCGTCAGCCTGTTGACCTGCACGATCGCATCGTGATCATCGTGGACGATGGTATCGCCACTGGCAAGACACTGCTCTCTACTGTAAACATGGCCAGGCACAAGCAACCCCGCAAGATCGTTATAGCAGTGCCTGTCGCCCCACGAGCCGCTATCAAGCAGTTTGAGGCGATTGTAGATGAAGTGGTATGCCTGCTGGTGCCTCCCATGTTTCAGGCGGTTGGGCAGTTTTACCAGGAGTTTGAACAGGTGAGTGATGAAGAAGTGATTCGCCTGCTCAGGCAACAGCATGATGAGCAGTAGCAGGTATAGGCCACCCTTAGCGGTCGATCATGAGGTGGCGGATGAACGCCCTACCTGGCAGTGAGGCTCGTACCATATACATGCTGCCGTCACTTAGCTCGGATGTGTTGAGTAGCTGTATGAAATTGCCGCGGTTATCAGCTTCCGCTTCATATTCCTTTACCAGTTTTCCCTCCAGGGTATAGATTGAGATGTTGAACTTCTCCATAGGCTGCAAGGCCAGCATTTGCACCGTAACCGGGTGGCTGCTTTTGGTGTGGGTCGGGTATACCCGCATTTCTTCGGTTGCTGCCTGCATCAGGCTCACGGCCACTACTGATGAGTAGCTCTCTGTACCATCAAAGTCCACCTGGCGGAGGCGGTAGTAGTTGACGCCATTGCCAGCTTCTTTATCCTGATAGGTATAGCTTTGGGGAAGGGAAGTAGTACCGGCCCCTTCTACGCGACCAACGGAATCAAACGCGGAGGCAGACTGCCCTCGCTGCACTTCAAAGAAAGCGTTGTCCAGTTCCGAGGCCGTTTCCCAGTCCAGTTGCACACCGCTCTGTGTGGCTATACCTTTAAAGCTGTGCAGCTCGACTGGCAATGGTATGATAATCTCGTTCATAATGGCATCAAACCATACCTGGGCCATTTTAGCTTCTCCAAGCTTATTGGGGTGCAGTCCATCGTAAGAGTCGCCTCGGCCTGGTACCGAATTAGGATTTTGGGCGGGATTGAATCCAGTGTTCTGGTCTACTAATACTACCTGGGAATCCGGATAGCGGCTATCGCTGTTTAAGGATGTCACAAGGGCTGGTAATTGTTCATTGAAGAGCGGAATCTCCTTACTAACCTCATTAAGGTCTGGATTATCTGGATTGGCGGGAATAAGCCGAGCCATAAGGATCAGGACTGCCGGGTTCTTTTCCCGCAGGACCTCAACTATTTGTCTCAGATCGGTCAGGGTGCTTTCAATGGATTGCTTCTGGAACAGGTCGTTTGTGCCCAAATGCAGCAGTACAAAGTCCGGCTTATGCGCTTCAGCCCATTTAGCAATGTTGTTTCCCTCTCTGCCATTCAGTATTTCATCAGCCCGCCATCCCCAATGGCCTTCGTTTCTGTTGCTGAAGGTTTGCCCCTCATAATCCTGAAAAGGAGGGTTGCCGCCTTCATTCTCTGTCTGAGAACCTACAAACTCAAAGTTTACGCCCGCATCAATCAGCTTCATCCACAGAGGATACCTGTAGCTGGCAAGCTCCTTATTCCCTTGCGTAATCGAATTGCCCAGTGGCATAATTCTGACCGGCTGAGATTGCGGATAGGACTTGAAACTAAAGAGTAAGAACGGGATAAGGAAGTAAGCCTGTTTTCGGAAAAGTGAGAGGACGGAACGCATAGAGCTGTAAGCTAAGTGGTTGGTACTGAGTAGCTCATAAAACGTGCGCAACGCTGTTGAGTTGCGCTTAGTTTAGGGCAACAAATGCTATTGTCCTGTCTCTCTGCGGTGGCGTTGTGCTGCTAAATTGTACAATGCCTCTTCATTTGCCTTTATGGCATCATACCAGCGCTTGGCAATGAATTTTTCGCCTTCCGTATTCGGGTGCAGCGCGTCGTAGGTAAGGGTAGACGGATTGTAGCCGGAGTTTATGTCCACTACGATAATTGGAGATTTTTGAGTTGAAAGGCGTGTTGCCAGCGCAGGCAGCAGGGATACAAAGTGCTTGGTAGAATCCACGTTGGCGTACTGTGCAGGTATAGGGGTGATCTTGGCCAGCAGGATTGCGACATTCTCATTGTCGGCACGCAGCTGCCCGATGATTTGTTCTATTCTGTTGATAGTGCCATCTGTCGGTTTGCTGTGGATCATGTCGTTGGTGCCTAGGTGCATCAACACCACATCCGGGGTATAGCCCTTCAGCCAATCACTCAATTTGCCCTTGTCGCGCTTGTATTGGGTTGGTTTTTCGTAACCGTTCAGGAGGTCATTGGTGGCCCAGCCCCAGTGCCCTTCGTGTTTATTCGCGAAAGTCTGCCCTTTATACGTTTCTCCCATCTTAGGTGAGGCCACATCGGCGCCTTGCTCCGTATTGGGAGCATCCCGGTACCAGTTCGTGTCCATGGAGCCCACAAACTCAAACTTCACCCCGGCATCTACCAGCATCTTCCAGAGCTCATACCGGTAACTGGGGTTAACCTCTCCTCCCTGTGTGATGGAGTTACCCAAAGGCATGATTCTGAGCGATATACTTTCCTGCTGCGGCTCTATTTCTTCCTTGGTCTCGTCGTCTGTACAGGCTGTAGAAAATAGGATAAATGAAAGGAGTAACAGATATCTAAAGTCGATCTTAAGTTTCGAAAACATAATGTGTATTACAGATAATTAGTAAGAGAAGCACAGTGGCTAAAAACGAGAAGTATGAAATTCGGTTGCATTTCGCCTCTGCACGCAACCTGATTATTGTCCAATTTCACAAAAATGCACCTGTATTGAACAGTACAAACGAAACACCCGGGGAAGGTTTAGCCTTATCAAAAAGACTCTTATATTTGCTTCTTAAACTAGCGTGGGGGAAAATAGTGTTACCGGCTGAGAAAAAGCGGTAAGCTCTTTCCTCGAATCTAACTATTTAAATACTGACCTACATGACGACAAAATCATCAAAAATCATTTATACCATTACAGATGAAGCGCCTGCCCTGGCAACACGCTCTTTCCTACCGATTGTGCAGGCCTTCACAAAGGCTGCCGACATCGAAGTAGAAACCAGAGACATTTCGCTGGCTGGCCGTATCATCGCGGCTTTCCCGGAGAATCTTTCTGAAGAGCAGAAGCAGTCTGACGACCTCGCATACCTGGGCGACCTGGCCAAAACGCCGGAAGCCAACATCATCAAGTTGCCAAACATCAGCGCGTCTATACCGCAGCTGACAGAAGCGATCAAAGAATTGCAGTCGCAGGGTTACATCATACCTGACTATTCGGCTGAACCTGCACGCTATGCAAAAATCTTAGGTAGCGCCGTAAACCCGGTGTTGCGCGAAGGTAACTCCGATCGCCGTGTGGCCGACGCCGTGAAGCAATACGCCAAAAAGCACCCGCACTCCATGGGCAAATGGTCGTCTGACTCTAAAACGCACGTAGCCCACATGAACGGTGGCGACTTCTACGGCAGCGAGCAGTCGGTAGTAGTTGACAAAGCAACGGATGTACGCATCGAGTTTGTAGGCGCTAACGGCGAGACTAAAGTACTGAAAGACAAAGTTGCCCTGAAGGCCGGTGAAGTAATGGACTCGTCTGTAATGAGCCGCAATGCACTGCGTTCGTTCCTGGAGAAAGAAGTGGCAGAAGCCAAAGAGCAAGGCATCCTACTGTCGCTGCACCTGAAGGCCACCATGATGAAGGTATCTGACCCTATTATGTTCGGCCACGCAGTAACGGTATTCTTTAAAGATACTTTCGCAAAGCACGCAGCTACGTTCAAAGAACTAGGCGTTGACCCGAACAACGGACTGGGCGATGTATACGCGAAGATCCAAAACCTGCCAGAAGCAAAGCGTGCTGAAATTGAAGCTGATTTGAAAGCTGAGATGGCAAACCGTCCGGAACTGGCGATGGTGAACTCCGACAAAGGCATCACCAACCTGCACGTGCCAAGCGACGTGATCATTGACGCGTCTATGCCGGCAGCGATCCGCTCGTCTGGCCAGATGTGGGGAGCTGATGGTAAACTGCACGACACAAAAGCCATTATACCTGATCGCTCTTACGCGCAGATCTACCAGGAAGTAATCCAGTTCTGCAAAGAGAACGGCGCGTTCGACCCGACGACCATGGGTACGGTGCCAAACATTGGTTTGATGGCGCAGAAAGCGGAAGAGTATGGCTCACATGACAAGACGTTCGAAATCGCTGAGGCAGGTGTCGTACGTGTAGTTGATGCAAGCGGTAATACGCTGATGGAGCAAAAAGTAGAAGAAGGTGATATCTTCAGAGCCTGCCAGACAAAAGACCTGCCTATCCAGGACTGGGTGAAGCTGGCTGTTACAAGAGCCCGCATCACGAACACACCTGCTATTTTCTGGCTGGACCCGCAGCGCGCGCACGACGCCAACCTGATTCAAAAAGTAGAGAAATACCTGCAGGACCACGACACAAATGGTCTTGAGATCAAGATCATGTCGCCGGTAGAAGCGATGCGCTATACCTGTGAGCGTGCCAAAGCGGGCAAAGATACCATTTCGGTAACGGGCAACGTACTGCGTGACTACCTGACCGACCTGTTTCCGATCATTGAACTGGGCACAAGCGCGAAAATGCTTTCTATTGTTCCGTTGCTGGATGGCGGTGGCCTGTTCGAGACTGGTGCCGGTGGATCTGCACCGAAGCATGTAGAGCAGTTCGTGGAAGAAAATTACCTGCGTTGGGATTCACTTGGTGAGTTCTTAGCATTGGCCGTATCGCTGGAAGACCTGGCTTACAAGACCAAAAACGAGAAGGCAGAAGTGCTGGCAGAGGCCCTGAACAAAGCGAACGCTGAGTTCCTGGAGAAAGATAAGTCACCGGCCCGTAAAGTTGGCGGCATCGACAACCGTGGTAGCCACTTCTACCTGGCTATGTACTGGGCTCAGGCACTTGCTGAGCAGACCAAGAACGAGGAACTGAAAAACCGCTTCACGAAGCTGGCACAGGAACTGACGGACAACGAGCAGAAGGTCGTGGACGAGCAGATCGCCGCACAAGGCAAGCCAGTTGACATCGGTGGTTACTACCACCCGAACGAAGAAAAAACCAGCAAGGCCATGCGTCCGAGTGAGACGTTGAATAAGGCTTTGGGGAATTTCTAGTCTAAGGTATAGAGTATAAAAATGAAAGGCTGCCTGAGAAATCGGGTGGCCTTTTTTGTTTTATGTAGATTTATTCCCAGGTATACCTAGTCCGGTCTTGCAGGTACGACCTATACCTCATCCTTGACTATCCTTGACAATCTAGTCCATACTTCCTTCTCCATTATGCGCCTCATCTGGCTCCCAGGTATACCTAATCCGGTCTTGCAGGTACGACCTATACCTCATCCTTGACAGTCTTAGATAAAGTATCAGTTGCCTAGATACACTATTTAACCAATCTTTTTTAATAGCGCCTCACCTCTACTAGTTGTAACATACTTCTGGTTTTTACTACTTGGTTTATCAGGAATAGTAAGTTCTAAGAAATTTGATTGAATAAGTGGCTGAATGTGCTTTCTATAACTGGCAGCACCAGCATCAGTGCCTAACTCAGTGAGTATATTGAGCCTGCTATGCGGTATCCTACATAGTAGAAGAATCTTTTTAGTAAAAGAGGCATCTTGAATATCGGGTAAAGGAAGAAAGTTTGCGTGAATAGGAAGTGTAACAAGGAAGTAATTCCTTGATTCGTCTGTATCGAACAATGGGTTTGGCGAGCCGTTAAAATTCATGGTTCTCCTGATTTTAGGAATTCCAGTACCTCTCCCTTCTGTTAGCCTTAGTTCTTTAAGAAAGTCACCTATTCTCCTGTTTCTGTAACTTCTTGCTACAATTCTATCCTTCTTGAGATCTTCATTATTAACGGGAGGTACAGGACCAGGAAAAGAAAGAATCTCAATTCTATCTAACCTAATGTTTACTTCGACGGGATCATCTAACTCATAGCTACGATGAAACACAGCATTAGCTAAAGCCTCTTCAATAGCAGCAAAAGGGTAATTAAAGAATCTTTGGGACTCGGCCTGATTAGGGATCTTTCTGACTCTTTCTGCAATTATATTATTCTGAATGAATTGTAGAGCGTTCTTAAGTTGAATATGAACAGGACCTTCAAAAATACGCTCTTCAAGCTCATCACCGATAGAATCAAAGTATCTAACTACATCAATTCTTGCTCCTTTGAAAATTTTAATTGGGTGATCGTTAAACAAGAGTAAGCCTACATTAACAGGCTTAAGATATTCTGGTGATCCTTTTACAATTTGTAACTGCTGGCATAGCTCTGCAAAAGGAATATTGTTTGCTCTTTGGTAAAGGTCGCTTCCTACTTCTTTAAGAAACGAAAGTATCAAAGGAAACTTTAAGTCATCGATAGAAGCCTGATGATTTATTCTGTCATCAAAAGGGATGCGGTTTGCAAGTTCGTAGAGCTGCCTTTCTTCACTAGATGTTGCTTTAACTGAGTTGGATCCCCTTCTAATGTAGAAATTATATACAGGGTTTGGAACAATGTTCTTTGGGCATTTATAAGGACGGTTGTCACCGCCAGTTGCCCATAAAATAAGAATGTGCTTCCCTTGAAAAAATTCTACCGAAGAAACGGGGAAGTATGCAGGAATAATTCTGTTGCATATCTCAAGTAGCTTCCTCTGACAAGCGTCAACTTGTTCTGGAAGGAGACCTTTTGGTGGTAATACAGGTATCCCATTCTTTTCCGCAATCTACAATGACGTAGCCTCCACCTAAGTTGTGGAAGTCATTAGCAAACGCGCATAACGAATGCATTATCTCTTCTGGATTCCAAGATTCTTTGAATTCAATTCGCTCACTTTCCACAGTAGTGGCATTTATCAAATCATTTAGATTTATAGGAAGGCCTGGCATAAACACTTTTATACTCTTGTTAAAGAATCAAATAAAGGTAAAATATATTAACCATTTAATTATGAGAAACAAAAGATTGATTAATGAAAAAAATTAAATATGTGTAGAGTTCTCTTATGCCGCAATGGTAATAAATGACGAAGCTTGTAGCTAACAGATATTTACCAGTTTACACTTCACTATTACTAGCGAACCCCAATTCAAAGGACCGCTATTTTTCATGCCGAAATAATCCCGAGATCAGTCACCTAGAATTCCTTATCTGATTTCTCATTTGCTTAACTTTGAAGCTAAGGTATAGCCAGCTTTGTAGGTATATCGGCGGCCTGAGAAGCAACAATGGAAGAGCAATACCCACCCTTCGAACCTTTTGACAGCACCGACGATCCGGAGGCGAACTTTGCTGCATACCTTGCTTCTCAACCACAAATCTCCAAAGCCGCATCCGATACCAGAACGATTGTCGTGATTGGTCGGCACCGCTACTACAATTTGTTTAGTGCCCAACTGGTATCCTGCAGCCTGAGCAGCACTGGCGAACTAAAAGCACCTTTTACGTTACTAAATCCGCTCGAACAGGTATGGCGGACTGAGCAGCCAGACGAGCTGAAGTTCTACAGCGCCGTTGCCCGCTTCCAGAGTTTCTACGAAAGGTCAGCTACAGATGCAGCTAGCTTTAAAGCGCTCGTGCGCAACCCTCTGCACTACGACTTCTACCTCCACGACAGCGAAGTGTCCGAGAAAATAGCGCCGCGCTCCATTACTCCTGTGCAGGTGACTCAGCCCCAGGTAGATTTTAAAGTGCGCATCGGCCTGAACAGCGACGTGTTTAACATCACCAGCGATTTGTTTATAAACGGCACATACTATCCCCTTAGCCGCATCCATGTTCGGTATGAGCATTTCCTGGTGGCCGACGATGCGTGGTACCTGTGTGCCAACCCGCACCTACCATCCGTAGTAGCTTATTTTAAAAAGCATGACCAGGAGCTGCATTTGCCGCATGATGCCTTTCTGCAATTTCAGCAGCAGGTGCTATCCAGGATAGACACGCATGTGCCTGTGGAGTATACCTACCTGAAGCCCGCCACCAAATCGCAATTGAGGAGTAGGGGCTTTAACCAGGAACTGGAGAAGGTGCTATACCTGATCGAGTCGGAGAATTATGTGCTGCTGCACCCTTTCATGCGCTACGGCGAAATCGAGATCCCCCTGCTGTCGAATAAGCTGATCTATGACCAGGACAACATGGGGAGACCGTTTTTTGTGGCGCGCAACACGGAGGCGGAAGCAGCTTTTACAAAGTTGCTGATACAGCAGCACCTGCACTTCTGGGAGCAGCTCGACAACATGCTCGACTATTTTTACCTGCACAAAGATAGGTTCCTGGACGAAGCGTGGTTTCTCGATGCCTTCGACAACCTGGCTGCACATGGGGTGACCATTCTCGGTTTCAACGACCTGCAAGGCAACAAGCTCAACCAGCACAAAGCCACGGTAGCCATTCAGGTAGACAGCGGCCTGAATTGGTTTAATGTGACTATGCAGGTAAAATTCGGCCGCAAGAAGGCTTCGCTGAAGCAGCTGAAGAAAGCAGTTGTGAACAAGAGCAAATACGTGCTGCTCGACGATGGCACCATGGGCATTATACCTGAGGAGTGGCTCCAGAAGCTAAAAGTCTATTTCGACACAGGTATAGTAGAGGAGGAATTGCTGCAGATTCCCAAAACAAACTTTGCCTTGCTCACGGAGCTGTTCGAAGACTATATGCTGGATGAGCAGGTGCACAAAGAGCTGTGGTGGTACCAGACACAGCTGAGCAACGTGGAAAACATCGCTCCCATACCTGCACCAGCCGGACTACAAACCACTTTGCGGCCCTACCAGTTGCAAGGCCTGAGTTGGCTCAATTTTCTGGACGACCTGCAATTTGGCGGCTGCCTCGCTGATGACATGGGCTTGGGCAAAACGGTGCAGGTCATCGCGTTCATGCTGTTGCTGCGCGAGAAACGGGAGCGACAGACATATCTGCTCGTCGTGCCGACGTCGCTCATACCTAACTGGCAATCCGAGCTACAAAGGTTCGCCCCATCGCTCCAAGTACACATACATCACGGCCCGAACAGAGCAAGGAGCACAGACACTTTCCAGCAATACGATGTGATCATCACCACCTATAATACGCTGCTCTCCGACATTGTCTTTCTGAAGAAATATAGGTTTGGCTATACCTTCCTGGATGAGTCGCAGAACATCAAAAACCCGAACTCGCAGCGTTACAAAGCGGCCTGTTTGCTGCAGTCTTATAACAAGGTAGTGCTGACAGGTACGCCATTCGAGAACAACACTTTCGATATTTACGCGCAGCTTTCCTTTGTCAACCCCGGGCTACTAGGCACCAGAACTTACTTCCGGAATACCTATGCCATGCCCATCGACAAGTTTAAGGACAGGAGAAGTGCGCAGGCCCTGCAGGAGAAGATTGGTCCGTTTGTGCTGAGAAGAACAAAAGCCGAAGTAGCCAAAGAATTGCCCGACAAAACAGAGATGATTCTGTACTGCGAAATGGGAGAGGAGCAGCGCAAGGTATACGACACCGCCGAGCAGGAATTCAGGGACTACATTAACGCCAGCGGAGAAGAGGAGCTAACTAAGCACCCGATGCATGTGTTGCGGGGCATCACCAAACTGCGCCAGATCTGCAACTCTCCGTTACTTACCGGCGATGCGAAGCTTTTCTCCGATACTTCTGCCAAGATTCAGGTGCTCATGCAGCAGATCCAGAACATAACGCATCACCACAAAGCGCTGGTTTTCTCTCAGTTTGTAGGTATGCTGGACCTGATTAAAGCGGAATTGGTAAAGGAAAACATCAAGTACTCATACCTCACGGGCAGCACCCGCAACAGGGGTGAGGTCGTGAACCAGTTTCAGTCGGACGAGGAAATACGTGTGTTCCTGGTTAGCCTGAAAGCAGGGGGAACAGGGCTCAATCTAACCGCAGCCGACTATGTGTTCATCGTGGACCCTTGGTGGAACCCTGCCGTGGAGAACCAGGCCATCGACCGTAGCTACAGAATAGGGCAGGAGAAGAAAGTGATTGCCGTGCGGCTAATTTGTCCCAATACGGTGGAGGAGAAGATTCAAATCCTGCAGCAGAGCAAATCCAAACTAGCCACCGATCTGGTAACGGCTGACAACAGTTTCTTTAAGTCACTCACCAAAGACGATTGGCTTAATTTGAGTAGCAATAGCGGTAGTTAGAGAGCCTTTTTAAGGTATACTATACCCAAGGCAGCTTTATACTTACTGTATAAGACCGCAACTTTTCCAACAAAAGCCTGTTACAAACTACAAAGGCAAGCAGGCAGCTATGGAAAGTACTAATTCTCCGGATTCAAAATCATCGACAATTGTAGTAGCGGGAGCCACAGGAGACTTAGGCGGGCGTATTGCCAGGTCGCTCCTGGAGAAAGGAGCCAATGTAAGAGTACTCGTCCGGCGTGATAGTTATGCCGCTAAAGTGAATGCTCTACGAAGCTCAGGCGCAATTATCTTTGAAGTGGATTACCACAATAACGCTGACCTGACAAAGGCCTGTGAGGGTGCAACGTGTGTGGTTTCAGCTTTGTCGGGATTGCATTACGTGATGGTAGGTATACAAAGCCTGTTGTTAAAGGCAGCCGTAGCAGCCGGAGTGCCTCGTTTTATACCTTCAGACTTTGCCATTGATTTTACAAAACTGCCCTATGGCAACAACCGAAACCTCGACCTTCGGAAAGAATTTAGAGAGCGATTAGACAAGACGCCAATTGCTGCCACTTCCATACATAACGGTATGTTTGCAGATCTGCTTACCGGGCAGGCGCCTATTGTCCTCTTCCCGCTCAAGCGCGTAATGTACTATGGAAATGCCGACCAGTTGCTGGACTTCACCACCATTCAAAACACAGCTGATTTTACCGCAGCCGTTGCACTTGACCCTACCACACCACGCGATTTGCGGATTGCCGGCGATGTGCTCAGCGCACGTGGCTTGAAAGATGTTGCTACTGAAGCTACCGGAGATGAGTTTAGCCTGTTCCGTGTTGGCGGACTTGGCTTATTCAATGCCATCATTAAAGTCACTAAAGCACTCACACCGGGTAGTCAGGAAGTTTTCCCGGCCTGGCAGGGTATGCAGTACATGCGCGACATGTTCAGCGGATTGCCCAAACTAGAACCCCTGGATAAAGACCGCTATCCGGAGGTCAAATGGACCAGCGTAGCCGAAGTGCTGGCAATGCGAAAGGCTGACTGAAGATGATGGTAGTAGATAGCTTACCAGCTATCATAGGTATAGCTGTGGTATGATCGTGGCTTATTTTACTGCTTCCTCCTTTTTTACTTTTTGCTTCTTAACAGAGGTGTACACTATTCCCAACATACCACCAGCCAGCGCCGCGTAGCCATACCCAACTAAAAAACCGTAAGCGTCACTCGCTGCGCCCAGCCAGAGCGAGGCGGCGATAGCCATGATGCCTGATATAATGAGTACGATCGCTTTGGTGTAGTTCATCTTGTTTTCCATATACCGAGTCATTAAGTAAGCACCCGTTTTCACGTGCATCAGACACAGGTATACCTGGGGTTAAGTGCCTGATGCCTATGCTAATATAGCGATTGCAGCGGCTCGGGTTACACCTATTATACCAACCAGGCAATAGACCGGACTAACCATTGGTTTTTCTGGAAAACTAATATCTCCACGCTATACCTGATGTACAAAAAAACGGGACGCGCAACAAAAAGCCAGGAAGAAGGAAACATCCGGGAGCAACCTATACCTACCAAAAACCAAAGTACGTGAGCAGCCAGAAGTAGAGGTATGTGATAAAGAGGCTGCATATACCTATCACGACACCGTTGATGATAAAATCTTTCGAGGTAAGCTCACCAGTAGAGTAGGCAATGGCGTTGGGAGGGGTGCTGATGGGCAGCGCCATGCTGCTGCCAGCCATTACAGCCAGTCCGAGCGCCATTAACTTCATGTTGACGCCATCCAGTTGCTGGGCCATCGACATCGCCATAGGTATAAACAGGATAGCCGTGGTGGTGTTGGACATGAATGTGCCGACAACCAGCGTAACGGTGAAGATGATCAGTACAATCCATTCGCTTTCCAATGGCAGCGAATTAGCAATTACTTTATCAAGGCCCGTGAGGTTCATGCCCTGGCCCAGTGCCAGTCCGCCCGCGATTACAAACAGGATATTCCACTCCAGCCGGTTAAACTCCTTTACGGAAAGCAGTCCCGTGGCCGTGAACATAATGGCCGGGAACAAAGCCACCACCGCCGACGGGATGCCATGCAGACTGTCGGTAAGCCACAGGAGCACCGTAATAGTGAACACGACGATGACAAAGATGCCTTCTCCGCCAAACGGCTTTGTTTCAACAGGCGTCAGCATCAGTGGCTCTTCGGGCTTATACCTGTACCAGAGCAGCTGAAAAAGGATGAAAAGCAGGATCAGCACGAGCGGGAACATGATCACCATCCAGGTCAGGAAGTCGATTTGCACCCCCTCTTTTGCCAGCAGCCCGACTGCAATAGCGTTGGGAGGAGAGCCGATGGGCGTCATCAGGCCACCAATGCTGGCCGAGAAAGGTATAGCCAGCGTGAGGCCCTTGCGGAACGAGTTGCCCGCCGGCACAAAAGCCAGCAAAGAAGCGGTAAGCGTAATCATCATGGCCGTGGTAGCGGTGTTGCTGATCCACATGCCGAAGATAGTGGTGCACACGATGACGCCGAGCAAAGCGCTTTTGGCAGACAGCCCGAAGATCCGCAACATGGCACTCGACAGGTATACATCCACGTTCACCTTCACCCCGACTTTAGCCAGTATAAAACCACCCAGGAACAGATAAATAATGGGGTCAGCCAGGGGAGCCAGAAAGCTTTGGTAAGGTATAGCCGCTATACCTGGCGTTTGCAGTATGTTCCAGTCGCCCGGGTTGCCCAGCAGAATGATCTGGGTGCCTATGATAAGCAGAGAGGTCGCAAAAAGCGGGATGATTTCGGTGGCCCAAAGAAAAGCAGCCGTAAACAGGATACCCGTCATGTAGGCAACCGGCAGTGGGTAGTCCGTTGTTTCTGAAGTGACCCACCCCGCCAGCACACCAATCAACACAATCCCGAAAAACATCAGCAAGCGTTTGGTTCTGGGGAGTTGCAACTCGTTGGTGATGCGGGACAGTTGCTTTATTCTTCTGTTCATGGTTGTAGCAGGGCAGTTGGATAAAGATATCCAATATCTCCGAAAGATGCAGTCAAATGCGGGAGGGTTTGTATTGGAATACTTTTTTGGATTCTGCTTTGAGCGTAAGCGGTTTTTCGGGCTCTTGATTTCAAATATCTTTCTGGTAGGTATAGCTGCTATACCTGCAAAGCAACTGGCACAGTCATTTGGATACCCATGCTCTTTCGGACATCCATGTCCGAAAGCAATCTGTTGGGGATGTCCACATCCCCGTGTGCCGAGGGGACAAGGAGGTCCCAAACAAAAATACATTCGGACACAGATTCCCGAAAGAGCAGTTGAGTTCTTATACCTGAGCAGCCAATCTGCAAAGTTTGAAATGCAGTACGATTAACACGCACCCATAAGTGCAACCTTCATGTGTCATTTCGACCTCAGGGAGAAATCTGGGATTTTGTGCGCAATGGACTAATCCAGATCTCTCATTGCTTTCGAGATGACAGTTAGAGTATTGGATTTAAGTTGACTGTACAGATCATCGGGGACATAAAAATAAAAAGCGGCAGCCCAATCAGGCTGCCGCTTTTTATTTTCAAGGTATAACTTTAAGGCTTAGTACCCGAACACCTGCTCCAGTGTCAGTTGCTTTACCTTTCCGTATTTTTCCAACTCTTTAAAGTTCAGACGGTCCTTCGAGCCGATAACCAGAATTGCCTGTGGTTGGCCGCTCACAAACTGTTTCTGGAAAGCTTGCAGTTGGTCGAAGGTCAGGCTGTTGGCGCTTTCATACACGTCTTTGCGGATGTCGTAGTCCAGGCCGAGGCGCTTGGCACGCTCGTAGTCGAACAGGATAGATGACTTGGTGATGCGCTCCGAAGAAATACTGTTTCGCAGCGATGCCTTCGCCAGGTCAAAGTTCTGCTCAGCCAATGGCATGTTGGTCAACAGTTCCTGCATACCTGCCATCGCTTCCGGCAACTTGTCTGACTGCGTACCGATGTAAGACTGGATGTAGTTCGAGCGGTCCTTTTTAGAAGCTGTGCTGTAGCTGGAGTACGCTGAGTAGGCCAGGGCCTTCGACTCGCGCAGTTCCTGGAACACAATCGAGCTCATACCTGAACCGAAGTACTGGTTGTACAGACGGATCGTCGGTACCATTTCTTTCTTAAAAGCGTCGGCTTTCGTCAGGAAAATCAGCTCAGCCTGCACCATGTTGTAGTCTACCCAGTATACGGTTGGCTGCTTGATGTCCAGCTCGGCGTATACCTTCTCGGCTGGTACCGGCTTCAGTTTGGCTGGCACAATGTGACCTGCGTTGAGTGTCGCCACTAATTTATCTGTTTCACGTGGGCCATAGTACAGCACACGGTGCTCGTAGGTCGGGATGCTCTTGATTAGGTTCACCAATTCCTGCGGCTTCACGGCTTTCAGTTCCTTCTCTGGCAATACCGTCGTGAACGGGTTCTTCGGGCCATATTTCGCATAGTTTACCAGCGCCTGGTTCAGGATAACACCTTTGTTCAGCTTAGCGTCGTTGCGGGCTTTCAGTATACCCTGTACCATGTCGTCTAGGGCCTTCTGGTCGGCTTTCGGGTTCTGCAGCACGCTCTCAAACAGGGCCAATGCCGGCTCAAAGTTCTCTTCGAGGCCGGAGAGGGTCACGTATACCTGGTCACCGCCGGCAGACACGTTAAAGGAGGTACCCAGCTTGTAGAACTCCTTCTTCAGTTCTTCGGCCGTGTATTTGTCTGTGCCCAAAAACCGGAGATAGTTCACTGCCATACCCAGTTTCTGGTCGTTGTCGGTACCCATGTCCAGGATGTAGTACATCTGGAACAGGCCGTTTTCGTTGTTTTTGGTGTAAAGGAGCGGGATATTGTTTTTCAGTTTGGCCTCTTTGATGTCGGCTTTGTAGTCCACAAACACAGGCGAAAGCTCAGAAACTTCCTGCGTCATAAAGTACTGGTAGTAAGCAGACTGGGCGTCACGGTTAACCGGCACAGGCGTAATGCTTGGCTTCTCTACTTTCTGGGCAGTTGCGTTCTTGTCGTTGCGCTTGTACACCAGCACGTAGTTGTTGCCCAGGTACTTGTTGGCAACCTCCATTACATCCTGCTTCGTTATTTTTGCAAAAGCCTCCGGGCGCTCCACATAATCCGCCCACGGAATGTCGTAGATAAAGGCCGTCACAAAAGCGTCGGCACGTTCAGAGTTGCGCTCGTAGGCACGCATCAGGCTGATCTTGTTGTCGTTGACGATGGCCGGGATCAGTTCGTCGTCAAACTTGCCCTGCTTCACGAGTTCTACCTGTGTCAGCAGCATGTCTTTCACCTGGTCCAGACTCTGGCCCTGACGTGGCGAACCACCCAAACGGAACACCGAGTAGTCTTTCATCTGGTTGTCATAGCCGTAGGCCTGCAATACTTTCTGCTGCTGGTTCAGGTTTAGGTCAATCAACCCGGCCTGTCCGTTGTACAGGATAGCACTGATCATGCTCAGCACCTGCGCATCGCGCGAGCTCATACCCGGGAAGCGGTAGGCGATGGACACGTTTTCAGCACTCGGGCCGCTCACTTCTTTCATGATCGGCTGCGCGATGGGCTTCTCCTGCGCTACCGTGAAAGAAGGCGCTGTGCTAGGCTTCAGTTTACCAAAATGTTCGTCGATCATGCGGATGGTTTCATCAAATTCGATGTCGCCGCTCAGCGCTACGGCCATGTTGTTTGGCACATAGTACTTATCAAAATACTTCTTAATCTCTATGATAGACGGATTTTTGAGGTGCTCCACTGTACCGATAGTGGTCTGCGTACCATACTGGTGCGTTGGGAACATGGCAGCATTCAGCGTTTCCATCACTTTCCAACCATCGTTGTCGAGGGTACGGTTTTTCTCTTCGTATACTGCTTCCAGTTCTGTGTGGAACAGGCGTGGCACCAACTCACCAAAGCGATGCGCTTCTAATGCCGCCCAACGATCCAGTTGGTTGCTCGGCACGTCGTTGGTATACACGGTCTGCTCTACTGAGGTATAAGCGTTCGTTCCTTTGGCTCCAATAGCACCCAGAATCTTATCGTACTCGTTGGCTACAGCATAGCTAGCGGCCACGCCTGAGATAGAGTCAATCTGGTGGTATATTTTCTTGCGCTGGGCTGGGTCTGTTGTCTGACGGTGCTTTTCGTAGAGGGCTTCAATCTTGTCGAGTTCGGCTTTCTCTTTTGCCCAGTCCTGCGTGCCTAGTTGGCTCGTACCCTTAAACACCATGTGCTCGAGGTAGTGCGCCAGACCAGTAGCATCGGCCGGGTCGTTTTTAGAGCCGGCACGCACAGCTATGAAGGTCTGCACACGCGGCGCATCTTCATAATCCGTCAGGTATACCTTCAGGCCATTTTCCAGGGTATAGACGCGGGCGTTGAGCGGGTCGTTTGGAACGGTTTCGTACTTATACTCCTTCTGTGCCGTAGAAGCTACCGCATTTTCAGTGGCTGAAGAGGTTTGGTACGTTTCGTTCTTGCATTGCGTGAGCGTGAACGCCGACGCAACCAGTAACAACGATAATCCTTTTTTCATGGGTGTGATGTTAGGTATAGGATAAGGTATAGCAACACAAAAAAGGCCGGGCCACGAAGCTTCCGGAAAGAAAGCTTCGTGACTCACCTTGTGTTTTAATTAGAACTTTACAAATATAAAATTATTTCTGAATTAGAAATCAGTGTCGAGACCGAAACGCTGCTTTAAATCGACGAGCACCGGGTATTTCTCGGCCAGGTAGTTGAATTTGTCCTGCGAAGTGTACAGTTTATTTCCTTCCTGCACCTCCATCACCTCGGCCCGAAGCTTGATGCTGCGGTTGCCGGTTTCCTGCTTCAACTCGCGGAGAATCTCCGGGCGCAGGCTCGTGAACTGGTCCATCATCACGTGGTTCTCCAGGTGCAGCACGATCTCATTCCCCTCCCCAATGTGGAACTGGCGGTTGAGCAAGGTATACTCCATCATGTTCTCGCCTTTTTTGCGGCGCAGGATGGCGTGCCATACCGTGTTCAGGCGGGCCTGGTCAAGTGGGGCGGCGGCTCCATAGGCTGTTTCGTCTTCTTCCTCGGCCACGGCAGTCTCCACCACAGCTGCCTGCGGATTTTGCAGGTCTTTCAGGCTGGGCAGCTTACCGAGTTTTTTCTGAGGCGGCACAGGTATAGACGGGCGTTTTGGCACTGGTGCGGGAGCAGGGGTTGCCTGTGCCTGCGGAGGCGACAAACGGCCATCGGGCGTCACGTGCTGTGGCTTAGGGGGCTGCTGCAATTCCTCAGAGGGCACATGGCCCTGTTGGTGGGGCTGTTGCAACCCTTCCGAAGGTATAGCCGCGCCCTGCTGCTGCATGGCGGCCGAAGGTATAAGTGGGGCACCAACTGACTTGGTAGCGGCTGGTGCCGGGGCTGCTACCTTAGCTTTTTTTAACTCAGCTCCTTCCTGCGCAAAACTAAAGGCCGCATTGAGGTGCGCCATTTTCATCAGGCACAGTTCTACATGCAGACGCTGGTTTTTGCTGCTCTTGTAATTGGTGTCGCAGGTGCTCACAAGGTTCAGGCCCGAAAGCAGGAACGACACTGAGGACTTCTGCGACTGCTCCGCATACCTGGCTTTGATGTTATCCGACACCTCGAGCAACTGCACTGTCTGAACGTCTTTGCACACCAGCAGGCTTCGGAAATGCTCGCCTATACCGATCAGGAAGTTGTGCGCATCAAAACCGTTCTTCAGAATCTCATCAAACAGCAAAAGTGAGCCCGACAAGTTCTGCTCCAGCAAGTGGTCTGTCAGTCGGAAATAGTAGTCATAGTCCAGGATGTGCAGGTTCTCGACCGTGGCTTTGTAGGTTACATTATGGCCTGAGAAGGTCACCATCTGGTCGAAGATCGATAAAGCATCGCGCAAGGCACCGTCCGCTTTCTGCGAGATCAGGTGCAGGGCATCGGGTTCGGCCTGTATACTTTCCTTTTGGGCGATGTTGCCCAGGTGGCGCACCATGTCCTCGATCCGGATTCGGTTAAAGTCGAAGATCTGGCAGCGCGACAGGATAGTAGGTATAATCTTGTGCCGCTCAGTGGTCGCCAGTATGAAAATAGCATAGGCAGGCGGCTCCTCCAGGGTCTTCAGAAAAGCGTTGAAGGCCTGGTTCGAGAGCATGTGCACCTCATCTATGATGTAAATCTTGTACTTGCCGGTTTGCGGGGCGTAGCGCACCTGCTCCACCAGGTTGCGGATATCCTCTACGGAGTTGTTGGAAGCAGCATCGAGCTCGTGGATGTTGAACGAGCTGTTGGAGTTAAAGCTGCGGCACGATTCGCACTCGTTACAGGCTTCTACCTCCGGGGTGATGTCCTGGCAGTTAATGGTTTTTGCCAGAATACGGGCACAGGTTGTCTTACCCACACCACGCGGTCCACAGAACAAAAATGCCTGCGCCAGATGGTGGCTGCTAATGGCGTTTTTGAGGGTGTTGGTGATATGGTGCTGCCCTACCACGCTGTCGAACGTGGCCGGACGGTATTTACGCGCTGATACTACAAAATTTTCCATTACCTACAAAGATAATCAATCTGATGCTCAGATGGGAGAGCTTTTTATACAGTAGTTTTCCAATGGTTTATCCACAGTGCTGAGTGGATGGGAGTGAGCATAAGGTAGTGAAAATTGATCTAATTGCATCTTGCAGAGTCTATATATAAAATAAACTATGCGAGATGGAAGTTCTTTTAGTATTCCGGATATTGGCAAGGCGGTAAAGGTTATATTGATTTTATCTAGGTTTTATCTAACGACGAACCGGTATTGTCATAGTTACTTTTGTCTTGTATTATTCCTGTTTTTCATGCTATAAGGTGCTTACTTTTAATAAGTTAATTACTCCGCGCCAACAATCCGTGCCTTCCAACCGCGATTGTCTAACACTTAAAAACATAGCGCATGAAAACACGTGTACAACTGCACTGGCAGCTCCTGCTGCTGGTCGTATTCCTGTCCGGTACCTTTACCGCCTACGGGCAAGGTAGATCCGACCAAAGACCTGTTCCGCAGGCTGCTCTGAACCACATTCAGAAAAATAAGAAGCAACTCGAATTAGAAGACGAGGACGTAGCGGAGCTGGAGCTGGCCAGCGAAAATGAGAGCCCCAAAAGCGGCATGAAGCACATGTACATCAAGCAACTCTACAGAGGGATTGAAGTGCATGGTGCCGTGACCAACATAAGTATGAGCAAGGAGGGCCATGTAATTACAATGGGCAACCGCATGCAGAAACAGGTGGGCAAGCGGGTGAAATCAAACCAGCCGGGTATGGATGCAGCCGGAGCCGTAGCAGCTGCGGCGCAGCATCTGGGTATAGCCATGAAAGAACAACTGACGGTGCAGGAGCGCGGCAATGGCCGCAACAGAGCCGTTGTCTTCTCAAAAGCCGGCATCTCACTGGAGCCTATACCTGCCAAGCTGGTTTACCAGCCCATGGAAGACGGCAGCCTGCGTCTGGCCTGGGAAGTATCGATCTATGAACTGGACGCTCAGAACTGGTGGAACATCCGGCTGGATGCCACGACAGGCGCTGTGCTGGACAAAGACAACATGGTGGTGCAATGCCAGTTCGAGAATGACGGTCCCGGAGGCAAATTTATGCACGACGAGCACAGCCACAGCACCGCATCGCCTTACGTAGCGGCTCCTCAGGCAAGCATCGTGCGGGTGTCCAATGCCTACAACGTATTTGCCATGCCTGTAGAGAGCCCTACTCATGGCCCCCGTTCCATTGTGAGCACTTCTGCTGCCGACCAACTGGCGTCGCCACAAGGCTGGCACACCGAAACCAGAACACGTGGCAACAACGTCTACGCCTACGAGGACCCGAATAACAATAACAGCTGGAGCACTAACTACAGCCCCGACGGAGGTCCTGAACTGAGCTTCGACTTTCCGATTGATTTTACGAAACCACCAGTAACGAATCGCGACGCGGCTATCACTAACCTGTTTTACTGGAACAACTTGATCCACGACGTGTGGTACCAGTACGGCTTCGACGAGGCCAGTGGTAACTTCCAGCTCAACAACTATGGCAAAGGCGGATCGCAGGGTGACCCAGTTCTGGCAGAAGCACAGGACAACCGCAACGGTACTTCGCGCAACAACGCCAACTTCTCAACGCCAGCCGATGGCTTCGCGCCCCGCATGCAGATGTACCTGTGGAGCAGCCCACCTGACCCCGACATGGTATCGGTGTCCTCGCCATCTTCAGTGGCAGGCAGCTACCCAGCAACAGAAGCGGCATGGGCCCGCAAACTCACTTCAGATCCTGTAGTAGGTAAACTGGTGGTAGGACAAGGTACGAGCACTGCACCGCAGGAAGGCTGTGGCGTATTGACAAACGCTACCGCTGTGGCTGGTAACATTGCAGTAGCGTATAGAGGAAACTGTCCGTTTACGGAAAAAGTGGAAGCTGCCCAACTAGCTGGTGCTATTGCCGTGATCGTAATCAACAACGCTCCTGGAGATCCGATCGCGATGGGTGGAACGCCGACCATGCCTATTACTATACCTGCTGTGATGATCAGCCAGGAGGCAGGCGCGCTCCTCAGAGCCCTCTTGGACGCCGGTGAAGAAGTGATTGTTCGCCTGAAGGACGACGGAAGACCAGAACTGGATGGCGACTTCGATAATGGCATCATCGTGCACGAGTATGGTCATGGCATTTCTAACCGACTGACAGGTGGCCGCACCGTAACGGGTTGCCTTAGCAATGCCGAGCAGATGGGCGAAGGCTGGAGCGACTGGTTCGGTTTGATGATGACCATGAAGCCAGGTGATACAGGCAGCAAAAAGCGTGGCATCGGTACATATGCACAAGGACAGGCAACTGACGGAAACGGTATACGCCCTGCACCTTACTCTACTGATTTTGGCATCAACCCACATACCTATGCTTCCACCAACAATGCGGCCATCAGCCAGCCGCACGGTATCGGCTTTGTATGGTCTACCATGCTCTGGGACTTGACCTGGGCCATGATCGATAAATACGGTTTCGATGAAGACCTGTACAATGGCAAAGGAGGCAACAACATGGCCATGCAGCTGGTAATCGACGGTCTGAAACTGCAGGTCTGCCGCCCAGGTTTTGTAGATGGTCGTGATGCTATCCTGCTGGCCGACCGTCAGAACTATGAGGGTGCCAACCAGGAACTGATCTGGAGAGTATTTGCAAGAAGAGGTCTGGGCTACAGTGCGAAACAAGGGCTGAACACCAACCGTTTTGACCAGGTAGAGGCTAATGATCTGCCGGAAACGTACGCCTGTACTACGCCACTTACCCTAGAGGCAGTAGCAACCTCTAATGTTTATACTGGTGGTGTGGCCTCTAACCTATACCTGGGTTACGGTCCGCAGAACGTGCGTCTGCAGGCTGGTGGCGATGCTGACAACTTGTATACCTGGAGCGGGGCAGAGGGTCTGAGCGCAACGACAGGCGCCAGTGTGATCTTCACACCGAAAGCAGCCGGTACCTATACCTTCACGGTGCGTGCTGTAAACGGCGATGGCTGTATCAAGCACCAGACGATCACAATCACGGTGGTAGATGTGCGTTGCGGCGATGGCAAGAAGAAAGACAAAGTGCTGGTATGTGTAGACGGTGTGACAGAGTGCGTGGCTCCGAATGCAGTGCCATACCTGCTGACCGCTGCCAAGGGAGCCTTGGGTAACTGCGGACTGGCTGCTACGGCAACTGCAACTGCTAAAGCTGAGATCAGCGCTGAGAAAATGGCCCTGCGTGCTGTTCCTAACCCATTCGGTGCCAGAACGGACATTGGTTTCACGCTTACACAGGATGGAAGCTACAAGCTCGAAGTGCTGGATATGCGCGGTACCGTGGTAACTGTGCTGGCACAGGGCAATGGCAGAGCAGGGGAGCATAAAGTTTACCAGTTCGAGAAAGGCAGACTGTCAAACGGCATGTACGTCGCCAGGCTGGTAACAGACGAAGGCGTGTCCTTTATCCGAATTGTAATGCAGAAATAATGCGTGTTTAACTATCCTGACAGGGCAAGGCCGGTGATTCACTCCACCGGCCTTTGCTTTTTAGGTATAGCTTATACCTACTATACCTGTCTACCTATACCTAGCGCACTGCCTTGTAGCCGCCAGGTATACCTTTTTTGGAGAGTACAAACTGCCACAGCTGGTTGTTGCGTGACCGGAAAGATCCGGCGCTGGAGAGCAGGTAGTAATTCCACATCCGGTAGAAACGCTCCCCATACTCGCCCTGCAGTTCGGGCCAGTGCCGGTTGAAGTTTTGGTTCCAGGCCATCAGGGTGCGGTCATAGTCGGGGCCGAAGTTGTGCAGGTCCTCCACCACAAAAACATGCTCCATGGCAGCACTGAGCTGCCGCAGCGATGGAATGAGGCAGTTCGGGAAAATATACTTGTCAATAAAGGGGTCGGGGGAGGTTTTGGAAAAGTTGACGCCAATGGTGTGCAGCAGGAACAGACCATCGTCTTTGAGGCAGCGGGCCGCCGTTTGCATATAGGTGCGGTGGTTGCGGTAGCCCACGTGTTCGGCCATCCCGATCGACACGACGTGGTCAAACTGCTCGCGTACGTCGCGGTAGTCCTGCAGCCTAATCTCGATGGGAAGCCCTTTGCAAAGCTCCCGGGCCAGTGCTGCCTGCTCCTTCGAAACTGTTATACCTACGACTTCTACGCCATACCTTTCGGCCGCATACCTGGCAAAACTGCCCCAGCCACAGCCAATATCGAGCACCCGCTGCCCGGGTTGCAGACGTAGTTTCCGGCACACCAGGTCTAATTTGTGCTCCTGTGCTTGGTCCAGGTTGTCGGCGTTTTTCCAGTAGGCGCAGCTGTAAACCAGTCGCTTGTCGAGCATGCGCTGGTACAGGCCATTGCCGATGTCGTAGTGGCGCTGGGCGTTGCGGGCCGCTTTGCCTTTGGGTTGCAGGTTGATCACTTTAGCCAGGAGCACCTCCAACACAGTGCGCCAGCCGAACCGGGCATTTCTGTACAAGTCGGCCCGTATGGCTTTGTTCACAAACTCATCTATCCGGTCGCAGTGCCACCAACCGTCCATGTACGACTCGCCCAGCCCAAGGGAGCCCTGGCTGAGCACCCGTTTGAAAAAGCGATTGTCATGCACCTGAATATCCCAGGGGTTAGGGCCGTTCACGGTGATGCCGGCTGTTGCCAACATGTCAGTTACCTGCTGCTCCAGACTACTCCTTGTCATATGGATGCTATTTCGTGATAAGATAGAGAAAGCACGATATTGACCTTGTAACGGCTGCTGCTCGCATTGGTTGTTAGTGTAGGTATAGCAACAGTATGCGCATAGCGTATTGATAATCAGGAGCTATTGGAGAGAATGTACAGAGAGGGTGGCTGGTCTGTTATTCTATTCCTTAAAACGAAACAAACCGTGCGGGTAAAGTGTTTTATAGGCAGCAAACTGATGGAGATATGCCGAAAAAAGTGTAACTTTGTGGCATACTTCTTGAAGTATAGAATACAAGAATTCGTTCTTTAACTTACGGGGTAGACTGGAATTGACAGCTTGTGCAGATTGCGTGTAAGCATGTCGGGTGATGAACGTACCACCTGTTAAAAATCCGTTCGAACAATAACTGGCGAATATAACTACGCCATGGCTGCTTAATCTAGGTATTAAGCACTAGCCATAGTCTCGTGCAGGTTTCGTGAATCTGCTTGCACATCAGAGGCTTCGACTCGATTGACTAGTCTGTGTAAAGGTGCGGTGCACAGGCGAAATAAAGCATCTAAGGAGTGCGCATAAGTTTGACTTATACTTGCAAGCTCCCGACAATTCGAATAAGTCTAAGCATGTAGAAAGCCCGTCGGTTTCCTTGTCTGGACCAGGGTTCGAATCCCTGCTACTCCACAAAAGTATTTAAAAAGCTCCTGTACGCCCTGTACAGGAGCTTTTTGTTTTATAAGGTAAAGCGCCGGTAAAACAGTTGATCCAAAGCCACATCTAAAACAAATAAGGCCTTGCAGGTATACAACTTGCAAGGCCTTATTTGTTTTCAGGCAACCTGGTAACAATAGCAAATATCCCGAGCGGGTACTTATGCTATCGGATTACCTTCTTGCGAAACTGGCTCTTCCCGCGTGATAGGCACCTCAGAAAGCTCGTTCTTGGCACCCATCCTGCTCAGGAACAGGTAGCCTGACAAACCCGCTATAATGGATGTGACAAGTATGGCGAACTTGGCCTGCGTTTGAAAGGCCGGATCATCGAAAGAGAGCAGGGCAATGAAGATGGACATGGTAAACCCGATACCTGCCAGTAAGCCTAATCCCACGAACTGTAACCATTTGGTGCCTGCAGGCAACGAACTTATACCTAACTTCACCGACAGCCACGAGAACAAGACAATGCCGATCGGTTTGCCAACCAACAGGCCGAAAATAATGCCCAGACCCAGGGTACTGGTTAGGCCATCGAGCATGCTCGCCTCAAACGTGATATTCGTGTTAGCAAGAGCAAAAATAGGCATGATCAGGAAGTTGACAGGCTTGACCAGGGCATGCTCCAGTTTCTCAAGCGGAGATTCCTTTTCGTCGGGCGTAGTAGGTAGGGTCAGGGCGGTCAGTACACCGGCAATGGTGGCGTGTATACCTGAGTGATGAATAAAGTACCATATCACGACGCCTGGTAGCAGGTATAGCCATATGTTCTTTACGCCCATCCGGTTAAAGACGATCAGCAAAGCGAATACCCCTGCCGCATACAGCAGGTAGTTCAGGTGCATTTCGTTTGAGTAGAACAGGGCGATCACCACAATGGCTCCCAGATCATCAACAATGGCCAGCGCCATTAAGAATACTTTTAAAGAAAGCGGCACCCTTTTGCCCAGGAGGGTAATCACGGCAATGGCAAAGGCAATGTCGGTTGCCATAGGGATACCCCAGCCATTTGCAGTAGCGGTGCCTAGATTGAACAAGGTATAAACAGCGGCTGGCACCAACATTCCGCCGATGGCGGCAAATATGGGTAGAGCGGCTTGCCTAAAAGAAGACAGTTCACCTTCTACCAGTTCCCGTTTTATTTCCAGTCCTACCAGCAGGAAGAATATAGCCATCAGGCCGTCATTGATCCATAACAGGATAGGGTACCTTAACTGCAGCGCTTCCGACTCATACCCGATTTGCTGTGCGAGAAGGCGTTCGAAGCCTGGCCCAAGAGGGGAGTTTGCGATAAGTAGAGATAGTAGAACGCAGGCCATTAAGATAAAGCCGCCCGCTGATCCGGATTTTAAAAAGTCTCTGAGAGGAGTGAGGTTGATTCTTTGTAGCATGTTTAAAACTACAGAAATCATTCCTTTTATGCCAGCTTGAAGTATTACTTTTGTAAAATTATGAGTTACTATCTTTGCTCAGATCAAAAACTGCTTTAATAAGTCTAATTAGAAGCGGGTGTATAACGCTGCTAAAATCAGGCCTTTTTAACCCTGAGCCTTGCCGTCACGATTGGTAATAGGTATAGCAAACCGGAATCTTACAAGAAGGCCAGAGGCAAAAGGAAATGTTTTAATATAACGATGTTTAAAGCCGCCGGCAGTTTCATTCACCTGGAAGGGATATACATTGTGATTTGTTAACATCTCCAGCAGCAAAGGCCGTAAACTGTATGGTATTATTATAAAGGTCCTATGCAGCAGGAAACTCCCACCGCGGTGGCTGCATCGCTCCCGCCTATACTATGAGAACTGGACGCTACAGCTATCTGTGGAAACGATATAACTTCCTCCTGCCTGTTTGCATCCGCGCTGGTCATCATTTATTCCGGTCAATACGCCTGGATTGCCTTGCTGATGGTGGGCGGTGTTCTTTTTCTTTTCTGGTCTATCTACGGAGAGGTGGTGGGCGCCCTGCTCCTGAACGGTGGAGCCTACAATGCCCTGCTCAACACCACCAGCAAATCCGCGGCCTCTTTGGCGGCTTGCCTCACACTTCTGTCTTACATGGCGACCGCTGTTATTTCGGCCAGCGAAGCCATGCATTATGTGCATCAACTTTGTTTTGCATGGCTCAAGCTGCTACAGATTGAGGTCGACTATACCTGTCAGGCGCTGCAAAGTGCTCCATACCTATACTAATAATCGAAGCCTTTGGGGATAGGGAGCGCTGCAAGTAACCACTCGTGGGCAGGCTAATTGCCCACCGCCGTATGGCCGTCCATCAATTCCCGCTCATAGTACACAAGCTCTTTTGCCAGGGGGTGCTCCAGGTTGGTGCAGTAATAGATGCGCCTGGCGTAGCGTCTCACCGCCAGTTTCAGGCCAGGGTTTACTTTGGCATACACGATAGACCCCTCAGGATATTTATTTTCCATGACGGTATAGCTAAGCTTTATTGTGCTAATTAAGATCTGACTTCTGGTTGGCTTTGGCAGCTTTCTTAGACTGTTTGTCAGCCTCTTTGCGGTTCCGCTGTGCCTTTGCTTCCATCCGGTCGGCACGTTTTGCATGCTTGGCCGCATAGGCAGCCTCCTTGTCGATGCGCTTGGCTTCTTTGGCGTTTGCCTTGGCTTCGCGTGCGTCAGCCTTCGTTTCTTTTCTCAGGTCAGAGGTGTCGTCCAGGCGCTGCTTGTCAGCTTCCGCTTTTGCTTTCTGCTGTTCAGTTTTGCGCTCCTGCTCTGTTTGCGTTGTCTGAGCGAAGGTATGGGAAGAGGCTAGCAGCAGCGTTCCGATGAGCAGCGTCATAAAAAGGGTCTTGTTTTTCATGTTGGCAGGAAAAGGTTTATTCTATTATCCTACTATAGTATACGTTTAAACAAAAGTGCTAACTGTAAATTATTGATAATAAGATATTTATATTTTTAAATACCCCTTGTGGCCATCTCAGGGCACATAGTTGGTTTTTACTGCCGTCTGCCGAAACGGAGTAGGTATAGCTTTCTTGTTTTGCATGGAATAAACCCGTTTATTACTAAACTATTAGCGGCTTTACACTTGTTACGTAGTCTCAACGTCCACTAGGCCCGATGGCCAAAATCGACAAGCCGTCTGGCTGCCCCGCTTTTACTCGTCCCGCTGTTAAAACTTTAACCATGAAATATGACAACGTTAACTACAGCGACTATGCCGCTTACCTTACTGAACTACTGGGAAGAAAGCCGGGCATTATCGAATTGATTAGTTTTGAAGACAATCAGAACCTGATGCTCATAAACAGGCGGTTATTGAAGAATAACGCATACCATATCAGCTTCATAAACGGCATAGCTGTGCCGTTCGTGACGGATGGAATAATTGAAGGAGGTCTGATACAACTGCACAGTCGTGAAGCAGGGCACCGGTTTTACTCTGTTATGTTTGAGGAAAAGGATGCGGTAGAAGAACACTATCTCATACTAGACGCCTCAGTCGAATCGGTTATGATAGGCGGGTTAAGAGCCACGCTGGTACAAAGCGTACAACTGATCACCATCGAAGACCTGGTTCAGCGCTACAATCCCATCATGTACAACCTTGCTTAACTCATAGAAATGACACAGGACCAATTTTACTTTTGCAGCTACAGAATTCTGGAACTCAGAGAAAAGCTACAGGCTACTTATGATGTGCGCAAAAAGGCGCAGGTAACGGAGTCTGCCCTGGCCGACGAGCAGCAGGTGGATTTTGATTCGTTAAAGCAATTTGTTGAGAACAAAACAAACGCTGATAAAAACACGGCCGAGGCCCAGGCCCTGATCAAAGAGTTGGCGGCGCAGGAGGCTAAGATCAGAGCGTTTGTGCCCGTATCGCTCTACAGCACGAAAATAGAGGCTGCACAGCCAGGGCGGCCGCTACTGTATGTCGTGGTAGATCCGCAAAGCATAACCATTGGGGAAGTCAAAAACAACCGATAACTGTAGCTACTCCCGGTAACAGCTATTCCTTTTTGTGTCTGCTCCCGCGCTCCGAGTCAATGGGGTTTAGAAAAGGCAGTTGGATATGGTACCGCACCGCTACCACCCGGATCAGGATGACGGTGAGGGCAGCCAGTAATTCTGTTATGGAGATGGACAGGTCGTACTGATAGCTGATCATATACACGATGCCACCCACAATACAGGCCAGGGCGTAAATGTCTTTCCGGAACAGGAGCGGCATTTCGTTGAGCAAAACATCCCGGATGACCCCACCCACTGTGCCGGTAATGGTTCCCATCATAATGCACACCCAGAAGGGCAGCCCCGCCTCCAGGCTTTTTCCTATCCCGACCACCGTAAACAAGCCCAATCCAATGGAGTCGAACAGAAACAAGGCCCTGCCCCAACGGAAAAGCTGGGTCTGGAATACGATCGTGGACAGCAACGCTATACCTGTTACGATCAGGTAACTGGCATTCTGCATCCAGAAAGGCGGGACGTTTAGCAGCAGATCCCGGGTTGTGCCGCCACCTATAGCAGTTACCAGACCGATAACATAAGCCCCAAACCAATCGAACTGCTTGTTAGCAGCCCAGCGGATACCACTCACGGCAAACGCGAAAGTCCCCAGAAGGTCCAAAATTCTTGTGAAGTCCTGTGCCGAAAGCTCTATCATAATCTTGCCTGCGCGATTAAGGGTGGTCAGCATGAATGCCATTGCCGGGGAGGCGCATGCTCATTCAAACCAACGAAGATAAGGCAGTTTAAGCTACAAGCCAATCACCATTTAACCTGCTCCCACGACCTCAACACCAACCTGTGGTTTTCCTATACCTTAATGGGATATGGCGGAGAGGCTTTGGGAAGGTTACACTAGAAGTTAGGTATAACCAGTTCTGGCATGGACTGCAGCTGTTTCTGTTTTAGCAGGCGGACGACACGCTATACCTGCTGTATAGGGGTAAAGTGGTTGTTTCCTTGCTTTTATGGGGTTTCTTCCGTTACTTTGAAAGATTACTATCATAACCGTGCTGCCACCCAATAGAACAATTCATCTCTTTTCAGAGCCGCTTACAGGCTTTGTAGCGGCATCGCATCACGTATCTCAAAGTGATGTGCTGAATGGTTATTGTCTTTTCTTTTATACAACTCCCAAGGCCTTCATTAACTAAGCCGGAAACCTCCGGCCCCGGGCGAAAGCCACCATACCTTCTCACAGGTTATTCCTGTTTAAAATTCTAAAATTCGCTATTTCACAGAACACCTTTACTAAGCGCAAAGGCCGCAGGTAAGGGAGTTTTTGTGTGTTTGCCTTTTTTAATTCGTCTCCACGCGACACGCTGGAGACTTAGCGTCCGCCGCTGGGGCCGGGCAAGACGCTATACCTGCATGATTTTATAAAGCTTTAAAATTTAAAAATATATGAACCCGATTTATCTAACTGAAAAAGATTTCCAACGACTTCACAGCCTGGTACAGGCGCAGCGTGCGATAAGCGGTGCGCATACCGTAGAAGCGCTCAGTCAGGAGCTGAAACAAGCCAAAGTGGTGGCGTCTGAGGAGATTCCGGAAAATGTAGTGACCATGAACTCGCTGGTGAAGCTGACAGAACTGAAGAGCGGAGCCCAGATGGAGCTTACTGTTGTATACCCAAAAGATGCGGACCTTTCTAAATTCAAGATATCAGTATTGGCGCCTGTGGGCTCGGCCATCCTGGGTTGCAAAGTCGGCGACAAAGTAGAGCGACCGGGGCCAAAAGGTACAATCGTGTACGAGATCATGGAGGTGTTGTATCAACCCGAAGCTGCAGGCAATCTTAACCTTTAGTCCGCAGGTTTGTCGGGAAAGAATTTTTACGCCATAGAGAATGGGTTTTTTAGATTTTTTTAGAGAGGATATTGCCATCGATTTGGGCACGGCCAATTTTCTGGTCATGCAGGGCGACAAGGTAGTGGTGGACGAGCCGTCCATTGTAGCCTACAGCAGATCATCGGGCAAAGTGTTGGCGATTGGCCGGAAGGCGATGCAGATGGAGGGGAAAGCGCATGAGGACATCCGCATTGTGCGGCCCATGAAGGACGGCGTGATCGCTGACTTTCATGCGGCAGAACATATGATGAAGGGCATGCTGGAGATGATCAATGGAGGTAAAAGAAAATTCGGTTCCTCGTTCCGGATGGTGATCTGCGTGCCCTCTGGTATAACCGAAGTAGAGAAACGCGCCATTCGCGACTCCGCCGTCATTGCCGGGGCAAGGGAGCTATACCTGGTGCACGAGCCGATTGCCGCCGCCATTGGCATCGGGCTGGACGTGGAGGAGCCGAACGGGCACATGATCGTTGACATTGGCGGAGGCACAACCGAGATAGCCGTCATTGCCCTCAGCGGCATTGTCTGCGACCAATCCCTGAAGGTGGCGGGCGAAAGCTTCACTGCCGACATTGTGCACTACATGCGCAAGCACCACAACCTGCTCATCGGGCAGTCCACCGCCGACCGGATTAAGCTGGAAGTAGGGGCGGCGCTACCTGAATTGCAGAATCCGCCGGAAGACGTCGGCATCAAGGGCCGCGATCTGCTGACTGGTTTGCCGAAACAGGTATACGTTTCGTATTCGGATGTCGCTTTTTTCCTGGACCGTTCGCTGGCCAAAATAGAAGAGGCCGTGATGAAAACCCTGGAGATGACACCACCCGAGCTCTCGGCAGATATCCACCAGACAGGCATCTACCTGACCGGCGGCGGCGCTTTGCTGCGCGGCCTGGATAAAAGGATTTCCGCCAGAACGAAACTGCCGACCCACGTAGTAGAAGACCCGCTCCGTGCTGTGGTGCGGGGCACCGGTATCGCCACCCGTAACATTGAACGCTTCCGGTTTTTGATGCGCTAGGTCAGTCGCAACTTGCTGAGATAGGGTATAACTTGGCAGTTGCTGGTTTTGCATACCATAAGAACCCCGCTGGAGACAAATCAGTGGGGTTATTTTTTTGGGAGTAGCAAATAAAGTAAAACCCGCAGTCAGGAGTAGCAGGTATAAAGCGCGATTAAGTGTAGCCTGAGGATAGTTTATTATTAAATAATCTTTAAATTTATTCTGCTTACAGGCAGCGGGCTTTTAGTTTGACGGGCAAGCCCTTATTTTTGCATAAAATCAATTCAGGTGCTTTCAGATTTCGCTGCCAGTGCACTTCTGTTTGCATTCTCTTAGAAACCATTAGTCTTTCAACAGAATGTCTAAATCAAAGAAAGAGCATATTTTAGAAACAGCTTTAGACTTGTTTGCCGATCGGGGCTATGAGGCTACTCCCACGAGTCTTATCGCCAAAGAAGCCGATGTGTCCGAAGGGCTCATTTTTAAGCACTATATTAACAAGGCAAACTTACTGGAAGAGGTGATCAAGGCTGGTTACAGGCGTATTACGGACAAAAGCAAAGGTCTGGCCATGGAAAATGAGCCGCTGAAACTGATCAATAGTGTGCTGGATATGCCGCAGCGTCTGGTAGAGGACGAACGAAATTTCTGGCGTATGCAGTTTCGTCTTGTTGATGAGGAGATCGCGCAGAAGCACCACAACCGCTATACCCATTCGGTGATGCAGAAGCTGGTGCAAGCATTCAGAGAGCTGGGCTACAATGATCCTGAAATGGAATCGGAAGTGCTGATGCTGCTCGTGGAAGGGCTCTGGCGACTGTTCGTAAACAACGGTGACAAAGAGCACTGCAGGAAAATGGTGGAGCTGATAAAATCCAAGTACGCCACGCAGTAAAGCTTGGTAAGTATACCAACGCACCATAGGTATAAGGAGCTGATAAAGCTCCTTTTTTTGTGTCCAGTTAAAGGTGTGGTATACCTCAAAGAGTAGAGATAGCAATTGAACATGCTTCTGAGCTACCAGTGTAAGATAGAAACATACTATACTTAATCCCCAGTCCTCTCACATCTGGGCAGATACACAAGAGCAATAAACGTCTGATCAGCTACCCGACTAACAGGAAAATTGAAAGCAAAAGAAACCTTTTAAAATAATTGATGTATATACATTTAAAGTCTATACATTTGTTGTAGATTTGTAGCAGAGAAACATTTAAAACAATTATAAAATTAAGATTATGGCAAACGTAAAATGGTCAGTTGACCCAACCCACAGCGAAGTACAGTTTAAAGTAAAGCACCTGATGATCACCACCGTGACAGGTTATTTCGAGAAGTTCACGGTGGAGGCCGAGAGCGAAGACGAGAATTTTAACGGAGCCGGCAACATTGTATTCACAGCCGATGTGAACTCGATCAACACCAACAACGAGCAGCGCGACACCCACCTGAAGTCAGCCGACTTCTTTGACGCGGACAATCACGGCGAAGTGCGCTTTGTGGGCACAAGCTACGAAAACGTGGGCGGTAACGATTACAAACTGCACGGCGATCTGACTATCCGCAACATCACTAAACCAGTGACAGTGAATGTGGAATTTGGTGGTACCGTGGTAGATCCTTACGGACAGCACAAAGCAGGCTTTACTGTGACAGGTAAGATCAGTCGCAAAGAATTTGGTCTGACCTGGAATGCCGTAACCGAAGCAGGCAGCGTGGTGGTGAGCGACGAAATTAAGCTGCAGGCTGAAATACAGTTGGTGAAGCAGGCTTAAGGTTTTAAGTGTTGTTTCGAATGTGTGGGAATCGGGAGTTATAATCTTCTGATTTCTCACACATATTCGGAATGACATAGAACACCCGGCCCCGCGTATACCTTAATACCAGTTAATTACTTTTCAATACCATGGAAGACAGCATCTTAGGACTCCACCATATCACAGCCATTGCCGATTCGGCGAAGAGCAACCTGGACTTTTATACCAAAGTGCTTGGGTTGAGGCTGCTCAAAAAGACGGTCAACTTTGATGACCCTGGCACCTATCACCTTTATTATGGCGATGAAGTAGGTAGCCCGGGTACCATCCTGACCTTCTTCCCATACCAGGGAGCACGTCGTGGCAAAGCTGGCGCAGGTATGGCCACACACATCGGCTACGCTGTACCCGAAGGTAGCTTCGACTTCTGGATGAAACGCTTTGATGAGCACAAGGTAAGTTACGGTCGCCCTTCGGAGAAATTCGGAGAGCAGTACCTGCCTTTTCAGGACCCGGACGGACTGCTGCTAGAGTTGGTGATTCCTAAGAATGCAGATAACCGTAAGCCCTGGGAAACGGACGAAGTGAAAACCGACGTAGCTACGAAAGGCTTCCACAACGTAACACTCACTTTGCTAAAAGCTGAAAAGACGGCTGCGATTCTGACCGATATCCTGGGCTATACCTTGCAGGACCAGACAGGCAGCACTTACAGGTATAGCACCGATGCGGTGGAAGGTGCTAACATCATCGATATAGTGGAGAATCCGAATATCGGGCGGGGCGAAGGCGGTGCAGGCACAAACCACCACATTGCTTTCCGGGTGAAGGACGAGGAAGTGCTCATGAGGTTCCGTGAGAAGATAGCGAGCAAAGGGTTCAACATCACGGAGAAGATAGATCGTAATTACTTTTACTCCCTCTACTTCCGCGAGCCCGGCGGCGTGCTGTTCGAGATTGCCACCGATAATCCGGGCTTTGCGACAGATGAGTCGGTTGAAGACTTGGGCAAGAAGCTCTTGCTGCCACCACAGTACGAACCGCACAGAGCCAAAATTGAGGCCGTATTGCCGAGTCTGGATTAAAGCGATATTCTGAAATTTAACGAAAGGTATAGCATGTACACACACGAAAAGGACATAGGCACGCAGGGCAAACCCTTGTCAGAAACTGGCAAGGCGCTGATCCTGATCCATGGCAGAGGGGCCACCGCGGCCAGCATCCTGCCACTAGCGCGGGAACTGGAAGCAAAAGATTTTACACTTTTTGCACCGCAGGCCACGAACAACACCTGGTATCCCTATAGTTTCATGGCGCCGACTGATCAGAACCAGCCTGCGCTGGACTCAGCCCTGGAGCTGATCGACGAAACCGTGCAAAGTATACTGGCGCAAGGTATAGCGAGCAAGGATATCTACCTGCTCGGTTTCTCACAGGGCGCATGCCTCACAGCCGAGTACGCGAGCCGGCACGCACAGCGCTTCGGCGGTCTGTTGATCTTCACAGGTGGACTGATCGGGCAGGAACTGAACGCGGGTAACTACAAAGGCAACTTCGAAGGTACCCGCGTGCTCATCACGACCGGCGACCCTGATTCGCACGTGCCAGTCAGCAGGGTGGACGAGACCGTGAAGCAGCTGGAAAGTATGGGTGCCATAGTAACCCGCAAGGTATACCCGGGCCGACCGCATACTATATTGGATGAAGAAATAGAGCTAGCTAAAAAGATAATAGCTTCTTAAGATAAAGTTTGGCTAAAACAAAAAAGCTGGAAGCGCCGCAATGGTTTGCTTTCAGCTTTTTTGTTTTAGAGGACGAACTATCAATTAGAACTATTAATGTTGAAGGTGCTCCATAATTTGAAATCAGTTTCGCATTGTCATACCTGACCCTCCCTTCATCGAGGGCCCCTACTCACAAGGGAGAATTTATGCTATTGCTTTCCTATCTGTCATCAAGAAAAGATTTTGGTTTTGGGTAGGTCAGGCAGTTGCTATAACCCACCCCTGCCCCTCCTTATCTAGGGATGGGAGCTTCTGTTACTGCCAGAGACAGGTATAAGCCTTGTCTTAAGTGCCTCATTTCACTGGCAAGTATAGCAAGACTAACTTGCCACTTCTACTATGAAGCAATTCACCTCAGCCCGGTGCACTAAATGACACTCCACTGTTCGAGCGTTCAGCGAGTTTGGGGAGTCTTGATTTTTTTGCCTACTTTTTTCATCAAGGAAAAAAGTAGGTGCCCGCCGCACAGGCGAAGCTATAAAACAATATCATTTGATATACCTGCAATTGCAGTAGCTAGAAAGCAAACAAGCTATACCTATACCTAGGTAAGAGGCCCCACTATAGCAGACAGGAGCGAGGACGCTCGCGGCATATAATTTCTATACCTGCAACAGCCACTGCTATACCTACAACAAAAAAAGCCCTGCTGGCAAAACACCAACAGGGCTCTTCATTTAAAGTGATCTTTCAAAAAAGCGATTTAATTCTGACTCTCGTAGCCGAAATCCTTAAACGTCTTGGCAATGTTCTCGTCACTCGCTTTGCTCTTATTCTTCCAACTGGCATCAAGTTCCAGCGCTACCAGGCCTTTCAGGTTCATCACCGCTACAAAATCATCCACATCCTTTATAAACTCCGGTCTCCGGCGCGATGACTTGAGTGCATACTTACGGGCAAAGACATCGCCTTTGGTCTGCAGTTCGTTCCGCTTCTCGATGATGTAATTCAGGCGCTCTACCAAGTCTTTGGTGGAGCGGCCAATCACCTCCGTCGCTTCCAGGGTGCCGATGGTCATAACGGTGGTGCCCCCGATGGTCGTGATCTTTTTGCTGGTGGCTGGCTCATCTATCACGACGGGAGCTATTCCCGTTACAGCGCCCATCGAGGCATTGGCCAGGGAGCGACCTTTCTTGCCTTTGCGGGCTCGGTTATATTTCTTCTTCAGATCTTTTTCGGTTTCTTTAAGTTGCTCCATCAGGTCCCAGGCGCGCACCAGCGAGGCGCGGTACTCGTTGTATAGTTTCTGGTCCTTTTCGCCTTCGTTTACGGCATTGAGAATGGTAAACGAAACGGTGCGCTCATCGCGCTTGTTCGACTTGTCCAGCACAAAAAAGGTCATCTCAAAAGCCAGCGAGTCGAGCGGGTCGCGAACAAACTCGTAGCCCGGTCGCCAGATGAATTCGTACTGCGACGGCGTGTTTTTAACCAGGGCAGTAGCAGGTACATTGGCGTTCGTAGAAATGAAGCTGAAAGTGGCAATGTCGGGCTCACCGTTGGGGTCATAGATCTGGAACTTGATGTTCACAGTGGCGTCCTCTTTGTAAACAAAACGCTTCTGAGAAGGAATCATCTGCAGGGTAGGGGGCAGGTCCTGCTGCGTAACCTCCACTTTAAAAGCACCCTTGGTGCGGGCTTTGGCGGGCTGGTCCTCTACGTAAAACTCCACCAGAATCGGCTTGTTACGCAGGCGGTTGAACTGCGTGAGTGATGGTTTCCAGGTAAACTCTCCCTGTGCCGACAGTTTGGCTCCTTCGGGCATCCCCTCGGCAATGGCCACAAACACGATTGGGTCTTCATCTTCGTCCTGCACCGCCGCCGACTCGATGGTATAAGTATTCTGGGCGTTGTAGCGCACATAGAGCGGTTTCAGTTCGCCTACCACGGGCGGGCGGTTCACGTGCTCTACCTTAAAATCCACCACTTGGCTGGTGCTCTCGTCTTTGTCATTGCGGACTTCAAAGATCACCTGCAGCACGCGTCCGCCGCTCAGCCTGTCTACAAAGTCGTAATTGGGCGTCCAAGAGAAATAACCGAGCGAGTCGAAGATCATGCCATCGACTTTGCCCTGCTTGATACTATACCTGAACTCGGAGCCTGTGCCGCCGCTGGCCTGCACCTCAAACTCGAGTTGTTGTCCTTCTTTCAGTACGTTCCAGCCGGGATCAGTCGGGAACTGCAGTTTGATGGCAGATGACTTGGAAGATTTGCCAGAAGGTGCGTCCTGTGCAATTGCTTGGTTGATAAGGATTATCAGTAAAGAAAAAAGAAGTAGACTCTTTTTCATATAAGGTGAATTGTGCAATAGGGTGCTTAGAGAATGCTTAAACTTTCAGGTGCCTTTAGGAGCGGATAGGAGCAGAACTTCAGAATAGTACTAAAGCCGTCTGGCAGCAAAGTGCGTTCTAAAGTAGCGAATGGTGGCTTCCGCTGCAAAGTGTGTGCTATATGAAAGATGAAGTTTGAACATGCTCTCTTAGAAGCCTCTAAGTTAGCAAAGACTTCTGCGTTTATCAAAGCAGGTTTTCCGCTAAAATTTTAAACAACCCTTTTCTGAATAGCAGTAGGGAGAAATACAATAGAGAATTGTACTATGTAGAGAGTTGAAGTCTGCATGAATTGGAATTGAGGACTTACTCACTACACCTTTATTATATAGAGTGAAACTAACCCAAAACAAGCGCTTTTGGTAGGGCAGGGTAATGGCTATACCTGCTTTTTGGCTCTGTGAGTTATCAAAATGTTAATGGAGAAACTGTTTTGCTGCATGTTTTTGCGGATTTAATAAAAAAATATGCATAAAATTTGGTATATAGAAATATAAATGAGTTAATTAGTGAAGGAAAAAGCAGGAATGTCGCGTTAGGTTGCATAAAACTGCGCACTTTACGTTCTATCTACCCTTGCTAAAAGGCAAGGCTATCATTGTAATAAAACCACTATGTATACTTCCTTCACAGTGAAAATGCTGATGAACGGTGCGCTGGCACTGCTGCTCGCGGCAACATCGTGCAAAGCGCCGCAGCAACAAGAGACGGCGCCGGTTGCGCAAAGCGCAGCGACAAAGCCTGAAGCTGCACAAACTCCCATCATAACGGGCGCTGACCAGACCGAGGCTTACCTGCCATACCTGAAGGGTAAGCGTGTGGGCATGGTGGTGAATCCGACTTCTATCATCGGCAACAAACTGAGTGTAGACAGTCTGCATGCACTCGGAGTGAACATTGTGAAAGTATTTGGTCCGGAGCACGGCTTCAGGGGCGATGCACCTGCTGGCATTAAGGTGGAGGACAGTGTGGACCCTAAAACAGGTATAAAGGTGGTGTCACTTTATGGCAAGCGCAACAAGCCTACCAAAGAGGACCTGGCCGATGTAGACCTGATGATCTTCGATATACAGGATGTAGGCACCCGTTTCTATACCTATACTATCACGCTGCACCGGGTAATGGAAGCCTGCGCCGAGAACGGGGTAGAGTTGATGGTGCTGGATAGACCCAACCCGAATGGATTCCTGGTGGACGGCCCTATTCTGGAGCCAGAAAATAAATCAGGGATCGGCATACACCCTATTCCTATTGCGCACGGCCTGACAGTGGGCGAGTTTGCCCAGATGATAAATGGCGAAAAGTGGCTGGCAAACGGCGTGCAGTGCAAACTTAAGATCGTGCCGGTTAAAAACTACAACCACGACATGGCTTACGATCTGCCCGTGTGGCCTTCCCCTAACCTGAACTCGCAGCAGGCCATCCTGCTATACCCATCTACCTGCCTTTTCGAAGGCACCATCTTTAACCACGGTCGCGGCACCATGTTCCCGTTCACCGTGATGGGGCATCCGGACATGAAAGACAAATACGCTTTCAGTTACACACCTACAGGTATAAAAGGCATGGCCGAAACACCATTGCACCAGGACAAGGTATGTTACGGTCTGGATTTGCGCAATTATGATGTCAGCACTTTCCGGAAGACAGGTAGAATTAACCTGAGCTGGATGATGGAGCTCTACCAGGCTTACCCGGATAAGGAACGCTTCTTCGATTTCAAGCAAAGCAACCAGATCGGCAACATCGACAAGCTGGCAGGTACCAAAAAGTTTAAGGAGCAGATCATTGCCGGGGTTTCGGAAGAAGAGATTCGCCAGAGCTGGGAACCAGGGCTGAGCCAGTATAAGCAAATGCGCCAAAATTACCTGCTTTATCCCTGATGCCGGAGGTGTGTCAGATTGAAGATTTTCAGGACTTGATTTTCGGGATTGGGAACAGAGACAGGAACATGCAGTATGTGTTATGCCTTGCGCTGTAACCAGAAAAAGCCGCAGCAACACAGCTCATGCCTCCCGGTGCCTGCATTTTTGAAAAAAATGGTTTTGCCGGATTATGCGGGTTTTGTTTACTGTTACAACATTGGATTTTGAGGCAATTGCAGCTTTAAAATCAATAGAAGCGTTTGTTGGTCGGCAAAGGGAGTAAATTAAAATAATTATTTAAAAATATATTAAATAAGTTTAATTTTGCATGCATGATTCTGCGTTTTTGCGTATAGGTTAATATTGCTGCTTTTCTCTTTTTTAGCTAAAATGATTGCAACAACCTGTGCGCTATAAGCCTTTTTTACTAGTTTTAATGTGAGTTTAATTTGTACCCAAATACAGGGGAGAGAATGTTGCCAGCTAAATTGTATTATGCAAAGTTTTTTGCCGTAGTGCCAAGTTAGCGTCCTGGAGAGAATTAATTCTATGTTTTACCAATAACCAATAACCAATCTACCCACAATAATCTTAACCAATAGCCACGTAGTTATGATGAAAAAATTACAATGTTACCTATGGGGGATATGTTTCCTCCTGTTTCACTTTACAGCCAATGCTCAGAGCACGACTGTATCCGGCACGGTAACTGCCGCCTCCGACAATACCCCGCTGCCTGGTGTTACGGTAGCAGTTAAAGGTCAGCCGCGTGGTACGAATACCGACACGGATGGCAAGTTTTCTATTTCGGTAGCACCAGCCGATGTGTTGGTGTTCAGTTTTATTGGCATGAAGTCCGTTGAGAAACCTGTGGGCACGAACACAGTAATCAATGTGGCCTTGCAGGCAAACGCGGAAAGCCTGAGCGAAGTAGTGGTAACGGCCCTCGGTATCAAGCAGGAAAAGAAAGCCCTGGGTTATGCCGTAACAGAGGTTAAAGGTTCCACCATCGCCCAGACACAGCGCGAGAACTTCGTGAACGGCCTGGCCGGTCGCGTGGCAGGTGTGGAAGTGAACGCTTCTTCTGGTCTGCCAGGTTCTTCCTCTTCTATCGTAATCCGTGGTATCAGCTCTCTGAGCGGAAGCAACCAGCCACTGTTCGTGGTAGACGGTCTTCCGATCAGCAACAATACCACTTCTACAGGAGTGTTTGCTTCTTCTATCGGTGCCGGTGCCAAGTCTTTCGAGAACAGAGGTGTTGACTTTACCAACCGTGCCGCTGACATCAACCCGGAGGACATCGAATCCATCACCGTACTGAAAGGCCCTGAAGCGGCCGCTCTTTATGGTATCGAAGCTGCCTCTGGTGCCATCGTGATCACCACAAAGCGTGGTCAGGCAGGTAAGCCGCGTATTAACTACAGCAACAGCTTCCGTATCGACCGTATCGTACGCTACCCTGAAATCCAGCAGAAGTACGACAGAGGCGCGAATGGTTATACCACAGAAGGTGACGAAAGCCTTTCTTACTTCGGTGCCCCTTACTCCTCAGAAGTACAGTTTTATGACAACGTGAAGAACTTCTTTGATGATGCTTTCACACAAAAGCACAACCTGGCCTTCACTGGCGGTAACGAAGCTGCTCAGTACCGTATCTCCGGTTCTTATACCGATGCACAGGGCTTTATCCCGAACACAGGGCTGGAGCGTATCACGCTTTCCTCTGCTATTACAGCTAAGTTGAGCAACCGTCTTTCAACAGACGTAACATTCGACTATACCCGTTCTGATAACGACCAGGCCTTCAGAGGTGCTGGTGGTCCATTGCTGCAACTGCTGCGCTGGCCATCTACCGACGACGCCAGCAACTACTTGACTCCAACTGGTGACAGAAGAGACTTCGGTGCTTACTCAACTGCTATCGAGAACCCGTTCTTCAACGTGAACAAAAACATCTTCAACTCGCTGACCGACCGCTACAGACTGAATGCCAGCCTGACAGCTGACGTGACAGACTGGATGAAACTCGTAGGCCAGGCAGGTGTTGACTATTACACAGAGAAAAACACGATCGTGCGTCACCCGCAGTCGAATGCAGGCCGCTCTTATGGCGGTATCTTCGACCAGGCCGTGATTACGAACCGTAACCTGACGTTCCAGTACTATGCTCAGTTCACAGCGCCAACGATGTTCAACGACAAACTGCGCACAGACCTGAAACTGGGTAGCACGGTATACGACTGGAATACGTTCAGTGCAGCCGCTACCGGCGAGCAGTTCATGGCGCCGGACCTGTACTCTATTAACAACACGACCCTTACCACACAGCGTGCTTACAACAACCTGACGCAGCGCCGTCTGGTAGGTGCCTGGGGTAGCTTCAATGCCAGCTATAATGACATCCTCTTCCTTACCTTGACAGGCCGTAACGACTGGAGTTCTACGCTTCCAGTACAAAACAACTCGTTCTTCTATCCATCTGCCGGTCTGAGCTTTGTGTTCACCGAGCTGGAGCCATTCCAGGGTATTAAGAACGTGCTGTCTTATGGTAAGTTAAGAGGCTCTATTGCCCAGGTAGGTAAAGATGCCCGTCCGTACAGCATCCGTCCATTCTACGAAACGGCTATGACAACGGGTGGTGGTTTCCGCTATGGTTTCACCGGCCCAAGCCTGGACCTGCGTCCGGAAATGACAACTTCTTACGAATTCGGTACAGAATTGAAGTTCTTCAACGACCGATTCGGCATCGATGCGACTTACTTCAAGAAGAAGTCTGTTGACCAGATCGTGCAGAACCTCCGTCTGAGCTATGCAACTGGTTTCGTACTGATGACCTTTAACGCCGGTGAGATGGAGAACTCAGGTATAGAGCTTCAATTGAACGGCACGCCTGTGGAGAACAGCAATTTCAGATGGGATGTGTTGTTGAACTACACGAAGAACAACAGCAAGCTGACTAAACTTCCTGGCGACGTGCAGGAGTTCTACAACTCTGACACCTGGCTGTATGGCAACGTGCGTGTAGGTTCACGTGTAGCTGGCCCGTTGACTACCTTCACTGGCTACGACTACCAGCGCAACGATAATGGTGACGTGCTGATCAACCCATCAACTGGTCTGCCTATCCTGAACACCAGCGAGTGGAAAATAGTAGGTGACCGTAACCCGGACTTCAACATCGGTCTGACCAACACCTTCACTTACAAAAACCTGTCACTCAACTTCCTGCTTGACATCCGCAAAGGAGGTGACGTGTACAACGCCACAGAGCACTACCTGACCACAACTGGTTTGAGCAAGCGCACGCTGAACAGAGAAGAGCCACGCATCGTGACAGGTGTGTTGAAAGACGGTCTGGAAAACACCGCCTCCCCAACGCAGAACAACATTCCGATCGACCTGTACAGAAACTCTACTTACTGGTCGTCTATCTACCCACACCAGAGCTTCATCGAGAAGGATGTGAACTGGGTACGTATGCGCGACGTGACACTGAACTACCGCATGCCAACCAGCATCATGGAGCGTGTTAAGTTCATCGAAGACCTGAACGTGTTTGTAACAGGCACTGACTTGTTCCTGATCACAAACTACTCTGGTCTGGATCCGGTTGCTAACGGTAACTCTGCTGCAGTAGGTGGTGCCGGTGGTGGCGGCCTTGATTACGGTAACTTCCCGTTGCCTAGAGGAATTAACTTTGGTATTAGAGCAGGATTTTAATTAAGATGAAAATGAGAAAGATATTAGTTGCTTCTCTTATAGCGGCCAGCGTGTTTTCGGCATCTGGCTGTAAGGATTACCTCGACGTAAACACCAACCCGAACGGTCCGGATGCCTTGTTGCAGCCGGAGCTGTTCCTCCCGCAAATACAGTCTGAAATGGCAGTAGCGGTACAGTGGGACGGTCGCTTTGCCGGTCAGTATGTGCAGAACTGGGCTTCTACAGCCGCCGACAACGCCATTGACCTGCACGGCAACCCGCTGTCTGACTCCTATGCGCAGCTCTGGAGAGCCGTGTATTGGAGCATGGGCTATAACCTTTCGGACATGATCGAGAGCGGCGAGCGCAGCAAGAAGTACGACTTTGTAGGCGTAGGCCACATCATGCGTGCGTACGGCTGGCAAAACCTCACCGACTACCATGGTCCTGTGATCATGACAGAGGCCTTCAATACAGACAAGCGTGTTTTCAACTTCGACGATCAGCCGGTTGTTTACCCGGAGATTCAGCGTTTGCTAGTAGAAGGCGTTAAAAGCCTGGAGCGTACAGACGGATTGGATGCCGCCAGTTCTGGTTTGAGCAAAAGCGACCTGATCTACGCAGGTAACAGGGACAAGTGGAAGAAGTTTGCATACGGTATGATGGCTATCAACGCTCACCGCCTGACAAACAAGAGCTCTTACGATCCTGCCAAAGTGATCGCGTATGTGGACCAGTCGCTTGCCAGCAATGCTGACAACGCCATGATCCGCTTCCAGGGAGAAGTAAGCGCCAACACAAACTTCTTCGGACCGATCCGTAACAACATCGCCTCTAACCGCCAGACCGACTACATCGTAGGTCTGCTGGATGGTACTAACCCATCGCTGCGCGACGAGGCCCTGGCAGGTACCGATCCTGTATTTGCAGGACAGCATCTGAAAGACCCACGTCTGACGGCCATGCTGGCACCATCGCCTGACGGGCAGTACAGAGGTCTTCGTTCAGGAAAAGGCATCACAGGTATACCTGCTGCCGAGATTCCTAACAACCTGTGGGGTTCTGTGGGTGTATCTACGGCACAGCCACGCCAGATCTATATTTTTGGTAATGCGGCCCCATTCCCGCTGATGACCTACTCACAGCTGCAGTTTATCAAAGCAGAAGCGGCTTGGATCGCTGGTATGAAAGATGTAGCGCTGGATGCTTATACTAAAGGCGTAACAGCTCACATCGACTTCTCACGCACTTATGCGCCGGATCCGGCTATGTTTGATCAGCGCAAGGCAGCTTACCTGGCCAGCGAAGAGATCATGCCGAAAACCAGCGAAGGCCTGACGCTTTCGAAGATCATGCTGCAGAAGTATATCGCGACCTGGGGTTGGGGCTTCCTCGAAACCTGGTCAGATATGAGAAGATACCACTACAACCAGGATGGTGAAGTGTATACAGGCTTTACTTTGCCAAGTCCTCTGAACGTAGCTAACCAGGGAGTGCCTGCTTACAGAGCACGTCCAAGATACAACTCAGAGTATATGTGGAATCAGGAGGCACTGCGTGCTTTGGGCGGCAACGACGAGAACTACCACACTTATGAAACTTGGTTCAGCAAACACGAATAATCAGAAAAAGAGATGATGAAGATATTTAAAAGAACATTCCTGTTTTTGGCAGCAGGCCTCCTGTTAGGAGCCTGCGAAAAAAACGCCATCCCTGAAGTGACAGAACCAGTGCAGGACGGTGGCGCCTATGTTAAGTTCTTCTTCCAGGTTGAAGGAGCACCGCGCGCTAACTTCTACCTGGACAGCAAGAAAGTGACCGGTGTAGCGCCTACTGCGACCAACATTGTACTGGGCAACGCCTATGGATCGGTATACCCAAGCAACGCCTACTCACTAGTGCCTGCTGGAAACTTCAACATGAGTGCGATTGACACAGTGGCAGAGAAAGGCACGGCCGATGTACTGGCAAGCACTTCTGTAAGCCTGGCTGCTAACAAGCACTACTCAGCTTACCTGGCAGGTACTCCGGCGAGTTATGAAGTGTTCATGGTAGAGGACAACCTGCCGCCAGCCGACTACACCAAAATCTGGTGGCGCTTTATGAACACGATGGCCGACATGCCTTTTGCCGTGGATGCCTACGCAGTGCGTTCCGCTGTAGCAGCAACTGAGACAAAGCCAGCTGAGCCAGTTGAAGTATATGAGCTGGGCAAAGGCCTTGCGTTTAAACAGCATGGTCCATACGTGGAGCTGAAGCCGGGAACCTATACCTATAAGGTGTTTGCCTCTGGTAGTGAGTATGATCCTGCCACTTCAACAGCTTTCATCCAGCAGTCATTCGGGGTGGCAACATTGGGCCGGGTGTACACTACGCAGATTCGTGGTGCTTATGCTGAAAAGCCAAAAACTACTCAAATAGATTACTGGAGAGAGAGATAAGGTGGTAAGCCCGGGGCTGCGCTGGCCCCGGGTTACTTTCCCTTGCCTTTGAACAAATGCAGGTCGGCTTATGGCCGTAATGCATGAAAATATAGATAGTGATAGATTAGCTTACGAATAGTTTTATTACCATGAAAGAGCCCCTCCTTTACTAACCCTAACGGAGGGCTTTTTTTTAGCCACCCTTTTACCAGCCGGAACAATGATTAGAAACTTTACACTTTTAGCCACCCTGCTGCTCAGTTCGATCAGCCTTTTTGCCCAGGTATCGAAGCAGCCTCCCAAGCGTGAATTCCGAGGCGTCTGGATCGCCACGGTGCAGAATATTGATTGGCCCTCTAAACCCAAGCAGGGCGTAGACTCCGAGCAGCAGAAGCAGGAGCTGATCGACATCTTCGACGCCCATCAGAAAACAGGTATAAATGCCATCATGCTGCAGGTGCGCCCCTCGGCCGACGCCTTTTATGCCAAAGGCCGTGAGCAGTGGAGCATGTTCCTGACCGGCAAACAGGGCACACTGCCCGAGCCGTTTTACGATCCGCTGGAGTTTGCCATCGAAGAAGCCCACAAACGCGGCATGGAACTGCACGCCTGGATCAACCCCTACCGTGCCTCGACCAGCTTGGTGGATTCCCTGGTGAGCACCGAGCACATCTCCCGCATTCAGCCCGACTGGTTCTTTACCTACGGCGACAAAAAATACTTTAACCCCGGTCTGCCCGAAGTTCGTCACTACCTCGTGGATGTGATCATGGATGTGGTGCGCAACTACGACATCGACGGCATCCATTTCGACGACTACTTCTACCCATACCCGGGCAAGACGGCACTGCCTGACTCGATCACGTACATGCTGCACAAGCAAGGTATAGCGAACGTGGAGGACTGGCGCCGCAACAACGTTGACCAGCTGATCAAGGACCTGTCAGTAGAGATAAAGAAAGAAAAGGAGCATGTGAAATTCGGCATCAGCCCGTTCGGCATCTGGCGCAACAAGGCCCAGGACCCAGCGGGGTCGGAGAGTAACGGCTTGTCAGGGTATAGCGCCCTGTATGCCGATGCCCGCAAGTGGGTGCAGGAAGGCTGGGTTGATTATATTAATCCGCAGCTCTACTTCCCCTTCGGCTATACCCCGGCTCCTTACGAGAAACTGCTGGACTGGTGGGCGGCCAACGCCTTTGGCAAGCATGTGTACGTAGGCCAGGGCGCCTACCGTGCCATGGAAGACCGCGAAGGCTGGCGCGACCGGCAGCAGTTGCCCAACCAGGTACGCTACCTGCGCGACAACCCACGGGTACAGGGCAGTGTGTACTTCAGCTCCCGCTCGCTCACCAACAACCTGGCCGGCTTCCGCGACTCGCTGCAGCACGATTTGTACCGCTACCCGGCCCTGCAACCCGTTATGCCTTGGTTAGGTATGGACAAGCCTGCCCAACCAGATGCGTTGCGCGAAGACAAGTTTCTGCTCGTTTTCCCTCGTTTGCGCAAAGCCGTTATCCGGTGGGATTATCCGGATCAGGAGGAGGACGTGTATGGGTTCGTGGTATATCGCTTCGATGAAAACGAGCCGATCAACCTGGAGCATGCCCGTAACATCCGCCGCATACAGTTCAACGACTACGAGCTGGGCTTCTATGACGAGACGGCTGAACGTGGGAAGACCTACAAATACGTGGTAACATCCATCGACCGGCTCAAAAATGAGAGCGCACCGTCCAATATCTACCTGAAAAAAATACGCTAGGTATAGCTTGCATCCTGTAATCAGAAACGTCCGGAACTAACAACTGTAAGACATGAATACAAAAAAGACAGTAGTGGCACTGGTACTGGCAGCCCTTGTGGTGGCCGCCAATGCCATCGCTTTTTCCAACAAGGCTACCCCTGATTTTGAGGAGGCAGCAGTTGCCAAAGGGCCGGCCTGGATCCGCATCAACCAATTGGGCTATACCCCTGAAGGTATAAAAGTAGCCGTGTGGGGAAGCAAGTCGAAAGGCAAGCTGAAGCGATTTGAGTTGGTAGATGCCAGCACTAGTAAAGTGGTGTTTAAAGGAAAGGCAGGCAGTGCATTCGGTGCCTACGGTCCTTTTCTAGAATCTTACCGTCTTAACTTTTCCGAGTTCACCAAGCCAGGCACCTACTACCTGCAGGCCGGGGAAACCAAATCGCCGGAGTTCCGGATTGATGGGGAGGTGTACAAAGGTACGGCTGACTTTGCACTGCGCTACATGCGGCAGCAGCGCAGTGGCTTCAACCCTTACCTGAAGGATTCCTGCCACACCCACGACGGCTATACCATGTATGGCCCGATGCCCGACAGTACGATCATTGACGTATCGGGTGGCTGGCACGATGCTTCGGATTACCTGCAGTATGCGACTACTTCAGCAAACGCTACTTACCACCTGCTGGCTGCCTACCGCGACTTCCCGGGCGTGTTTACCGACAAGCACCAGGCGAACGGGCTGGAAGGTACCAACGGCGAGGCCGACGTGCTCGACGAAGCGAAATGGGGACTGGAATGGCTCCTGAAACTGCACCCGCGCGAAGACTGGCTATTTAATCAACTAGCTGACGACCGCGATCACCAGGGCATGCGCCTTCCTACGAATGACCCTGTCGACTATGGCATGGGGGGCGGCGGTCCGCGACCTGTTTACTTTGCCTCCGGGGAGCCGCAAGGCCTGGGCAAGTATAAGAACCGGGCGACCGGTGTTGCCTCTATAGCAGGAAAGTTCACCAGCGCCTTTGGCCTGGCTGCTCAGATCTATAGTACCAAAGACCAGAACCTGTCTAATCTGTTTAGCCAGAAAGCACAGTCTGCTTACAAACTGGGCCTCGCCAAGCCAGGCGTTGCTCAGACCGCCCCCAACAGGGCACCTTATTTCTATGAGGAAGACAACTGGGTGGACGACATGCAACTGGGGGCAGCAGCGCTCTATCAGCTGACCGGCCAGCAGGAGTTCTTCAAGCAGGCCTATACCTATGGGCTTCAGGAAAAAGTGACGCCGTGGATGGGCGCTGATACGGCCCGTCACTACCAGTGGTACCCGTTCCATAACTTCGGGCATTTTGAGTTGGCCAAGAAATCAGATGACAAGACAAAAGCAGAACTTATCGGCTTCTACAAAGAAGGTATAGAACGTGTGAACACCAAAGCGAAGAAAAACGCCTTTTACAGGGGTGTTCCATTTATCTGGTGCTCCAATAACCTGACCACCTCTTTTGCGATCCAGAGCTTCCTATACCGCCAGCTGTCCGGCGACCAGACTTACGCAGAACTGGAACAGGCCAATTTCGACTGGTTGTTCGGCGTGAATCCCTGGGGAACCAGCATGGTGTACGGCCTGCCAGCCCATGGCGACACGCCCATAGATCCGCACTCCGCCTTCACCCGACTGAACAAGTACCCGATTGACGGCGGCTTGGTGGATGGGCCAGTGTATGGCAGCATCTTCAATAACCTGCAGCATCTGAAGCTGTACAGCGAGGATGCCTACGCCGAGTTTCAGTCTGACCTGGCCGTATACCACGACGACTTCGGTGACTATAGCACCAATGAGCCGACAATGGACGGGACCGCTTCGCTGATCTACCTGCTGGCCTCCAAAGAGTTTAGCTCACAGGAGGGGAGGCCAGTAAAAAAGTAATAGTAGATCGCCACGGCGCCATCATCCGGGGGGATACGACGGCCCGGCAGATCGCACTGATCTTTACTGGCGATGAGTTTGCAGACGGAGGAGAAGTTATCAGCAGAGTGCTGAAGAAACACCAGGTCAAAGCCTCCTTTTTTCTCACGGGCCGCTTTTATCGAAATCCGGCTTTCGAGGTCTTGATCCGGAGCCTGAAAAAAGACGGGCATTACCTGGGGGCGCACTCCGACGAGCACCTGCTGTACTGCGACTGGACCAAACGCGATAGTTTGCTGGTGACGCGGGAGCAGTTCAGCGATGACCTGCAGAAGAATTACCAGCGTATGGAAGCGTTTGGTGTAAAGAAGTCGGATGCGCCTTACTTTCTGCCTCCCTACGAGTGGTACAATCGCAGCATTGCCAACTGGACGGAGGCGGAAGGTCTGCAACTGGTGAACTTTACGCCCGGCACCCGTTCTGCCGCCGACTATACCTACCCCGAAATGGGTAACCGGTATGTGAGTTCGGAGACGGTGCTGCAGTCCATCATGGGCTATGAGGGCAGAGACCGAAATGGCTTGAACGGTTTTATGCTGCTTTTGCACATCGGCACAGACCCGAGGCGGGAGGATAAGTTTTATAATCGGCTTGATGAGATGATGATTCTATTGAAGCAGAAAGGCTATCAGTTTGTAAGGCTTGATGAGCTGTTGGAGCAAAGAAAGAAATAACGGAGTTTGCGCTATACCTGCGCTTTGATAAAGATAAGAGCTAAATGAAAAAGATCCTGATACTGGTGTGTGCCCTTGCCGGGCTGATGGGTTGCCAAAAACCGGCAGTCACCTCTGATACATCGCTTACACCCGAAGGTATAAAGTTTCTGTCGCGGGAGGAGTGGGGAGCCAAGGCGCCCGTGCTGCCCATGCGGCCGCATAAACTGACGAGACTGACCATCCATCATACCGGTGTGCCGCAATTATTCGACCGCAGCCTGGCTGACAAGCTGCGCAATCTGCAGAAATTCTCGCAGGAAGACAGCCCTTTGGCGGATGGTCGCATGAAACCAGCCTGGGCGGATGTGCCATATCACCTGTATGTGGATGTCAACGGGGCTGTGGGTGAGGCACGGGACCTGAACTACGCCGGCGACTCGAATACCAGTTACGACCCGGCTGGGCACCTACTGGTGGTGGTAGAGGGTAATTTTGAAAAGGAGGCCATTACCGAAGCACAGATGAAAACGCTCGAAAAGCTGGTGCCAGCCTTGGCCAAACGCTACGGTATACCTGCCGACAGCCTGGGTGCACACAAGGATTTTGCTCAGACCACCTGCCCGGGAGTTGGGTTGTACTCGGAACTGCCCCGCTTCAGACAACTGATTAACGCTAATTAAATTCTAGGTACAGTTGCGTTGTGCGGGTTTGTGCAGGTATAGCAGCCATTAACAAAAAATAAAAATCCCTGTTTTTGCGTGTTTTTGCCGGTTTATGAAAAAAACATGCTTAAAAATTTGGACTACTCAAATACGGTCACTATTTTTAACTTAAATAAAGGGACAGTATTCGTTTTGCTCATGCGCTTTTGTGCGGTTTTCTGCGCTAGTTCTCCAAACAAGAGTCGCGTGAGCAGGATGGATACATTTTTAGTTTAGTATTACTAAGTCCTTTTGTTTTACGAATGCCTTGAATCAATGAAAATACAAAGGTATGTAGCGTTCATCGCTCTCTTGCTGGTTTCCAGCCTTTGCCAGGCACAATCTTTTCAGTTCGCCTTTGTATCCGATACCCATATCGGCAACCCCACCGCACAAGAAGACCTCGAGCGCACAATTGCCGACATCAATTCCAATCCCAACCTTGAGTTTGTCGTCATCACTGGTGACATCACCGAGTTCGGTTCTGATGAAGAACTCAAGCTGGCCAAACAGATCTTTGATACGATTAAAAAGCCTTGGTACATTTTGCCCGGCAATCACGATACCAATTGGTCGGAGAGCGGCAGTAACAGCTTTCGGGTAGTCTTCGGGGCGGAGACTTTTGCCTTTTCACACAAGGGATATCTCTTTACTGGTACTGGTTCCGGACCGAACATGCGCATGGGCCCCGGGCAGATTCCGCGTGAGAACATCGTGTGGCTCGACTCTGTGCTGAACAAGATGCCGGATCCCGAAATGCCGGTCATTTTTCTGAATCATTATCCGCAGGACTCTTCGCTTAACAACTGGTACGACGTAACCGACCGGCTGCGCGCCCGTAACACGCAACTCATTCTGCACGGCCACGGACACGGCAACCGCCAGTTTAGCTACGATGGTATACCTGCAGTGATGGGCCGCTCTAACCTGCGCGCCAAAGATCCGGTAGGCGGCTACAATATTGTGACCTTTGCCGATGGGAAAGCCAGTTTTGAGACCCGTAAGCCAGGTATAGAAACCCTGCCGCAATGGTTAGAAGTACCACTGGTGAAGCACGATTTTGCAAACGACCCGACCAAACACCACCGACCGTCTTTCACCGTGAACGGGCTATACCCGAACGTGAAGCAGGTATGGGAGTATCAGGACGACAGCGATGTAGGAGCCGGGACAGCTGTTCATAAAAATCTGGTGATTGCGACCAACACCACAGGTCAGGTATACGCCCTGGATAGCAAAACCGGAAAGCGCAAATGGTCCTACCGCACCAATGGCAAAATCTACTCTACACCAGCTGTGGCCAATGGCTATGTGGTGGTGGGCTCTTCTGATAACAATATTTACTGCCTCTCTGGCGCCACAGGCAAACTGGTCTGGAAATTCACAGCTAATCGGCCGGTGCTCGGCTCCCCGCTTATAGAAAAAGGCGTGGTCTACATCGGGGCCTCTGATGGACACTTCCGGGCGCTTGATCTAAAGAGCGGTAAACTACGCTGGGATTTTGATCAGGTGAATAACTTCGTCGTAACGAAGCCATTGCCTTACCAAGGCAAGGTTTACTTCGGCAGCTGGGGCAACGAATTTTACGCCCTCGATGCCAAAACCGGTGCACTTGCCTGGAAATGGAGCAACGGCTCCAGCAACCGCATGTTCTCGCCAGCCGCCTGTTACCCGGTAGCCGCCAATGGCCGTATTTTCATTGTAGCCCCCGACCGTTTTATGACCGCACTGGACGCGAACACAGGCGAAGTGGTGTGGCGGGAGCAAATGAAGGAAGGCCGAGTGCGCGAGTCGATGGGCATATCGACTGACGGCAAGCTGGTCTATGTGAAAACGATGGACGGACAGGTATACGGCGTTTCCACATCAGCCAACGCCCTGCAGGTAGACTGGAAATCGACGCTGCAGCTGCCTTACGAACTGGCCCCTTCGGCTATTGTCGAACACAACAACGTCGTACTAGTGCCCTCGCACTCAGGCTTGGTCAGCGCGCTTGACCGCCAGAGCGGAGAGGTACTTTGGAAATACAAAAGTTCAAATAGTCTCATGAACCCAGTGATGCCGCTAGGCAAAAACAGGGTAGTCGTGAGCACGATGGATGGGAAAATCGCCTGCCTGGAGTACGTGCCTGCCAAATAAGGTATAGCCACACAGGTAGAACGATTGATTTAGAAGGATTTATACTTACAAAAAATGGAAATTACAACCGAGAAAGACTCGAACTATAACGACCTGGAGAAGATGTCGGTGAGGGAAGTGCTGGAGAACATCAACCGGGAAGATAAAAGCGTACCCCTTGCTGTAGAAAAGGCGCTCCCGCAAATAGAAAAACTAACCGAAATCGTAGCCGACCGCATGAAAAAAGGTGGTCGCCTGTTCTACATTGGCGCAGGCACCAGCGGCCGCCTGGGCGTGGTGGACGCTTCCGAGTGCCCGCCAACTTTCGGTGTGCCTTTTGACATGGTAGTAGGCCTGATCGCCGGGGGTGACTCAGCCATCCGCAAAGCGGTAGAGTTTGCCGAGGACGACGCAGAGCAAGCCTGGGAAGACTTAAAAGAATACTGTTTGGGTGAGTACGATGTGATAGTAGGACTTGCCGCATCTGGCACGACGCCCTACGTGATCGGCGGTCTGCGCACAGCTAACGAGCATGGCCTGGCAACCGGCTGCATTGTGTGTAACTCGGGTAGCCCAGTGGCTGCAGAGGCACAGTACCCGGTGGAAGTGGTTGTAGGTCCTGAATTCGTTACAGGCAGCACCCGCATGAAAGCCGGCACCGCTCAGAAACTGGTGCTCAACATGCTCAGCACTGCAGTCATGATTCAGCTGGGTCGCGTGCGTGGCAACAAAATGGTAGATATGCAGTTGACCAACCATAAGCTATACCACCGTGGTGTGCGCATGGTAATGGCGGAGACAGGTGCTGATGAAGCAACCGCATCTGCTTTGCTGGAGAAGCATGGAAGTGTGCGTAAGGCAGTAGCGAGTGTGTTTGTGTCCAAGTAGGGTTTCTGCCTTCTTGCTTTAGAGCTTCTGGAAGACACTGTCCTTGCTCGAGTCCCGCGAGTTTGCGGTATACAGCGGACTCAGACGGTTTAAACAGAAGTTTTTGATAGTGTAGCGGGGGGGCAGGTATAGCAACCTTTATTGTTGTATAGCTTCGCCTGTGCGGCGGGCACCTACTTTTTTCCTTGATGAAAAAAGTAGGCAAAAAAATCAAGACTCCCCAAACTCGCTGAACGCTCAAACAGTGGGTAGTCATAAAGGTGCACCTGGCTAGTGCCTTTTGTTTCATGGCTTCCGGGGCAAGTTAGTATTGCTATACCTGCCAGTATTTTGTTTCTGTTACAACAACGCTTATATTTTGAAGTGGCAGTTACAGGCTCTCCGCCTTAGACAAGGAGGGGTTAGGGGTGGGTTGAATCAGCGGGAGCTTAAACAACATAAACTACTAAGCCATACTTGTGAAATGGTAAAGGTCAAAGTCCCCCTTCGAAGGGGGCAGGGGGATGTAATCATGCACGAACATCCTGTTAATACGTGGGGGTAGCAGTCTTCTTGAATCCTGATTCAAACATTCTAGGGCAGGGGTAAAACGAAGCTGAAACCAAACAACATTACCGCCATTTCGGCAAAACTTAGTAACTTACACACATGTGCGGAAGCGTAAGGAATAGGCATGAGTGCTGATTTTCTCCTTTCGCGAATGAATAATTAACGTATTATGTCGCCAATTATCCTTCTCTCTTTTCTGATCGGCTATTTTGCGGTGCTGATAGGTATATCCTACTACACCTCGCGGGGAGCGTCAGACAACTCCAGTTTCTTCATCGCCAACCGCAACTCGAAGTGGTACTTCGTGGCATTTGGTATGATCGGAACCGCTCTGTCGGGCGTGACTTTCATCTCGGTGCCTGGGGCGGTCGTTAATAGTAGTTTCAGTTATTTTCAGTTTGTGCTCGGCAATACGGTCGGTTTTGTCCTGATCGCTTTTGTGCTTCTGCCGCTTTATTACCGCATGAACCTGATCTCTATTTATACCTATCTGGAGAAGCGATTCGGTTATTGGAGCTATAAAACAGGGGCCATGATCTTTCTGGTGTCACGCACCATCGGCTCGGCTTTTCGCTTATACCTGGTGGCTATCGTGCTGCAACGTTTTATCTTCGACGCCTGGAACGTGCCGTTTGTGGCCACGGTGGCGATCTGCCTTGTCCTGATCTGGCTCTATACCCACAAAGGTGGCCTTAAAACCATCGTAATCACCGATACGCTGCAGACCGTGTTTATCATCGGCTCGGTTATTTTTTCGATCATCTTCATCGCTAATAGCCTAGACCTGAACCTGGTGCAGACCTTTGAGGCAGTGAAAGACAGCTCTTACTCCAAGATTTTCTTCTGGGAGGATTTCATGGGCACGAAGAGCCACTTCCTGAAGCACTTTATCGGCGGTATTTTCGTGACCATTGCTATGACGGGCCTGGACCAGGACCTGATGCAGAAGAACCTGAGCTGTAAGAACATTGGGGAGGCGCAGAAGAACATGCTTTCTTTCACAGCCATCTTTGTCTCCATTAATATCTTCTTCCTGAGCATGGGCGCCCTGCTTTACATGTATGCCGAGGCCAAAGGTATCGATGTATCGTCGCTGGCAACTCCTGACCACCTGTTCCCGGAAATTGCCCTGAACCACATGGCCATGATCCCGGCTGTTATCTTTATGCTGGGCCTGACGGCAGCGACCTTCGCCACCACCGACTCAGCGCTTACAGCCCTCACGACTTCTTTCTGCGTGGACTTCCTGAACTTTACCAAGAAGGAAAACCACGACGATGTGAAGCTCATCCGTACCCGCCACCTGGTACACGTTGGTTTCTCAGTGGTGATGTTGCTGGTGATCCTCGTGTTCAGGCTCATCAATGACGACTCGGTGGTGAACGCCATCTTTAAAGCGGCCGGCTATACCTACGGTCCGTTGTTGGGCTTGTTTGCCTTTGGTATGGCCAACAAACGTGCCGTAGCCGACAAACTGGTGCCGTACATCTGCCTTATCTCGCCAATCCTGACCTATATACTTGATAGCAACTCAATGGAGTGGACCGGTTATGCTATGGGCTTTGAGCTGATAGTGCTGAACGCCGCTATCACCTTCATCCTGTTGCTGGTAACCAGCAAGCAGGGTGGTGGCGTGTTGATGGATGCGCTAAAGGAGGCTGAAAGAGGCACCAAAGTAAAACAAACAACTTATTAAGAACCTACCTCCTATGGATATAGTATTGCTTTTGGAGAGTATTATACCAAAAGCGCGCATACGGGCACGCCTGATCGATGTCGTGTCCTACGCTTCTGACGCGGGCTTTTATTACCTGAGGCCCAAGGCCGTGGTACAGCCGGTGTCAGTAGAGGAGATCAAACAGCTGTTTGCTTTTTCGCACCAGCACAAGGTGCCGCTTACCTTCCGTACGGCAGGCACCAGCCTTTCGGGGCAGTCTATAACAGACGGTATACTGGTGGACCTGAGCCAGTATTGGAACAAGGTGCAAGTAGAACAGGAAGGGGCACAGGTACGGGTACAACCCGGCGTTATCGGCGCTATTGTGAACGCGCACCTTCGACCGTATAAGCGCAAGATCGGTCCTGACCCGGCCAGTATCAACTCGGCCATGATGGGCGGTATCCTTTCCAACAACGCCAGCGGTATGTGCTGCGGTGTGAGCAAGAACTCCTACCATACTACCAAATACATCAGCTTTGTGCTGCCGAATGGCCAATGCTATACCACCGAAAAGCAGATTGATTACCTGCGTTTCAGCGAGGAGTGCCCCGAGCTATACCTGACGCTGCACAAGATCAAGCAGCAGATCCGCAGCAATCCGGAGCTACATTACCTGATCCGGCACAAATACAAAACGAAGAACACCGTTGGGTACTCTGTCAATGCCTTCATCGACTACGAGCACCCGCTCGACATCATGGCGCATCTGCTCATCGGAGCGGAGGGTACGCTGGGCTTCATTTCCGAAGCTGTACTGCAAACCGTACCTGATTATCCGGCCAAATCCACGGCGCTGCTTTACTTCCCAGACATCTATGCTGCTTGTCAGGCCATCGTGCCTTTGACCGAGTCAGGGGCCGAAGCGGTGGAACTGATGGACCGGGCTTCGTTGCGCTCCATCGAGCACATGGCGGGCGTTCCTGCTGTGATCAAAACCCTGCCCGAAACAGCCGCCGCTTTGCTGGTGGAGTTTCAGGCGAATACACACGAGGAAGTACAGGAGAAGATTCTCAAATTCATGGCGCTGGCACCTGAGCTGGCTTTGCTGGAGCAACCTGTCTTTACAACCGACCCAATCGAGCAGGCCCTGCTGTGGAAAGTACGCAAGGGCATGTTCCCGGCCGTAGGTGCCGTGCGAGCCAGCGGTAGTACCGTATTGCTAGAAGACATTGCCGTACCTGTTGCCCAACTCGGTGATGCCATACTTGACCTCCAGAACCTTTTTCGTCAGCACGGTTATCACAACGCCATTATCTTTGGTCATGCCAAAGACGGCAACATCCACTTTGTGGTGACACAGGCCTTCGACACGCCCGCAGAGGTTACCCGCTACGACCGCTTCCTGAAAGAAGTGGTGAAGCTGGTGGTGAAAAAATACGAAGGCGCCCTGAAGGCCGAGCACGGAACGGGTCGCAACATGGCGCCTTTTGTGGAGACCGAATGGGGACCAGAGGTATACCGCATCATGAAGACGCTCAAGCAAGTCGTTGATCCGGAGAACCTGCTTAACCCTGGTGTGATCATCAACCACGACCAAAACGCGCACATCCAGAACCTGAAGGACCTGCCGAAGGTGGAAGAAGAAGTGGACCGCTGCATGGAGTGTGGCTTCTGTGAGCACAAATGCCCGAGCCGCAACCTGACCCTCACGCCACGCCAACGCATTGTGGTGCGTCGTGAGTTGCTCAACCTGCAGCGCAAAGGAAAGAAGAAGGAGCACAAAGAGCTGCTCAACCAATATCAGTACGACGGCCTCGACACATGCGCCGTTGATGGTCTCTGCGCCACCGCTTGTCCGGTCGACATCAACACCGGTGACCTGGTGAAGCGCCTGCGCCGCGAGAACCACAGCGAACTGGCCAACCAGGTAGCGCTTATGGTAGCGAAAAATTTCAGACCCGTTGCAGCGACTGTGAAGTTTGGTCTGCAGGCAGGAACCGGTGTGAACAAGCTCCTGGGTGCCAATACGCTCTCCAGGCTAACAGAAGAAGTGAAGGACATGATCCCGTCTTTCCCGCTTTGGACGAAGCAGCTGGCCCCAGCGCCAGGTATAGCCAGGTCTATGGCCAACGCGACAGCGCCTGTTACGGAGGCTGCCGTGGTTTACTTCCCGACCTGTATTTCGCGCACCATGGGGGCTGCGGAGTCCGGCAAGAAAAACATCATCGACACCTTCAAAAGCGTATCGGATAAGGTAGGGCTAAAGTTCACGATTCCGGAGAATGTACAAGGCGCCTGCTGCGGACAGATCTTTTCTTCCAAAGGGTATAGCAAGGCCTACGCCTACACCGCCAACGAAACGATCGAGAAGGTATGGCAGTGGACCGACAAAGGCCGCCTTCCGCTGGTGCTCGACATCACGTCTTGTACACAAACGCTGCAGAATTGTCGCCCTGTGCTCACCGCTGAGAACAAGGCTAAATTTGATGCGATCAAAATCATTGATAGCATCGACTACATCGCCGATTTCATCCTGCCGAAGGCCACGGTGCTCCGCAAGAAAGCAAATGTGGTGCTGCACCCGGTTTGTTCTTTGCAGAAAATGGGAATGGAAGGACGTTTTGTAGGTATAGCCAGGCAGTTAGCAGAGGAAGTGACAGTACCGATGCACGCTGGTTGTTGTGGTATGGCCGGCGACCGCGGCTTCTTAGTTCCGGAGCTCACTGCTTCCGCCACTGCACCTGAGGCTGCCGAGGTAAAGCAACGCGAATATGACGGGTATTACTCTTCAGCAAAGACCTGCGAAATGGCAATGACGGAGGCAGTCGGCCGCAACTACGAGTCGATTGTTTATCTACTGGATGAGTGTTTGTAAGATAATCATGTAATAACATAAAAAAGGCGCCTGTTAGAGCAACAGGCGCCTTTTTTATGAAGTTTTTACTTATACTACCTCAATCACTGCTGCATACTCTTTTAAGCACACATCAGCAGGTCTCAGATCTGTCACCAGGTAGTGGATCGAGTTGAGGTCGCAAATCTTCATGTTCTGGTTAGAGCCGAGCTTTTCGGCGATGCTCATAATGGCGGTTTTCTTGGCGGAGCGTATCATGGCTTTCTTCACCTGTACTACTTCCCAGTCGGAGTCGGTGAGGCCGTCTTCTATGGAGAGGGAGTTGGTACCCAGTATACACAAGTCAACTTTGATCTCGGAGAGCTGGTTTACTACCTGCGCGCCGATCATGATGTGGGAGTTCTTGGAGAGCTGCCCGCCCAGCAAAATCACGTTGATGTTCGGCCGCTCGGCCAGTTCCAACGCCACCAGCGGGCTAACCGTGAAGAAGGTACAACGGAGGGTGTCAGGTATCATGCGGGCCACTTCAATCATGGTGGTACCGCCGCCTACCAGCACACTCATGCCATCTTTCAAAAGGTCTATCACCTTGCGTGCAATCTCCTTCTTCGATTCCTTGGCGTAAACCTCTGACTGGCTGAACGGATAATGAAAGGACTTTGACAAGGCGCCGCCGTGAACCTTCAGTATCTGACCACTTTCAGCCAGCTCGTTCAGGTCTCTTCTAACGGTATCTTCCGACACGTTGAGCTTCAAACTCAAATCCGATGAAAGCACCTTGTTATGCAGATTTATTTGCTTGATAATAAAAGACTGCCGTTCCTCCTTAAGCATTCTGGTCGTGTTTAATCTTCGAAAACCAAATATAGATTTTTTTCTGAAATATGTAGGATGATATATACACTGAAATTTGTATCAGAGTCTACAGGATTACTAAACTTCGGTTCTAAAAATAGGCGATGGTGTTTTGAGAACGCTTGTCATCCTCCAGCCCCCTACTTTGTCGAGGGCCCCTACCCCCAAGGGGGACCTCCTACACGAGAATTCCCCTTTGGGGTGTGGGGCTATAAAAAGAGATGTATAGAAGTAGTTGAAGTCTTAAAAAGCAATACCTATAAAGCTTACACCTGCCAATATGTAAGGGCAGAAAAAGTCCCTTTTCGAAGGTAGGGCCTTTAAGTTATGCCGAGAACTATCCCCTTGAGAGGATTATAGGGGTGTAAAAGCAGTGATGAAAAGCCAATAATCACCTATCTGCGATTTCCTCTCTGATGTAAACACCCCTCTGCGCTCCCCTCAATGGGAGAATTTGCCAGAACCTAACGGCCTTACCCTTCGAACGGGGCAGGGGATGACTACTCTGTGCGTACCTTTCTTCCACGTGGGGATGGGACCCTCGAAATAAAGTAGCCAGGCCGGGGTAAACAAAAAAGCCTGCCCCAGCTAAGGAACAGGCTTTTTAACTCAGGTATAAAATCTACCTATACCTTCACATAAATCTTTTTCTTGTCCATCCAGAAGCCGACCACCCACATCACCAGCATATAGCTCAGGGCAAACATAAGGGAGGCGGCTTCCCCTTCGGACCAGCTCAGGAAAAGTTTTGTATAGAGCCACTTCTGCAGGCTCATATCCTCTATCCGGATGAAGTTGAGGAGCTTGATCACCAGCGTGGCGAAGGCGAAGATGAAGAGCGGGTTCTTGCCGAACGCCTCGAAGAAGTAAGACCACTTCACAAAGCCCAGCACTTCGATCACCAGCATCAGGCCGGCAATCAGCATCACGCTCAGGCCAACGGAGTGCAGCACATAAGAGCTCGTCCAGATCGGCTTGTTGATCGGGAAATAGATATCCCAAACCAATGCCATGGCCACCAGCGCGGCGCCAGCCACAATCAACTTGAAGACAGTGCTCAGGCTGTTGCCACTTTTCTGGATGAACAGACCAGCAAAGTAACCGGCAATCACGTTCACGGTGGCCGGCAGTGTACTCAGCAATCCTTCCGGATCAAACGGTATGCCAAAGCCTTTGTAGAGGTTGGTTTCAGGTATGATCAGGTCGTCGAATTTACGGGCGGCATTGCCGGCAACACTGTACGGGTCAGCGGAGTCGCCGAAGAAGTACATCACAGCCCAGTAGCCAAACAGCACTACCACACTGAAAATAGCGGCCCCTTTGAACTTGAGGTAATGCACGGCCAGGGAGGCAATAAGATAGCACAGCGCGATACGTTGCAGCACTCCCATGATACGAACCGCCGTGAAGTCTTTCATCACGATAGCTCCTTCCGGATCTCTTGTGATAAACGGGAAGAGGTTGAGAAACAGGCCGATCAGGAAAATAAGGGCCGTACGCTTGAACACCTTTCGCAGGAACACGCTGTCGGGTTGTGTTTCGAACTTACGCATGCTGAAGCTCATGGCGTTGCCCACCACAAACAGGAAAGACGGAAATACCAGGTCGGTCACGGTGAAGCCGTGCCAGGCAGCGTGTTTGAACGGCGCGTAAATGCTGCCCCAACTGCCGGGATTATTTACGACGATCATCAACGCTATGGTAAGTCCGCGGAGCACGTCCAGGGAAAGGTAGCGCTCGTAGGTTTTCGGACGCAGCAAGCCGGCGTCAGTCAAAAAAGGTGCTGTAGATAGTTTAGTCATCGGAGAGCATTTAAGGTATAGCGATGATTAAGGTATAGCAATGATGCCACGATGTACAAAAAGATAGCCGCCCCATTGCGTGCGGGACGGCTATACCTTGTTCAGTTATTTCACGGAAGCCTCTGCAGGCTGTTTCTCCTTGCTCTTGCCCATAGCGTCGTACACCACTTGCAGTACACCGGTGCGGGTATTGAGTTTGCTGAGTTTGTTGTTCTCGCGGGTCGGGTTCACGCGGTTGCTCAGGAACACATACACCAGGTTGTTCACGGGGTCGATCCAGGTATAGGTGCCCGTGAAGCCGGAGTGGCCGAAGCTCTCTACCGGAGCACTTGGGGCCGCGTTGCTGTTCGGCGCACCTGGCTTGGCCGGACGGTCGAAGCCGAGGGCGCGGTAGTTGCCCTGGTCGCAGAACTGGCACTTGCTGTACTCCTTCACCACGTTCTCAGCGATGTAGCGCTTGTTGGCATACTCACCGTCGTTCAGGTATAGGTGCATCAGTTTGGCTACGTCGTTAGAGTTGCCGAACAATCCAGCGTGACCGCTCACACCACCCAGCATCGCCGCGCCTTCGTCGTGTACGGTGCCGTGCAGCAATTGCTTGCGGAAGTGCGGTTCGAACTCGGTTGGCACAATGCGGGAAGCCGGGTAATGCTTGTATGGGTTGAACGTCAGAGTAGTCGCGCCCAGTGGCTGGTAGATAGAGTTTTGCAGGTACGTCTCGAAACCTACGCCGGTGATGTTTTCTACCACTTTCGGAGCCAGAATGAACGACAGGTCGCTGTATACGTATCCCGGCTTCTCGTTCAGCGGCGACTCCATGATCTCCTTGTAAATCTTGTCGGCATACTTGCGATGGATGTACAGGCTATCTGCTACCTTGATCGGGAAGCGGGCTGAAGAATCTGCTTTGAAAGTGCGCCACTTGAAGTTGCCGTTTTTCTTCACAGTCTCTTTCCAGAACGGAATCCAGGATTTCAGGCGGGCCTGGTGCGTGAGGATGTCGCGGTAGTTGAGGTCGGCTTTGTTCGTACCGGCAGCCATTGGAAGGTAAGTGCCCAGCGTCTGGTTTTCATCAAAACGTCCCTCACCTTTCAGGCGCATCAATGCAGCCATGGAAGTGCTGATCTTCGTCACCGAAGCCAGGTCGTAGAGGTCATCTACACGCACAGGCTGCTCTTTGTCGTAGGTATGGTAACCGAAGGCTTTGTGGTAGATCACTTTGCCGTCTTTAGCCACCAGCACTTGCGCACCCGGAGCGGCTTCTTCACGAATCGCCTGGTATACGAGTGAGTCTATACCTGCCAGATCCTGTGACTTTATACCTACCGCTTCCGGCATGGAGTAGGCCAGGCGAACACCACCGTGGGTCAGCAGGCCGTCACCGATTTTGAAGGCGTTGCTCACCGTTACCGGTAGCTTACCTGTGGCGCCTAAACCGCCGAAGATCATCTGCGAAACAAGGTCCTGCGTAACGGCATTCTCCTGGTAAGCGGCAATCACAGCGTCTGCTTTGTTGAGGCTCTCCATCTCGGCGAGGCTATACACGTTGCCAAACACGCTCACGATGGTTTTCTTATTACGGATCAGTTCCTTGAGGAACAGGTTCATCTCGGCGGTGATGCCGAAATTGCTGCTGCCCGCCTTAAGTTGCAGCGCGTGCACGCCTGCGATAATCAGGTTGTAATCTTTTAGTTTTTCCTTCATGGCCTGTAGCTCCTCAATGGAGTTGGTCGGCTGCAGGAAGAACGTGTCTACCTGGGTATAGCGGGCCAGGTCGCGCTGGAAAGCAGTCTCTTTCGTCGTGCCGATCGCCAGTGCCGCTACTCTCAACGTGTCGAGTGTCTGGATTGGCAGGATGTTGTTTTTGTTGCGAAGCAGCGTGAGCGAAGCCGCAGTCAGCTGACGGTTCAGGTACTGCGCATGTGGATTGTTGAGGTCAGTAACCAGGTTCTTGGTTTCGATCGGTTCCCACTTGTCGAGGCCCACCCATTGCTTGGCGGCCAGCACTTTGCGAACACGGAAGTCGATCTCAGCCTGTGAGATCTCCTTGTTGGCGATGGCTTTTTTTACTTCCTGGATGGTAGTTTTTACATCCATTGTGTTCAGCATCACATCGTTACCGGCCACCAAAGCCTTCACGTCCACTACCCCCGGAGGGTAGAACTTGGCCACACCCTGCATGTTAAGGGCATCGGTAAACACCAGTCCTTTGTAGTTGAGCTCGTTTTTGAGCAGGTCTGTTACAATCGGCTTCGACAGGGTAGAGGCCAGGTTTGGCGTGTTGTCGAGCACCGGGATGTTCATGTGCGCCACCATCACGCTGCCCAGCCCTTTGTCCATCAGGGCGCGGAAAGGGTGCAGTTCGGTAGAGTCGAGGCGGATGCGGGAGAAGTTGATCAGCGGCAGACCGTAGTGCGAGTCCACGTTGGTGTCGCCGTGACCCGGGAAGTGCTTGGCGCTGGCTAGCACGCGGTTGTCCTGCATACCCTTCATATACGCCAGTGATTTGCTGGCTACGTTATATTTATTCTCACCGAAAGAGCGGAAGCCGATCACCGGGTTGTTTGCGTTGTTGTTGATGTCCACAGTAGGGGCGAAGTTCACATGCACCCCCAGGCGCTGGCATTGGCGTGCAATCTCGGCACCCATTTCGTAGATGAGGCGCTCGTTCTCGATGCCGCCCAACGCCATTTGGTAAGGGAAGCGGATGGTGCTGTCGAGACGCATGGCCAGACCCCACTCACCGTCGATGGAGATCATCAGCGGCACTTTGCTTTCCTGCTGGTAGCGGTTGGTCATTTTGGCCTGACGCACCGGACCACCCTGGAAGAAGATCATGCCACCTACTTTATAGGTCTTCACGATGTTGCTGATCGAGTCGATGTGTGCCTGGTTTTTGTTGGAGTACACTGGAATCGAGATCAACTGGGCGATCCGTTCTTCAGGCGTCAGGGTCTTCATGACAGAATCTACCCAGCGGCTGTTGGTGTACTGCAGGAAATCAGCGTCGCGGCCCGGCGTATAGCTGGCAGCTGGCGCTTTCTTGGTAGTAGCTTTTCCTGTTTTTGCTTTGTTGGACTGGCCTTGCAGGTTGTTTGTGCCGAAAATCAGCAACAAAACAAGGGCCATCGAGAGGTAATAGGATGGTTTCAAGGTGATATAGGTTTATTTACTATCAGATACACTGCAATTTAATAGTTTTCAGGTATAAGTATTTTTATTTGCGGTAATTTTTTAAATTCCTGCAAATAAAAGCAATATTAGGGGCGTGGAGTGAGTAAGTAATCAGTACCAAATATACGATGTTATAGCGGGTATACCTATAGGGTGTTCGATCAGGATGTAAGGATGCGGTTTATACCTGGTTGTCTTTGGTTAGAATGGGGTATAGCTCGGATTTGAAAGGGTAGAGCGAGTTTTCGTGTAAAAACTTTTGTCTAAATCAGGATTTGCAGGATGAAAGAGGACCTCTACCCCCCCCACAGATTGACAGGATTTTCGCAGATACCGGGTCCAACCACCCCTAACCCCTCCTTATCCAAGGCGGGGAATCTGTAACTGCCAGTTGATAGGTACAAGCGTTTTAGTTGATGCCACAGACCACTGGCAGGTATAGAAAAGGTAACTTGCGCTTGAACTATGAAACAGATCGCTTTGCCAAGTGCATAAAACGACAATCCACTGTTTGAGCGTTCAGCGAGTGGGGGTAGGGGCCGTCGATTTTTTCATCAAGGAAAAAAGTAAGGCCCGCCCGGGCAAGCTATAAAATGAAACAGTAGCTATACCTGCAAAGCAGCCGCTACGCTCTTACAAACCGGCCTATGCAAAACCGCATTTGCGTTGTCGCTAAACTCACGGTACAGCTACCACTGGCAGGTATAGCCAAATTGATTTTATATATTTACTGAACAAGTAAACACATAATGAAACGAATTTTTACTCAAGCATTTGCCCTAATACTAGGCTGCGGCCTGCTGGTAAGCTGCGCCACTAACCCCTACGCCGCAACCAACAAATCGTATAAAAAACAGGCCAAAGCCTACGCTAAATCGCTGCGGGCTATACCTACAGCCCCGAATGGCGAACACACCTACCCGCAAGGTGATCACTGGGTGGGTACTACCAATTTCAATCTGCGCAAGCCCAACTTCGTGATCATCCACCACACGGCGCAAAACTCCACGGACCATACCTTGAAAACCTTCACCATGCCCTCCACGAAGGTGAGCTCGCATTACGTGATCGGGCGCGATGGCAAGGTATACCAGATGTTACACGACCACATGCGCGCCTGGCACGGCGGCAATAGTAGGTGGGGCAGCAACACCGACCTCAACTCTTCTTCCATAGGTATAGAGCTCGACAACAATGGCTCCGAGCCTTTTACGGAGGAGATGATCAACAGCCTGATTGCTGTATTGGGTAAGCTTAAAAAAGAGCACGGTATACCTGCCGAAAACTTCATCGGTCACGCCGACATCGCCCCGGTTCGCAAAGTAGACCCAAGCCCGCTGTTCCCATGGAAGACGCTGGCCGACAATGGTTTTGGTCTGTGGTTTGACGGGGATGTGCTGGATAAAGAGCAAGTGCTGCGCGAAGTGCCTGTAGGCGGCGAAGGCGACCAGACCCCTTTGCTGGTGATGGAAACTGTGCCGAAGCATGTGCTGCCTGAGCACTTCAACCCACTCGACGCCCTGCGAATCATCGGGTATGATGTGCGTAATCCGGAAGCAGCGGTACGGGCTTTCAAGATTCATTTTATTCAGACGGATGTGGAAGCACCCTTAACTGAGGACGAGAAGTTGATTCTTTATAACCTGTATCAGAAGTATTTGTAAATTGGGGGAGAGGTACGCCTCGTATATTAAGATAAACCGAGTGCCTATGAATACATACTTATTTGTTTGGAATCCGAAAAAGTGGACTTGGAAAGATATCGAGAAAGATATCAAGCAAGTGAACAGGTATGGTAAGCACACCGTGCGTTGGAGTTCTGGTGTGAATAAGTCAATCAAGCCCAATGACAGATTCTTTTTGGTAAAGCTTGGCACAGAACCTAAAGGTATAGTTGCTTCTGGTTATATAACTTCAGCACCTTTTCTTGGTAAGCATTGGAGTGGCGACAACAAAGAAGCTTTATTCATTGAAGCTGACCTGGAAGTTCTTTTGAATCCTGACAAAGAGGCGATTTTAACCATTGACATTTTAAAGACGGGCAATCTCTCTACTCAAAACTGGCTACCACAAGCTTCAGGAATTTCCATAAAGCCTGAACTGGTGGACGAACTGGAAGCGGTGTGGTTTGACTTTCTTTCAACTTACGACATAAGACTAAATCCATTTTTGCCGACAGTAAGCTTGGGCCAAACAACTTATACAGAAGGTGCACCAAATCAGGTTGCACTAACAAAATACGAGCGTAATCCTTATGCCCGTAAAGCTTGTATAGCGCATTATGGACTTATGCGACTTCAATTTTGAAGAAGTATATGGAACGTTGGGAAGGGATTTTATTCACGTTCATCACTTGACACAAATTGCTAAGGTCGGCAAAGAGTACGAGGTGAACCCTGTTAAAGACCTTAGGCCAGTTTGTCCCAATTGCCATGCCATGTTGCACAGACAAAAAGTTGGAATCTCAATTGAAGAACTGAAGTCATGTATAAAGAATCATTAGTTCGTAACCAATTGATCTTTTAATAGCTAATTACAGATTTACAAAGCAAAATATTGTTCCGAAACGCCCCACCACCCATGACCAAACCCCTACTCACCCGCTATACCTTCCGGCTTATACCTTGCCTCGGCTTGCTCTTCCTCCTTGGCTGTAGCGCTGCCAAACCCGTGGCGAAAGCGCCTGCACCTTACGGACCGGCGGAGATTCAGCGGCAGGTGATGGAAGTGGCGGCTTTGCAGAAAAGCTTTGTAGGTTTTGTATTGTACGACCCGGAATTGGGCAAAGCGGTAGTGGAGCACAATGCCGACAAGTACTTCGTGCCTGCTTCCAACACCAAGCTGTTCACGTTTTATGCAGCTTCCAAAATGCTGGGCGATTCTATACCTGCGCTCAAGTACGTGGCCAAAGGCGACTCACTGATCTTCTGGGGCACCGGCGACCCAACCTTCACGCACATGGATCTGCAGAACAATATTGCCTATGATTTCCTGAAGAACCGCAAGGAGAAACTCTACTACATTGAGGCAACCATGACCAGCACGCCCTTCGCCACCAACTGGGGCTGGGACGACTACAACTACTACTACCAGCCGGAGCGCAGCCCTTTCCCGATCCACGGCAACATTATAAAGTTCAAAAAAGACAGCACCTCGGCTTATACCACCTCTCCGGCTTATTTTCAGAAGCACGTTAAACCGGATACCTCCAAAAATGCGCACCGCGACACCTTCCGCAGAGCATGGCGCGCAAACGACATTGCCTATAACCCGAAGAGAGCATCGATCGCTTTCTCGCAGGAAGTGCCTTTCATTACTTCGCCGGAACTGACTGTACAACTCTTGGCCGACACGCTCAAACGTCCCGTGAAACTGGTGAAGCGGCCTTTACCTGCGGGTGGTCAGATTCTGTACGGTCTGCCGGCCGATTCCGTATTCAAGCGCATGCTGCAGGTGAGCGACAACCTGATGGCGGAGCAACTGATGATGCTGAGCTCCGGCACTTTCTCTGATACCTTGTCGGTAGAACGAGCCATCAAGTACGCTGTTCAAAATTACCTGTCTGACCTGCCGGATGCGCCGGTTTGGATAGATGGCTCGGGCCTCTCTTCCATGAACATGTTCACGCCCCGCAGCATCATTGCGCTTCTGCAGAAAATGCACGCCGAGCGACCGAAAGAAAAGTTGCTGCCCATGCTGGCCGTAGGCGGAAGACCAGGCACTTTCCGGAATATCTATAAAGCGGATGTACCTTTCGTGTTCGGTAAATCGGGTACACTGGCGCACGTACACAACCAAAGCGGGTATATCATCACGAAGAGTGGTAAGCTCTTGATGTACAGCTTTATGAATAATAATTTTAAAACTTCTTCGGCAGAGATAAGAAGCGCCATGGAACGCATTATGACGGAGGTGCACGAGAAGTACTAAGTAGAGGCTATTTCGGATTTATAAATCCGGAAAAGCAATCTTAAAACAATCAACAAATCAGCAACAAACAATTAAGTATCTATACCTGACCATACAAACAAACCAACACCATGTTGAAACTAACGATACGCTCTTTTGACCTGCCGCTGCGGCATACCTTTACCATCTCCTACGACTCCCGCGATGTGCAGCCGACCATGATTGTGGAGCTGCAGCACGGCGAGCACAAAGGTTATGGCGAGGCGACCAGCAATCCGTACTATGGCTTCACCATCGAGAGCATGACCGAGGCGCTGGAGAACATCCGCGAGAAAATCGAGTCGACCGAGCTGACTTCTCCGGAGGAATTCTGGGCGCAGATGCAGCCGCATCTAACGAACCATCCTTTTGCCCTCTGCGCACTCGACCTGGCCGCTAACGACCTGTTCGGCAAAATGAAAGGCCAGCCGCTCTATAAAATCTGGGGCTTGGAGGCGAAAAACATGCCGCTCACCAACTATACCATCGGCATCGCCTCCATCGATAACATGGTAAAGAAGTTGCAGGAAATGCCGTGGCCGCTTTACAAGATCAAGCTGGGTACAAAAGAAGACGTGGCCATTATCAAGGAGCTGCGGAAGCACACCGACGCTATTTTCCGTGTAGACGCCAACTGTGCCTGGGGTGTGGAAGAAACCATCGAAAACTCGAAGCAACTAAAGGAACTGGGCGTGCAGTTCATCGAGCAGCCCATGAAAGCCGACGATCTGGAAGGAATGAAGGAGGTATACAAGCGCTCCGAACTGCCCCTGATCGCCGACGAAAGCTGCATCACCGAAGCTGACGTAGCCAAGTGCCACGGACTGTTCCATGGCGTGAACATCAAACTTACCAAATGCGGTGGCCTGACGCCCGCCCGTCGTATGATCGCCGAAGCCAAGAGCCTGGGCATGAAAGTAATGGTAGGTTGCATGACCGAGTCCAGCGTAGGTATATCGGCCATCGCGCAGTTGCTGCCAATGCTCGACTACGTGGACATGGACGGCGCCCTGTTGCTGAGCAAAGATATCGCTACCGGCGTTACCATCGACTATGGCAAGGTGAGCTACAGTGAAAACGTGAACGGCACAGGCGTTACCCTCAACGCATAATGGCAAACAAGGTATACACAGACCAACTGCCGGGCCGCACCCTGGTGGTAGACGGGGAGGAGTTCCTGTTCTTTAGCGGGACCTCCTACCTGGGTATACCTGTCAATGAGGCTTTCAGGAACTGCGTGCTGGAAGGGATGGCCCGCTATGGCACCAACTACTCCAGTTCGCGCAATTCCAACCTGCAGCTGCGGGTGTTCGAGGAGGCGGAAGAGTACCTGGCCAGGTATACCGGAGCTGAAGCCGCTTTTACAATGTCGTCGGGTTACCTGGCGGGGCAGGCGCTGGTGCAGACACTGCAGGGGAGCGGACATTTTATCTACGCTCCCAACACGCACCCGGCGCTCTGGCGCAGCGCCGCCGACGAAGTTACCGGCGATTACGATGCCTGGGTTGCTCCGATGCTGCAGCAGGTAAAGTCTGCGAAGGAAGATCATATCATTCTGGTCTGCAATTCCCTCGACCCGCTCAAGGCCCGCAACCACGGTTTCAGCTGGCTGAGCGCTTTGCCGACAGACAAGCAAATCACGCTGATCGTAGACGATTCGCATGGCTTTGGAGTGACAGGGGAGGATGGAGCCGGTGTATTTGCACAGCTGAATGCCCGTTTGCAACCAAATATGCGGCTGGTAGTAGCCAGCTCCATGGGCAAGGCCTTAGGTATACCTGCCGGTGTCGTGTTGGGTGATAAAAGTTTGGTAGATAGGTTGCGGCACAGCCATTATTTCGGTGGTGCTTCCCCGGCTATACCTGCTTACCTATATGCCTTTTTGAAATGTGAATCGGTGTTCAAAGAAGCCCGTGAAAAGCTGTTTGCGAACATCGCTTATTTTCTGGAGCATTTGGAGCGGCCCGAGCAATTCAGTTACTTTGAAAGGTATCCGGTTTTCGGGGTGCGCGAGCATCGCCTGGCAGCATACCTGCAGGAACATGGCGTGATCATCTCCAGCTTCCGCTACCCGACACCTGCCGACGACCCAATCACCAGGGTTATTCTGAGCAGTGCGCACCAGCGGGAGGATATTCAGCGGTTAACGGCCTTAATCAATGAGTTTGCCTGACACTAGCCTTAAAAAGGCGCCAAATAAACGTGATTACAGCACCCAAACAATACAAATTACATTTTACAGACCTTAAAAATCTAACCCAAACACCCTTTTAACAGGGAAGTCTGCACTACATGGAAGAAACCACTACCGCTACAGCACCCCTCATCACCAACGATGCCGTTGTGCTGGGCATTCTCATCATCATCCTTGCCATTATTTTCAAAACCTCATCGAGTGAGCGTACCGTGTTCAAGAAATTCTACTCGGTTGTGCCATCGCTTTTGCTTTGTTACCTTATACCTAGCATACTCAACTCGCTCAATATCATCTCTGGGGAAACGTCAGCCTTGTATGGCATGGCTTCGCGTTACCTGTTGCCGGCAAGTTTGGTGCTATTCACCATCAGCCTCGACCTGAAAGAGATCTGGAAGCTGCGCCACAAAGCGGGTCTGATGTTTATCACGGGTACAGTCGGTATCATCATTGGGGGGCCGTTAGCTATCCTCATCGTCTCCACTTTCGCCCCCGATATTGTGGGCGGAGCGGGGCCCGATGCCGTGTGGCGTGGTCTCTCCACGATAGCAGGTAGCTGGATTGGCGGCGGCGCTAACCAACTGGCCATGTACGAGGTGTTCAAACCTAATCCAAACCTATTCTCAGCCGTGATTGCTGTAGATGTGATCGTGGCCAACATCTGGATGGCCGTGCTGCTGTACGGCGCTGGCAGGTCAGAGAAGATAGACACTTTCTTTAAAGCCGACAGCTCGGCTGTGAATGACCTGAAAAACAAAATTGAGAAGTACCGTCAGAGCATTATGAAAATTCCGACACTGTCAGATCTGATGCTGATAGCAGGCGTAGGATTTGGTATAACCGGTGTGGCTCACTTCTTTGCAGATATCATTGCCCCCTGGATCGAGGCAAATGCGCCGGAGCTGGCTCAGTTCAGTCTTACCTCCGGCTTCTTCTGGTTAGTGGTGCTGGCTACTACCTTCGGGATGCTCCTGTCTACCACCAAAGCCCGTAACTTGGAGGGCGCAGGTGCTTCCCGTATTGCTAGTATTTTCCTCTACATCCTGGTAGCTACCATCGGCATGCAGATGGACGTGACCGCCATCGTGAGTCAGCCGGGCTTGTTCCTGGTGGGCATCATCTGGATTTCGATACACATGCTGCTGCTACTTATTGTTGGGAAACTCGTCAAGGCACCTTTCTTTTTCCTGGCAGTTGGCAGCCAGGCCAACGTGGGCGGTGCCGCCTCCGCGCCTATCGTGGCAGCTGCCTTTCATCCGGCACTGGCGCCGGTGGGCGTATTGCTGGCTATACTCGGCTATGCGGTGGGTACCTATGGCGCCTACATCTCAGCCATACTCATGCAGCTGGTGGCGCCTCAGTAACGAATTATTATAGAAAGATAAATGTTTAGTGAATAATGCTGTCATCAGTCTCACGAGCTGACAGTCGATTAAAAACCAATATCATGATCAAAAAGAACCCATTTGTGCTGTTGCTTATACTGGTGCTTGCATCCTGTACCGGCACACAAAGCACTTCCTCTGACACCACTACTGCGTCTAAAATAGAGGCTGCAGTTTCCCCGGCTAAAACGCATATCGATGCCGTGCGGCAACAGTTTGCACCCGACAAGCGGGTTGCGCTGTTTGATGTGGAGCCCAAGGGCACTATACTTCGGGGCGAAACAAACATGCCTGAGGCCAAAGCAGCTTTGCTGAAGCGTTTGCAGGCAGCCAATGTGACGTTCGTAGACAGCATACAGGTGCTGCCGGAAGCAGAACTGGAGGGCAAGCATTATGCTGTAGTCACCATTTCAGTGGCCAACATACGCTCCAAGCCGACCCACTCCGCCGAACTGGCGACACAGGCCACGATGGGCACTCCGCTCAAGGTATGGAAGAAGCAAAACGGCTGGTACCTGGTGCAGACGCCAGACCACTACCTGTCGTGGGTGGACTATGGTGGCATCGCTTTGATGGACCAGACTGCCTTCAATAACTGGCAGCAAGGCAAGAAGTTGATTTACACCAAAACCTATGGTTTCGCGCATGCTAAAGCAGACAGGAATGCCACAAGTGTGTCCGACATGGTGTACGGTGACGTGATGGTGCTCAAGAACAAGACAAAAAATTTTTACGAAGTGGCTTTCCCGGACGGCCGCACTGGTTTTGTGTCTACTGCCGAAGCCTTGGATTTCAAGGAATGGGTAGCCACGCGCAAACCAACTGAAGATAACCTGGTGGCTTCCAGCAAAGAAATGCTAGGTATGCCATACCTATGGGGCGGTACTTCTGTGAAAGGAATGGACTGCAGTGGCTTTACCAAAACCATTTTCTTTATGAACGGGCTGGTATTGCCACGCGATGCTTCGCAGCAGGTGCATATTGGTGAGTTGGTGAACACTGACAAAGGTTGGGATGATATGCGTCCGGGCGATCTGTTGTTTTTTGGTGTGCCAGCTAAAGACGGCAAGCCGGAGCGAGTGGTACACGTAGGTATGTGGATTGGCGGTAACCAGGAATTTATTCACTCTGCCGGCCGCGTGCGCATCAACAGCATGAACCCATCCGCCGAAAACCACGATGCTTCAGAACTTGCCCGCTTCCTGCGTGCCAAACGCGTATCGCCGGAAGCTACCCTTGTGGATCTGCGCGAAAAGCCACTCTACGAGTAAGGTATAGCATTGCTAAAGGAGAAGGCAGTAGCGCGAGCTACTGCCTTTTTTATTGTCATTTCGACTGGCGGGAGAAATCTGGAATTTCCGAATATACCGTGTTATGTCAGATACATTTCAATCTCGCTTTTGTTCCGTAAGCCGAGGTTCTCACTTGAACTCCTAACGCTATCGGCTATATCAGTACAGGTCTTCACCTAGAATCACCTCACCAGGAAACTCTGTTTCACTAAATATTTTATCAAAAACTAATTGTTCAATTAAATTTTACGTAATCCAAATCAACTTTCATAATAAATTAGTTAAAGTGACTTGCATTTATACAGTTAATCATCGTACTTTATATTATTAGACCAAAACTGATAGCATGGGCTCATTTCTGGCGATGGAAGAAGGATTTCTGGAGAAGTTGAACCACGTCGAGCGGAAGAAGCATCTTCAGAAAATCAAGATCGTGCGCCACCTGTATGTAAAGGGCGCCCGCTCCAATGCCGATATTTGCAACCGCTTCAGTATCAGTTCGCCCACTTCCATGGCTTTGCTCAACGAGCTGATGGCCGATGGATTGGTTGAAAAACAGGGCAGAGGCGAATCGGTAGGGGGGCGCAAGCCGGAGCTGTACGGACTGCGGAACAACTCGCTTTTTGTGCTGAGCATCGAAATGGAGAAGTTCAGTACCCGCATGGCCATTTTCGACGGCACGAACAACAACATCACCGGCACCCATACCTTCCCGGTAAATCTCTCAAAAGACCTTAGCGCTGCCGAGGAGCTGTACCAATATGCCAACGGCTTGGTGCTTTCGGCAGGTATAGACGCTGACAAACTGATGGGCATCGGCCTGAGTATGCCGGGCCTTGTTTCCTCCCACGAAGGCAATAGCTATACCTATCTGCTAACGGGTCAGAACGAAACACCACTGCAGGATTTGCTGGCCCTCAGGTTCAGCAAGCCGGTTTACATCCAGAACGACGTGAAGAGCATCACCCTGGCCGAGTACCGTTTTGGGGCGGCGCAGGGCAAGCGCGATGTGCTAGTGCTCACGCTGGACTGGGGTATAGGTCTGGGGATTATTATGGATGGGAAACTGCGTGCTGGCACCTCGGGGTTCGCTGGCGAGTTCGGGCACATTCCTTTTATAGAAAATGGCGTGCTTTGCCATTGCGGCAAGCGCGGCTGTCTGGAAACCGTAGCCTCGGGTAGTGCATTGGCCCGCATGGCCCGCGAAGGACTGCAGGCCGGTCAGGATACTTTACTGAAAGCGCTGTCGGGCCAGGAGCCGGAGAAAATAGAGCCGCAGGCCATCATACAGGCTGCTCACGAAGGTGACCAGTATGCCATCAACATACTCGCCGAGACTGGCCGGAACCTGGGCAAAGGTATAGCCATGCTGATCCAGCTGTATAATCCGGAGCTGATCATTATTGGCGGTAAAATGGCAGAAGCCAGGCAATACCTCACCACCCCGATACAGCAATCGATCAACACCTACTGCATGACGCAGCTGCGTGAACGGACCGAAATTGTGCTTTCCAGGCTTGGAGCGCAGGCAGGTATACTGGGGCCGGTGGCTACGGTAATGGAGCGCATTTTTGAGCACCGCATCGAATCAACGAAATAACAGAACAACGAAACACAACATCACATTATAGCACAAAGAAAATGGCACGATTAAATCTTCTGGAAGAAACCCGTTTTGAAAAGCTTCCGGTTACCGTTTACTCCGATGAACATGTCGCTTCCGTGAAAGTGGCACAGCGTATAGCGGAGCTGATCAGGTATAAACAAGGGCGCAACGAAAAGGCTGTGCTCGGTCTGGCCACGGGTGCCACACCTATAAAGGTATATGCCGAACTGGTGCGCTTGCATCGCGAAGAAGGTCTTAGCTTCCGCAATGTGATTACCTTCAACCTGGACGAGTACTACCCGATGCAGCCGACTGCCGTGCAGAGCTATGTCACGTTCATGAACGAGAACCTGTTCGATCTCATCGACATCAACAAAAACAATGTGCATATACCTGACGGCACCCTGCCTCAGGAGAGAATACATGACTACTGCCTGGAATACGAGCGCAAGATCGAAGCCGTAGGCGGCCTGGATCTGCAGCTGCTGGGCATTGGTCGTACGGGTCACATCGGTTTTAACGAGCCGGGTTCTGCGCCAAACTCCGGTACACGCCTGGTGACCCTCGATGATCTGACCCGTCGCGATGCTTCCCGTGACTTTGGTGGTAAGGAAAATGTGCCGCGCAAAGCCATCACCATGGGCATCGGTACCATCTTCAAAGCCCGCGAAATTATCCTGATGGCCTGGAGTGGCAAGAAAGCACCGATCATCAAGAAAGCGGTGGAAGGGGAGATGTCGAGTGATGTGCCGGCCACATACCTGCAACTGTCAGACAATGTGGAATTTGTGCTGGACATGGATGCGGCTTCGGATCTGACCCGCTTCAATACGCCATGGTTGGTAAAAGATTGCCCATGGGATGATGCCCAGATCAAGAAAGCGGTTATCTGGCTGTCGCAGACGATGAAGAAGCCGATTCTGAAGCTGACCGAGGAAGATTACAACAACAACGGCATGGCCCAGCTGATCACCGAAAAGGGTACAGCCTACGAAATTAACATCGACATCTTCAACAAACTGCAGAGCACCATCACCGGCTGGCCGGGTGGCAAGCCTAACGCCGACGACAGACGTCGTCCAGAGCGTGCCGAGCCGGCCCACAAGCGTGTCGTGATCTTCTCGCCACACCCGGATGATGATGTGATCTCGATGGGTGGCACATTCATCCGACTCGTAGACCAAGGACACGATGTGCATGTGGCCTACCAGACTTCCGGCAACACAGCCGTGTGGGACGATGACGTGCTGCGCTACATGGAGTTTGCCATTGACTTTAACAAGAGCATCGGGCAGGAGACGAATCACCTGGAAAATATCTACGACGACATGCGTGGCTTCCTGGAGAACAAGCAGCCGAACCAGCTCGACACGCAGGAAATTCGCGATGTGAAAGGCTTTATCCGTAAGAGCGAAGCCATTGCCGGTGCCCGCTATGCTGGTCTCGAAGATGATCACATTCACTTTATGGCGCTGCCGTTCTACGAAACAGGCAAGACGGTGAAGAAGCCAGTGACTGATATTGACGTGGAACTGACCATCGAACTACTGCAGCAAGTGAAGCCGCATCAGGTGTTTGCCGCCGGCGACTTTGCCGACCCGCACGGCACGCACATCGTTTGCTTCAATATTGTGCTGGCCGCCCTTAACCATCTGCGCGAAACCGAGGAGTGGGCCAAAGACTGCTGGTTGTGGATGTACCGCGGTGCCTGGCACGAATTTGCTACCCACGAGATCGAAATGGCTGTGCCGCTGTCGCCGCAGGAAGTGGAACGCAAGCGCAACGCCATCTTCAAGCACCAGTCACAGAAGGACTATCCGGTGTTCCCGGGCGACGATGCACGCGAGTTCTGGGTACGTGCCGAAGAGCGCAATCGCGAGACCGCCAAGAACTACGATGACCTGGGCCTTGCCAACTACGAGGCGATGGAAGCTTTCGTGAAATGGAAATTCTAGATTAAACAATGACAGCTGAAACGGAGCAAATTGCTTAGCTTTGTTTCAGCTGTTTTTTTATTTGTCTGGGTTTGTAAAATTGACCCTGATTTAGCTAAAGGCAGGACTCGTTACAATTTGTTTTGTCATCCTGTAAGGATCCTGTTAAAAAGTAGCATAGGCTCGGCTTCTTAGGCAGAAGCCTTTTTTATCAACCAGGCAGCATCGCTTTCAAGCATAACCAACACCCTTAAAAACACGCATTTCTGATATGACTTTCAGAAAAAATATTCTTACCCTTTTGCTCTCGATTTTCTGCACGTCAGGTATAGCTACGCTTTCGCAGGCGCAGGTAAAGCCTGAATCGCTGTCGCTGATACCACAGCCTGTAAAGCTGACTACCCAAAAAGGAGGCTTCCTGGTGCAGCCCTCCACCAAGGTATACGTGGACCCTAAAAATGCTGATCTGCTGCGCGTGGGCGAGTTTCTGGCCCAGCACATCGAAGGGGCGATCGGTCACAAGCCAGAGGTGATCCAGAAAAAGCCGAAGAGAAAACAGACTAACCTGATCTACCTGACGCTGAAGACAGACAACGATACGCTGGGTGCAGAAGGCTATACACTGGACGTAAAGCAGAATCGTATTACACTGGCTGCGAAAGAAACACATGGCACATTCCTGGGTATACAGACGATGCGCCAGTTGCTGCCTGCCCACAAAACATCAGAATCGGCGCTTATACCTGCGCTCCAGATCGTGGACAAACCCCGCTATACCTGGCGCGGCATGCACCTGGATGTGACCCGCCACTTCTTTCCGGTGGAGTTCGTGAAGCAATACATCGATTACCTGGCCATGCACAAGCTCAACAGCTTTCACTGGCACCTGACGGATGACCAAGGCTGGCGCATCGAGATCAAAAAGCACCCGAAACTGACCGAAGTTGGCGCCTGGCGCGATAGTACATTAATCGGCCACTACTGGGACCTGCCGCAGACTTACCGCAAGCGCCGCCATGGCGGCTACTATACCCAGGAGCAGATAAAAGAAGTCGTGAAGTATGCACAGGACCGCTTCATCAACGTGGTTCCGGAGATCGAAATGCCGGGTCACGCACTGGCTGCCCTGACAGCCTATCCAGAACTGTCGTGCAACGGAGGTCCGCATAAAGTAGAATCGAAGTGGGGCATTTTCCCTGATATTTTCTGTGCCGGTAATGAGCAGACTTTTGCCTTTCTGGAGGACGTGCTCACCGAAGTGATGGAGCTTTTTCCAAGCAAAGTGATTCACATAGGAGGCGACGAAGCCCCAAAGACCCGCTGGAAGGTATGTCCGAAATGCCAGAAGCGCATTAAAGACGAAGGCCTGAAAGACGAGCACGAACTGCAGAGCTATTTTGTGCAGCGCATGGAGAAATTCGCCAACAAAAACGGCCGCATCATCATCGGCTGGGACGAGATTCTGGAAGGCGGCTTGGCACCGAATGCTTATGTAATGTCATGGCGCGGCACCAAAGGAGGTATAGCGGCCGCTAAAGAAAAGCACTACGTGGTGATGTCGCCGGGCACGCCCCTGTACTTCGACTACTACCAGGGCGAACGCGACCTCGAACCGACCACCATACACGGGTATAACCCGCTTTCTAAGGTATACGCTTATGATCCTACACCAAGCGAATTGTCAGCTGAGGAGAAAAAGTACATCCTGGGAGCGCAGGCTAACTTGTGGACCGAATACATATCGACCGAAGAACACGTGGAGTACATGGTGTTTCCGCGCATAGCCGCCCTTTCCGAAGTATTGTGGACACCTGCCAAACTGAAAGACTGGAAAAGCTTCCAGAACCGTATGACGGAGCAGTACAAGCGCTACGACGCCATGGGGATCAACTATGCCCGCAGCGCCTTCAATGTGAACCAGCAACTGCGGGTAGACACGGCCAGCAATAGAGCCAACGTGACTTTTGAGACCGATGCGGCAGATATAACCATCCACTATACCTTAGACGGATTTGAGCCAAACACGAGGTCGCAGGTATACAAAGGACCGTTCTCGCTCAACAAAACAGCCACTATCAAAGCCGGTTCTTTTGTAGACGGCAAGCTGGTGGGCAAGGTAAGCACCCGTACTTTCGAAGCGCACAAAGGCCTGAACAAGAATATCACACTTACCACTCCCGCTCACCAAAACTTTGCCAACCAGTCAAAATTAGTAGACGGTCTGAAGGGATCAACCGATCAGTATGATGGTCACTGGGCCGGCTTCCTGGACACAGATGTAGAAGCGATCATTGATCTTGGGAAAGAGCAGCCGATCAAAAGGATGAGCACCAGCTTTATGCAGAACATTGGCTATCGCATTTTCCTGCCCATTCAGGTAGAGTATGCGCTGTCAGTAGATGGCACCCGGTATGTGACCGTAGACACGATCGATGACCCGAACCCGCTGGGTGCAGAAGGCATTACGACCCACGAAGTTGCTGCCACGATCCCGCTTACCCGTGCCCGCTTTGTGAAAGTAAAGGTTCGCAGCGTAGGAGTGAGCCCTGACAAGTACCCGTCAGCCGGTCAGAAAACCTGGCTGATGCTGGATGAGATCGTGGTAGAGTAAGCGTTCAGTTAAATTTTAAGGTTATAACACCTGATATCCGCGAGATAAATTTTATATTGTACCCTTAATCCCGGGCCTAATCACCGGAAAGTTTTGCACCTAAACTATACCTCAACTTAACATGACTAAAGTAGCCCCTTCCACAAACAGCGAAACCGGGCAGGAGAATGCCTCTGGTGGGTACATGCGCCCGATTGTTATCATTGGTGCCTTGTTCTTCATCTTCGGCTTCGTTACCTGGCTCAATGCCATCCTGATACCGTATTTCAAAATTGCCCTGGAGCTCAACAACTTCCAGTCGTATCTGGTGGCTTTCGCGTTCTACATCTCCTATTTCGTGATGGCTATACCTTCGGCATGGGTGCTGAAAAAGACGGGCTTTAAGAAAGGTATGTCGGTGGGGCTGCTAGTGATGGCTACCGGCGCGCTGTTGTTTGTGCCTGCCGCACTCACCCGCACACTCGAGTTGTTCCTGATCGGCCTTTTTGTACAGGGTACGGGTCTGGCTGTGCTGCAAACAGCCTCTAACCCCTACATTACGATTCTGGGTTCGTTGGAGAGTGCTGCCAAACGCATTAGCATCATGGGCGTGAGCAATAAGATCGGCGGCGTGCTGGGCTCTATCATTCTGGGTGCCATTGTGCTTTCAAATGCCGATGAGGTAGTGGCCAAACTGGAGTTGATGAGCGTGGCCGAGAAAGCCGTTGAGCTGGACACCATGGCCTCCAAGGTGATCATGCCATACCTGATTATTATGTGTGTGCTGATTGCGCTGGCCGTTGTCATTTATTTTTCGTCGCTGCCAGAAGTGGACACAGACCAGGAAAGTGAAACCGTGGCTGCGGCCAATGTAAACAAGACAAGCATTCTGCAGTTTCCGCACCTGTTGCTGGGCGCTTTCACCATGTTTGTGTATGTTGGCGTGGAAGTAATGGCCGGTGACACGATCGTGAGCTATGGTGCCTCCCAAGGTATACCTTTCACAACGGCTAAGTTCTTTACCTCATTCACGCTGGGAGCGATGGTGGTTGCCTACTTTGTGGGTGTGGCCACCATTCCAAAATACATCCGTCAGGACAAAGCCCTGCAGATATCTGCCGTACTAGGCATTCTCTTTACTATAGCTGCCATCATGACGAGCGGCTTTGTGTCGGTGTTGTTTATTGCGTTGCTGGGCCTTGCCAATGCCCTCATGTGGCCGGCCATTTTCCCGCTGGCGATTGCGGATCTGGGGCGTTTCACCAAAATCGGTTCCTCGCTCATTATCATGGGTATAGCCGGTGGTGCCATCTTGCCACTTATTTACGGTGCCTTGGCCGACTCGATCAACCCGCAGCAGGCTTACTGGATCATGGTGCCTTGTTACCTGTTCATTCTGTACTATGCGACGGCTGGTCATAAGATCAGAACAAAATAGAATTCGGCACCATATTAAAACAGCGACAGGAGCCTTTTATGGAGGCTCCTGTCGCTGTTTTAAGAGGTATAGGCATGCTCATGTAAGCCCCAGCCAGGTAGAAGGCCGGTACACAAATAAAGCATAGGTATAGCGCTTTACTATATAGTATTTGGCAAGGTTGTTGTTTCTGCAGCCACGGTCGTTGTGGCTTCCGGTGTGTCTACAGCTTGCGCCTTGTTATTTTCGCAGGATGAAACTAAGGCGAGAATGAGCAGGGTCAGCAGCAGCACCCCGTATAGTCTGTTCAGCATAGCTTCTCAAGTTTATCGTGCCAGGAAGTTGGCACATGGGTTATTACGCAGGCACGATTGACTTAGTTGAGGCTCCACTACCAAAGCAGTAAAATAATTTTTTGTAGGACAGAAGCTATGAAGTTTAAGTTTATAAAATAATTGCACTAAATACGGTCACCAGCATATCAGGGTATGCAAGTGATTACATACATTTGTGCCTGCCAAACAGGCTTTATCTCTCAAAATCATAAAACAAACATTCTATGCATCGCCTTAGACTCTTACTCCTGGTTGTACTGTCTGTCGCCACTATGGCATCCTGTACTACCTCCCGCAAAAAGAACAGCAATACCGGTCAGGTAGTGATCATTAAAGACAGTAAGAAAGACAGCAAAGCCGGATATCACAAAGGCTACAAGAAAGGCTGGACCAAGAACACAAACAATCCGCACCACCCACGCACCACCAACCCTGGCCATACCAAGCACAAGCAGGGGAAAGGCGGTAACACTGTGATTATTGTGAATAAGAATAATGCAAATGTGAAGCAGGCGGCTCCTAAGGGTAAACCGGGGCACGGTAATCACCACAACGGGGGCAAAGGAAAAGGCAACCAGGGCAAAGGCAATAATGGAAAGCACGGCAACGGAAAGGGCGGCAAGAAATAGATAGTTCGTTCCTTTGGCTTAGTGCAACACCAGGTATAGGCGGGTTCTTAAAGGGACCCGCCTTTTTTGTGGCAGGCGGCGCACGCTTGCCATTGAGGCTTGGTCGTGATAATATCCTGTTTTGTATATAGAAAACCTTTCCAGGTATAAATGTCCTGTGTTATGAAGTGTAAAAGGCTATTTTTATGCCATATCCAATACAGCGCTGTGTAGGGTATGTCTGCTTGTGCCGTTTCCAAGCGATGAACTACAAACTATACATTCGGAAGCTCTTACTTTGAGACCTTGCCTGAACAACTGGCTCTATTCCTTGGGCCTGGAAGCCATCAGCGCATCAAAAGGTACCTGAAGATGAACCACTGCGTCAAAGCAGTATAAATCTGAAGCCTGCTCACTAGTTAGTCCTGAGTAAAGAAATAAGACCATCCTTCGAAAGACAAGCTCTGTGGGGGATGGTCTTATTTTTTTGGTATAAATCGATGTATAAACTGAACAATATTTGAAGTATATAGGTATATATGTTATATTTAATACTCGATATTAACCAAATACTCAGAATCTTATGGCCCTTTTGAGATTTACCCTACTCATCGTGCTGGTAAGCACCCTGGTAACCTTTTCCTCGTGCTCTTCTTTCAGCCGTAGCAGCCGCGCCATTGTTGTGGACGACTACAGCAGTATGCGCTATGTGAAAGGAAAGCCGGACAAGGTGCACAAAAAGTGGAAATCGAAATCGTCTTATACCCCCAGAAACAACAAAGTAGCCAAGCGCAGAACTGCTGACTGGTAGATATTCGTCCCGCAAAGGGAGGTTGCTACTTTTGTTTGCATGTTGCGTATAGGCAGCTATGGAAACGGCAAAGACACACTATACCCGCACACCCCGAACCGAAAGCCTGAAATGGGTAGACCGGGTCACCCACTTAATGGATAACCAGTTCCGTTTGCCGGGCACTAACTGGCGATTTGGGATGGATCCTATTCTCGGACTTTTCCCGGTGGTGGGTGATCTGGCCTCGTTTAGTGTGTCAGCCGTGCTGATCCTGACCATGGCCCGCCACGGTGCCAGCGGCAAAATGGTGACGCTTATGTTGCTCAACATAGCACTGGACACGCTGTTTGGCAGTATTCCCATCCTCGGCAACATCTTTGACTTCGCCTTTAAAGCGAACGAGCGCAACGTCCGCATGCTGCGGTCGCACTACGAAGAAGGCAAGTACCAGGGAAGTGGCAAAAACATCATCATAAGCGTCATCATTGGCATCATCGTAATAGGCATTCTGCTGTTATGGGCCCTTTGGAAGTTGGTGGCCTTAGCCTATCAACTGGTACAGGGTTGGTTCTAGAGTAGGTTATATTCTACCAAGTTCCTTTGCTACCGCCACTGCCTTATGGGCACTGGCTTCCTTGTCTTTTATCTCCAGCATAATATCCATATCAATGCCCTCGGTCTCTACCAGGAAATCGTGAAAAGCCTGTTCACCGATGCTTTGCACATGCTTGCCCTTGCGCTCCCCCGGCGATTGGGCGCTGTAGTCCACCATCAGGGCGCCGTCACGTTCGGGTTGCCAGGTTTGGGCCGCCAGCATCACGGCCTCGCGCATGGGTTCTCCGTTGTTCACGCACTCGTGGTGCAGGTTATCGAAAATGATAGGCATGCCCGTGAGTTCGTGTAACACCAGGCAGTCGGTCAGGCTGTAGGTCCGGTCGTCGTTCTCAACGCAGAGGCGGGCTTTTACTTCCTCAGGGAGCATGGTGTGGTATACCTCTGCAAAACGATTGAGCGCCGACTCCTTATCGCCATAGGCGCCACCCCCATGTATCTGTAGTTTAGCTGTAGAGTCAAGGCCCATCAGGTCGAGGATACTGCCCTGGTATACGAGCTCGGCGATGCTATTCTGCACTGTTTGCGGGTTAGGGGAGTTGAGCACCACAAACTGATCCGGGTGCATGGAAATGCGCAGGTTGTGGCGCTTGATGTACTCACCGAGCCGTCGCAGGGTCAGCCTAAAATGCTCCTGCCAGTTGTAGGTGTTGATGGGGTGCGATGCGAAAGGCACCAGATCGGAGGTGAGCCGGAAAAAATGCAGGCCATGTTCCACGTTAAACTCCAGGATGCGGCGTAAACAGCTCAGGTTCTGCTCTACAGTCTGTATCAGGCGCTCCTCGGAGTAAGAGGCCAGGCGAAAGGTGCGGGAGGAGGAACAGTCCAGTGTCTGGTTGATGCAGGGATATCCGATCTTCATAAGGTATACAGGTATAGCTATACCCTAACCTACGCACAAGCGGATTGTTTTGCCGAAAATCAGATATCGGTAAAGCACATTTCAGCGCTCTATCTCATAACCGGTATTGTCTTTAAAGAGACTGTTGTATTTCTCTTTCTCTTCTATGCGGCGCTTGAGTTCCTGGATCATGAGCAGTTGCTGCAGTTTCTGGTTCTGTTTTCCTTCTTTGGAAAACATGTCGTATAGCAGCGAAATAGGGTTAAGCGCGGTAGGTGCAGCAGGCGGCGGCGGAGGACCGGGCTCCAGTTCAGGCCGGTAGCCTTTTCGCTTCACATACTCCGGCTCTTCCTTTTTCATGTTGCGTAGCGCACGCTGTATCATTTCCTCAGATGGCCGGCTGGTAATCTCTACCTCGCCCAGTAGAACGTTATCTGGCTGCAGCACGATGTTCACGCGAATTTCTGAGACAGGCAAATTGCGGGGCAGGTATAGCATGGGCTTAAAACCAACAGCCCGGATCAACAGCGTGTCGTTCTGGTCGATATCGATGAGGAAGCTGCCCTCTTCATCGGAGATGACGCCTTGGGTGGTGCCAAAGCGGATGACGCCTGCTCCAGGTATAGGTGTAATTTTGTCGGACTCAAATATGGTACCGCTCACGCGGATATTTCGCTGGGCCAGGGCCGGCAATGTGCCCAGCAGTAAAAGGGCAGAAAGAAAAAGTAGTCGCAGCGGGTATAGGGGCATGTTACAGCAGAGGCCACCTCGGCAGTGGCAAAGGGTTAATGTCAATACGCCGGAAAAGGCTTAAAAGTATGCCCATGTTAAAATAAATAACAGTTGAGCGGCATGATGCTAAATTACGAAAATTTAGCAGAAAACAGGCTTAAATAGCGAAAGCCCATAGCTACGGGCGCTACAGGCTTTCAAACTAGTTATACGTTGATAAAATCTATTGGTTTCTGTTCATGTTGTTCCCCGAGCCAGTAGTTGTGCCGGACTGGTTTTGATTGGTCCCGGAGTTATTCATCTGGTTCTGGTTCGTTCCTGCGTCATCGCGCTGGTTGGTGCCGTCGTTACTCATGCCCCAGTAGTTGGCGCGTTTTTCCTGGTACTGGCGGTACTGCTCCTTGCTCAGGATCGACTGCAATTCTTTGTCTGTTTTCTCTATGATCTGCTCACGCTGTGTATCCAGATTTGATGTGGCTGTCGTGTTGTTTTGTGTGTTTGTGTTCATATTGCCGCGAGTGTCGGTCATCGTGCCGCCATCCTTGTCGTAGCGTTTTTTCTCGGTAGTAGCCATATTGTCCACATCTTCGGCTACCTGACCACCCATGCGGTTGGTTTCGTTATAGTTAAACTGGAGCTCACTCAAGCGGCGCTCCCGCTCATATACCACTTGCTCCACGCGGTTTTGGGTAGCGGTGTCCAGACGCATGTCCGTTGCCATCTGGCCGGCAATACGCGTGGCATTGCTACGCCAGGCAACGTCGGAATTTGCTGCCATGTCACCGGAATTTGACATGTCCGTTGTAGCACTTCTGGCTGCTTCAGTGCCCCTGATATTACTTTGATTTACGTTTTCGTCATTATTTGCATCTGCAGTTTCATATGTCTTGCCCCTGTCTTCAGAACAGGAAGCAAACATCATGGCACTCACTATAGCTATTGAATAAAATACCTTTTTCATCTCTTACATACTCTAAATTGAACATTCAAATCACAGGCCGTTTGTCTAAAATAGTATAAAACAAATATAGTCTGTGCTAATGTTTTACGATGAAAGGGATGATAGGTTTATAGGGTGTTTGCTGTTGTGTGTGCAATAGGTGCGTTCGTAATACTCTATAGGAGCTTTGAGAGGCCATATTGCGTTGTGGGAGGGTTCTTGAAATTTAAATAATATACTTGAACTGAATAAGGTGATGAAGCGCTTGAATATGACAAAATATATATGAAGGTATGGTGTTAAAGCAGAGTGCCGGCCATTCGGCCGGCGCTCTGCTTATAATTAACCAAGGTATACGCTTAAGCTTTTCTCAATTCAAATACGGTGATTTCGGGAAGGAAGCCCACGCGACCCGGGTAGCCGATAAAGCCCAGGCCAGTGTTGACGTACAGGTGCTGCCTGCCACGTTTGTAGAGGCCGGCCCACTGCTCGTACACATACTGCACCGGACTCCATTTCAGACCAGGTATGTTCACCCCGAACTGCATGCCGTGGGTATGGCCCGATAGTGTGAGGTCGATATCGTTATACTTCTGATTAATCTCACCGTCCCAGTGCGAAGGGTCGTGCGACAGCAGCACCTTAAACGGACTGCTTTCTGCTCCGGTATAAGCCTTGTTCAGGTCACCGTACTTTGGAAATCCAGCCCGGTTGCCCCAGTTCTCCACGCCCAGCACCGCGATGTGCTCGCCGTCTTTTTCGATGCGGCGGTTCTCGTTCAGCAACACGTCCCAGCCCATGCTGCGCTGGGTGTCTATCAGGGTCTGCAGGTTTTGGGTCTTCTCCTCACGGCTATCCCATTTTGCGTAGTCGCCGTAGTCGTGGTTGCCGAGCACTGAAAATACGCCCTGCTTCGCCCGGATTTCCTTCAGGGTATCTACATGCGGCATCAGTTCTTTAGCAATGTTATTGACAATATCACCTGTGAAGAACACGAGGTCGGCTTCCTGCTTGTTGATCAGGCGTACAGCCTCTTTCAAAGGCTCTGTGGAAGTAAAACTACCCGTGTGCAAGTCAGAAATCTGTAGCATCTTGAAGCCCTCAAAAGCTGCTGGCAGGTTCGGGAAGCGCAGTGTAACGCGTTTTACGCGGTAGTCGTAAGCGCCTTTCACCATACCATAAATAAAAGCAGAGAATGGCACTGCCGCCACCATAAGTCCCATTTGGCTGAGGAACTTGTTGCGCGATGGGTCAAAGGTTGTCTCTCCGCTATTCACATTGTTGAACACCATTTTGCCCAGGCGCAGGGTGTCATCTACAAAAAGGAAAAGCACCACAACCAGTTTGGAGGCGAAAATAATGAAGAGTGTGCTGGCCAGGTATGTTTTGTACGTGTCGGGCGGGGTACCGCGTGTGAACGAAGCGAGCGCGAAGGTGACAACAGTGATGGCAAAAACAGCCCAGTACAACAGGTAGATAATGCGCTGGGTACTGGCAGAAAGACTTTGCGTGACTGTTTTAACGGCCTGGAAGACATAAAGGTCTACCAGGAACAGGATGAAAATTACTATTCCTATCGAAAAGTATCGTTGCATGGTATATGGTTGGTGCTGCTTCGGAACAGCCAAAGGCAGCTTCAGGTTTTAAAAATTGTATGTTTATATAAAAAAGCCAGGTAAAAGGCCACTGTTTCATGAACTATTTTTAGTCTAAACAGATTCACTTAACAATCTTTTATCTAACAAAATCTGTACCGCAGTGAAAGAAGAAGCTACGTCTGCACTTTTGGCATACGATACCACCAGCCTCAACATCAAGACCTGGGCCGAAGAAGACCGTCCGCGCGAAAAGCTCCTGCTCAAAGGCAAAGCCGCCCTGAGCGATGCCGAACTAATTGCCATCTTGATCGGCTCTGGTACGACCAAGCTAACCGCAGTGGATGTGGGCAAAATTATTTTGGCTGCCATAGGAAACGATTTGAATGAGTTGGCGAGGCTGTCTGTAAAAGACCTGACAAAGCATCCGGGTATAGGAGAAGCTAAAGCCATCTCGATTGTGAGTGCGCTGGAGCTGGGCCGACGCCGCAAAGAAACCGCTGCCACTGCCAAAACCCGCATCACCTGCTCCACCGACATTTACAACTATATCAAACCCCAGCTGCTGGACCTGCCGCACGAAGAGTTTTGGGTAATTTTGCTCAACCGTGCCAACGTAGTAATGAAGAAGGAGAGCATCAGCAGTGGGGGAGTGGCCGGCACTGTGGCCGACCCGAAAATGATCTTCAAAAAGGCCATTGAGCAGCTGGCAAGCTCCGTTATTTTAGTGCACAACCACCCCAGCGGCAACACCAAGCCCAGCGCCGCCGACATCGCCCTTACCAAGAAGATGAAAGAGGCGGGGTCTTTTCTGGACCTGCCGATTCTAGATCACATCATCTTCACTGATAGCGATTACTATAGCTTCGCTGATGAGGGGATGCTTTGAGTTTGAGAAAACTATTAAACTTGTCATTTCGAACGCAGTGAGAAATCTGGATTTGCAGGCCTATACTTTCAGATTTCTCACTGCGTTCGAAATGACTTTAAAGCTCTAATCTTCTTCTAAAACTTCCTTCACACGTCCCACTTCACCTGTCTCCAGCCTCACTTTGATGCCGTGTGGGTGGTTAGGTGATTTAGTTAAGATGGCCTCTACATAACCCTCGGTTAAGTCACCGGTGCGCTGGTCTTCCTTGAGCACGATGTTCACGTGCGAGCCTATTTTGATGTTGCTGCGTTTGGTGCCGTCCATGGTGCTTACTTCTTGGGTTGGGGCTTGGAGGTGATATGCAAAAACTCCTCTTCGTCGTTTAGGCTCCAGCGTACCGGGGCCGTGATGTCCTGCTTTACAACTTCTACTTTTTCGATCTGCTCCAGGTTGGCCAGTATCAGGCTGGTGTCTTTTACAAGCTTGTTATTGATCACCACTTTCAGGTTTTGCTGAGCCGCAGGTATACGGTAATGGGTATAAATATCCTGCATCGTGGAAAATGCTGCCGTGGACTTGGCCTTGATGAGAATAGCGCCGTCTTTGGCTTTGTCGCCAAATTTGCCCGTAGCATTTTCGTCTTTCAGCACGTCAATACTTTCGATGTTGTCGGGTTTTATCAGCGCCAGGCTAGGCTGCGCGATCTGCTGCCCGTTTATCTGGATGTAAGGCTGCGGTTGTGACACCAACCCTTGCTTTTGCTGCTCCTTCGGGTGAATCAGTTCCTGTTGCGCAAAGGCCTGCAGACCGCAACCCGCGAGTATTAGAGAGAAGAGTAGTTTTTTCATGGGAATGTTTTTTAGGAGTAACGTCAGCTTGTGCCGGCTAGTCATTTTAATCTAGAGGTATATGTCGGAAATCTGAGAGTTTATAACGTTCTTTTGCCAGGTTGTCCAGCCACTTGCCTTCTAACTTGGTAAGAATATGGCTAAACACATGCTTGCCCTCTGCGCCTTCAGCTACTCTACCTATCTTCGCTGCAGAGTCGGCTCTCATTTGTTGCTGGTCAGCCTGCACCAAACGCTCGATTAGTTGATAATCTTCTATGGTGAGCACAGGCTCTATAAAGCCACTCTTGTCAAACCGGATCAAATTGTTCACTTCTTCGGAGTTATTGAAACCTGCCTCTAGTAGCTTTTGAAAATAGATCAGCTTAAACTCTTCGATGTAAATCTGTTTATACTGTTGCCTGAGCACTTTTTGCCTGCTAGTGGTGCATTGGGTGAAAGTGAAGAGCAAAAGAAGCAGCGCGATGGAATAAGTGGCTGTGAACTTAAGCATGATGCTAAATTAAAACAAGAATGTCAGTATAGTTGGATTTGTAAGAACGGCTCACCTTTAGGGAAACAAGAACAGACAAGCTCACCGCTTATGCTTCCGGATATTCCACCACGTGTTGATAATGGACAGTCCTAAACCCGCTCCGATGAAAGCCCAGCCGATATACTTGTTTTCGAAGAAATGCCCGATGCTGATGATAGCGCCAATTACGGCTAGGGTCACAGCCACAATACCAACAAGGTTATAAGATTTCATATGCTTTGTTTAAATCCAGGTATAAGCAAAGTCAAGAGCCTGCTGAAAGTAAGTTACATAGAATCTTCTATATATTCTTCCCCAACTTCAATATTTCTGCCTGCCTCACGGGTATCTTAACTCCCAAACTCAAAACAGCTCCTTGAGCAATTGAAAAAACTTCGGTCGGGTATAGGAAACGGCGCCCATGTCGGGTGCAGCGGTCAACTCAATTTGATTGCCTAAGATGTCTTCTGTGGCTGGAGCAAATGAAGGAGGGAGGGGCACCGCTATACCTTGGTCGATAAGCGGCGATTTTTTCTGAGGGCTATACCTGTCGCGCAGTGTTTTCAGATCAAGCGGGTAACCCAAGGTGCCTGCCGTGCCGGGTGCCTGTAGTTGCGGGTCTGCCACCATACCTGTCGGACTGCCGTTCATCGTCTCCTGACCAGTTGCTGCCTGAAAATCGGGTAGAGAGGTATAGCGAACATCGCCCCACACAAAGGTATAGCGGCTGTCTTCGCTGTAGTAAGCATTGTGATGAAAAGAAACATCCATGGTCGTGTCGGTAGCCACCACCATAGGGGCGCCGTTGCGACTGTAGAAAATATTGTTGAAAAACCTGACGTTATGGTGACCGCCGCTTTTGAAGAACACACCTCCGCCGGAAGGGGCAACCGCACTGTCAGCAAAGATGGTGTTGTTGTACACGAGCAGGTCCAGATTGCCGCCTCTGTCATGGTTCTCCACCCAAAGCGTGATGCCTTTGTAGTCGTTCTTGCGGCCGTCGTTTTCCGAAATATTATACCGGATGATGTTGTTGCGCATCGGTCGAGCCCACTCAAACTGTGCGATCAGAAAACCGGCCCCGTCGTTGTCGTGCGAGTAGTTGTACTGCATCACGGAGTTGGTCACGCCCCCGTCCAGGTCAAAGCCGCCACCGTCGCAACCGCTGCCCGCGCTCATGTTGTAGGCCTCGTTGTATTGGATGGTGATGTTGTTGGCGTCCCAAGCCCAGATGCCGATTGGTCCGCCGCAGTTCTTGTTCTGCATGCCCGAAGAATGGGCTACGCTATGTTCTATGATGCCTCCGTCTACATCAGACAGCACGATGCCGCTGCCGCTGTGCTTATCAGGAAGGATCAACCCGTATATTTTATACACATGGCAGTGCCCGATGTAGATATTTTGGTGCGCGTAGCCGGTTTTGGTATGGTCGAACTGTCCGTAGGTGTTGATGCCGACCGAGTCGATGTCGTGTACGACGGCCTTTGTGATGCGGGCATCCCGGAAACCGCTGTTGCCGTTCCAGGCGCCCAGCGTTATACCTGACTTCCTGAAACCGCTCACTTCTACCTGGTCTATAATGATGTGCGGTAGTTTCACATCGCCGGGCAGGTCGTTGTAGAAAAGGATGCCGTGGTTAATGTTGCGGGTATAGCCACTGCCCCGGAAGTTCAGGTCCCGGATTTCTATACCTGCCACATTGTGCGCATAAAAGCCGTAACTGTCACCCGCATCGATGGTGGCGCGGCCTTCGCCATAAGAACTGATGACCAGCGGAGCACCTTCGTCCTGGAGATTTTCCTGGTGAAAATAAAGTCCGCCTGAAAAGGTATGACCGCCCTCGAGCAGCAGCGAATCGCCGGGGCTATACCTGTGCTTGTTCGCTTTGGCGATGCTGCGCCAGGCGGAAGCAGGCGACGTGCCCGTGTTGGCGTCATTGCCTTTGGAACTGATGTAATAGGTATGCGCCAAGGTATAGGGTGCTGTGCAAAGGTATAGACAGGCAAAAAGAAGAAGCGCCAGGGCCAGTTTCATAGTCAAAAGTATTCAGGTGCAGGTATAGCCTGGAGTCGGTTATACCTGTCAGAGTCTAAATGTCGGCGCCGCTGATGGGCATTGCCAGTTCGGATACGTGCAACGGGCGGAGCATGGATGTTTTCTTGTGCTGGTGCTCCTGCATGCGCTGGAGTATATCGTCGAGCAGTTCCACGGCACGTAGCACATACTGCCCCTTATTGAGCATCACGCAGTCGGCCCGCTGCGACATGGCAGCGTCCGTGATCTCGGCCCTTGACGGACGCCCCTTCTTGGCAAGTGACTCGAGTACCTGCGTGGCCCACACCACCGGTATATGCGCCGCCTCCGTTATCCACAGAATCTCCTCCTGCACTTCGGCCAGGCGCTGCCAGCCGCACTCCACGGCCAGGTCGCCGCGGGCAATCATCACGCCCACCGGGTGGTTTTTCATGACCGTCAGGAGCAAGTGGGGCAGGTGGCGGAATCCTTCCTTCGTCTCGATTTTGAGGATAATGCCCAGGCGTGGTGGCGCTTTCAGGCGCTTCAGTTCCTTGTGCAGCGCCTCGATCATCTCGGGGTGGTTTACAAAGGAAAGGCTCACGATATCCGCATGTTTTACCACGAAAGCGAGGTGCTGTCTGTCTTGCTCCGAGAGCCCGTTCAACTGCAAATCGCTCTCGGGTAGGTTGATGCCCTTGTCATGCAGCAGACGGCTTCCGGTCTCTTTCGCTTCGGTAATTTTCACGAGCAAGTTATCGTCGCTCACATTCATGATCACGCCCGCAATTTTGCCATCGTCAAACAAAATCGGCTGGCCTGTCTTCACCCGGCCGAACACCTCGGGCAGGGTACAGGCAATACGCGCTGGTTTTACAATATGCCCCTCGGCATCGTAGAGAGCAGGCTCACCGGGCGCTTCGTCTTTGGTGAGTATCAGTAAATCGTCTTTTCGCAGGTAGATGGGTGCCACGCTGGCAGGCAATTCGCCCACCTTAGCACTGCGCGCCAGGGCGCTCTTTTTAGTGATGGTGAGTTCGGTGCCCGTGCCGATGTAAGAAGATTTGAACAGGTGTGCGATGACGCCTTTATCTTTGCGCTGCATCACCGTGAAGGTGCGGCTGCGACCGCGTGTGTCTCTGAACTTAAGCTTATCGCCTTGTTGCAGCTGCGCCACCCAGGCCTCGTCGACGGGCAGGCTGGCGTCTGTGGGCACCTCACTTTCCACACCGGCAGGAGCGAGCCATACCTTGGCGGGCGACACGAGCTGCCCCAGTTCGTTCTGAATCGGGCGGATGGGCAGCAGGGCGGGGCCGGGTTTGAGAGGACCCGTGCGCAGTTTGGGGCCCATCAGGTCCATCAAGATCTTGCAGCTATGGCCCGTCTCCTTTTCGGCCTTCCGGATGGATTGAACCATGGTTTCCCATACCTCCTCGTCATCGTGGGCGCAGTTGATGCGGGCACAGTCCATCCCTGCCAGCAGCATGCGCTTGACCAGTTCGTAGTCCTGAGCCAACTCGGTGGAGAAGGTGACCATGATGCGGGTGCTGCGTTTGGGAGGTCGGGGCCCCAACAGTTCGCTCGTGTGCTTTTCGAGCAGCTCGACGCTTTCAGCATGTGAAACAGGTATGGGTTTTTCGGTGGGGGCACAATCGAGCAGGTGGCAGAGCATGTTGTGGACGGCCTGCAAACTAGCGAGCACATGCCCTTCGGAGCGACCCAGCGAGGACAGACCCAAACGGGCCAGGTTCTCCTGCAACTGCCGTATGTCGTGCTGCCGCAGCGACAGGTAGTGCAGCAGGTTGCGTGCGCTCGTGCGGAAAGATGGGTGCACGCTTTTGATGGCTGGGGTAAACTTCTTTTCCAGTTCAAGGGCATCCTGTTGCAGCAGGTCGAGCTGCGATATCATCTGGCGAAGGTGTTTTTCGTCTGTTTGCATGATGTTAGAGGGTATAAGTAACAGGGCAAGGTGTCTTTTTTTTAAAAAGGATAAAAGACAATAAATTCGAACACTGTCATTCTAAATTTAAGCATTTTCGGTGCGCGCATTCATTTTACCTGGTACTCAGCATCCTATCAAACTGAAGAAATGGGTGCAGGGTTGTTTAGAAGCTATTCACCATGGCCCTGTGCAACGAATTGGAGCTCCAGTAGCCACTCGCTATAATACGGCGAATGCTGTGCAGCGGGTCCTGTGGGTCGCGCTTATCAGCCAGCTGGAAAGCCGCCACCATGCCGCGTTGCTTCAGTTCAGGTATAGCCTGAGGGTTCCAGAGCCCGAACGGGTAAGCAAAGTATTCGGTTGGTTTGCCCGTGATCTCAGTTAGTTGCCGCGATGGTTTTTCGACTTGTGTCACCCAGTCCTGCCCCTGGTATTTCTTCACGTTCTGATGGTCCCAGGTATGCGAGCCAATAGCATGCCCTTTATCTGAAAGCTCCTTTACCTGTGCCCTAGTCATGTAGTTGGGTCTGCCCAGCGACACAGTCATGACGAAGAATACGCCTTTGAAACCGTACTTTTCCAGCTCAGGCGCTGCTACGGCGTACTGCCCCAGGCTGGTGTCGTCGAAGGTGAGCATCACAGGCTTTTCGGGCAGCGGAGCCCCGGTGGTCAGGTAAGCCAGCAACTGGTCGGGCAGCACGGTCTGGTAGCCGCTGTCAGCCAGCATTTTGATGTGGTTTCTGAAACGGTCTTCAGGTATAATATAATCCTTGGCCTGTTTGGAATCCTTTTCTCGCCAGTCGCGCACCTGGTGGTAGCACAGAATCGGCACCTGTTTGCGGGCGATGATGGTTTCGGCATCGGCGATGGAGTTGGCTACCAAAGCCACAGGCTGATCCGGACCGGCAGGTATAGCGGCCAGCAATTGCAGACTGTCGGGTATAGGTATAGCGACGCTGATGTTTTCAGAGGCAACAGGTATAGCCGCCTCAACTGGCGAATGTGCTTCAATGGTTTTGCCTTCCCGCACACAGGAGGAAGAGCCAATAAGTAAAAAGAATAATGCGAAAACAGGTAAGCGGAAACGGAAGTACGGGGATTTCATGGTAGAATTGGTAAACGCTATAATGATAGCGATTTTTCAGCTATTTTCCGAGTTATTGAAGAGAATAACCGCTACCTTAAGCTACCATACCTAAGAGAACCATTAACCGCTCAATCTATACCTGAAACCGCCTATGGCAGCTATTCCTTTTACCCGCGAGGCCAGGTTGCGACAGCTTTCCGATGTGCCTGCATGGGATGTGTTGGTGATAGGCGGTGGCGCCACAGGTTTAGGAACAGCGCTCGATGCGGCTTCGCGCGGGTATAAGACGCTCTTACTCGAGCAGTCCGATTTTGCGAAAGGCACTTCGAGTCGCAGTACCAAGTTGGTGCACGGCGGGGTGCGCTACCTGGCGCAGGGCAATATTCGGCTGGTATTCGAAGCGCTGCGGGAGCGGGGACTTCTCCTGCGCAACGCACCGCATGTGGTGTCGGTGCAGCCTTTTGTAATCCTTTGCTACAGTTGGTGGCAGCGCTTTTTCTATGGCACCGGCCTCACGCTCTACGATTTGCTGGCAGGCAGGTATAGCCTGGGCCGCACCGCCTGGTGGAGTCGCAAAACCGTGCTCGAGCGCATGCCGAATATCAAATCCGAAAACCTGAAAGGCGGCATTGTGTACTACGACGGGCAATTCGACGACGCGCGCCTGGCTCTGAACCTCGCCCAAACCTGCGCTAAACAAGGTGCAACGGTGCTGAATTATGTTCGTGTGATAGGCTTGACCAAAGACGCCCAGGGAAAAGTAAGCGGCGTTGAAGCAATGGATCTGGAAAGCGGCCAACCCTATACCTTGCGGGCCAAAGCGGTGGTGAACGCGACCGGCGTATATGTAGATGAAATTCTGCAACTCGACCAACCTGCCCAAAACCCACTGGTGATGCCGAGCCAGGGCGTGCACGTGGTACTCGATAAGTCTTTTCTGCCAGGCGATGCCGCCCTGATGATTCCTAAAACGCCGGATGGTCGCGTGCTTTTTGCTATACCCTGGCAGGAGCATGTGTTGGTCGGCACAACCGATACGCCGCTGCAGCAGCTGAGTCTGGAACCTGTGGCGCTGGATACCGAGATTGACTTTATCCTGCAAACCGCTGGGGCTTATCTGCAGAAGTCCCCGACCCGACAGGATGTGCTCAGCGTGTTTGCCGGCCTTCGTCCCTTAGCTGCCCCTAGTAGCTTAACCGGTAGTACCAAGGAGATTTCACGGAGTCACAAATCACTGGTAGCCCCTTCAGGGCTGATCACCATCACAGGCGGCAAATGGACCACTTACCGCCAGATGGCCGAAGACACTGTGAACGCCGCTATCCGGGTGGCGGGGCTGCCTGCTATACCTTGCCGTACGGAGAGATTGCCTATACACGGTGCTATACCTTCGTCAGCTATACCTGCGCCTAATGATCCTGGAGCATTTGCTATTTACGGTAGCGATGCAAGGGCTTTGCAGGCGCTGATGCAGTCGGAGCCTGAACTTGCCCACAAGCTGCACCCTGACTTTAGCTATACCCTAGCCGAAGTGGTGTGGGCGGTGCGACACGAGATGGCCCGTACGGTGGAGGATGTGCTGGCCCGTCGGTTGCGGATACTGTTTTTAGATGCCCGCGCTGCGCTGGAAATGGCGCCTGCGGTAGCCAACATTATGGCCCTCGAACTCAATCGCGACGAGGTATGGCAGCGGGAGCAAATAGCGGCTTTCGAAATGCTCGCGAAACACTATCTGCCACAAGCCACTGAAAAGCCGGCCGTGCGGGCACATTGACGAATTTTTTCCGAAATTGCAGCAAAATTACCCAACCCCATGCAACGACCCTTCAAAATCATCATAATGGCCGGCATTGCGCTGGTGCTTTTCTATTTTGTGCGCGAGTCTTTTCTGAGCGACGACAATTACCTGATTCCACTGAAAAAAGAGCGGGAGGAAAAAGACCTGTCGTTTCGCGGCCGCACGAACAGCCCTTTTGAGGAAGCCGACCGCAGGATGTTCACCAACCTGGTGTATTACGAGCCCAACCTGGACTACCGCGTGAACGTGAAACTGGAAGACATTTCCCCGAAAGACACGGTGCACATGCCCATGACCAATGGCAGCACCGAGGCTTACATGCGCTATGCCATCGCCAATTTTGAGCTAAACGGAGAGCCGCAGCGTCTGACGCTCTACAAAAAGGTGAAAGAGGAAGAAGAAAAGCTGTTTGTGCCCTTCACCGATAAAACTAACGGGTTCGATACCTATGGCGGCGGCCGCTACCTGGATGTGCCCTTCAAGGAAGGCGCCAAAACGGCCACCCTCGATTTCAATCGCGCCTACAGCCCTTTTTGTGCCTACAATCCTGAGTACGTATGCCCGGTGCCGCCCAAAGAAAACCGCCTGACTGTGGCAGTAGAGGCCGGCGAGAAAAACTACGATAAAGTGCATCCGGTGGTGGAGTAGGGCTTTTTGGTGTCACCCAACTCGTGTCAGGTAGCACGATCGCTTTTAGAAAGTACTCGATAAAGGATTTTATGGAAGTAGGTATACCTGAACACTCCATCACTCTTTCGGATTTGTAATCCGAAACGCACTATCAGGCGGATTTGAAATCCGCTTGCCTGCCAGTAGCTACTGCCTCTGCGATTGCGGTTTACAAGTCTGCTGGTCATAAATCTTCGGATTGCAAACCTGAAAGAGCAGCCTCTGGTGGGGGAGCTTCATCTAAAATTCCTTTGTCCTATTGGCTTTTATCAAAGAGCAAAGAAAAATCCTTAATTTTGGGAATTAGCTTCAACCGAACGGGGCTATACCTTACAGAACAACAAAAATAACCATGCTGATTTCATTCGACTGGCTGAAACAACTCATTTCTATAGATAAAACCGCTGAAGAAACAGGCGCCTTGCTGACGGGCTCTGGTCTGGAAGTGGAAGCGATTCACAATTTCGACCAGGTAAAAGGCGGTCTGGAGGGCATCGTGATAGGCGAAGTGCTGACCTGTGAGCGCCATCCGGATGCTGACCGCCTGAGCGTGACCACTGTGGACATCGGCACAGGCGAGCCAAGCCAGATTGTGTGCGGTGCGCCCAACGTAGCTGCCGGACAGAAAGTGGTAGTGGCGACGGTGAACAGTACACTTTACCCTATCGGTGGGGAGCCTTTCAAAATCAAGAAATCAAAAATACGCGGCGCTGCTTCCGAGGGGATGATCTGCGCCGAAGACGAAATTGGCGTCGGTACCTCCCATGCCGGTATCATGGTGCTCGACACTGACCTGCCAAACGGTACGCCTGCCGCTGAGTATTTCGGTCTGGCCTCTGACAAGGTATTCGAAATCGGATTAACGCCTAACCGCGCTGATGCCGCTTCGCACCTGGGTGTGGCCCGCGACCTGAAAGCCCTCTTGCGTGTGCCGTATACCTTGCCTTCATTAGAAGATTTCAAAGTGAACAACACATCCCGCCCTGTGGAGGTGGAGATTGAGAACCTGGAGGCCTGCCCAAGGTATGCCGGTGTCACGGTGAGCGGCGTAAAAGTAGGCCCGTCGCCGGAGTGGCTGCAGAAGCGCCTGCGTGCCATCGACCTGGCCCCGATCAACAACATCGTGGACGTAACCAATTACGTGCTGCACGAGTTAGGCCAGCCGCTGCACGCGTTTGATGCTGATAAGATCAAAGGCAATAAGATTGTCGTGAAAACTGCCGAAGCCGACAGTAAATTCGTGACGCTGGACGGTGTGGAGCGCAAACTCAGAGCCAACGACCTGATGATCTGCAACGCCGAGGAGCCGATGGCGATTGGCGGTGTTTTCGGTGGCAAAGAGTCGGGAGTGAGTGAAGAAACAACGAATATTTTCATTGAGAGTGCTTACTTCTCGCCAGACTACGTTCGCCGCACAGGTATGGCGCACAATCTCAAAACCGACGCATCGTTCCGTTTCGAGCGCGGCACTGACCCGAACATGGTGATTACCGCTCTGAAGCGTGCTGCTTTGCTTATACAGGAAGTGGCTGGCGGTGAGATTAGCTCCGAGATTGTAGACGTATACCCGCAGCCGATTCAGAACCTGGAACTGACGCTGGATATCGAACGCGCCCATACCTTGATTGGTCAGCACATTGGCGCTGAGCGCATGAAAGAAATCCTGACCGACTTAGGTATAGAAATCACCGGCGAAACAGAAGAGAAGCTGCATGTGTCGGTGCCGCCATTCAAAGTAGACGTAACCCGCGAGGCTGACCTGGTGGAAGAAATTCTGCGCATCTACGGCTTCAACAACATTGAGGTGAGCGAGCATATGGCCACTACTTACATGGCCAGTTTCCCGAAACCTTACCCGGAGGATATCAACAAAACGATCCTGGACTACATCTCGGCCAATGGCTTCCACGAGATCATCACCAACTCCATCACCAACTCCAACTACTACGCCGCGGGCGGAGACGAGGAGATGGCCGGACTGGTGAAAGTGCTCAACTACAACAGCGAAGACCTGGACGTGCTGCGCAAGAGCATGGTGTTTTCGGGTCTGGAAGTGCTGCGCTACAACATCAACCGTCGTCAGCGCAACCTCAAGGTATACGAACTCGGCAAGGTATACGAGCAACTGGAAGACGGCTACAAAGAGACCCGCAAACTGGCCCTTTACATGGTAGGCAACACCACCGCCGAAAGCTGGAAACAGCCCGCCCAGAAAGTGGCTTTCCATGACCTGGCAGGTATGGTGCAGAACGTGCTGCAGAAACTCAACGCCGCCGACTACGAAGTGCAGGCCATTGAGCAAAGCCGCTACATGCGCCAAGGTATCACCTATGTGAAAAACGGTACCGTGATTGCACAGGTGGGTTTGCTGGACGCAGCCGTGACCAAGGCCATGGACGTGAAAGAACAGGTATGGTACGCCGAACTGAACTGGGACTACCTCATCAAGAAATACAAAGACAAACTAGTGGCCGAGGAGTTGCCGAAATTCCCGGAAGTGCGCCGCGACCTGTCGCTGGTAGTGGACAAGAACCTGACCTTTGAACAACTGAAGCTGATCGCGCTGCGCACCGAGCGCAAGCTTTTGCAGGGCGTGAACGTGTTCGATGTGTACGAAGGCGACAAAATAGCCGCAGGCAAGAAAGCCTATGCTTTGAGCTTCACGTTGCTGGACCGCCAGCAAACTTTGACCGACAAAGTGATCGATGGCGTGATGAACCGCCTGATGCAGCAATTTGAGAAACAGCTGGGAGCCATTATCCGCAAATAGTTATGCCAAAGGAAAAACAACTGCAACAGCTTCAGTCGATTGAGAGCAAGGTGCGCCAGCTCCTAAACCGCCACACCGACGCGCAACAGAAGCTTGCCGCCGCACAGGAAGAAATTAAAATGCTGGAGTCGCAGTTGCAAGAGCGGGAACAGCAAATAAAAAATTTTCAAAATCAAGAGAATATTGTTAAGATTGTAGATGCGATAGCAGGAAACACTGCAAATTCGACAGAGTTAAAGCTGAAGTTAAACGAATATATAAGGGAAATTGATAAGTGTATCGCCTACTTGCGTGACTAGCGGGAGGCAGTGAGCTGGAGCCGGACATACGGCAGGCCATTGTCAGGAAGCAAAGAAACGGAGTGGCCCTATACCTAAAAAACGCAACGGATGGGTGAATTAGCTATTAAGATTCGCATCGCAGAACGCGAGTATCCGATGCGGGTGAAGGAAGAAGAAGAAGAAAGGCTTCGGGTAGTGGGTAAACTTTTGAACGAGCGCCTGCGCTTTTTCAAAGACCAGTTTGGCATACAGGACAAGCAGGACTTGCTGGCGATGGTGGCTTTTGAGACCATGGTGGACAAGCTGAAGCTCGAGGATGACAAAAATGCCCATCTCGACAAAGTAGGTGCGCAACTGAACGTGCTCGACGAGCTCTTATCAACAAATAAGTAAACCAAACCGAGACTGCCCCCTAAGCATTCTCATTAACTACAGTGTGGTTTGTAAAGCCACTTCACTGTCTTGCTGCAGGTACTGCTATTGTTTTTATAAACCATAAAAGCGTATAGTATGTCCGATATTTTAATCATTCTAATCACCGCCATTGTCGCGCTCGGAGTCGGCGTGTACATTGGGCGTGTACTCCTGCAAAAGGTATACAAACAGCAGGAGGAAGCTGCCCGCCAAAAGGCAAAATCCATTATCCGCGAAGCTGAAATCAACGCCGAGGGCATCAAAAAAGACCGCATGCTGGAGGCCAAGGAAAAATTCCTGAAGCTGAAATCTGAGTTTGAAGAAGAATCGAACAAGAAGAAGAACATCATCATCCAGAACGAGAACAAGGTAAAGCAGCGCGAGCAGCACGTAGCCAAGCAAATGGAGCAGACCAAGCGCCGCGAAACTGAGCTTGACAAGGAGAAGGAAGCACTCGACCACCAGCTGGAAGTTCTCAAGAAACGCAAAGAAGAAGTAGAGCAGCAGCACAGCGAGGTAGTGGCACGTCTCGAGAAAATAGCTGGTCTGACCGCAGCCGAAGCCCGCGAGCAAATGGTAGAAGCCCTGAAAAGCGAAGCCACGTCGCATGCATCTTCTTACGTGAAGGACATTGTGGCGCAGGCCAAGCTCACCGCTACCAAAGAGGCCAAGAAGATCGTGGTGGAGACCATCCAGCGTACTGCTGCGGAGCATGCCATCGAAAACTGCGTATCTGTTTTCAACATCGAAAGCGACGACATCAAGGGCAAGATTATCGGTCGTGAAGGCCGTAACATCCGCGCTCTGGAAGCTGCCACTGGTGTAGAAATCATCGTAGATGACACTCCGGAAGCGATCATTATCTCTGGTTTTGATCCGGTTCGTCGCGAAATTGCCCGCCTGTCGCTGCACCGTTTAGTAGCTGACGGTCGTATCCACCCGGCCCGCATTGAGGAGGTAGTTTCGAAAACCCGCAAAAACATTGAAGAAGAGATCGTGGAAATCGGTGAGCGTACTGCCATCGACTTAGGTATACACGGTCTGCACCCGGAACTGATCAAGATGGTGGGCCGCATGCGCTTCCGTTCGTCTTACGGACAGAACCTGTTGCAGCACTCACGCGAAGTAGCCAACCTGTGCGCCACCATGGCCGCGGAACTTGGTCTGAACGTGAAACATGCCAAGCGCGCCGGTCTGTTGCACGACATCGGTAAAGTAACCCCAGACGAGCCGGAATTGCCACACGCGATCATTGGTATGGAACTGGCCAAGAAATACAAGGAGCATCCGGATATCTGCAACGCCATCGGCGCTCACCACGACGAGATCGAGATGACGGCCATGATTTCTCCGTTGATCCAAGCTTGCGACGCCATCTCCGGTTCAAGACCGGGTGCCCGCCGCGAGATCATGGAGTCGTACATCAAGCGTCTGAAGGATCTGGAAGCTGCTGCCGTATCATTTGACGGTGTGAACCAGTGCTACGCTATCCAGGCTGGCCGCGAGCTCCGCATCATGGTAGACGCTGACAACGTGAGTGACGAAAAAGCCGCGCAGCTTTCATTTGACATCTCGCAGAAGATTGAGAAGGAAATGCAGTACCCTGGTCAGATCAAAATCACGGTAATCCGCGAAATGAGAGCCATCAGCTACGCCAAGTAAGGTATAGCTCAGGTATAAAACAAAAAGCCGCCTGTTACTATTGTAGCAGGCGGCTTTTGCATTAAACTAAAACCAATCGTCACTTAAATTCTTAGCTCAGGAAAGCCTTCAACATCCAAAGCGTTTTTTCATTTTCGTTGATGTCTTCACTCACCAGCGCTACCGTACCTTCGTCGTCACGCTCGGCGGCCAGCGCCAGAATATCACGCTCCAGGCTTACAATCACAGACAGGTTCTGGTGTGTCGCTTCAACCGTTTCGCGGTCACCGCTCAGGCTTGATGCCTCCTGTATGCTCGACACGCGCAGGTAGTCCGAGAAGGAATGCAGCGGCTTCTGCCCGATGGTCAGGATACGCTCTGCCAGTGCATCGATGCGGGCCAGCGCGCTGTTGTACAACTCCTCGTATTTGGCATGCAGCTGGAAGAAGTGTATTCCCTTGATGTTCCAATGGAAACCGCGCAGGTTCTGGTAGTAAATGTGGTAGTTGGCCAGCAACTCGTTCAACTTGTCGGCGATCTCTACTGAATCTTGTTTCTCGAGTCCAATGTTCGTCAGCTTGTTCATAGTCTTATATGTTTTTATTGTTTGTATATACAAATATACCCAAATTGCGATTATAAACCAAATCGATTATATTGATGCGAGTATAGAGATAATCTATACCTTAGCGGGTGGAGGCTAAAAAGTCTATCTGCCTGGGGTGACTGGCCTGTTGATATAAAGCGCCTCTATACTATACGTTTGATAGCATGACACTGGTACAATTGGAATATTTATTGGCGGTAGACACGCACCGTCATTTTGCGACGGCGGCAGACCACTGCTTTGTGACGCAACCCACCCTGAGCATGCAGCTGCAAAAGCTGGAAGAGGAGTTAGGAGTACAGTTATTTGATCGAAGCAGAGTGCCTGTGCGACCCACCGAGATTGGAAAGGAAGTAATTGCTCAGGCCCGAATTGTGGTGGCCGAGTCGAAGAAGATAAGAGAGATTGTGCAGAACCAGAAGCAGGAGCTGAGCGGCGAACTGCGCGTAGGCGTTATACCTACGTTAGCCCCCTACCTGATTCCGCTTTTCGTGACGAGCTTTATAGAGAAGTACCCGGATGTGCGACTGGTGGTGCAGGAGTTGCTGACCGAGGAAATTGTGCAGAAGCTGAACTATGAGCTGCTTGATGTTGGTTTGTTGGTGACGCCCCTCGAAGATAAATCTATAAAGGAGTTGCCGCTGTTTTACGAAGCTTTTGTGGCCTATATCAACCCGTCTCACCCGCTGGCCGACAGCAAGGCGATCAGTCCGGAACAGCTCGACCTGGACGAATTGTGGGTGCTCAACGAAGGGCACTGTTTCCGGAGCCAGGTGCTTAACATCTGTAACCGGGGCGGAGGCACAACCCCTTCCGGCCACTTCGACTACAAGAGCGGCTCCCTCGAAACCCTTAAACGCATTGTAGAAACCCAGCGCGGGCTCACGCTGCTACCCGAACTCTCCGTACTCGATATACCTGCCGAAAAGCAGTCGCTCGTCCATACCTTCCGGGAACCGCAGCCGCAGCGGGAAGTAAGCCTGGTCGTGCACCGCAGCTTCCTGAAAAAACGCCTGATCGAGGCCCTGCAGAATGAAATTGTAGCCGCTATACCTGCGCATATTCGCAACCGCAAAAAACAGCAGGTGGTGGGAGTGAAGGAGTTGGGGAGTTGAGGAGGTTAGAACTGCAGGTATGGTCAAGGACTGTCGGAATCTTGCATTGAGTGCTTGTCTGAATCTATACATAGGGCCCTTACCCCCAAGGATTTTTAGGATTAAGGAGGGCCCCTGTCCCCACGGATTGACAGGATTCTTGTGCATGATTGGCATCCCCTGCCTCCTTCAAAAGGGGTGCTTTCACCCCATCCCAACCTTCCCCTAAAAACAGGGGAAGGAGTCTGCTGCTGCCATCTGACAAGTATAAGCGTAATAACTAGGGTTTCATGTGCACGATTCACATCCCCCTGCCCCCTTCAAAGGGGGAATTTCCGCCATCAGTATAGTCAGGTATAGGCCTCGTAGTAAAGACCACTGACAGGTATAGCAAGACTTACTTGCCCCTTTAACTATGCAACAGATCACTTGTGCCAGGTGCACTTTATGACACTCCACTGTTCGAGCGTTCAGCGAGTGGGGGTAGGGGTCCTCGATTTTTTCATCAAGGAAAAAAGTAAGGCCCGCCCGGCCAGGGCAAGCTATAAAACAAGACTGGACGCTATAACTGCAATAAGCCGTAGCTATGCCAGCAAGGTATAGGTATAGGTATAGGAGCACCCACTAAAACAAAACGGGCTGCTTCTGATGAAGCAGCCCGTTTCTATAATTATACCTAATCAGGTATAGCAAATCAAATTAAGCGTTGATCATGCCGGCTTTCTGCAGCACCTCTACCATCGTAGCACCAATCTCAGCAGGAGAGTCCACCACGTGGATGCCATTCTCGCGCATGATCTTCATTTTAGCAGCAGCAGTATCGTCAGCGCCACCTACAATCGCACCTGCGTGACCCATACGACGACCAGCTGGAGCAGTCTGGCCAGCGATGAAACCTACAACCGGCTTCTTGTTGCCAGTCTCGCTGATGTACTGCGCAGCCATCGCTTCGTAGTTACCACCGATCTCACCGATCATCACAATCGCGTCTGTTTCAGGGTCTTCCATCAGCAGCTGTACTGCATCTTTGGTTGGCGTTCCGATGATCGGGTCGCCACCGATACCAATAGCTGTAGAAATACCCAACCCAGCCTTCACAATCTGGTCAGCAGCCTCGTACGTCAACGTGCCTGACTTAGAAACGATGCCGATACGACCTGGCTTGAACACGAAACCTGGCATGATGCCAACTTTTGCCTCACCTGGCGTAATTACACCCGGGCAGTTCGGACCGATGAGAGTCACATCTTTGCCTTTCAGGTAGTTTTTGGCCATCACCATGTCTTTCACAGGAATGCCCTCTGTAATCGCTACGATTACTTTAATGCCCGCATCAGCAGCTTCCATGATCGCGTCGGCAGCGAAAGCCGGCGGCACGAAAATGATAGAAACATCGGCTCCCGTTCTCTTCACAGCGTCTTCTACTGTGTTGAAAACCGGCAGGTCGAGGTGGTTGTTGCCGCCTTTACCTGGTGTAACACCACCCACTACGTTGGTGCCGTACTCGATCATCTGGGAGGCGTGAAAAGAACCTTCGGAGCCCGTGAAGCCCTGTACGATCACTTTCGAATTTTTATTTACTAAAACACTCATGTGTATCTTATTAAGTTGATGAATGATGGTCTAAAATAAGGTAGTGCAAAAATAGGCTTTTTTGCGGCGCTTCCAAAAAATAGTTAACGCTAATATAGGCGCTAAAACAGCCCGGCGGAACGGGAACAGGTATACCTGCTGTTATACGGAGGGCAGGGGGCTATACCTGTTAAGTATAATTTTTATTACGTACCTTTGCACCCGTATCTCAAAAAAGCACTCAGATGACATACCTGAATCATATAACCGAGGCGATCGGTAACACCCCTTTAGTAAAGCTTAATAACGTAACCGATGGCGTGAAAGCGACCATACTAGCCAAAGTAGAGTACATGAACCCGGGCAACTCCGTAAAGGACCGCATGGCGATCAGAATGATTGAAGATGCCGAGAAGGCCGGAATCCTGAAGCCGGGCGGTACGATCATCGAAGGCACATCAGGCAACACAGGTATGGGACTGGCGCTGGCGGCTATCGCGAAAGGCTATAAGTGCATTTTTACGCTGGCCGATAAGCAGAGCAAGGAGAAAATGGATATTTTGCGTGCCGTTGGTGCCGAGGTACGTGTGTGTCCGACCAACGTAGCCCCTGACCATCCGGATTCGTACTACTCGGTGGCTAAGCGCCTGAACGAAGAGATCCCGAACTCGTTCTACCCGAATCAGTATGACAACCTCTCCAACTGGAGAGCGCACTATGAAAGCACCGGTCCGGAGATATGGGAGCAGTCCGGGGACAAGATTACGCACTTCGTCACCGGGGTGGGAACTGGCGGTACGGTAACTGGTATTTCGCGCTACCTGAAAGAGCATAAGCCCGAGCTGATCACAGTAGGTATAGACACATACGGTTCTGTTTTCAAGAAATATAAGGAAACCGGTATTTTCGACGAGAACGAAATCTATTCTTACGCCACCGAAGGTATAGGCGAGGACATACTGCCCAAGAATGTGGATTTCGACGTGATCGACACCTTTTTGAAAGTGACTGACAAAGATGGCGCTATCATGACGCGCCGTTTGGCCAAGGAGGAAGGACTGTTTGTAGGCTGGTCAAGCGGAACGGCCGTATACGGAGCTTTGGAATATGCCCGCGAAAACAACCTGACGGAGAACGATGTTATGGTGGTGTTGCTGCCAGACCACGGTACCCGTTACCTGGGCAAGATCTACAACGACGAGTGGATGCGCGCGCAGGGCTACATCGACTAAACAACCTAAGGTAACTAAATTCGAGGTATATAATTTGTTTGAAGTATCCAACTTGTGTACCTTGTGATGCGGCAAATACCTAGGGTTAAATGTAGGACAATTTAATTCAGAAACGTTAGCTTGAAATATACGGCTTGCGTAGAAACAGGCCGGGGATGGTTTAGCTATGAAAAAGATATCAGGCGTTCTTCTTATTGACGACGACGACACCACAAATTTCCTGAACCAGCGTTTGCTTGAGCGGATGCAGGTGACAGACAACATACGCACGTTTGTGAACGGCAAACAGGCATTCGACTACTTGTACAATGTGAGTAACAACAACTACGAGCAGACGGACGGAAATTATTTTCAGCCGGAACTGATTTTCCTGGACATCAGCATGCCGGTGATGGATGGATTCGAAATGCTGGACCTGTATGAGCGGCTGAACCCTGAGTTCCGGAAAAATATAGTACTGGCTGTGCTGACTACTTCAACGCATCCACAGGATACGGATGCCGCTCAGAAGTATTCGGCAGAGTATCTTACCAAGCCGCTCACGGCAGAGAAAGTAAAGAACCTGATCAACAAGCATTTTAGCTCTGCCAATCAGGAGGCTTAAAAAGACGTAGGTATAAAGACGAGCCGATGCGCTGACTCAAGCAAGAGTAGCGCATCGGCTCGTTTCGTTTTTATAGTGGCTGAAAAGCCAGGTATACGTGTTGCCCGAATGGAGGACATCACGATACCTGGAGAAGCCTGTGAAATGGAGCAGGCATAGGTTGCCGAATAGTTTTGATTGCGCTATACCTAGAATGAGAAGCCAAAATTGGATTTGATCAGCAGGTTAATGATTACGCCCGCACCGGCCAGCAGCAAACCAATTCCGATCAGTTTTTCGATGTCCTGCATTTTGCCCTGACGTTTTTTGAGCATGTTACCGCCAATCGCTCCTAAAGCAAAGGCTGCCATGAGTGGAAGACTTCGACTCCAAATCACGTTGCCGAGCAGGTAGTGGCTGATAAAACCGGTAAAGCTGGTAATCACCAGTATAAAGAGCGAGGTGGAAGTGGCGATCTGTGGCGGTATGCGGAACAGCTTGATCATCATTGGGGTTTGCAGAAAGCCACCGCCTATACCGAACAGACCTGCAATAATGCCTGAAGCAAAACCAAAGACCGACACCAGGCCCCCGTTCAGGCGATAGGCAATGTGCTTTGCCCTGTTTTTCCGGATAAACGAGGTCGGCACCCGACGGATGCGGTACATCATACCGGAATGCCGCTGAATCCTTTCTTTGTCCTGTGGTTTCACCATAAAGAATCCCACCGTCAGCACAAAAAGCGCAAAGATCACCTGCAGTTCCGAGACAGGTAGGAAGGCGACCAAAAAGGCTCCCAGCACCGTGCCGGCTACCGCCGGGAATTGAATGAGCGAGCCTACCACGTAATCGATGCTGCGGTCGCGGAGGTTGAAGACAGAGGCAATGATAGAGGCCGGCACCAACGCCGACATGGTCGCACCGATGGCGATCTCGATGTTGTATCCGAAGAAGATGATCAGGATCGGCACCATGAACACGCCTCCCCCGAAACCGATGATGGTGCCAAACCCGCTCACGAGCGCACCCACAACAAAAATGATAAATTCCTCCATTTGCTAAGCCCCGCGGGACCGTGGTATCATACCTTTTTGTGCAAGGTACACTATTCAGCTACAGGTACGAATTTAAAGTCATCACCGTTAAACAATCCTTTGTCACTGAGCTTGAGCGAAGGTATAACCAGCAGTGCCATGAACGAGAGTGTCATGAAAGGGGATGCCAGTTTGCTGCCCATTTCCTTGCTCATGCGGTCGATGGCCGAATAAGCCTGAGCCACTTCGTAACCATCGTCCGCCGACATAATGCCTGCCACCGGCAAAGGCAGTAATTGCTCTTGCTCGCCATCCACCGCAGCCACGCCTCCCTTGGCACTGATGATCAGGTTCACGGCGCGGGCGATACTCTCGTCGTCCACCCCCACAGCAATGATGTTATGCGAGTCGTGGCCCACCGAAGAGGCGATAGCGCCGTGCTGTATACCTACGTTCTTGATAAAGGCCACCGCGGGCTCGGCATTCGCATACCTGTTCACCACGGTTATCTTGAGCACATCCTGCGCCACATCTGACTGTATAAAGCCATTTTCGATTTTCGGCTCCGCCCATACCTGATGCGAGATCAATTGTCCGTCAAACGCTTCAATTACCCGGATCTTACTGGCGCTGTCGGCTGGCAGTCGGAACTGTTCCGGCGACTTTGGTTCGGTGTTGAAGTTGTTGATGACCTCACTTGGGGTGAAGTTGATCTTAGACTTGCCATTTTCTGCCACCAGTTCCCCGTTGATATAGGTAGCCTCGATGGAAAAGTCTTCGAGGTTGTTCACCACAATAAAGTCAGCCGGGTCGTTTTCGCGGAGCAGACCAACTTCCAGCTTATAATGCTCCACCGGGTTAAGACAGGCGGCACGCATCACATGGAACAGGTCGTGACCTTTAGCGAGCGCCCGTTTCACGAGCAGGTTAAGGTGACCTTCTACGAGGTTGTCGGGGTGCTTGTCATCGGAGCAGAACATGATGCTGTCGGGATGACTCGCTAGCAAAGGTATAAGCGCTTCAAAGTTCTTGGCGGCACTTCCTTCCCGAATGAGGATCTTCATACCTACCGCTAGTTTGTCGAGCGCCTCTTCCGCCGTAAAGCACTCGTGATCGGTGGTGATGCCTGCTGAAGCATAGAGAGCCGCTTGTTCGCCACGCAAACCGGGTGCGTGCCCGTCTACGGCCTTGCCATACCTTTGGGCCAGTTCTATCTTCTCCATCACTACCGGGTCGCGGTGCAGCACGCCGGGCCAGTTCATCATCTCAGCCAGGTACTTTATTTCGTCGCGCTGAAATAAGGTTTCGATGTCGGCAGCCGTTATCTCGGCGCCGGCTGTTTCGAAAGGGGTGGCGGGTACGCAGGAGGGAGCGCCGAAATAAAACTTAAAGGGTACTTTTTTCCCGTTCTCAATCATGTACTCCACGCCAGCTATACCTAGCACATTGCCGATCTCGTGCGGGTCCGACACCGTGGCCACCGTGCCATGCGGCACAGCCAGTCGGGCGAATTCAGAAGGCACTAGCATGGAACTTTCCACATGCACGTGAGCATCTACAAAGCCGGGTAAAATATAACTGGAAGAGGTGGTGGCCTCACGAACTATTTTAGAAATGCGGCCGTTTGACACATGGACCGTTCCTTCAAAAATGGCTTGCTGGTGCAGGTCAATAATGCGTCCGCTGACGGTATAGGAGCTATGCATGGATAGGACTGTCTTGTTGATTTAAAATGCCCGCTGATGGGGATTGAACCCGTAAATTACCTTATATTTGCGTTAAAATTAGTCGTTTTGAGAAAGATAATTTCATACATGCTACTGGCGGGAATTTTGGCAACTGGCCCTTTGGCGAGCTGTACGACCAAAACACCGCAACAGAAAAAGACGGCCTCCTACATGAAAAAGAGCAAGCGCGGCAATGTGCCCTGCCCTTGCGATTCGAATTAATTCCTAACAGCTTACCATGAAAAAAATTGTAATCGCCATAGATGGCTACTCCTCGTGCGGAAAAAGTACAACGGCCAAACTGGTGGCTGCCGAACTAGGCTACGCTTACATCGATACCGGTGCCATGTACCGGGCGGTTACGCTTTATTTTCTGGAGCATCACGTCAGTCTCACCAACCCCAAAGAGGTGAACGACGCCCTCGATAAGATAGATATCACGTTTCATTACAACCCAAAGGCCAAAAGAAACGAAGTATTCCTTAACGGTCTGAACGTGGAGGATGAGATTCGCAAGATGTACATCTCCAACCAGGTGAGCGAGGTGAGTGTGGTAAAGGAAGTGCGCCGCGCCATGGTAGCCCAGCAGCAGAAGATGGGCAGAAAGCGCGGCGTGGTGATGGACGGACGCGACATTGGAACAGCTGTGTTTCCTGATGCGGAGGTTAAAATATTTATGACCGCCGATGTGGATACCCGTGCCCGCCGACGGCAGGATGAGTTGCTGGAGAAGAAGCAGCTTGTCAATCTTGATGAAATAAAGCAGAACCTGCAAAAGCGCGACCTGATCGACTCGACCAGGGCTGAGAGTCCCCTGCGCCGTGCCGATGATGCTTTTTTGCTGGATACGTCGCACATGACCATCGACGAGCAGGTAGAGTTTGTACTAAACAAGGTAACTTCCCGTATTTTCAACGGTGACTATGCCTTACAGGAATAGAGGAAAGTAGAAATGAACGTAACGATAGACAAAAATTCCGGTTATTGCTTCGGTGTCGAATTTGCCATACAGATGGCAGAGGATGAAATGGAGAACTGCGAGGAACTCTATTGTCTGGGCGACATTGTGCACAACAGCATGGAAGTGAAGCGCCTGTACCAAAAGGGTCTTCGCATCATCGACCGGGAACAGCTCAAAGAACTGCGCGATACCAAAGTGCTGATAAGAGCGCATGGCGAGCCGCCGGAAACCTATAAGACAGCCTTAGAGAACAACATCGAACTGATAGACGCTTCCTGCCCGGTGGTGCTCAAACTGCAGAACCGTGTAAAGCATGCTTTTGACGCTGACAAAACCAAAGGCGGCCAGATCGTGATTTACGGCCAGGTAGGCCATGCCGAAGTGATAGGACTGGCAGGCCAGACAGGCGACGAAGCCATTATTGTGACCACGGAGGAGGATCTGGATAAGATCGACTTTTCACGCCCGGTGACCCTTTTCAGCCAGACTACCAAAAGCACTAAAGGCTTTTACCACATCAAGGCACTCATCGAAGAACGCATACAGCAGGCAAAGCAGGACAGCACGGCTTTCAACGCCAACGACAGCATCTGCCGTCAGGTGTCTAACCGCGAGCCGCAACTGACCAGATTCTCGACGGAGCATGATGTGATCATTTTTGTGAGTGGCAAGAAGAGTTCTAACGGAAAAGCCCTCTACAGCGTGTGCAAACAGCATAACCCCAACAGTTACTTTGTGGAGAATGAAGAAGAACTGGAAAGAGAGTGGTTTGCCAATGCTGCGAGCGTAGGTATATGCGGCGCTACTTCCACGCCTATGTGGCTGATGCAGCAGGTAGCCGACAGTATCAAAAAATTTGACCTCGAAACAGTATAGCGATAACACTATACTGCAAAATAGTGGCTTTTTAGCTACATTTAGGCTTTGCTTCGGTAAAGCCTATTTTTTTTAACGCACCACCACACATGAGACGCATTTTACGCTATTTTCTGAACGGACTACTTATTGTAGCACCCTTCACCATTACGGTATGGATCATTGTGGCCATTATCGACTGGTTGAATAGCCTTTTCGACTTAGGTATACCTGGCCTGGGAATTATGCTCATGTTTGTCCTGCTCACCCTGATCGGTTTTATCAGCTCGTCCTTCTTCGTGAAACCCTTTATCGTCATCACAGGGCGTTGGTTTAACAAAGTGCCGCTGGTGGGCATCGTCTATTCCAGCATCAAAGATCTGTTCGATGCCTTTGTAGGAGACAACCAGAAGTTTAACAAGCCGGTGATGGTGAAGATGTCGGAGGACTCAGATAACCTGAAGTTCGGTTTTGTGACGCAGGATGCTTTCAGCTCTGTAAATGTAGAAGACCGCGTAGCTGTGTACTTCCCGCACTCTTATAACTTTTCGGGCGAGCTGTTTGTAGTGCCCAAGCGCAACGTGGTATACCTGGACCTGCCGAGCAGCGATGTAATGAAATTTGTTGTTTCGGGAGGTGTGTCGAAGCTTTAAATGAGCAGGGGCTATACCTTTCATCTCAGAAAAAAGCCTCTTCAGCCGTACAAGCTAAAATTTTAATCCTGAACATGTATCTTATTTGTATGCATGCCGAATAAGTAAAGGAGAGAACACATTGCGCCAGGATGCCATACATTATTCATAACGGTACGAAGCTGCATTACAGAGTGCTGGGGCAAGGCACGCAGCCTTTGCTGGCTTTTCATGGCTATGGGCAGAGCAGCAGCTACTACCAACCAATGGGCCATGCGCTCGGCAGCGACTATACCATCTACGCCTTCGACCTGTTTTTCCATGGCCAAAGCAGTCTGCACAAAGAGAACATGCCGCTTGACAAGGATTTTCTGCAGGAGTTGGTTGGTTTGTTTCTGGCAAAGGAAAAGATAGATCATTTCTCGCTAATGGGCTTTAGCATGGGGGGGAAATTCGCCCTTACGTTGGTGGAGCGTTTCTCAGAGCGCATCGACGAACTTTTCCTAATCGCGCCGGACGGTATCAAGACCAGCTTCTGGTACAACATCGCCACCTACCCGGGTTGGCTGCAGCAGCTTTTCAAGCGCACCGTGCTTAAGCCAGAGCCTTTCTTCCGCTTGCTCAACGTGCTCAACCGGTATAACATGATCCACAAGAGCCTGATCCGCTTCGCCCGCTTCCAGATGGATAGCACTGAGAAGCGCTTGCGGGTATACCGCAGCTGGATCGGTTTCCGCGAACTCAACTTCGATATCCGCGAGATTGTGCGACTCCTCAACCACAAACAGGTGCCGGTTACGATGTTCCTCGGTGAGTTCGACCAGATCATCTCTCCCAAGCGGGTAAGTGTGTTTATAAAAGCCCTGCACAAAGGGGAGTTGGTGGTGCTCAAAGCCGGGCATTCGCATTTGCTGCAGGAGGTTGCGGAGTTGCTGCATAAGAAACGAACTCAGCCTATACCTCCGGTTAAGTAAGTAGTCTGTTATAGGTATAGCGATGATGGCGCTAGCGTCCTCGCTCGTGACTACTATCGTGAGGCCTCTGGCCCAAGCATAGGTATAGCCGCTGCTTCTGTTGCACAGTATGCCTTGGCCAGGCGGGCGGCTGTTTCGCCTGTGCGGCGGGCACCTACTTTTTTCCTTGATGAAAAAAGTAGGTAAAAAAGTCAAGACCCTCCAAACTCGCTGAACGCTCAAACAGTGGAGTGTCGTAAAGGCACACTTGGTACAGGTGATCTGTTTCATAGCTGAAGAGGCAAGTTAGTCTTGCTATACCTGTCAGTGGTAGTTTGCTACAACGTTTATACCTACAAATTAGCAGTAGAAGAAGTCCCCCTTTGAAGGGGGCAGGGGGATGTCAATCGTGCACATGAAACCGCAGCTACAAAGCTATACCTGAGAAATAGTAGCGGCAGGCTCCTTCCCCTGTTTTTAGGGGAAGGCTGGGATGGGGTAAAAATTCCCACTCTTAGGAGGGGCAGGGGTGGGTTATGGCAACTGCCTGTCACTCTCTAACCAAGATTCTTTCAGGATGACACACGGGGAAGGCGGAGTCTCCCTTCCAAGGGTCAGGTAGATAAAAATCATCCACGAAAATCCTTCAATCCTGTAAATCCTGATTCAGACAAATTAATCCTTTCTGATTCCGAAAATCCCAATCCCAATTCGTCATACCTAAAGCAGAATGCTTAAATTGGCCCCTGATGAAAGAGGAGAACCTAAAAAAGCCCAAACCAGAGAAAAAGATCATCGGCAGGCGCGAGATGGTGGCCTTTCCTGAACTGGATATTGACGAGATAGAGGCCAAAATTGACACCGGCGCCTATACCTCCGCCATCCACTGTTCGGATATTCATGAGGAAACCCTCGCCGACGGAACTAAAGTGATCTCGCTGGACTTATTAGACCCATCGCACCCGCAGTACAATCACAAAAAACTGACCTTTGCGGACTACAGCCTCCGCGATATCCGTAACTCGTTCGGAGATGTGCAGGAGCGCTACGTCATCAAAACCCGTATCAAGGTGTTCGACGAGCTGATTGAGGCGGAGTTCTCGCTCTCGGACCGCAGCGACATGAAATACCCGGTGCTCATTGGCCGAAAATTGCTGAAAGGCCGGTTTATTGTCGACGTTTCCCGTAAAAACGTCTCACTCAAATTCAACAAAAAACAAAAGAAGAATAAATAGTCTTTATGAAAATAGCGATTCTCTCTCGCAACTCTAAGTTGTACTCTACCCGCCGCCTGGTAGAAGCTGCACAGCAACGCGGCCACGAAGCCGTAGTGCTCGACCACCTGCGCTGCGACCTTGTGATTGAGCAGGGCGACCCGCACATCCTCTACAAGGGAGAACGCTTAACCGATATCGACGCTATCATTCCGCGTATCGGGGCTTCGGTTACCTTTTACGGTACGGCCGTGGTGCGTCAGTTTGAGATGATGAAAGTAAAAAGCGCCGTGGACTCGCAGAGCATCGTACGCTCCCGCGACAAACTGCGCAGCAGCCAGATCCTCTCCCGCGCAGGACTGGGCATGCCCAAGACCGCCTTTACCAATTACTCAAAAGAAACCTCCATGCTGGTGAAAGAAGTAGGAGGCGCACCATTGGTGATCAAACTACTCGAAGGAACACAGGGCCTGGGTGTGGTGCTGGCCGAAACTAAAAAAGCGGCTGAATCGGTGATTGAGGCATTTCATAACCTGAAGGCCCGTATCATTGTGCAGGAATTCATTGCCGAAGCGGCAGGTGCTGACATCCGCGCTTTTGTGGTGAACGGCGAAGTAGTGGGGGCCATGAAGCGCCAGGGCAAGGAGGGTGAGTTTCGCTCCAACCTGCACCGCGGCGGTAATGCCTCCCTCGTCAAACTTACTCGTCAGGAGAAGGCCGCTGCTTTGCTGGCTGCCAAGTCGCTGGGTCTGGGTATAGCCGGTGTAGACATGCTGCAGTCCAAGCGCGGACCGCTCATTCTGGAGGTAAACTCATCGCCGGGTTTGCAAGGTATAGAGAAGGCAACCAACAAGGATATCGCCGCTAAAATAATTGAGTACGTAGAGGGGCTGGTGCAGAAGAAGGCCGCCAAGAGAGTGAAAGAATAGCATGCCCGAAACCATTAAGATCAACGGTGTCAGTATTGACCGTGGAGAGAAAGTGCTCACCCGGCTCGTTATCTCCAAACTTCCCAGCGGTACACTCATCGACATTCCTGTTTATGTGTTCCGCTCGGTGCACGACGGCCCGGTGCTTTTGCTGATGGCAGGTATGCACGGCGACGAGGTGAACGGCACGGAAATCATCCGACGCATGATCACCAAAAAGATGCTGTACCCGCTCAAAGGCACCATCATTGCAGTGCCCATTTTGAACATCTACGGCTTCCTGAACTTCTCGCGCGACGTGCCCGATGGCAAAGATGTGAACCGAAGTTTCCCCGGGAACAGAGAAGGCTCACTGGCCAGCCGCGTGGCGCATCGTTTTATGAAAGAAGTGATGCCTTTTATTGACTACGGCGTGGATTTCCATACAGGAGGCTCGAGCAGAAGCAACTACCCGCAGATACGCTGCGTGCTGGCTGAACCGAAGAACCAGGTACTGGCAGATGCCTTTGCCGCGCCTTTTACGCTAAATGCCTCTTACAGGCAGGGTTCGCTCCGGAAAGAGGCCGCCAAACTCGGCAAGCACATCCTGGTATATGAGACGGGAGAGTCGCTGCGCTTCGATGAGCGCGGCATCAAACTAGGTATAGAGGGCACTTGTCGCCTGATGCACCACCTGGGCATGGCGGCCAGTGCGCCCGCCGCAAGTGAGCCAACTACTATTTGCATGAAAGATATTTGGGTGCGCGCCAAAAATGCGGGCCTGTTCCGTAGCCTTGTGCAGGAAGGTGGCTACGTAAAGAAAGGACAGGTGGTAGGCACGATCACTGACCCTTACGGCGAAATGGAAGTGCGCCTCAACGCCCCGGCTGCAGGTTATATAGTCGGCCTCAATAACATGCCCGTTGTGAACCAGGGAGATGCCCTGATGCACATTGCTTTTTAAGGTATAGCAGATAAAAAAAGAGCCCGCTACTGAAAGGTAGCGGGCTCTTTTTTTATAAAGCTTTTCAGCTGTTAGAATACGTAGCGTACGTGCAGGGCAGAATCCCAGAAGCCACGGCCATGCGGTATGTTGATGTAAGGCTTGATGTCGGCACCAATCGTGAAAGGAATGTCGCGGATGTAGTACTCCAGACCAAGCACAGCATCAATACCAAAGCCTACGATATTGTCTTCGTAGTATCTGTCACGTCTGTCTTTGTCATAATAGTAGTAGTAACGGCCTTCGTAGAAGCCAACGTGACCACCCAAACCATAGTACCACTGCAGACCTTTAGCGTTGAAAGCTGGTGCGTGTTTCTCATAAAGCACGGTAACTACGGCACCTCTGTGACGGAAACCTGTGCTCAGGATGCCTTCGATAGCAGCATCACTTTTAATGAAATGCTTTATAGTAAGGCCTGAAGCAACACCGCCTCTGAAACCTATACCTGTTTTGTACTCCTGTGCATTGGCACCGAAAGCAAGCGTCATTACCAAAGCTAAGGTAAACCCTACGCGAAGAAATGTTTTCATTGTTCTATTAAAAAAGTTATATCTGGCTTGCCAGACAGGTACGTCCAGCTGGCAGGCTGCAAAAATAGAACTTCTTCTGTTCGAAAAAACTAATATTTACTTTTTTCACAAATTTTAACCCGATTGCTTGTACGATTGCAGATAGGCTGTCTTTGATGTGCGCCGCCCGATTAGTTTGAAAAACGTGATAAACTTCTCTTTATCAAGCTCCAATGCTCTGGCAAAGGCGTCTTCATCCTCTGAGTTCTGGTAGTCTTTTATATAATGCTCCCGCACCAGCCTAGCCTCTGTCAGTTCAGCGGCAGCTTCTATCTCGACCAGTCCGGTTTTCTCCCAAAGCCTTCGCCACCAATCGATGGTGTGGATAAAGTACCAATAGTTCTGATAATCCTCTTGTAGGAACTCTGGTACCTGGTCGTGGTTTTCGATTTCTTTGGTGAAACATACGTCTACAATCGCGATGTGCCCCTCTGGTTTGATGAAGCGGGCAATGTAGGGCAGGTACTTCTCATCGGTGCCAAAATAGGTATAGGAATCCACCACGATGACGGCATCAAAATACTCCTCGGGGAAGGGAAGGGAACGAGCTTCCATCTCAAGCGGAAACACCTTGTCTTCACAGCCCTCACTGCAAATGCGCTCGTAGTTGTCGCTGGCGGACACGGCTTCGTCTACTGCCCAGACGGTAACCCCGAACTCTTTGGCCAGAAAGATAGAACTGATGGCTTTGCCGCAGCCCAGGTCGAGCACGCGCATGCCGGGTTTCAGGTCCAGGGACTTGGTGAGGCTCTCGAGGTTAAAGAGCACGTTTTCGCCCATGGAATGCTTGCGCACCCAGGCCGGGTCGTATTGGGAGGCTTTCGGAAAGGCGCGGCGCAGGCTTTTGTTGGGCATAAGTATAGGTATAAGTGCCTTGCAACTTACGCGTCAGGTATAGGGAGGGTTAGTGGCCCAGCCGCTCTATTTCGTCGGACAGGTATACCTTGTCGGTTTTCAGGTCCTGAGAAGCGACCCGCAGCATGGCGCTGGCCACAATCTCTGCCTGAATGGGACGATATTTGCGCAAAGGACCGAACATGATTTTGGAAAGCGGCTTCATGATCCGGGCACCAATCTCCTCGCCGGTACGATGCTCGTCGCGCTCGCCTAACAGAAGCGAAGGCCTGAAAATCTGCAGCGACTGAAAGCCCAGCGCCCGCACGTCCCGCTCCATCTCGCCTTTCACGCGGTTGTAGAACATGCGCGACTTGGCATTAGCACCCATCGACGAAACCACCAGAAACTGACTGGCATTGCGGCGCAGCGTGATTTCGGCCAACTGTGTGACGTAGGTATGGTCTACTTTATAGAAAGCTTCTTTAGTGCCGGCTTTTTTAATGGTGGTGCCCAGGCAGCAGAACACGTCGTCGGCAGCCAAGTCGGAGGCGCTTTTTTTGAGGTTGTCGAAGTCGACGATTTGCTGGTCGAGCTTGGGATGAATGATTGCCAGTTCGCGGCGGCCTGCGGAAATCACTTGGCTGTAGCGGTCGCTTTGCAGGAGCATACGCAGCAGGTGACTGCCCACAAGGCCGCTGGCGCCGGCAATCAGTGCGGTTCGGGTTCGGTGCATGGAGGTTTGCGTTTCGCTCAGTTACGTGAATCTCCGCCACATAGGTTAATAAATGCGGTGCTTTCCTGTAAATAATCCTGTTGCGGCTGTTTTTGTTTTGAAATTAGACTCTATTGCAGCGCTACAGTACAATATGATGCGGCTTATTCGTCGCCTTTTAACCGGATGTGGTCCGTGTCTATTTCAATTTTACCTTCTTTGTATAATCCTCCTATGGCTTTTTTGAACACCTTTTTGCTCATACCCAACATGCGGTATACCTCATCCGGACTGCTCTTGTCAGACAAGGGCAAATAACCTTTGGCCGCCTCCAGCACCTCCAGTACTTTATCTGCCGCCTCATTGGATTCGCTCATGCCTGTAGTACCCGGCTTGCGGAGTGTCACGTCTATTTTGTTATCCGGACGGATGGTCTTGATATAACCGCGCACCTTGTCACCCATGTGCAGCTCCTTGAACACCTCATTTTTGTAGAGCATGCCCATGTAGCGGTTGTTGATGATCACTTTAATACCGATCTCGGTAAAGCCTGCTACCAGTAAATCTACCTCTTCGTTCTCGGTCAGCTCGTTGGCAGCCTCGTCGTTGTGCAGGTACTTGCCCAGTTTGGTTGTGCCTACAATTCGGTCGGAGGTTTCGTCGAGGTATACATACACGCAGTACTTACGGCCGGGGCGCATCTTATCCTTCTGGTTGTGCAGCGGCACGAGCAGGTCTTTCTCAAGGCCCCAATCCAGAAAAGCGCCGAAGTCCGTGCTGTCTTTGCACATCAGGCAGGCGAACTCACGCACAGTGGCGTGGGGTGTCAGATTGGTGGCAATCACACGGTCTTCGGAGTCGCGGTACACGAACACGCGCACCTTGTCGCCTACTTTGGCACCTTCAGGTATATACTTGCGTGGCAGCAGGATGTCGCCGTCTTCAGAGGTCAGGTACATGCCGAAGTCTACTTCGCGTGCTATCTCCAGTTCGTTGTAATGGCCGAGGTCTACCATAATGGGGTATTGTGTTAGGTATAGAATGTTGCAAATATAGCGAAACCATTTCAGGTATAGCCTGTAGGTTTCAGTCGCTTTTCTTATACCTGATTATACCTGTAAGGATGCAAAACAGCACCAGCTTTTTCGGAGGCTATACCTGTCGGGCAAGGACTTTACTGGCAAGAGGCAGTTGGCAGGTATAGCAGCTTAAAACAAAACAGGCAGCCACCATGGGCTGCCTGTTACTGCATGTTAAATAGCACTTAACTTCACCGGCAGAGATAGCAACACGCTCAACCAAAGTAAATTAGCGAGCAGGCTATACCTGAAAGTCCTTTGTCTTTTATCAAAGTATTCTTTAGTCCGGATAGCCGCTTATACCTTAGGACTTCGCTTTGGCCTTTTTTGTGGCTTTGCCGTTCTGTCCTTTAGCTGGCTGATCATCTTCTTCCATGATGTCATCCGGACTGGCGATCAGGCCGATGGACAAGCCATCCTCGCCCAGGAAGTGCTCGATGTGGTGGCAGCGGTCCTCCGTTTTAAGCAGGATGCCCTCCAGCAAGGCCTTGGTGGCGAAATCTTCCAGCTCAAAAGCTTTTTTGATCGATTTGCGCAGTTCCAACACGATCGTCTTTTCGTCTTCCATGTCTTTTTTGAGCATCTCGCGGATGCGGAAAACGCCTTCTTCTTCGTGTGCGATATAAGAAAGCTCCAGCTGTTTGGCCGGGTGGCAGGTAGGGCAGTAGCCCATCACGGTGAGGCGCTCGGCAATGGCATCGTACTGCTCGTGTATCTGGGTATAGTGCTCCTCAAAGAACAGGTGCAGATCGCGGAACTGCGGCCCCTCCACCATCCAATGGTGCTTATGGTACTGGTTATACAGGGTGATGAACGACGACAGGTGACGATCCAGTTCGTTAGCCATTGCCGTTGCCGTATTCTTTGACAGCCCGACCGGGTTGCCTTCATATTCTGATTTTTCTCTTAGCTTTTCCATGTTCAGGGTTTGTTGAATTACTCTAACAGTGTACCCCGATCAGCTTAAAAGGATACAGGAATTTTACCTGAACTCAGGTATGCCCGGCTGTTTAAAGCGAAAGTCTTCGAAGTCGTAGTACGAGCGCGACGACTCATAAATGCGGAGGTTGTTGAAGTTCTCGTTCGCCGGAATTTTAGGATAGTAGCCCACCAGGATCTGGATCGTGCTGAATGACAGGTACTCGTTGCGGAAGCGTATGCCTACCCCAAAGCCCGGATAAGGCTTGCTCTTGAAGGGCGAGCTTTTGTTGCCGTACGAGAGCCAGGCCACATCCGCAAAGGCCAGGGTAGCCAGTCGGAAGCCGAACAGCGAGAACGGGGTGTAAAGGTTGGCTTCGTAGTTAATAACCACGCGGCGGTTGCCCCGAAGCAGATTAGAACGAAAACCGCGCAGGCCTTCCTCGTTGTTGATTGAGAGCAGCTCCTCGGGGTTGCGGTTGACGCCGATGGTGCCGCGACCCAGAATGAAGTGACGTAGTTTCCAGTTGCCGTTCTCGTATAGGCGCGTAAAATACATTGACTCCATTTCCAGCATGCCCTGCTCCCAGGTACCGTTCCTTATAAAGGAACCATACCCGGCACGGCTATAGAGGTAACCAAAGTCCTTGTTGTAACGGGCAAAGGACAGGTCTAGCCCAAAGTAGCGGCGGTTAAAGAGGTCGCCGCGCTCATAGCCGTACGAGATGGACGCCAAGGTGCCGGCGGGCACGTCCTCCGTTCGTCCAAAGCCATACAGGTAGCGGTCTTTGTAGTAGCGGCGCACGCTGTAGCCCACACTGGCTATGCCCAGTACATTGTCCTGAAAGTTTTCGGTGGGTTTGGTATAGAAGTTCGTGTTAATCAACCGCAACGCCGTAATCAGGCGGCCCCGCGGTTCGAAGCCCAGGTTGTAATTCTTGAATTTAAACGAGCGACCCAGCCATACATCCTGTAGTTGATAGCCCAGGTCGGCGAAGCGCTGGATGGTATCTTCGGGTACAGGCGGCAACAGGAGTCGCTCATCTATTTTACTGGCCCCTACGGCACCGGCATAACGGGTGTTAGTGGCAAAGAAGTCACGACGCAAGAAGGCGCTGCGCTCTTTGTAATAATTCTGATCAAAGTAATTGATGTCGGCCGTAATGTAAGTGCTGCCGATGTTTTCCACTGTATAGCCGGCGGTGGTTTCCCAGGAGCGGGGTGCATTCATGTTGAAGCGGTAAGAGCCGCGAATCTGATGACCAAGCCCCAGAAAGTTGAGCTCCCGGAGGGCAATCCTGCCTGCACTAGACGAAGGCGTATAAGAACCCGAACCGCCCAGACTAAAGATGTCTTTGGTGATCACCAGTACGTCCACGCTGTCGTCGGTGGTGGTGCGCTCGTCCACGATGATGCGGGCGTCGAGCAGGTATTCCGTCTGACGCAACAAACGTTCCGACTCGACCAGAGCCAGTGGTTCCAGAGGCACCATCCGCTCGAAAAGCAGTTTGTTGCGCACCAGGTGTCGCCGTGTTTTCATGTGCAGCGAATTGCCGGCCTTTTCCAGAAAGCTGCGCGGCACGCGGGTGGTGTCGTGTATAGAGTAGCCCAGCGCATCCAGCGTCATGATTTGGATGTTACGCACCACCTTATAATTGTGCCGTTCGTACTCCCGCTGGATCAACTCAGCATCCAGTCCCAGTACCTCTTCGTCTTTCCGGTCAAAGACCAGTATCGCTTTGAGCAGTTTGCCCATGATGGTTTTGCGCTGCGAGATCTCCCGCAGGTTGTTCATCACCCGCTCGTCAAACTTTTGCTTGATGGTGTCGGTTGGAGCAGCAAGGCTATCCCTGCGGGGAGGTAGTTCCTGCGCACGCGCATTGCCAGCCAGTAGCCACGCCCCAAGCAGGCAAGCTAACAGGCAGCATAAAATGGGCGAACGTGGAAATGCCATGGAGGTATAGGGGCGCTTACTGTCTGTTGTACGTGTTTGTACGGTAGAACCTCCTAATATACTCTTTTCAGCTTTATGTGGAAAATTTCAGTTTGAAATCCTGAAAATGGCCTGTGCTAATCATGTTAGCAATAATTAAATGTGGAAAGTGTGTTGATAACTATTATTGCTAATTATTTTGGGGTTTGTGCTAATGATTTTGTAATTTTATAACCGTCAAGCAGATAGAAGAAGCGAAGATGAACGATAAGGTAATAGGTAAACTAAAAATATTAGCAGATGCTGCCAAATACGATGTTTCCTGTTCGTCGAGCGGAGGGAAGCGCAAGAACGACAACAAGGGCCTGGGCAATGCAGAAGGCATGGGTATTTGCCACAGCTTTACCGAGGACGGTCGTTGCGTTTCGCTTCTGAAAATCCTGCTGACCAATTTCTGCATCTACGACTGCGCCTACTGCGTGACGCGCAAGAGCAACGACGTGCAGCGGACGGCTTTTACGGTGCAGGAAGTAGTGGACCTGACCATCAACTTTTATCGTCGCAATTACATCGAGGGGTTGTTCCTGAGTTCAGGCATCTTCAAAAATGCCGACTATACCATGGAACGACTGGTGCGGGTGGCTAAACAGCTGCGTCAGGAAGAGAAGTTTAACGGCTATATCCACCTCAAAACCATACCGGGTGCAAGCGACGAGCTGATAAAAGAAGCCGGTTTGTATGCCGACCGCCTGAGCGTGAATATTGAGCTGCCTTCGGAGCAGAGTCTGCAAAGTCTGGCGCCGGAGAAGAACTATAGTGAGATCCTGTTGCCGATGGGTTCGATTAAAGACCAGCTGGTGCAAGCCAAAGAGGAGAGCAAGCTGTTTAAAGCAACGCCAAAATTTGCTCCTGCCGGGCAGAGCACGCAGTTGATCGTGGGGGCTACCGCCGAGAGCGACCGCCAGATACTACAGCTATCGGACCAGCTTTACAAAGGGTATAGCCTGAAGCGGGTATACTACTCGGGTTATGTGCCGGTGAGCACGGATAGCAGGTTGTCGATTATCACTGAGCCGCCGATTATCCGGGAGAACCGCATTTACCAGGCGGATTGGCTGATGCGCTTTTATGGCTTCGATGTGAAGGAGATACTGGACGAGGCGAATCCGAACCTGGATCTGGATATCGACCCAAAGCTGGGCTGGGCATTGCGCAACCGCCATTTTTTTCCGGTGGAGATTAATACCGCCGACTACGAAATGATATTGCGGGTGCCAGGCATCGGGGTGAAATCGGCCAAGAAGATTATATCAGCCCGGCGGTTTGCACCGCTGCACTTCGAACACCTGCGCCGGATGGGCGTGGTGCTGAAGCGGGCCAAGTATTTTATCACCTGCCAGACCAAAAGCCTGCAACGGCAGGACTTAGACTCGGAGCAGCTGCGCCGCCGCATTTTGTTTGGCGAGGGCTCCGTACGAAGCGCACTGCTTACGCAGCAGCTGGATTTGTTTCAGAGGGCAGGCTAGTATCAATTAAACGTGACATGGAAGAGGGGAGAGAAGTGCATCATACAGATTTGTGTAACCAAAAAGATCAGACAACATTTCAAACCATTCATAAGACAATGAGAAATTCTACTAAAGTTGCCCGTGTTTCCTGCTGCTGCAAACTCAACATGCTGGTGCCGCACCTGCAGAGCCTTTCTTCCAGAATGCAAAATGACAGCAAGCGCGACAAAGCCCGCTTGAACAGCAACGCGAAGCAGTAGCTGCTATACCTTTGCCGATGTACTTCTATACCTACGACGGTTCCTTTGAGGGGCTGCTCACCGTGGTGTTTGAGGCCTATGAGCGAAAAGCCTGGCCCACTGCCATTGAGCCCGAGCAGTTGGCGCAGCCTTCTATGTTCGGCGAAACCGTGCGGGTGATGACAGACGAGGGCAAAGCCAATCGGGTGTGGTTGGGTCTGAAGAAGCGGCTGTCAGTTTCGGCCCTGGAGTCACTGTACTATACCTATCTGTGGGAGCAGAGTGGCTTCGAGCGGCTGATCTTTGACTATGCCCGGCTGGTGTTCGACTCCCCCGAAAGTGTGGAAGGAAATTATACGGCTCCCTTTATATTGCAGGTACAGCAGATCCACAAGCAGGTGCACCGCGAAAAGCACCGCATGGAAGCTTTTGTGCGTTTTCAGAAAACCGCCGATGGTCTGTACTACGCCAGCATCTCGCCTGACTTTAATGTGCTGCCCCTGATTGTGCGTCACTTTGAGAAGCGCTACGCCGATCAGCGATGGGCCATTTACGACACATCGCGGCGGTATGGCGTCTATTACGATTTAAGAGCTACAAGCTTTGTGCAGTTGGAAAATCCGGGCGCGACGCCCAGGCAGCAGGGCAAGCTTAACGCTGACCAGTACGATGAAAATGAAACCCGTTACCAGATGCTGTGGCAGGTATACTTCGACCACGTGAATATACCGGAGCGCAAAAATCCCAAATTGCACCTGCGCCATATACCCAAACGCTACTGGAAATACCTCTCCGAAAAACAACCACGACTACAGTGAAAAAGATAAGTTTGTAAATGCTTGTGTTTCAATAATATTTCATAACAAAGGCTGCACAATCCTGACTTCTGAGTGATTTTTTCGCAACACAGGACAACCCGAATGCCGATTTAGGAGTATACGTGTATATAGATATTTTATGAAAACTGCTCAGTTGGAGCCCACTGCACAAAGTAGCGGGTGTTGTCCGCTGTCCTTCATTATCTAAAAAAGAACGATGAACACACGCGTACGAAAAAAACTTATTCAAGTAGCTCGCGGTCGCGCTCACCTGATGTCATTCCAAAATCTGATATTAGAAGCCGAGTTGGGCCTTAACCTCGAAAACACTTACGAGAAATCACAACTTAACGACGTAATCGACGAAATTTCAGAAGCAGAGCATGAAGCGGGCCGTCCGTTGCTAAGCGCATTGGTCCGTATTAAAGGCCGCCAAAATCAGGGCGACAGTTTCTTTAAGCTTTGCGAGCGCCTCGGCTATGGCGACTGGAAAAGTCTGAAGCGCGACCAGGAGTTTCTGGAGAAGCAGCGCGAAACCTGTCGGGAGTTCTGGCAAAACAGTAACAATTTTTCCTCCTACCTGTAGTACAAAGCAAAGAGGCAGGCCCGCCCTCACTCCCTGGGTCTGTTTCTTTGCCGATTTCACCCCTACACACTTACTGGTAGCGGCCCCACGGAAATTTTTTTCGCGGGGCTGCGTCTTTTCAGGGCTTCCACCGTCATCAAGGTATAATTCGAAAACATCACCTTAAAAAGACAAAGCCATGAAAAGATTTCACGTAAATGTTCGCGTTAAAAGCCTCCACGAATCCCTCGCCTTTTATACAGCCTTATTTGGGGCAAAGCCAACTGTTGTAAAAGAAGATTATGCCAAATGGATGCTGGAAGACCCGCGCATCAACTTCGCGATATCGCTGCACCACGAGAATGCAGGTATAGAACACTTAGGTATACAGGCCGGAAGCGAAGAGGAACTGGCTGAGGTATATGGTCGATTGAAGCGCGCCAAAGGAGCGATACGCGAAGAAGGAAAATGCACCTGCTGTTACGCCAAGTCCGAAAAATCGTGGATAACCGATCCGCAGGGTGTGGACTGGGAAGCCTTCTATACCTTCGGCGAAGCCACTATGTACGGCGAAGGAGCGAATGCCCGCACCACCTCAACCATCGAAACAACTGCCATTTAGTACAAGATATAACTATGAATCCGGACCACGGCAGGTATAGCGCAAACCTGCCGTGGTCCGGTTAATTTTTATGTACCTTCAGAAGAATTTTAGGATTTGCCTTTTCCCTGTTTTTCTTCGTAAATTGATGTATATCTCCACCTGCTATCACAATTAAAATCTTACGTCATGGAAAACAGAAGCTGCCATACCTGCTCCGGTGAACAAGTAGTTACTTCAGTAGACAGCTGTGCTGCGGTAGCGCCGGTATACCTGGAGTATGAAGTCAGGCTGCGGAGCTTTGTGATGAAGCGGGTGAAGGACAAAGACGAGGCCAATGATATTCTGCAACAGCTCTACGTGAAGCTTTATAAACATTGTGAACAGCTGCAGGAAGTCCGGAATATGAACGCATGGCTCTACCAGATCGCCCGCAATGCGGTGTACGATTACTTCAGTGAGCAGGGCCGGAGCATACCTGTAGAAGATGAAAGCAAACTCGAAGAGAAGCTGCAGCAGGACTCCGAACACCAGGACTCGGAAAGCCTGGTGTTGCCACTCATCAACATGTTGCCCGCTGAATACGCCGAGCCGCTGCGGTTGAGTGAGATTGAAGGTATCAGCCAAAAGGAAGTCGCGGAACGATTGGGTATGTCCTACTCCGGAGCCAAGTCGCGGGTGCAGCGCGGGCGCGAAAAACTGAAAGAACTGTTCCTGGAATGCTGCCATCTCGAGCTCGACCGGAAAGGAGCTTTGGTAAGTGCCACTGCAAAAGAGAGTTGCAGGCCGCTTCAGGTGCAGTTAAAAGGAGCGTAATTTCAAAACCTATACCTTGTCTGCACCCGAATATCGGACCTTCTGGGTCCTTCAATTGTTTCCAAACCCGAACCGATGGTGCGCTGATTGCGATAATGCGTCAGGGCGTATTTTACCCACACATCCATGCGGCGCATCGGCCTGAACTGGAGTAAGGCATACATGCGCGTGCCTCTGCCGCTGAACGCAGGTATAGAGAAAGCGTAGAGCACGTCCCGCTCAAAGGCATACTGGCGGGTTTCGTAATCGTCGGTGTCGAAGATGGCGTAGCGGGTGCTCAGGCGGATCTTGTTGAAATTGAAGTTGATGTCCTGCGAAATGAAGTAGCCTGTAGTTTGCGGTGACTCCAACTCAAAACTACTGAACTGCACCCGGGACCGGAGATTAACAACAGGCGTAGGCGTGAATTCATAATACAAAAGGTAGTTCTTGCGATCCGCCTGTCCCACATAATCTATGCTGGTGCTTTTGTCGGCTACGTTACGACCCTTGCTTTCGGCACGGAACTGGGCGTAGAGCGAACTTTGGCGGTTGGGCCGGAAGAGGAGACGCAGCATGTACTCGCCGCCCTGCGAAGGGGCATCCACACGGTAGCGCAGCCACGGAAAGCGGAAACGGTCGTAGTATGCCGTGAGCTCCCACTTCGGAAAAGGCTTGATCTTGATGCCGGTGTAAAATCCCTGTTCGTTGATATTGCGTGTTCCCTCGCCAAAAGCATTGCCATAAAAGGTTTGAAAGTCCCGTGCGTAGTAGCGGTAGAGCATGGCCAGTTCCACTTTGTTAGAGAGGTTGGCCGTAAGTCCGTTCACACTGCCCATGCCGCCGCTTCTGGAAATGGCCGTTTCGCCGAACAGGTATACGTTTTGCCAGGTATAAGCGTAGTTTGCACCGATGTTGTAATTGCGCGTGCCGCTAAACTCGAAGCGCTGGTAGGGCAGCCCCGCCTTCTGAATCGGTGAACTGAAGTGAGTCGCCATGGCCGTTATACCTGCCAGTAAGGTGCGGTTTCGGCTCTGGTAAGTGGCATTGCCGCCCATAATCTGCTCACGGGCCTGTTTTTTATTGGCCAGTTCGGTCGGCGTACGATGGAAGCCGGTCGTCTGTATACCTGTGAAGAAATCATCGAAATTATCGAGCGTGTCGAGTTGCGTTTGCAGGTTGGCATCTACCCGTTTACTCGACACAAAGCCTGTTACATCCACGCGCCCCAAGGTATAGGTGGCCGCTGCGCCCCGGTAAAAGGCATGCTCCAGCACCGAACTGTAGGGGCGAATCCCCACATTTGGCCGACTCACGGTGGTAATCGTCTCGCTGCCCTTGCCTACGCTATAGCCCGACGAAAGTAACAGACCCTGCCCAAACTGCAGTTGGTAATCGCCAAGCGCAATAGCTTTGAACTTGCCTTTGTTGTAGAGCTGCAGATGCGCCGAGTAAAAATCGAAACCATAGCGACGGGTGTCGGGGTCCCAGATTAGCTGTTCACCAGCGTCTTTCTCAGCAGTAAAACCCAGACTGTAATCACGGGTATGGCTCACGCGGTAGCGCATCAGCACCTTATCCGGTGAGCCGAGGTAGCGTGTGGTGGAGCGGCTAGTGGTGTCGAAGGAGGTATAGCCGCGCCTTTCCTGCAGCGTACGCTCGTAGCGGATAATCAAAGCGTTGTTGTCCTCGCCGACGATTCGCTGCAACAGCGGGCGCTGGTCGGAGTTGAGGCCTGCATCCTCCACCCGAACAAAATACACGAGCTTGTAAATCGTCATCAGGTCGAAATCAGGTATAGCCTGCAGTTCGTAAATGCTCAGCAAGGGGCCGTTTTCCCGGATGTGGCGGAAGAAAGAAGCAATTTGCGGACGGGAAAGAATGTAGAGCGAGGCCAGTTCTTCGGGTGTGGTCCGGTTGAGGTCGATGGGCCGCTGAAAATACTGGAAAAGCGTTTCGTAGAAGTCTTCGTAAGGCACGTTCTCGTCTTCCTGTTGCGCAAAAAGCTCCTGCACGAACAAATCAAAATCGAAGGTCTGGCGCGGATAGTCCTGTGCCTGCAGCGGCAGCCAGGTGCAAAGTAGCAGGAGGAAAGTCGCTATACCTTGCTTCATGCAAATTTACTTTTGAAAGGTATAGGAAAGTGACAGATGGTGGCTCATACCCAGCAAGGTGGTAGAACCAAAAGCATAATCGGCAAAAAGCTGACGGGCCTTGAAGCCAAGTCCGAAAGTAGCACAATTGGTAAGTGTGCTGAAGCCGGAACGCAAAACCACTTTTTCCTGCAAAAGCTGGTACTCTATACCTGCCTTGAAGTTAGCTGGGAAGTCAATGTGCTTCTCAGTTTCAGCTAACAGTAAAAGTTTTTGGTAAGGGCGATAACCGAGTCCGGCTTTCATGATGGTTGGCAGCCGCTCGTCGTCGAATGTAGCCAGTTTGGCCTGGTTGATGTTGTAGGCATGCGCTCCGAAGAAGAAGCCCGGCACAATTTCCGCCTGCCCGCCCACCGACAAAGTCACTGCCTTGCGACTGCCATACCCTTCGGCCACGACCTGCCACAAATCAGCCTTCACACCCAGACTAAACTGCCCCAACTTATGACCTATACCTAACCCTACATGTTGCTGACTGAACAGCTCATCCCCGAAGCGACTCATGCTCAATCCGTAGTTGCCATACCTGTTAGTGGGGTATACCGCCTGCAACGCCATAGTCGAGAAGGCCCTCACGCCAAAACGATTTTCAGCATAAGCACCCACCTGCGCTTTCTCGAGCCCGGCTATACCTGCCACGTTGTTGTGGAGCGCCCAAAGATCCGGCAGCGTGACAGAGGCATTGCCCAGCGCAGCGGCGCGTGCACCTACAGGCACATCGGCCTGCGCCTGTGCAAGGCAAGGCAGTAAGATGAGAACCAAGGAATTAAGTTTGTTTCGTAGAAGTCGCGTTATCCCATTCGGTCGTTTTTTATAGATAAAGTGCTATGTACGAGGGTATAGGGGGTGGGTTGTCGGAATCAGGATTTTGCGGATGAAAAAGGATTTTCAGGATTAATATACCTTTTGCATTTATGTGATTAGTATCTGTAGTGATAAGTAGCGTCTTGTCCGAGTCATGCACAGGTATAATTCGGAGAATCAGGATTAGGATGAGAGGGGCATTCCCTGGAAGTAAAGTTTATGGGACTTGCTGCTAAGATCCTGACAGGATGCCAAAAGGAAGCATGCAGCGATCCCGGTATACACGGGGATGCCATCAGTCTTTTGGGACAGGAGATACGGAAGAGCCTTAGACTATACTTCCCTCCGGCATTATCAATCCTGTTCATCTTTTCAAATCCTCAAAATCCTGATTCAAACAAAAAGGCGCTGAGGAATCTCCCCAGCGCCTTTGCTTTATTTGATTAAGAATGGCTCAGCTTAGTTTTTCACTTCAACCTTTGCTCTTCTCTTACCGTCTTTCTTCTGGACTTTCACTGATTTCTTACCAGCAGCCAGCTCAGCTTCTGCTTGTTCAACGGCAGCGTCCAGCAGTTCAGTTGCGTTGTCTGCAGTTGCGGCGGCAGGTGTTGCACCAGCTTGGGCAGGACCCGGGCTGTTCGTGTCCACGATCGTCATCTCGTTGATCAGGTTAGAGGCACCAGCGTATTTATCCACCATGAACAGCACGTAGTTAGCGCTCACGTTGATGCAACGCTTGTAATCCGGGTCGTATACTAGGTCACCTGTCATGGCTTCCCAGTTGCCGTCGAAAGCCAGACCGATCAGCTCACCGTTACCGTTGATCACCGGAGAGCCAGAATTACCGCCTGTGATGTCGTTGTCAGTGATGAAGTTCACGATCAGCTCGCCGTCTTTGTTGGCATAGCGGCCGTAGTCTTTTGCCTGGTACAGTTGCTTCAGTTTGGCCGGCACGATGAATTCCTCGTTGCTTGGGTCTTCCTTCTGCATTACACCTTCCAGTGTCGTGATCACATCGTAAGTCACGCCGTCAACAGGCTTGTAATTCTTCACAGAACCGTAGCTTAGGCGGATAGTTGAGTTCGCATCCGGGTAGTATACCTTGTCCGGGTTCATCTCACGCAGGCCAGCTACGTACAGGCGGTTCGCACGGGCCAACTTAGCGTTGCTCTCGGCCAGTTTAGGAGAGATATTTGTTTGGTAGTGTTCGATGATAGAGTTCACCAAAGCAAAGGCCGGGTCGTTGGCCAGCTGCTTCTGCGTTGGGTTGTTCAGGAACTGCTCTGTCTTCTGCTTGTTCACCACAAACGAGTTGCTATAAACGTAGTCAGCCAGTTTATTGAAGTTGCCTTTGTGCTTGGCTACCAGCTGCTTGAAAGCTTCTGGCTGTTGGTCTTTGGCAATGTCTTCGTGGTAGGCTTTCATCATGGCAGCGAACACTTTCTTGTCTGCCGGCATGTAGTAGTCTTTGAAGAAGGCTTCGGCTCTTGGCTTCAGGTCCTCTGCAGCTTTTTTAGCAGCTTCGGCGTTGCCAGACTTCAGGGCATTGTTCAGTGCTGACATACGGTAAGCGAACAGAAGCGCTTCTGTGCCCAGAACGGCCTCGTTCAGGTATACGCTGGCCAGGTTGTACTTCTCAATTTCTTTATAGGCTTCGTTCATGTCGTTTAACGACGAGCCGTAAAGGGCTTTGCGCTCCGCGTTGGCATCAGCCCAGGCCTGGAATTTCTTCTCGTCAGCCTGCTTGCCTTCAACCGTTTTCATGCGCTTGATGCCGGCATTCTGGCCGATAGAGTATTTGTAATAGTTCGCGGTAGAGGCATGCTTGGAGGCGTACTGAATGCGCACGGCATCGCTCTTGTCCATCTCTTCTTTCCAGATGTCAAGCTTCTGCTCACGCAGCTTAATGCGGGATTCGTTCAGCTGGTTCACGTCCAGTTTCAGGCCTTCGGAGGTCATAAAACGCTTAGTGCGGCCCGGGAAACCGAATACCATCGCAAAGTCATCCTGCTCCACACCACCAATGTTGATTGGCAGGTGGTGCTTTGGCTTGTAAGGCACGTTGTTGGCAGCGTAGTCAGCTGGCTTGCCGTCCGGCGCCATGTACACGCGGAACATCGAGAAGTCGCCAGTGTGGCGTGGCCACATCCAGTTGTCGGTGTCGCCACCGAATTTGCCTACGGCAGAAGGAGGCGTGCCTACAAGACGCACATCTGTGAAGCGCTCGTACACGAACAGGTAGTACTCGTTTCCGTTGAAGAAATCGCGCACATAAGATACGTAGCGGTCATTCTCACCAGCTTCTTTGGCAATGGCCTGCGCACGTTGCGAGGCAAGCTGCAGACGCTCTTTCTCCGGTGTATTTTTGTCGATACCTTCCAGCACTTTAGCTGTCACGTCGTCCATGCGCACCAGGATGTCCACGAACAGACCCTCGTTTGGAAGCTCCTGCTTGCGGTCCATGGCCCAAAAGCCGTTGGTCAGGTAATCTTTTTCAGGAGTGGAGTGCGACTGAATCTGGCCGTAACCGCAGTGGTGGTTTGTCAGCAAGAGACCTTCGGCAGAAATGAACTCACCCGTACAGAAGCCGCCAAACTGCACGATGGCGTCTTTCAGGCTGGAGTTGTTCACATTGTAGATTTCTTCGGCAGTCAGCTGCAGGCCTTTTTTCTGCATGTCCGCGTGGTTGAGGCGCTTGATCAGCATCGGCAGCCACATGCCTTCGTCGGCTTTTGCGAAGGGAACGCAAAGCGAGACTAAAAGAAGGAGTGAAAGGATTCTTTTTAACATGAAATTTTGTTTAGATTAGTTAAACTGTGACAAATTTACCTAAAAAATGCATTTGCTAACAGTTGTTCGGTAAATTAAAACGCAGCTATATCACACCATGACCTGGCTTTTCAAAAAACTATTGCTCGCGCTTCTCTGGGTATACCGCAACATGATATCCCCCCTGAAGCCCGCCACCTGCCGCTATACCCCTTCCTGCTCGACCTACGCTGTGGGAGCCGTGAACAAATACGGCCCTTTTAAAGGTGGCTGGATGGCGCTGAAACGGATAGGCCGCTGCCACCCCTGGGGCGGAAGCGGCTATGATCCTGTTCCGTAGCTTCTAAAACCCCACGCTCAACTGCACAAACACATTCCTGCCAGGGCGGGCAATGCGGCCCCAGTCGAGGTGCTCGCGGTAGTGCACATCAAATATGTTTTCTATACCTGCATTCAGCTGCCATACCTTCTTTTCTGTTTCTTTCTGATAACCAGCGCGCAAATGCCAGAGTATAAACGCCTCAGTTGGCTGCTCACGGAAGCTTTCGCTGTTGCGGTTCTGGGCAGCGGCCAGTTCGGTTTCGCCCTGCACCCAGAGGTAATCCCCAAAGTATTTTCTAAGTGAAGTGATGTTGCGCAAAGGCGGCATCATCGGAAGTGGCTCGCCGTCGGCGTTGCGGCCGTAGCTATACCTGAGCGTGCTCACTAGCTGGGTATAACCGGTGATGTTGTAGACGGTGCTGGCTTCGGCGCCGGCTAACAAAGCATAAGGGGTATTGTAGTAGATTTTCACGCCACGGGCTCCGATGGTCATGGCGCTGAGGTCCGGGTTGTAGGCACCCACCATGTAGTCCTGCACGCGCGAGGCATAGGCGGTGGCTTGCAAACGCAGGCGCGGCTCCTGCCAGGAGAGTGTGAACTCGCTCTGTATGCTTTTCTCAGGCTTTAAATTCGGGTTGCCCACATAATCAAAGCCGTCGAACTGACTGAACAGGTAAAAACCATAGAGCTCACTGGCAGTAGGGGTGCGGCCGTTGAAGCCCCCAGATAGCGAAACTTTCAGCTTTTTGTAAACCATACGACTGGCCTGTAGCGATAACGAAGGTATAATAAACTGACGGGCAGTGCTCTCATACCCAAACACGGACAGCTGATTGCGGCCTTCGCCGGTGGTTACGGCAAAGTCAGACATATTTACGCGGCTGTTGAGCTGCAGCTGGGTTTTATCGCCCACCTGGAAACTATATTGCGCTGCTATACCTGACTGCAGCTGGCGGTTGTCGGGCCAGGTGAGCATGTACATCGGCGTCTGGCCTTCCTGGTACATCGTCATGGAGGCAGTTAGATAAGAGGCAGAGGCATCGGCGCGGACGGTCAGTTGCTGGTGGTGACCGGGGGCGGTGGTGCCCTCGATGTAGATACCGGAAGTACGGCTCAGGCCAGGCATATCCATGCGGATGGGCAGGTCGGGGCGGGCGCTATCGTCCATGTAGTGGGCGATGCGGTTGGCGTAGAGGCGGGCTTCCACACGGCTCCAGCGGCGGTCGCTGTTCTCGCGCACCAAGCTCACCGAACCGATGTGGGCATTGGCCTGTCCTACGTCCATCGGTAGGGCAGGGTAGCCGATGTTCCAGCCGTCGTCGGCGATGAAATCGGCTTTGAGCACTAGGTCGTCTTGTAACAAAAACTTGCCACTGAGAGCGTAGTTGGCCTTTTCGTACTGCGAGTAGAGCACTTTCTCGCCACGACCGTTGCGGTAGTTCTGGCTTTTGCGGTAAGTGCCCGATGCACGCAGTCCCCAGGTCGGTGCGGCATAGCTCAGCCGCAGACCGCCCATCATGGCGTTGGCCGCCGACTGGTAGCCGCTGCTCACCGTTCCGGAAAGTTTTCGCTCGTCTGCAAAGTCTGCTTCGGCCAGTTTCATATCGAGGCTGCCGCCGATGGCTGCGCCCTGCATGGAGCTGGCGCCTGCTGTCTGCACCTCGATGCGCTGCAAATTGAGCGGCTCGATGTAGATAGTGGCCGGGTCCATTTTGTCAGTGCAGGCACCTTGTATGCGCATGCCATCCAGTGTCACGCTCACCTGTCCGCCGTTGTAGGCCCGTATAGTGGGCTCCATGCCGTAACTGCCGCGCCGGATGAAAGACAGCTCGGGCATGCGCGACATCAGTTCTTCGGTAGTGGCTGCCTGGTTGGCGTTATAGAAATTCTGCAAATGCTGTTGATGATCGTGGCGCTTAGTGACCACGGCTACTTCCTGCAGCACGATGGTGCGCACCGAGTCGGCAGGTATAGGCTTTTGTTGGGCAAGTACGGGTGATGCGACCAGCGCAAGGGCACCGAGCAGGAGAGGCGTTTTCATATCCTTCACCATTAAGAATTGTAAGATGGGCGCTGGTGCTTAAGTGCTATACCTGAGCACCGGCGCCCTTTAACTAAAAGTTGACTTCGAAATACAGCTCACCGGCTTCTCCGCTGGCGTCGCTGAGCGTCAGGTGCAGGTGCCACAGGCCCGTCATGGTAAAATTGACTTTGCCTTTGTAGTGTCCGCCGCTTCTGTGGGTCGGGTTCACGTTGTTGGGAGAACCATGATCCATGGTTGGCATTTCGGGCTCAAGCGCTAAAGTGAGGTTGGTTACAGCCGGGAAGTCCATCACTCCGCTCGCTTTATAAACAGCGACTTCCAGATCATTTACACCTACTTTTGGCTGCTGTGGCTGCAGATAAGCTACAAAGTATTTAGCTCCGTCGGTTTTGGAGACGAACGATTTGAGGCGGCTGGTGGTAGGCTCTTTGATGGTAACAGGAGTCGTAAAGGTGCCGATCTGGCCGTTGGCCTGTACCTGCACACCCAGCGTCCAGGAGCCCATCTCACCGGATGGCATCGTGAACACCACGGCTCCCGGGAAGTAGCCATCCACAGCCTGCCCGGAGTTTGGGTTTTCGATAGGCGAGGCATGTTTCTTCATACCCATGTCCATCATCGGCTGGAAGCTGACATTGGCCTGCTCAATACGTTTGCCGGAAGCGTCGAAAAGAGCGATGTAAATGGGGTTGTAGCCAGTTGTCAGCTCCTCGTTGCTGTATACTTCTATTTTGAAGTCGGTTCCGGCGGCCTTGCCTTCTGCTATTTTCTGATAAGCAAAAGTCGGGGTTGGCGTGTCGTCATCTTTGTCGCAGCCGGTAGTAAAAACGGTGATAAGAGAAAGAGCCCATAGTGTGAGCCAGGTATATTTTTTCATGGTAATAGGTCTTAAAATGCCTGTGTCAGGCTAAAATTCAGGTATAAGTTTTTTGGGTGCGCGAAGTGAAATGCACGCAAGGGAGCCGTTGGCACTTGTATAGGTGCTTGTGTCGGCAACGAATTTGAAACAGAAGGCGCAGAGTATAGCGGCACCATACCTTAGCAGTGGCGTAAAACGGTGAGCCTGGTTAAGAAGATGGACTTATACCTGTGGTGGGTGAAAACAGGCGGGGTGGTAGGAATTGCGGTAGGAGGTTTCCTGAAAAGTACCGTACCCGGTCTGGACCGGAGAAACAGCGACCATTTTATCAAGCTTAAATAAAGAAGCCGTGAAAGGGCTGATTTCCAGTTTGAGTGTCAGGACAGTGGCGTTGCTCTCCGGCGTGTCGGCTTTCTGGAGTTGCTTTTTGAGGTAGCATTTGCCTTCGCACTCAAGTTGGGGCTTGTCTTTGTTCTCGCAAAGTACGGCCGCGATGTAGGCTTTGTTGGCAAAATAAGACGATAAGACGATTCCCTGGTACATTACCTGGAGCGTCATCAGGGTTAACAATATGGCTGCTATATACCTTCTCATCTCAAAGGCAAAGGTATAGCAGGATTGATTCTCAGAAAATGATTTAAGTCACAAGTTTAACCGGCAAATGTCAGTAAAGAGCCGGACTGTGCGCTGTGCCGGCAGCCAGAAAGGGCAGGCTATACCCTATTATAGCTGCAGATATTTCAACAACTGTTTTACCATTGTCTCGGCTGTGCTGGCGTAGTCTTCCTCATACTTTTTCAGCAGCTCCTCGCGGCTAGGCTTCTCACCTTTGGCCTGTTTCTCCCACAGGACCGAAAGCGAAGCGTAAGGCGGGAGCACCATGCCCACCGCGTTGTAAAAGTTGCTGATGTTGGCAATAATATGCTGTGCTCCGTCCGAGTCGCCTGTAATGACAATGCCACCCACTTTGCCCTCAAGCTTCGATTTCTTACCTGCCAGAATTTCATCATGGATTTCATCGAGCCGCTCAATTACCCGCTGTATTTCCGATGACTGGTTGCTCCACCAGATGGGAGTGGCGAACACGATAATATCGGCGGTAAGCACCTGTTTTAAAATGGCGGGCCAGTCGTCGCCTTCGCCCATATTGCTGTAAGTGCCTGCCAGAATGTTGTGCTCCACCAGTTTGACGATGCTGCAGTCGATGTCCTGCTTTTTGAAATAGCCCGCCAGAAATTCAGACAGAACCTCTGTGTTGGACAGCCCTTCTTTTTTGAGTGTGCCGAGTAGAATGATCGCTTTCATACTCTACTTACTCTAATCAGTAGCTGGGAGTTATTGGGGTTGGGGTGGTAGTTTAGAAATTCATCGGCTTTCCTGTAGAAACTTAACTGCGGCCTCTAACTGTGTATCCTTCCCGAGCTGAATGTCTTTGAGATTAGGCTGAACTGAAATATCAGGCTGTACACCTATGCCATGGTAGGGGCTGCCGTTCCGATTCTGCACTCTCATACCTGTCCAGACAGCTTGCAACTGCCCTGCCCCAGAAAAGTTGATGTCGCCATTGGTGCCAGCTGTAACGCCGCCAACCATAGTGCCTATTTTGTAGTGTTCAACCAGTTCTGCACACGTTTCGCCGTAGCTTTGGGTGTTGTGTCCTATGAGGAAAGCTTTTTTTACACTAATATAGTTGCCATTCGGTTTTATGCTCCACTTGCTGGTTGGCACAAAATGCACATTTTTCTGGTCAGGGAAGGTATAGTGTGGAATGGACCAATTGCCAGTCTCTACTTCTTTGTCAATCAGATAGGGCAGGACACCTCTTAAAAAGCTGCCGGAAGGACGACCACGCATATCAAACACTATACCTTTGGCCTGTTGCAGTGCAGGCAGGTTTTCTTTGATGTCTTTTGCGCTTACTGCAGATGTGTTGATATAATAAATACCTCCTTCGAGTGTGCGAATGGCAGCTGCTGGCGTAGTTGCCTTAAATTGATACCCTTGCCCCTTTAGCACAACATTTTTAGCGTTGCCGCTGCTATCAATTAGTGTCATCGTAATGGTGTCGGTAGTGGTATTTAACCAGCCTAGTGCACTCTGTGCGGCCAGTAAATTGCCGTTGTTTGCGTTAGCGTGGGAGAGAAAACTCTTGGTGTAATCCAGTAGCCCAGCTGCTTTTTGAGCTCCTACTTTCTGCACTATATCACCAGGCAAAAGACTAGTATTTTCGATATTAACTTTGCTTACCACCAATTTATTTTCGACCCAGGCAGTCTGTAGGATAGGAGGAGATGGGCGATTATAAATACCCGTGCTGTTAGTAAAAGCCAGGTAAGCGTGCCCATCGTTGAGCGAGGTGGTTAAGTTTCTTGCTACACGCATAAAATCAGCCCTGGTCATGGAAGGGGATAGTTGCTGCACAGTCTGTACAAACACGCTGTCCCAAGCTGCTGCATTGTCCAGGTAAGGATGAAAGTGCTGGAACACATTCCAGAAGATGATCACTGTGGCCAATTTGTCTTCGTGTCGGTGGAGGTTAAGCTGGTATTTTTGGCTGAAGTGCCTGTGGGCCTGATTGCTTTTATAGTTGCTTTCGGTTAATACTAGCGGGAGGGAACAATGCAACTTATCTGTAAGCGGTACCGAGTAGAGGCTATCTGCAGAAAGTATTCTGTCTTTTGCCAGCAGATCCAGATAGGTCTTATGGTCAACATCCATTATCCTGCTTTTGTAAAGTCCCGAAATTTTTCTGGTGAGGATGGGGAGGTCGGCCTTATCTTGCCCAAGCCCTTGGTGAAGGTTATAATAGTAGCGGTTGCTGCTTTCCTGACCCGTAGTGCTTATACCTATGCCATCATCGGCACTGTGAATGCTTAAAAGCGGGGCAATCGGTCTAAAAACAGCTCGCAAAGCTTCTGCTAAAGCTTCTTCAGATGCCGCATTCAAAACACGTTGACTACCATGCGCGGCAATGTAGCTCCAGTTTATCTTGTCCTTTTTCTGCAGCGGATAAAAGTATTTGACAAAGCCATACACCCTGGCAAAAGCGAATAAATTTTTCACCTGATTTTCAGATAGGTGACTGTCGCGTGTTTGGGTCGTTTCAGTTGGCTGAGCCAACACAGAAGATGAAGTAAAAACGCAGAAAACCAAGGAAAGGGCTAAAAGAGCAAAGGACTTTAAGTTCATTTTTAAGGTATAAGGGGTGTGTCAGCGTATAGAAATCAGGCTAGAAAATCAGGTCGAACACTTTCTGTTCTTTGCTTTCGGTAAGGCCTGCTTTCAGGTAAAATTGGTGGGCGTCGGTTCGTGTTGTGTTGCAGCGTACCCTGATTTTTTGAACTGCAAAACCACTAGCCCATCCCTTTACTTTGGCAATCAGCTGTTGCCCTATACCTTGCCTTCGAAAGCCTTCGTCTATAACCAAACCTCCAATCTCCACAAAGGGCTCCGATTCCAGCCGGAAGGTATAGAAACCATGAATCCAGCCGATAATCTGTTGTTCTGCTATTGCTACAAAGCCACAATGATCTTCCCGGGCTAGCATCTGTTCCGTCCGATCCCGCATTTCCTTAACGGTCACGCTGTAGCCGAACTGGTGTGACAGAGCTGCCAGGGCTGGGGCATCCGCCAAAATGATTTCTCTGAATGCGAGTTGCATAGGTATAGCGATGGGTTTGAGAAGCTGAAGTGATAGCCCACTAAATGCGTATGCTATACCTTGAGGACCCACTAAGTGCTACTTCAGTTGCATCGGGCAAATCAACTTAAGTTTTTACTTAATCACTCCCTTCATCCAGTTACTAATAGTTTCCATCGCCACAGGTGCCATGGTTTCCTCTATAGTCCCGTACTCATGCACCTGGCCAGTGTCGGCGGTCTGGAAAATGTGGTTGAGGCCGGGCAGTTCCTTGATGGAATAGCGCTTGTTACCGGCGGCTTTCAGGGCTTTTTCGGTGGCGGCGAGGTTGGCGGCGGCAGGTACCTGCAGGTCTTTGCTGCCGTTCAGGGCGAGCACGGGCATTTTAAGCTGCTGCAGGGCAGGGGCAGGGTCGTAAGCCAGGAAATAGCGCATCCAGGGTGTCATGATCTGAGCGACAACGGCATTTTCTGCCTGGGGTGAGAACATAATCGCTAGCTGCTTGTCTTTATCGGTCAGGCTGGCTCTGGCTTCTTGCTCCAATGCCCGTATTTTTTGGGAGGCTTCAAACAACTCGGTATTTGAGGCAGCTACTTCAAACTGGGCGCGGCGCAGTTTCAGGTACTTTTGCAGTTCCTCTGTCTGTAACTGTGACTTCAGGATAGCTTCGTTCTGCGACACCAACAAGTCCACACCTGGTACGGCACTGCCCGCCATGAGTACCACAAAAGCTACGTCCTTGTTCGTGGCGGCCACACTGCTCGCTATCAGGGCACCCTCGCTTATACCCAGCAAGCCAACCTTTTCAGGGTTCACCTGCTGGTGCGTTTTCAGAAAGGTATAGGCTGCCTGCGCATCTGACACAAAATCCTGCGTCGTGGCCATGGTATGGTTGCCTCCAGACTTGCCGGCGCCGCGGTCGTCGAGGCGCAGCACGGCAAAGCCCTGGCGGGTGAGGTGGTCGGCCAGCACCAGAAAAGGCTTGTGCCCCATCAGGCTCATGTCGCGGTCCTGCTTGCCGGAGCCGGTAAAGAGAATAACAGCCGGATGTTTTCCCTTGCCAGTAGGTATGGAGAGTGTGCCTGCCAGTGTTATACCTGCTGCCTTGTTCTCCACGGTTACTTCCTGCTCCTGGTAAGGGTAAGGTTCTACGGGCATTTGCGGACGCTTCACTTCTGCTGGCTCGCCTTTGGCAAGGGGAAGCGGGAAAGCCATGCCTGCCTGCTTCCAGCTACCGCTTATGGTTTCCGGACCGGTAATTTTGCCAGCATAGGCAATACCGCCTGCCGGTATGCGCAGGTATAGGCTGTCTTGTTTGAGTTCGGTTTCAGGTATAGCCATGCCTTTTACTCCCTGCATCGGGATGTCCATGGTGGCAGTCAATTGGCCGCTTTCGCTGTTGCTTAGCCTGAAAATTACTGTTACGCGTGTGCCGGGGGCTTCTAGAGTGCCATGCCAGGGACCCGTGATCTGTGTTGGAGCCGTCCGTTGGGCCAGTGCGGTTACGGTACTGAAAAGGATAAGGCTGAGTGAAAGAAACAGGCGTGTCATGTTGAGCTTTGTGCGTTTTGGTGAGAAAGATTATACCTGTATAAATGTGTTCGTTTTATGAGTGCGACCCTAGTTCGCGTCGCTCGCGCCGGTAGGCCATAAACGAATAGACCACCGGGATGAGCACTGTCAGGGCGATCACGGCGATATAGAGCGTTTGCTGCATACCCATTTCAGGCAGAAATGCCAGCAGTATGAGCAGAATGCCACCGATGATCCACAGGATGCCGCCCAATCGGTGCGTCTTGCGCCATACCTGCTCGCTCTCCAGCGTCCAGGGCGTGCGAATGCCGATGAAGTAATTGGGCTTCACCGCCTGAAAGTAGTTGCCCAGGGCGATGAAAAGCCCGCCTATCAGCACGAAATGAATATTCTGACGGAAAACGTCCGGGTTCAAAGCATTGTGAATGAGAAACACAGAGAGTGCGGCCATAAAAATGACAAGGATGAAGCGCAATTGGTGGTACTTGCTGCCCATCTGGGTCAGTTTCCGTTTCGGGTCGATGTGCGGCAGGACCAGCATAATGAGGTTGAACAGGGCAGTTGTGCCTAGCACAATAAAGACCAGGGAGGTTTTGCTGGCCCAGCCGTCGGCCTCGCCTTGCAGGTTGAAGTGCACGGGCACTTGCTCTGGCAGACTGTTCCAAACCACAGCCAGGTATACCAGCGGAATGAAAACGATCGCCCAAAGGATGATTTCTCGGGTCAGGTTGTTGGCTTTCATAGTGTCTAATCTTTAAGCGTGATGATCCATTTCATTAAGTCGTCGAGCACTGTCGTGTTAAGCGAGTAAATCACGTACTGCCCCTGTTTCTGCGAGGTAACCAGCTCCGCCTGGCTCAGGATGTCGAGGTGATGCGATATACTGGGTTTGGTAATCTGGAAAGCCTCTGCAATATCGCCGGCAGTAAGATCCTTTTCCTTGAGCAGGTTCAGAATCTCCCTCCGTGTCTGATCATTCAGGGCCTTGAAAACTTTATTCACAATGTAATTTAGGTATTTAGACAAATATCTAAATAATAGCTAAAAGTTCAAAATAATTCGTAAATAATTATGACTGAAAGTCTGGTTGGATCTGCAGCAAGCTGCTCAATCTTCTTTTTGAGAATGAGACTCCAGGATCGCTACAGCTATACCTTGGGTACAAGCCTTTTCGTAGCCTTGTCTATGACATATCTCACCAGCCCTGCCAGAACTAAGCCTCCTAAAGTATGGGCTTCGTCAGGTTTTTTCTTACATTAGCAGAATTACATATTTTACCTGTTTAATTACCGTGCTTCGATTAAAACCCATTACGCTTTCCTTCTCCCTCTTTATCGCCCTGATACTGACAAGTGGATGCACCGAATACGACCAATCTGCTAAAAACCAGGCAGAAACAACACCCGAGTATGTCGCCAGTGTAGACGAGTGGCACCAGACGCGTGAGGCAAAGCTGAAGGAACCCGATGGATGGCTCACCCTGGCAGGTCTGTTCTGGCTGCAGGAAGGCGAAAACACATTTGGCAGCGGACCCGACAACAGCCTGACCTTTCCGAAGGGAAGGATTCCGGGTCGTGCGGGTGTGATCAATCTGAAGGGCGACACGGTAACCACCCGCATCAACCCGGGTGTTGAGGTACTACTGGAAGGTAAACCCGTGCGTGAAGCCCTGCTCTATACCTCCGGTATGGATTCCGTTCCCAAACTGTCGCACAGTTCGCTTACCTGGTTCGTAATCAAGCGAGGCAACAGGTATGGCATACGGCTCCGCGACCTGCAAAACGATGCTCTGGTACATTTCAAAGGGATAAAGCGCTTCCCTGTAAGAACCGACTGGCGTGTGAAGGCCAGTTTCGTGGCGCACCCTACACCAAAGCAGATCGCCATTACCAATATCGTGGGGCAAACCTCCATGCAGGAATCGCCCGGTACGCTGATCTTCACCCTGAACGGGCAGCAGTACCAGCTGGACGCGCTGCTGGAAGGAGAGGAGCTTTTCATCATCTTTGCTGACAGAACCAACGGCATCGAAACCTATGGCGCCGGCCGCTACCTCTACGCCGATAAGCCCGGCCCGGACGGCACCACAGTGCTCGACTTCAACAAGGCGTCCAACCCGCCCTGCGACTTTGTATCCTACGCTACCTGCCCGTTGCCTCCCCGCCAGAACTTCCTGCCCGTTATGATTGAAGCTGGGGAGAAGTCGTACGGAGAGTACTAAGCTATACCTTTAAGTCTTAATTGATTAAGTTTCTTTCATTGATTAGGTTCCTTCCTGGACTACCCAAGGTATACGGCCGGTTTTACCCGGGCAGGCAGATGAGCTACAGCCAGGGCACTTTAACGCTGGTATCGACCTACTGATTGCTGTCAGCGTCTGCAGTGTCAAGTATCAGGTATAACCAGCGTCGTCTTTGCATTTTGTCCAATTCGTGTTGCGCCCTGGTTTCAGCTACTTTGCAGCGATACAAAGCTGAGGCATCCATCTTCTGTTAATCCCGACGGGTTAAGCAAGACGCCTGACAGAAATTATAAACAATTTGGTGCAAAAAGGGTAGTATATAGCAGGGCACTCCACGGTGTTGGAATAGAACGAACTTATCGGGACATATAACTGTTAATATATAGTTTTGATAAAATTTTAAAGTAAAGCGTAATGATGAACAAGATGATGCCTAATACAGTAATTACAGCTGCACATCTGGCGCAGGCCATGAACTATACCCAGTACCGGGAATTAATTGACACACTGCTGGCCGAGAACAAAACCACGGGCACGGACCATTCTGAAGCCATGGTAGACTACACCCGCATGAACGCCCAGCGCATGCGCCGCGTCGAGAAAACCACGGAGCTGGACGATGAACTGGTAGAACTGATGCTGCGCGTACAGAACAAGATGATCTGGGTGATCGTGACGGAGGCCTGGTGCGGTGATGCCGCCCAAACATTGCCTGCCATTGTGAAGATAGCAGATGCCTCACCGCTGATTGACGTGAAGCTTTTGCTGCGCGACGAGCACCCGGAGGTGATAGACGCCTACCTGACCAACGGGGGCCGCTCCATACCGAAGCTAATCGTGCTCGACGCTGAAACGATGGAAGAGATCGGCACATGGGGACCAAGGCCGGCAGCCGCCCAGGAGCTGTTCATGGACATGAAAGCCCGGAACGTGCCTTACAATGAATTTGTAGAGAAGCTGCACGGCTGGTATGGCAAAGACCGCAGCAAAGCACTGTTGCAGGAGTTCAAACAGCTGATCCCGCAATGGGGCCGTCTGCAGCCAATCGAAGAGCAGCCAATGGAACGACTCTAAAAGTGCGTTTCATGAAAAAGCGGCGACCTTAGATAAAGGCCGCCGCTTTTTTTATACCTGTCTGATTCGGTCTTAGCGGGTTTTAGCTCGCAGGATCAGGTTGACTTGTTTGATCTTGTCGCCTACCTCCAGTTGGTGCACCACGTCCATCCCTTCTACTACCTTTGCAAAAATGGTATAGCGGCCATCCAGGTGCGGGGTGGGTGAGTGGGTGATAAACCATTGATTGCTCTCGGTGTCTTTTCCGGCAGAGGCCATGCCTACATAGCCTTCGCGGTAGTGCAGCGGAGCGAACTCAGAGCGGATAGAATAATCGGAGCTGCCCCAGCCGTCACCGCGCTTGTCGCCGCCCTGTGCCACAAAATTCGGTACCACACGGTGGAAGTACAGCCCGTCAAAAAACTGCTTGTTTACCAACTCCACAAAGTTAGCCACCGAGCCTGGGGCATCCTCCACAAAAAGCTCCAGTGTTATCGTTCCTTTCTCGGTTTCGATCACCACCTGCTGGTTGGGGTGCAGGGTCTGCACCAGTTTCCAGTCGATGGGGTGGGTAAATGGATTTTTGGGGGTTTCAGATTGCTCTTTCCCACTCAGGTAATCTATGGTTTTCTGCAATTCAATGTTGGTTTCCATGTCGCGGGGCAGCACAAGTTTCTGCTGCGCCTCGGTCAGGAAGGTGTGGTCGCGGTATACCTCCCGGAAGTTGAGTTTGGGGTTGCGGATCACACCCGCTGCCAGACCTGCCAGCGACACATCGCCGGAGGCTATACCTTGTTTAAAGATGTCGGCAAAGTTCTGCTCCATGGTTTTCGGGAAGTCTCCCTGCTGACGCATGGCGGTGAGCGCTTCCATGCCATACGTGCTGATGACAGGCTGCGACGACGCGGCGAAAGTTTCTTTGGCGATGAACTGGTAGTTGTTGTAGTCGGCGGAGAGGGCCTTGAGCAAGTGTGCTTTGTCGTATGGGTTGTCGGTGCTAAGGTATAGCTGCTGGTATTCCTGGCTCAGTTTGGCCTTGTCGGGGCTGTTGCGCAAGATCACCCAGATCAGACCGGCCCGCACCCGGCCGTCTTCCACTTGGGCAAGGGCTTTACGGAGTGTGTTGCTGTCCGCGCCGGCATAGTTGGCCTGCAGAAATTCTGTTGTGGCCACTGCCGTATTAATATTTTGATCGGTCAGGCCTGCCAGGATGGCCTTATCAATTTCCTCAAACTCAAGGCCTGCCATAGAGCGGATCGCACTCAGTCGCACGCGGTAATCGGGGTCGCTTTGCACGATACCGGAGAGCAAAGAAGCTTTATCACGGGCATTTACTTTGGCGAAAGCCTGTGCCACCGCCATGCGCACATCCGCCGATTCATCAGAAGTCACCACTGTAGTCAACTGCTGACGGTAAGGCGACAGGTCGAGCTTAGGGGTGCGGGCTAACTGGTGGGCAGCTGCCAGGCGCACCTCATACAATTTGCTGTCAGTCAGCCACTGCACAGCTTGTTTCACGGCCTGTGAGCTGCTGATTTGCCGCAAGCCCGCCCGGTACAATCCCCAGGCCTGGCCCGCCTGCGCGGTTTCGTTGGCCGCCTGGTAGTTTACCAGAAAGTTTAGCCCGCCGTTGTCAGCCAGTTTGCCGAGCGCCTCCAACACTTCCGCCTGCACTGCGGGGCGCTGCTCATGTTGCAGGTGCCGGATCATGGCCTGCTGGGCTTTCTTGTGCCCGATCTGGCCCAAAGCATAAGCCGAAGCTGTCCGGATCGCAGCGCTGGTGTCCGACAGTGAGGTCAGCAGCTGGGGTATGGCCAATGTGTCTTGTACCGAGGCAAATGCAAGTGCTGCCTCCCGGCGGTATTGCGGTTTCGGATGATTCAGGAAATTTAGGAGCTTAACCGTTTTGCGCTCGTCCTGCAAGGTATAGAGCTCGCGCAGGGTGGCGTCCGAAAACTTGTTGATGTGCTGCGATGTAGTATCGTTAGTCGCTGTCAAACTCTGCTGGGGCTGTTGACGGCAGGCTGCAAAGGCGGCAAGCGCAAATAGGAAGGTATAGCTTTTTTTCATCGTGTAGGCTTATGCGCTTCAATATACTAAATGCCTGTAATATCGCCCCGTTAAAATGTTTTGCCGTCAATTTGTTTGGCAGCTTTATAATTTTTAGTATATTGAATTCTTGAATATATATTTTTACGATGCAGCACACCAGCGTTAGCATACGTTTGTTCTCCAAACCCTATGGCATCAGGTCGCAGGTGGAGCGTCTGCTATTTGTACTTGCCCTGCTTTCTGTGGGTTTGCATGGTTGGCTTTTGTATCAGCTTATCGCTGTGCGGGACTTTCACTCCGCCATGACCTTCCTATACCTGTTTAGTCTATTGCCTTTCTCGCTTTTCATGGTCTCTGTGTGGCTCGACCACAATCCGGATTACCAGCGCCATCTGAGTATAACGGATTTTGGCGTGCGGTACCGACTGGGCTTTATGCAGCGGGAGCACGATTTTGAATGGGAAGAAGTCGAGCGCATGGTCATCAGCAGCCACGCACTTGGGTTTGAGCTCAAGAACGGAGAGCAGCACGCCGTTGCACTGGATACGGTGAACCATGCCAGAAAACTGCAGCGCATCCGGGACGAACTAGCGCAGATTGCAGCTGCAAAGGGTATAGCAATTGAAATAACACAAAACTAACCCTATGTATGTAAACCTCTACCCACACAAAGAGCTTAAAAAGACAAAGCAGATTCTGCTCTGGACAGGCATCCTGCTATTCTGCGGTGGTCTATCTGCCCTGGTCGTTGAGTTCATTGCCCGCGAAGAGATCCGGTGGGTTTGGACAAGCGGCGCCTTGATAGTAGGTGCAGTTGGTGCATTGGGTTTTGCCGTGGGGGCTGGCTATATTCAATTGAAGGATGCTTACTTTTCCATGACGCCGGAGCGCATCGCCTACCGGCTCACTTTGTATGGCCCTGAGCACACAATCTACTGGGACTCCATTGACAGCATACAGGCAACCGAGCATACCCTGGTATTTGACCTGAAAGACAGCAGGCAAATGATCATGCGGCTAGGGCATATCCAGAGTCCCGGAATTGCAAACCATGTGAGTGTTAGTATGCAGCTAGCCGCTATACAGCAGCAGGTTGAAGTAAACCAGGTACCTGCAAGCGCACAGGGCGTCAGGTCGTAGCTTTTATTTTCCTTACGGTCGTCGCATATAAGACTACTTCTTTTATACCTATTGGAGCAGGACTTTCTTCTTTCCCTGAGTCCCCTCAAAAGCCCGCATCTCTATACCTCTGTCGGCTATACCTGACTACTTTCCCTGTCCCTTAAACTGATTCCACGCTTGTCCAAATTCTCACTTATACTACCTAAATCAACTTCTTATAAATTGTATTTAATTTATTTTTAATAAAACAAACCAATTGTGTAGTACGGCCGTATTTTAAATTAATATTATTTGTAATTATTATTATATATTCTTTTAATATTTTTCGTTGCTGCCTGTTCGGTTCGTCTTGCTGTAGGTCTTCTATTCAATACAGTTTCCATGTACATCAGTCTTTATACAGCTCGACAATTGCGTAGGATCAAAGACCGGCTGCTTTGGTTGGGACTGTTTTTGGCTAGCGGGGGAGGATCAGCGCTAGTTTACAATCTTGTACTACGGGAAGATGCCCGCTGGCTATGGGGGATGGCAGCTTTCATAATTGTTCTGGTAGGGCTATACCTGCTGGCACTCAGCACAGATAAAATACCGCTCAAAAATAGCTTTGTGGACATATCACCTGATAAGATCTCCTACAGGCTCAACTTTTACGGCAAAGCATACAGCCTGGACTGGAGCGGCATCGCAGCCATGCATTTTAGCGACCACTGTGTGCTTTTCGACATAAGGGGCGGTTACCAGCGATCTCTGCTCCTCTCTGATATCGAGAGTCACAACAAGGCCAGCCAGGTGGCATTGGGCTTACAACTGGCCGCGCTGGAGCATAACATTACCGTCAATGGCGTCCGGTTTAATGTACCTGGTCCTGCCACGGGTTTGTAAGTCCCCTGTTTCTCCTCTCGTTCACACTGCGCCCGTCTTAAACCCGCGATAGCGCTCTCTTTCTCCTTTCTAATTTTCTTGTTTCAGGGATGCCTGGCGGCTATACTGCCCGTTACTGCGCTGCTTTCTTCCTTAGGCCGCTGGGCCAAGTGAGTGGTTTTAGTAATATGTATTTAAAAAGTATGATTAATTAATTTTTTAATATATATTTTTATTTTAATATTGCAATATATAATCTTCTCTCACCTTAAACAACCAGCTAATGAAATTAAGATTCTATGCAGCTTTAATCAGTGCCATGATGCTTTTCTCATTTGCCAGCTTCGCCAAAGCTGACCTGAAGTCTGATAAGTATGAGAAATCGACCAAAGCAAAGAAACAGGGAGTATCCGGTAACAAAACAGCTGCGAATTTTTCGTTTAAGTCTTCGGCGTACCAAAAAGATGGCCTGGTGAAAAAGAAGCGTTACAAAAAAGGCAGCTGCCCTGTCTTCGACTAATTTACAAGTCACCTTTCTATAACAAATTGAAGGCAGTCTGGAGGCTACTTATATTTTTAAATTGAAATCATACTTGACAACCAATTATAAGCACTTCAGCAACTAAATTACATACAGGCAGGTCTGCTGGGTTATAGTTTTGGAGCAATTGTTTTCGGAACTTGCGGCTTTAAACCGACTATGGCCGAACTGAAAACACGTGTGTATGGACTTCAATTTGGATTGCTGTGCCTGAGCTCTTTTCTTTTCTTTGCAAGCTTCAACATGATCATCCCGGAGCTGCCCAACTACATCACGCAGCTGGGCGGCGCTGAGTACAAAGGACTGATCATTTCCCTCTTTACGCTAACGGCTGGCCTGTCGAGGCCCTTTAGCGGGCAGTTGGCCGACAAGATGGGGCGTATACCTGTCATGCTGATCGGGGGAACTGTCTGTATCCTTTGCGGTTTCCTATACCCTATTACCGGCAGTGTGGCGGCATTTCTGCTGCTGCGTCTGGTGCACGGCTTCTCGACTGGGTTTACGCCAACCGGCACGGCTGCTTATGTAGCCGATATCATCCCGACGGAGCGCAGGGGCGAGGCGACCGGACTATTGGGTTTGGCCGGCAGTCTCGGTATGGCAGCAGGGCCGGCTATGGGAGCCTCTATCGCCAACAGTTTCTCGCTGGAAGCCATGTTCTATTCCTCTTCCGCCGCTGCTTTTTTATCAGTTGCCGTGGTGGCCCGCATGCACGAAACGCTGGACAACCCAAAGCGCTTCCGGATGGGACTGCTCAAAATATCCCGCAAAGAGATCTTCGAGCCCCGCGTGCTCAACCCTTCCATCGTCATGATGCTCACGGTGGTTTCCTTCGGCATCATCCTCACGATCATTCCCGATTTCAGTGAGCACCTGGGCATTCAGAACAAAGGCCTCTTCTTTACCAGTTTCACGCTTTCCTCGCTGGCGATCCGTTTTCTAGCCGGCCGGGCCTCCGATAAGTTTGGCCGCATTCGGGTGCTCAAGGTCAGTTCAGGGCTGTTGGTAGTCGCGATGGGCTTGATCGGCGGGGCTGACACGGCGACAGAACTGTTGCTAGCGGCGGCGGTGTTCGGTGTGGCGGTGGGCATGAACTCCCCCACGGTTTTTGCCTGGACCATCGACCTGAGTCACCCGGAGCGCCGGGGGCGGGCGATGGCCACTATGTACATTGCCATGGAGGCAGGTATAGGTTTCGGCGCCCTGGCCTCCGGCTGGATCTATGCCAACGACCCTTCCCGGTTTAGCCTGGTGTTTTGGACAGGCGGCGTGTTTGCCCTGCTCGGGTTCCTATACCTCAATTTGGTAGTGAAAGACCAGAAAAAGTAAATGGGTTATCATTTTGTAGGTATAGCTTATACCTACTATATAAGGTAGAGGCCTCCCACCAAAGGAGGTTTCTTTTTTTTGTGCCGCCAAATCACTGGCGACAATATTTCATGCAAGAGGTAGACAGAGGGTATTGCTTGGCCGTATAGCTATCTGTTGTGTAGACTGCAATAAAACTTTTGCCAGGACGAGTTGTTTCACCATCATCATGACCGCAATCAGCCAAGCTTTTATTGACCACCTGACAGCTGTGCATCAGCAGGCCCGCCATGTAGTGCCCCATTCCATGAGCTGTGCCTTTTTGGAAGGCGTGCTGCAGTTGCTCTTTCCATCGCTTTCAGAACGCTCTTTCAGCTCCCGATCCGAAGTAGAAGCCTATGCGATGATGTTGCACTCCGATCTGGAGAAGATACTGTTCAGAATAGAAGAGCGCCTTCCCGGTAAACCCCACGAGATAGCGGACGCCTACTTTGAAGCACTGCCTGGCCTGCAGCAGCAGCTCAACGATGACGCTGCTGCCATCGAGGCAGGCGATCCGGCTGCTGTAAACGTAGACGAGGTGATCCGGACGTATACCGGCTTTTTCGCCGTGGCCGTATACAGGCTGGCGCACCAGTTTTGCCGCATGGGTGTGCCCTTGCTGCCGCGCGTGCTCGCTACCTACGCGCACACCAGAACAGGTATAGACATCCATCCAAGGGCCAACATAGGCGCTCGCTTCTGCATAGACCACGGCACCGGCATCGTGATCGGGGAGACGGCCGATATCGGAAACAATGTGAAGATATACCAGGGAGTGACGTTGGGAGCGCTCAGCGTCGAAAAATCTATGGCCAATGTGAAGCGGCACCCAACCATTGAGGACAATGTGATCATCTATGCCGGCGCCACCATATTGGGCGGCAAGACGGTGGTGGGACACGACAGCATCATAGGAGGAAATGTATGGCTGACCGAAAGTGTTCCCTCTTTTGCCAGGGTATATCACCGTCCGCAGATAAAAGTGAGTTATTATGAAGATAGAACTGATGTTCTGAATTTTTCAATCTAAAAAGATACGCATATGAAAGCGCATAGCATACTGGAAACCATAGGCAGAACGCCCCATGTAAAGATCAACCGCATGTTTAAAGACAAAGCGGAAGTGTGGATGAAACTGGAGCGCGCAAACCCGGGCGGCAGCATCAAAGACCGCATCGCCCTGGCCATGATCGAGGACGCTGAGACAAAGGGCATTCTTAAAAAGGAAAGCGTGATCATTGAGCCAACCTCCGGCAACACCGGCGTGGGACTGGCTATGGTTGCCGCTGTAAAAGGCTATCACCTCATCCTGGTGATGCCGGAGTCCATGTCCATAGAGCGGCGCAGGCTGATGACGGCCTATGGAGCCAAGCTGGAACTGACACCACGCGAAAAGGGCATGAAAGGTGCCATTGAGCGTGCCCGCGAAATGCTCGAAGAACACGACTCCTCATGGATGCCCATGCAGTTTGACAACGAGGCCAACACGCAGGTGCACATCGAAACCACAGCACAGGAGATTCTGGCCGACTTTCCGGAAGGATTCGATTACCTGATCACCGGGGTGGGTACCGGCGGGCATATAACAGGTGTGGCCAAGGTGCTGAAGCGGCATTTCCCTAACCTAAAGGTATACGCAGTAGAGCCTTCCGCATCGCCGGTACTGAGCGGTGGCCAGCCGGGGCCGCACCCGATACAAGGTATAGGCGCCGGGTTTGTACCCGTTATAATGGATACCAGCCTGCTGGATGGCGTGGTACAGGTGGCAGCCGACGATGCCTATGACTATGCCAGACGAGCAGCTATGGAAGAAGGGATATTTGTGGGTGTGTCGTCGGGCGCGTCTTTGGCGGCTGTGCAGCAGAAGCTGGACGAAGAGATTCCGGATGGGGCACGGGTACTGACCTTCTGCTACGACACGGGCGAGCGCTATTTATCGGTAGAGGGGCTTTTTGTGTAGGGTATCTTCTAAAAAGCGCTGCCTGCTGCATTCTGCAACAGGCAGCGCTTTTTCTATTTAGGCAGCCAGTAGTTCCTGGATGTCCTCGTTCAGTGATTCTTTCACTTTCTGCAGCTGGCCATCGGTCATGGTGCGTTGCAGGGCTTGGAACACAGCCCGGAAAGCCGCCGTGATTTCTTCGTCCTGCTGAAAATCATTGTCTGCGGCAAAAGCGTTTTTGTTTCGGATGTAATTGATCCAGTCGTTTGCATCCCGGATTTTCACAGGTACCTTATTCAGGTCATAATGATCAAAGTAGACACCTTTCCAGAAAACGGGAAGTTGGGCAGCGAATTGTATGGCATCGTATACAGGCATTCTATCCCGTACAGATTGCAGCACAGCCCTGAAAATACGGCCGGCCTTGTTAAGATCCTCCGTCTGTAGCTCTGCTGCTACATCCTTCAGCAGCAATGCTGCGTCCTTGGTACTGTCTTCAAAAATAAATGGCATTGATCCTCCCTTCTTTAAGCGTTACGTCCTATATGTTACGGGCAGTAGGGGGGCATGTTCCGTTATACCTGTTTTCTCAGGTATAACTGTTCAGGATGTACAAATATAAAAAAACGAATCGCTGCATCGTTATAATTAACTACTGAATGATGCTATCGAAGCCTAAGGAGCATAAAATATGTAATTCTCTGAAACAGAATTATGTTAAGAAAATTATAGTGGATTTAGTATAAAATAATCTATATATTGTACCGGCAAAGATGCATCACATAGTATGAATACGCAAGTCTCCTCGGTAGCACATTCGATTTTTAACAACAAAGGCGCATTTGCGTTATTGCTCGGCTCTGGAGTGGCCGGAAGTGCTGGTATACCTGGCGATAAGGAAATAGCCTCTGATCTGATCAGGCAGATAGCTGTTCTGGAAAATGCGAAGTGTGAGCCGAATCCGGAGAAGTGGTTTTTCGAGCGGTTTGGAGAAAAGCCGGGCTATGCAAGCCTGCTGGAGCCGCTTGCCAACACCGAGACGGAGCGGCACAATCTGTTACGAAGGTACTTCGAGCCCAGTGAGGCTGAGTTGGAGCAGGGGCTGAAAAAACCAACGTCTGCTCATCAAACAATTGCCCGCCTGGTCAGCAAAGGATATGTACGGGTTATCCTGACGACTTCCCTGGACAGGCTGATGGAAAACGCCCTGAGGTGCATCGGCATAGAGCCTGTGGTGATCAGCAGCCCCAGCCATATCGTTAACTCCCTACCAATCGTGCATGCCCGCGTTACAGTCATCAAGATCAACGGAGACTACATTGATTCCAGCTTCCTGAATATAAAGAGCGAGGCAGACAAGTATGAGGAACGCCTTTCGGAGCTGCTGCGCTATGTGTCGGATAACTTCGGACTGATCACCTGCGGCTGGTCAGCCGAAAGTGACCGCGTGCTGAAGGAGGCGCTGGAGACCTCCAACAAATTCAGGTTCTCCAACTACTTCACTTACTCAGACCAGCTCGGAAACGAATTGGAGGAACTGGCCTACATCAGACGGGGAAAGGCTGTAAACGTGACGAACCCCGACTTGTTTTTCAAAGAACTGCAGGAGAAAGTGGAGACCCTTGAAAGTGCCAGGCCGTCCAACCTTTCAAAATCACAGATGGCAGTAATCAGCCTGAAGAAGTATATTGTGCAGGACGACCAGATCATATCGTTGCATGATCTGGTCAGGGGCGAAGCTGATCGGCTAAATGATAACTTTAATGCGCTGCCGGTTAACGGTATACCTGCCAAAGAAGAAATAAAGGCTCGGGTAAATTACTACTTCCATCAGTGCAATACGCTATGCGGACTGTTTGTGAACGGCGTTTATTGGGGCAGAGAACAGCACCATCCCATCTGGCTCAATAGCCTGGCCTGTTTTACGTCCGAAAAAGAGCGGGAAAGTGAGAGTGGCGTATGGCATGACCTGGAAACGCTGCCTGGCCTCATCTTCCTCTACAGTATTGGACTTGCCAGCGTCCTTAAGAAAGATTACAGGTTACTGTCGAAGATGTTTTCCATGACAGCGCACGTCAGGTATGGGGAGGCACCTATTCTGGATCACGTCCATGTTGCGAAGGTACTCGATTATGACACGTTGCGGGAAGCGATGGGAAACAGGCAGTTGGTGCCTATGTCCGAATTGCTGTTCTCGGAACTGAAGCCAATCTTCAGCTCCTTCCTTCCACACGATAGAGATTATGAAAACCTGTTCGACAGGTTCGAATACCTGCTGGCTTTGTCGCACACCAAGATAATGGGTAAAGGCAGGACTCCTGTCGGCCGATTCGGATATAGAGTGAAACAAAACGGCATCAAGCACCCCTTCGAACAGATCGCTACTGAGCTAGGAAACCACACGGAAGGCAACAGCCTGTTCTCGCCCTCCTTATTTGTCGATATCACTGACCTCAAGCATACCGAGAAGAAGTTTAAGGAATATTTTGACAAGCTTTCGGGGTATTATTTTTAGATGCTATTATAAGGCTTCAGGATTATTGAACGCAGATATTTGTAGCCAAAGTGTAAAAGCAAAAAGTATTAGACCTATAATCAATCTTGTTCTACCAAGCCGCCTTGATTCTGCAATCTCCGCTTCGCTTAGAGGTTCGTAACCTGTTATCACCTCTCTGTAGCCATTCAATCTTTGTCCTGTCTTATACCTTCTGTCTGATACATATACACCTTCCTGACCATAGATAGGTCTAGTCTTGGCATTGTATCGTTTATATGCCTTATAAAAGCAGTATATAGTAGGCAAATAGAAAGCGAAACCGAGTACTAGTGTACCAATAAAGATAAAATAGGAGGACCCTTGAGTTGACCCTAACACAGGCTTTTCTGAGCCTTGATATGTTGCAGAGGGTTGAGATAGTGACCCACCGCCTGAGCTTATTTTTTCTCTGTACGATAGTCCCGTCCCGGGTATCCCCATATTAGCATAAGCACCTCGATTGCCTATGTTGACACTTGCACCTCGTCTGCCGATTGTGGTGCTGACGCCGGATTTGCTGAAGTTGAGGCGAATACCTGGGACCACCTTAACACTCTTTCTGAACCTGAAACCCATCAGCATCTACAATTAGTCCTGTCCACGTATTCTTTGTTGCCGCTGCTGTTTTTATAATAGCATCCGCCTTGAGTTCCTTTATATAACGTATTGCCATTATAGCTTCCGCAGGAGGGGTCGGCGCTGCTATCGCCTCCGCATGACATTAACAGGCCGAAGCAGAATGTAGCTGTAAGCGTAAGTTTGTAGAGTTGTTTCATTGAGGAGTTTATGAAGGGTTATAGTTACATGTAGAATGCAACTTATTGCTATTTGCGCTTTACGTAGGTTTTGTTCCCGTTTTTATTGATGTAGTACTTCCCACCTCGGGGGCCCGTATGGATGGTTCTGCTTGGGGTGTAACTGCTGCTAGAAGAGCTATTAGTAGCTTTGTATGTAGAATTATTAGACTGCTTAACAGCAGGTGCTGCTTCTTTTGTAAGCAGCTTCTTGAAAGCATCTACGTCGGGGGTGCTGCCGATATACAATTCATTAACATACCCTATATGTTTACCTTTCTTTATAAGCCAATAGCCTTCAATGTAATCGGTAAGTAATACAGAGTCTCCCTTCTCGAGAGTGGATATGGAGGCTTCTATTGGATTGGGTTTAGATCGTAACTGTCCCGTCATTTTGATGGCAGCTGGGATGCTTAAGCCGCCATTTTTACCATAAGAAGCTAACAATTGTTGCTTTCCTTCCTGATACGCTAACTGCTCTTTTACTAAAGTGAGTGAGTCTGTTTTCTGGCGCACCTCCTGCTCTAAACGTGTCGCAGTTTGTTGAAGCCACTTGATGTCCTGAGGTAATTCCTTAATTTGGCTGTAAGCCATGCATGCAGACAGCAAGGTTAAAAGAAGGGTTGTTAGAAGTGTTTTCATGAGTTATCTATAGACTTATAAAGTTTTTAGAAGATATGGCTTATGTTGTTTTATCAGTTTGCCTCTACCGTTATAAAGGCACTGCTGGTAACGTCAATAGTCCGGAGATACTCTCTTCTCTCGACTACTTCTCTGAGCTTATCCAGATACTTCACTCTTTCTTGGCCAAGTACTTCTGTATTGTGTATTTTAACTGCAGTACCAGTCATGCAAACCATCAGCATGCCCTTATCACCACCAACCTCAGCGTAGTCTATATCGGCGCCGATAACCGCGTTACCCCCTAGCCGGATACACTTCAATCGAAGTTGTGTTAGGCAAAGATTCTCTCCATTGCTGATCTTGCTGTTATATGCTCCTGACTGTATACCGAAGAAATCCGTAAGGCTTGACTTGAATTCCGAAAACACACCGGTGCCGGTAGTAGACTGCCCCGTTACCATGTCAAGCACATTGTATTCCCACTTATGAGGGGACTGAAGAGAAATGACTGGCACGCAATCTATGATAGATTCAATAGTCTTGTCCAAAGCGTTGCGCTCAACAAAGAATTTCCCCTTTGAGACATCGTACAGTTTTTGTGCGCATTTCTCACAGTACTGTTCATGGCTTAGTCCAGAGTACTCATTGATAATCGGGATAAATTTTTTGCTTACCAGTTTGTTAGTGCCTAGTAGGCCTCCGGTCTTAAGTTTAGAGTCGCAATTTGGGCACTCGGTTAAGGTTTGTGCAGTTTGCTCCATATGACAAGGTAGATGTTTGGGGTGCTATAGTGTTCTTTTCAAAAGGTGAGCATCACCTGTACCGAGAAGGCTGACAGGCATAGGAGGCGTTGCGCCTTTTTAAGTCTGCATAACCGCAATCTATAATAATATTAGAATATATCAGTAAAAAATACTGATAATTTGTGACGCTTATGGCAGAGGACAAATTAATTTGCCGGTGGAGGGTAGGATGTAGAGTAACTAATAGTTTTCGATGGATCCGAAGGAACGGGAATAGAAGCTACTTACATGCAAATCGTATGCACAAAAAAAGGCCTTTATGAATTTTATTTCATAAAGGCCTTTTTATCAGTGTGGAGAATATCGGAGTCGAACCGATGACCTCTTGCATGCCATGCAAGCGCTCTAGCCAGCTGAGCTAATCCCCCGTTTGAGTGTCACAAAATTAGAACAAATTTTGAATATGCAAAAGCTGAAGCGCTAGTTTTTGTAAATAAAAAAGGCGGGACATTTGTCCCGCCTTTTTGTTGCAATGGTTGGATACTTCTTAGTTGAAGATGTAACGCAGACCAATTTGAGCATACCATGTAGTTGAAAGTGTTGTTACGTCTCTGAAAGGTTCTGTAGGAAGTACAGTTTTTCCGTTCTCTGTAACAGTTCTCATCTGGAAAGTAGGTACACCTTCAGCACTGATAGGTGCGTCTTTGGTGTTGGTTGTCAGGATGCTCTGCGCATTGTTGAACGCTGTGCTGATACCCCAGTTAGAGTTGATCAGGTTACCAATGTTCATCACGTCAGCGCTTATTTGAAGCGTGTTACGCTTACCACCGATGTTGGTGTAGATGTCCTGTAGCAATCTGAAGTCGAAACGGTTCAACCAAGGCATCAGAGCGCCATTACGCTCAGCATACTGGCCGCGTCTTGTGCTCAGGTAGTCATCGTTGTTGATGAAGTTGTTGAACGCTTCACGCTGCTGAGCCGCAGTGAATACTACAGTGCCTTTATCAACAATATCAACGAAGTTCAGGTTGTTAACATCATTTGGTACATACAGCAGGTCGGCGTTAATACCATCTTTGTTAATGTCACCATTGTAGGTATAAGAGAAACGTCCCTGATGTGAACCGTTGTAGAACAATGATACAGTAGTGGCCAGGCTATTGAAGTAGTTTACTTTGTAAGATAAGCTACCTACCACGTTATGAGGCACTGCATACTGAGAGTTGTAAAGGATCTGCTCGTTCGGGCCGTTTACAGACGGGCTGCCTAACCATGCAGAAGAGGCGTTTGATCCTGGGTTACTAGATACTTCAGTAGCGTAAGTATAGGTATAGTAAAGTGAACCAAACAAACCATTACGAGACGGAAGAGAAAGACCTACCGTGCTGCTGAAAGATTCGCCTTTCTCAGAAGTATTAGTCAGCACTACAGCAGTGTTAGCGTTAACAGCTTCATTGTATTTTGTGCTGTTTGCACCTGCAGGATAGTATCCTCTGTTGTCGTTCTCACCCTCACCGCCATAGTTCAGCGTTATAGGAGCATTTGCTCTGTTGGCACCAAACTGGTAAGCTGCATTCACGTCTTTTGTGTAGATAACGTCAGCAGTAGCTACCAGCGGCGTTCCAGGGATCGTGTAGTCAGCACCAACGCTCGTTCTCCATACCTTAGGCATTCTGAACTCGTTATCAACTAAGGCGAAGCTTGTAGGAACGCCAGCTCTTGGGTTCTTGATAAACACGTTCTGAGCACTTGCCGGCGTGTTGTTCAACCAGTAGTATTGTTCCGGTTGGAAACGGATGTCGCCAATCCAACCTGCAACTGATGCATAGCTGTTAGGTTCTACGTTGTTCTGGATTACACCAGAGTTCGAAGGCATGTTTGTCAACCACACGAAAGGAACACGGCCGTTGAACAGACCAGTACCACCACGCAGCTGCAAAGAACCATCACCGAAGGCATCAAAGTTGAAGCCGATACGTGGAGCCAGCATAATTCTGGATTTTGGCCATTCGCTGGTCGTGTACTTTTTGTCGCCACCTTCAGGAGATCTCAGCGTAAGTTCATCAATGGATTGGTTGGCAGTCAGGTCGTTCATGTAAACAGGCATGTCTGCACGCAAACCTAATGTCAAGTCCAGTCTGTCAGTAGCAGCAAACTTATCCTGGATGTAGGCGCCTGCTGTACCCAATACGATTGGAGCATAAGGATCCTGTCCCTCGTAAGGGTAAGTCAGACCGAACATGATTGGGGCTACTTCATTTTCAGTACCGGTTGTCAGGAAGTCTTCAACAGAGTTATAACGGTAGTAAGAAGTACCCAAACGGATGTACTGGTTACCAAACTTTTGTGACTCAAATGTAGCACCACCGGTTATCGTGTGCTTGCCAGCCAGGTAGGTCAGGTTGTTTGTGATGCTGTAGTTGTTATTCAGTACGTCGTTTCCATACGTAAACAACTCGTAGCCAAATGTCATGTAGTTGGTGCCACCATTCCAGATATCAACCATTGGGAAGATCTCGCTAGGAGAAGTACGCGTATCCTGGATGCGGCTATACGTTGCCAGTAACTGGTTAGAAAGACGGGAAGAGAATGTACTGTTCAATTCAGCAGAAGCTGAACGTACAATGTTTTCTGTATCGTACATGGTTTTAGCAAAAGCCATAGACTGATCGCTCACACGGTTTACAGTAGAGCGTGGGCTTGGGCCTGAGCTGCCGTTCACCAAAGAACCAGCCTCGCCTTTCACCTGGTTGTAACGAACCGCCAATTTGTGATTGTCGTTGATGTTCCAGTCAATACGAGCCAATAAGTTGGTGCTCTTAGTACCGTTATCGTTCGCGTAGCCTTCGTAAGCGCCCGGGTCATAACCCCAGGTGTTGATCAGGTGGTTACGCACCGCTTCAAGGTCAGATCTTTTAGTTCTGGCGATGTTCTGGTCAGGGTTAGCTACACCATCATCAGAGGCTTTCCAAAGGTTTACGGCAAATGGGTTCGTACCTTTTTCATCGATGTTCTCAGCATTTACGAAGAAAAATAGTTTATTCTTGATAATCGGGCCGCCTAAACGGAAACCTATAGTACGGCTTGATGTTTCATTGCCCTGATCAAGTTTTTCACCATTTACTCTTCTGCCATTCATGTCCTGGTTACGATAGAAACCATATACTGAACCAGAGAACTCGTTGTTACCGCTACGGGTAACGGCGTTGATGCCAGCACCGGTAAAACCTGACTGACGAACGTCGAAAGGAGCAATGTTTACTTGTACCTGCTCGATCGCGTCGATAGAGATAGGCTGCGAACGACCTCCAGGAAGTGGGTTGGAGTTTAAGCCGAAGCCGTTGTTAAAGTTTGCACCGTCAATCTGAACGTTGTTAAAACGACCATCACGACCTGCAAAGCCATTACCGTTAGCCTGTGGCGTAAGACGGGTGAAGTCTGTAAGGCTTCGTGTTACGGTAGGCAGCGTAGCAATCTGCTCAGTGCTTACGTTAGTCGCAGCGCCAGTTCTCTGGGCGTTGAATACGGAAGACTGGTCAGCTGTCACCATCACTTCCGATAACTGAGTACCACCGTCAGAAAGGGTAGCATCCAGCACGTAAGGGCGGCCAAGCTGCAAAGTGATGTTTGTGAAAGACATAGGCTGGTATCCTATGTAGCTTACTTCGATGGTGTAAGGACCACCGATACGGGTGTTGGCGATGTTAAAGCGACCTTCTGTATTGGTCACTGCGCCATACGTGGTGCCCGAGGGCTGGTGTGTTGCTCTTACGGTTGCCCCGATCAAAGCTTCACCTTTCGAATCCTTCACGGATCCACTCACGCTACTTGTAGTTACCTGGGCGTGTATAGTAACCACGCACAGCAACATAAGCAGTGTTGATAGTAATAACTTTTTCATAAAAGATTGATTGATTTTTGCTCGCAAAATTAGAGGGTATATTTCGAAATGCAACTACTTACAGATTAAATTATTATTAATAAAATGTCTTATGTTATTTGCTTTTTACCGCCAATAATTTATTGTAATTTGCAAACGTGCTATTAGTCTTAAACACTGATTGCCAAAAGGAAAGGCGAAGCCATAAAGCTTCGCCTTTCCTTTTGGCAATCAGTTAAAATAGGACGCCGCTTTCTTTAATTGAAAATGTACCGAATGCCAAACTGGGCCCTCCAGCGCGACGAAAAGTCGTTCACAAAATAGGGCTCGCCATCTGTCAGGCCGCGTCCGGTATAGTTGAACCGGGGTGTCGTGGTGCCCGGCTCGTAGCCAACAAAGTCAATGGCCTGGAAAGCGTTGAAAGTAGCCGTGTACTGACGGCCCCAGTCCTTGTTGAGCAGGTTGGTGAAGTTAAAAACGTCTAAGGTTAGCTGAAGCCGATGGTTGTTGTCATTCTGACCTATATAAAAGTCCTGCATCAGGCGCAGGTCAATCTGGTTCGTCCAGGGTAGCCTGTCCTCGTTTCGCTCCGCATACTGGCCGCGTCTGTTGCTCAGGTAGTCATTGCCACTGATAAAGGCGTCCAGCGCCTGCCATTGCTGTTCAGCTGAGACAACAGTGCCATCCCGTTCGGTATAAGGAACCAGGTTTATCTCTGACGCATTGCTCGGGATGTAGATCAAGTCATTCGTTCTGCCTGCATCGCTGTTCACGTCACCGTTATAGATGTACGAAAGCGGCACCCCCGACTGTCCGTTGTAGAAGGCGGAGATGGTGGTGCCTGCAAAGCCCAGGTAATTTAGATTATAGGTAAGGCCAGCCACCACCCTCGAACGTACATCATTGTCGGCAAACGCTTCTCTTACACTATTGAGGCCCTCTACCTGGTTTACATTGATCCAGTTGGACCGTGCCTGGCTGGAGTTGCCGGGGTTCACATCTTTGGCTCTGGAGTAGGTATAGGCCAACGAACCCGAAAGGCCGTTCTCCATATAGGTTTTCTGTAACTGAGCTGTCAGGCTGTAGCCATAGCCACGGCTGGTGTTGGTCAGGTAGATGATGTCCTGGAAATTGTTGCCCTGTATGCGGCCGAACACAGGCCGGTTGTCTGCCCCCGTCAAGGTGCCCGTCTGCTCCAGGTTCAGGTTCTGGTAATAGATGTTGTTCAGATTTTTGGAGTATATACCTTCCAGGGTCGCTACCAGGTCAAAGGGAAGTCGTTGGTCAATGGCTGCGTTGACCCGGAACAGCTGCGGGAACTTAAAGTCTGGATCGGTGATGTTGATCTCGGCTGTCCGGTCCGACAGGCCCACGGTGGTGGCAGTAGGCTGGGTGGTAGGGTCTGGGTTGAAACGGATCTGCTCCAGAATCGGGCCCGAAGTAAGTGAGAGGCTACCCAGCATTTGCCCTGTATTGGTATACTGATTGGCGATCCACACAAACGGAGCACGGCCAGTGAAGATACCGGCGCCGCCGCGCACCTGCGTATTGCCATCGTCCATTACATCCCAGTTTACGCCCACGCGGGGCGATAGCATAAATTGAGCGCCCGGTGTCTTGTCCGTAGCCAGGCCTCTGCTGGCGAATGCTTCGTTGAACTCCTCGTTGGCGGCAGGCTCGTCGTTAAAGGTCGGGATATCTAAACGTATACCTGCTGTCAGCTTCAGGTTGTTGAGAACCGCATATTCGTCCTGCGCATAGAAGCCGAGTTGAAAGGCGGAAAATTCGGCGCCCTGCTGGCGGTTGTCGGTCCTTGAATAATTTCGGAAGAACTCGCCTGGCGCTGTTTCGGCGGGGGTGCCGATCGCTTCAAAAGCCTCCAGCGAGTTGTATGTATAAGCACCGAACTCCTGGCGGATGAACAGGTTGTAGGTTTTGTAAAACTCATTGTGCGTTCCCAGCGTGATCGTGTGCTTCCCTAAAAACAGGTTAAAGTTGTCGGTGATGGTGATTACATCCTGGTCGAGCTGGTTTTGAGCTGAAAAGGGCTCGCTGCCCAGCGAAATGGTGCGGCCACCTGCCAAGCGGACTTGCACGCTCGGGAAAGGGTTGCCGATGATGTCTCGGTCATCACGCACTGCCGTAAAACCAATCAGGGCCTCGTTGGCATACCGGCCTCCAAACTGGCTGCGCAGCTGCAGCACGGTGGAGTTGGTCGTGCTTGGGAAATACTCAGCGTTGTTGGAGAACCGCAATGCGTTTGGTGTTCTGGAGTTGTCAATGTTCTCGCCATAAACGTAGCTGTGGCGGAGTGTAAGCTGGTGGTTGTCGGTGATGTTCCAGTCGAGTCGGGCAAAGATCTTGTCGCTCTGGGTTTCATCGTCTATGCCCCTGAAGCTGCCCGGATCGTAGCCCAGCCGATTGGCGACGCTCAGCACGCGGTTGGCCTCGTCTACTGTAATATTGGAGCCGGCGCTACCGGGTTCGAACAGGAGCGGGGCCACGCGTTTAGTTTTCTCACCGTTCACAAAAAAGAACAGTTTGTCTTTGATGATCGGGCCACCAATGCGCAGACCGGTCTGGTAGTCGGTAAAGTCCGGCAGCCTAGTGCGCGCATCATCCGGACTCTTGCCCACCAGGCGCTCATTGTTGCCAAAATAATAGGCCGAGCCCGTGAATTTGTTCGACCCGCTACGCGTGATGGCATTGATGCCGCCTCCCGTAAAGCCGCTTTGTCGCACATCGAAGGGTGCAATCACCACCTGTATTGCCTCAATGGCATCCAGCGAGATGGGCTGCACGCCGGTCTGTCCGCCGTTGGTGCCGCTGGCCGAGAGACCGAACACGTCGTTGTTCACGGTGCCGTCTATCGAAAAGTTATTGAAGCGATTGTTCTGGCCGGCAAACGATATACCTGATCCGGATGTAGTAGCCTGCGGCGTGATGCGGGTGAAGTCATTCAGACTTCGGCTGATGGTAGGCAGCGACTCCAACTGCTCTGTCGACACGTTGGTGGCAGCGCCCGTCCTGTCGGAGTTGATGACTTTGTCCTGTGTCGCGGTGATCTGTACCTCGCCAAGGGTAGTCGTGCTTTCTGAAATGGTGAGGTCCAGTCTGAAGTTTTGGCCAAGTGCCAGGTTAATGTTGTCGAATCGTTGCTCCTGGTAGCCAACATAAGAGGTGCGTACGGTATAGGGCCCACCTACACGCATGTTCTGGATATTGTAACGGCCTTCTGCATTCGTGGCAGCTACATACTGCGTGTTGGTCGGGTTGTGGACCGCAATAACTGTTGCGCCAGGCAGTGGGGAACCGTTCTGGTCCTGCACTACGCCGTTCATGGCCGCAGTTGTCGTACCCTGTGCCCATACCAAATGGCTGCTTAACAGCAAAAGGAGGGATATAAGCAACTTTGTGTAAATAGTCCTCATAATACTTATAAGTTAGATTGAAAAAATATAACTTCTTATAAGTACGTATGTATGAGGTTTTTATCTCTTATTTGATGTTAAATTTTAAGACCAGGCTGGGCGGTGCTTATTTTAATTAAAATAGTGCATGCTCTGTGGTTCAGGCATAATCCCTGTTGTACTTTTTAGGTATAGTGTAGGCCATACCTGTTCCGAGGTATAGCCAGTGCTGGCCAGAAATGAAATTATACCTGTGGCTGGTCGGTTTGTCTAAAAAATTTGCAGTGAAATGCCAAGGTCCCCTATGCACCTTACTCATCAAAAGGCCGCACCGCCTTGATGAAGATCTTTTGCCAGTAATCGGAGTAGAGGTTATTCTCGATAACACCCAGGCTGGTGGAGGCGTGTATGAATTTGACTTCGTTATCGTTGTTCACTTCCGTTACCATACCTACGTGCGTGATTTCCCGGCTGAATTTGTTAGCCCCGAAAAACACGAGGTCGCCCTCTTTCAGTTCTCTCACCTTTACAGTTTTTCCAAAGCGGCTCTGCTCCTCCGATGTGCGGGGCAGGTTCACATTAATGCTCTGGAAAGAGGTGCAAAGCAGGCCGGAACAGTCCATGCCTACGCGCGTGGTGCCGCCCCACTTATAAGGAGTGCCGGTGTAAGAGCGGGCTGTTTGTATAACCGTTTCCACGTTCTCATCGAGGCGCCGTGCGTTGGGCACATTCGTGCGGCTGGTCCGGTCTTTGGAAGCTACCTTGCCTTTCCCACCGCTCCGAGCGGCCATTCTGGCTTGTTTGCGGGACTGTCGCTTTTCTTCGGCTATCTCCCTGGCCGACTTATAGGTCTCGCCACGCTTGCTGAAGGTGGGCTTCGCTGACTGACACGAAGCCACCAAGCCGATAAAAAAGATAAATAATAGGTAATTGGTAATTGATGTTCTCAAAGCGTAACTTGGTAATTAGTGGCTAAAATTTTGTCAGGCTTGCTAAATTAAGCATAAGCTATTTAATATAAAATGAATTTTAATAAGATAACCCAGAATCTGGTGGAAGCCTTCGCCAATATCGTCGGGCAGGAGCACCTGGTACTGCCTGCTGACCAGGAAGGTATGGTGCGCTATACCCACGACGAAACCGAAGACCTGCGCTACCTGCCTGAAGTTGTGCTCAGACCTAAGAACGTTGAAGAAATCAGTCGTATTATGCGGCTGTGCCACGAAAACGCTATACCTGTAACTCCTCGTGGTGCCGGTACCGGATTAAGTGGAGGGGCGCTAGCCGTGCATGGTGGTGTCGTACTATCCATGGAGCGTTTCAATACTATCATCTCCATTGACGAGCGCAATCTGCAGGCTACCGTAGAGCCCGGCGTTATTACGCAGGTATTCCAGGAGGCAGTGATCGCGAAAGGGCTTTTTTATCCGCCAGACCCTTCGAGCCGGGGCAGCAGCCAACTGGGCGGTAATCTGAGCGAATCGTCGGGCGGACCTCGCGCAGTGAAGTATGGCGTGACGAAGGATTACGTGCTGAACATGGAAGTCGTGCTACCAACTGGTGAGATTACCTGGACCGGTGCCAATGTGCTCAAAAACGCCACAGGATATAACTTGACACAACTCATGGTCGGTAGTGAAGGGACTCTGGGGATCATCACCAAAATTGTCTTCAAACTTATACCTTACCCGACTCAGAACCTGGTACTTCTGGTGCCCTTCCGGAAAGAAGAGGAGGCTGCCGCTGCCGTATCGCGAATTTTTATAGCAGGCATCGTACCATCCGCGCTAGAGTTTATGGAGCGCGAGGCCATTGAGTGGACCTGTAGGTATGTTGGCCTAGAAGTGCCAATGGCAGCTGACGAACGCGCCCACCTGCTCATAGAACTGGACGGCAACGACATGGACCTGCTGTACAAGGATGCCGAGCGGGTGTATGAAGTACTGGAGACGTTTGATGTAGGCGATATACTCGTTGCTGACAATGAAAAGCAGAAAGAGGACCTATGGCGGCTGCGCCGCAGCGTGGGTCATGCCGTGAAAAGCAACTCTGTTTACAAAGAAGAGGACACGGTGGTGCCGCGTGCAGAACTGCCGGTGCTGCTTCGGGGTGTGAAGGAAATAGGAGAGAGGTATAAGTTCAAGTCGGTTTGCTACGGGCACGCAGGCGACGGCAACCTGCACATCAACATCGTGAAGGGTGACATGTCAGACGATGACTGGAACAACAAGCTGCCCGAAGGTATAAAGGAGATATTCAGGCTGTGTGTTTCGCTGGGAGGCACCATTTCCGGGGAGCATGGCATCGGTCTGGTGCAACGGCCTTACATAGGTATAGCGCTAAGCGATGTGCAACTTAGGCTGATGCAAGGTATAAAGCTGCTCTTTGACCCGAAAGGTATACTGAACCCCGGAAAGATATTTTAGAAAAGAAAGCGGCAGTCATACAATGGCTGCCGCTTTTATAGGTATAGAACCAAGGTATACCCTGGCTGTCGGTAATTATCAGGATTTACGGTCATGGTCCGGCTTTTTGTCTGCTAGATCCATATCCATTTGTCGAAGTGTGTCCCAGGACTGTAACAGGTTGCGCGGTGTTTCGTGCAGTTTGGGCTGCGATGCGTCTGGCTGCTCTCCTTTTTGCTGGCCTGTGCTCATGCTATGCAGCTCGCTCTGGGCCTGGTTGTCCTTCTCTGTCGCCTGGTGACTTCGAAATAAAGCTTCATTTAAGTTTTTATCGGGTTCCATCATAATCGCTCGTTTTAGGTGTTGTGTAATGTCTTCTCCTTTTTCTTGTCTTCCTCTTTTATAAAATTACTAACGTACTGTGCCACCTCATCGGCGTGCTCTTCCATCAGAAAATGCCCGCTGTCCTCAAAGTGCAGCACATAGCATTCATGGAAAAACTTTTTCCAGCGCTGCAATGCCTCGATTCTGACAAGTTTGTCACGTTCACCCCATAGGATAAGGGTCGGAATGTCCTGGATCTTTTTACGCTCCTTCCAAAGTTCATCATACCACTTGCTGACGCCCACCAACTCCCGTGCGAAGGCCAGCGAACTGACCGTGTCATCAGGGCCGCCCAGCCCGAGCGTGTATTGATCCTTTAGCTTTTCCGGCATGTTGCTCTCCTGCCCGAACAGTTCGTGCACCAGTTGGTTCGTAGTGAGATTGAGCTTGGAGTGCAGAAACTTGCCAAGGGGGCCGATCAGATATTTGCTGGCTTTTGAAAAGACATGATGGTTAGACAGTGACCAGGTCCAGGTGTTGAGCATCACGATGCTCCGGACTTTTTCGGGATATTTGATGGCATAGGCCAGGCCGATTGGTGCACCAAAGTCATGCACCAGCAGGGTGAAGTCGGTCAGCCCAAGGTGTGCCATCAGTTGCTCGAAGTTGACGGCATGGGCCCTTGGCTTGTAGCTCCAGTCCTTAGGCTTGTCTGACAGGCCAAAGCCAATCAGGTCCAACGCCACACAGCGGTACTTTTTGCTTAGGAGCTTGATCAGGTTGCGATACGCGAATGACCAGGAAGGCGTGCCATGAATCATCACGATCGGGTGACCTTCCCCCTCATCGATATAATGCATCTTGCCGGCTTCTAATTCCAGGAACTTGGATTTGAAGGGATATTCTTTGGTGTCCAGCCAGTCTGGTTTCATAGGTGACTCAGGGTGTTAGCTTCCCTTATCTATACTTGAGACCGGCACTCAGGTTGTAGGGAAAAGTAAAAATGTGCCCTGCGTATTTAAATTAAATGAAAAGCGGCACCTGGGCTACGTATAAAAACAGACGCCTTATCAACACAGGCTGTCAGGTCGGGAAAAGGTCGAATTGATTTATTTTAATTTTTGAGGACATACCGCAACACTTTTGTGCTGAACAAAGTAAGACAAGGCGCCGGTTCGCGGTATTTTGGAGGAAAGACACTGCCATGCGATCAAATCACCAGACAGTAGAGAGGTTATCGCAGTGTAGCCAATTCAAATCTTCTTAAAAAAAAATGTGTAATTTTGTCTTTTTAAAAGCGTGTGTTTCATGGGGAACATCCCTGTGCAACTATTTATAGTTTTATCAAGAAATGAGTGTTTCTTATATAAATTGCTGCTTTTAAAACAACAATTCCCTCGCTTAAAAGGGCAAAGAGGTAAGAAAAGACGGCAAGAACATGCTCGCTAGTTTGTTGAGACTGCGTATTGATTATTTTAAAAAATTTTAAGTTTGTATTTCAATAATAACATTTACCTATGAGAATAGCTGTAGTTGGCACCGGTTACGTGGGCCTGGTGACGGGCACCTGCTTTGCCGAGGTGGGCATTGACGTGACCTGCATCGACATCGACTCCAAGAAAATAGACAACCTCAAGCAGGGCATCCTGCCCATCTACGAGCCCGGTTTGGAGGAGATGGTGTTGCGCAACTCCCAGAAGGAGCGCCTTTCCTTCTCCACTAACCTTGCCGAGAGTATGCAGGGCTGCCAGGTGGCCTTCATCGCTGTGGGCACGCCTCCGGGCGAGGACGGCTCGGCCGACCTGAAATACGTGCTGGCCGTGGCCCGTGAGATCGGCCGCTCCATGACTGACTACCTGGTGGTGGTGACCAAGAGCACTGTGCCGGTGGGTACGGCCGCCAAGGTGCGCAACGCCATCCGCGAGGAGCTCGAGGCCCGCGGCGCCGACATCGCCTTCGACGTGGCCTCTAACCCTGAGTTTTTGAAGGAGGGGGCCGCCATCGACGACTTCCTCAAGCCCGACCGCATCGTGGTGGGCGTGGACTCCGAGCGTGCCGAGCAGGTGATGTCGAAGCTCTACAAGCCTTTTTTGATGAACGGCCACCCGCTCATCTTCATGGACATCCCCTCTGCTGAGATGACCAAGTACGCGGCCAACGCCATGCTGGCCACCAAGATCTCGTTCATGAATGACATCGCCAACCTGTGCGAGATCATGGGTGCCGACGTGAACATGGTGCGCAAGGGCATCGGCTCGGACGCCCGCATCGGCAACAAGTTCATCTACCCGGGCATCGGCTATGGTGGAAGCTGCTTCCCCAAGGACGTGAAGGCCCTTATCAAGACGGCCTCCGAGAACGGCTACCAGATGGAGGTGCTCAAGTCGGTGGAGACGGTGAATGATCGTCAGAAGTCGGTGCTCTTTAATAAAGTGATGAACTACTTCTCGGGCGACCTTTCGGGCAAAACCTTTGCCGTGTGGGGACTCTCTTTCAAACCCAAAACGGACGACATGCGCGAGGCCCCCTCGCTGGTGATCATCGAGAAGCTGCTCGCTCAGGGCGCCAGGGTAAAGGCCTACGACCCGGTGGCCATGAAGGAGGCCAAGCACTCGCTTGGTGATACGATCGAGTACGGCAAGGACGAGTATGAGACCCTGATCGACGCTGACGCGCTGCTGCTGGTGACCGAGTGGCCTGAGTTCCGCTCACCTAACTTTGCCGTAGTGAACAAGCTAATGAAAGAAAAGGTCGTGTTCGACGGCCGCAACATCTATGATGCCCGTGAGATGGAGGAAAAAGGCTTCACCTACTTCGGCATCGGTGTCAAGCAGGCCATGGTTCCACAACAAACAAAGGAGACGGTATAGCATGGCCAGAAAAAGAGTATTAGTAACGGGTGGTGCTGGGTTTCTCGGCTCCCACCTGTGCGACAGATTCATAGCCGAAGGCTACCATGTGATCGCGATGGACAACCTGATCACCGGCAACCTCGAGAACATCGAGCACCTTTTTAAGCTGGAGCAGTTTGAGTTCTACCACCACGACGTAAGCAAGTTCGTGCACGTGCCGGGCAAGCTGGACTACATCCTGCATTTTGCCTCGCCTGCCAGTCCGATCGATTATCTCAAGATTCCGATCCAGACGCTGAAGGTGGGCTCGCTGGGCACGCACAACCTGCTGGGCCTGGCCATGGCCAAGAAGGCCCGCATGCTGATCGCCTCCACCTCGGAGGTGTACGGCGACCCGCTCGTGCACCCGCAGAGCGAGGACTATTGGGGCAATGTGAACCCGGTGGGGCCGCGCGGCTGCTACGATGAGGCCAAGCGCTTCCAGGAGGCCATGACCATGGCTTACCAGATGCACCACGGGCTGGAGACGCGCATTGTGCGCATCTTCAACACCTACGGTCCGCGCATGCGATTAGACGATGGCCGCGTGCTGCCTGCCTTCCTGAGCCAGGCCCTGCGCGGGGAGCCGCTGAGCATTTTCGGTGACGGCAGCCAGACGCGCTCCTTCTGTTATGTGGATGACTTGGTGGAGGGCATTTACCGCCTGTTGCTGAGCGACTACCACATGCCAGTTAACGTGGGTAACCCGTCTGAGATCACCATCAGGCAGTTTGCCGAGGAGATCTGCAAGCTGACCGGCGTGGAGCTCAACATCGAGTACCAGCCGCTGCCGACCGACGACCCGCAGAAGCGCCAGCCGGACATCACGCTGGCTAGGCAGGTACTGGGCTGGGAGCCGAAGGTAGACCGCGCCGAAGGCCTGCAGCGTACGCTCGAGTATTTTAAGCAAAAAGTAAAGGTGCCAGCCGAACGTATGGTGAACTAGGCACTGCGCGAAAGATAAAAAAAAGCCCTGACAGCGAATCTGCCAGGGCTTTTTGTTTAAGGTATAGCAAGTATACCAAGCTTAGATCTTTTTGTGCGCTTTCATGAAGTCTTTTGCCTCTTTGTTGGCAGCGTGTTTCTTGTCGGTAGCTTCCAGTACTATATTATAGTAATGCTTCGCCGTTTTCAGCTCACGCTCCTGTTTGGCAATGCGGGCGAGGTTTAGGTAAGAGTTGACAAAATAACCGGAATCACGCTCATTGCTCATCTCGGCGAATGTAATGGAGTTCTGATAGTAAGCTTTTGCCTTCTGGAAATCACGGTACTTGTTCTGGTTGATGTAGGCCAGGATATAAGAGGCGTAACGCCCGCTAACAGCTTCGTAGCCCGGCATGCGCCGATCTAGCTTGCTCAGGATATCAAGGCACACCCGCTCGGCCATCGTAAAGTGACCCTGCACAAAAAGCGCACGTGCGTAGAAGCGCTGGAAGTAGGCATTGTTAGGATATTTCTCTACAAGTCCTTTTACTAGATCGAGCGCTGCTTCCATATTGCCTTCTTCGTTGGCGTATATTTTCATCAGGAAGAACTTTGCCTCCGTACCGGTATAGAAGCCGTTGTTGGCTACGTAGCGCAATTGTTTTATACCTAGTCGCTTGTCGCCGCTCGGGAAGAAAGCCAATACGGGGCGCAGCATCTTGTAGTTTTCGTGAATCCAGATGGAGTAGTAATTGAAGAGCGCCTCTCCAAACAAAAACTCCGGGCTCAGGCCGTTGCCGGCTTTGGCTTTTTCCAGATACTCGAGTGATCGCTTGCTGGCAATAGTGGCTTTGCGCCAGTTACTGCGTTCGGAATGCAGGCGTCCGGCAAAGCCATTTGCGGCTGACAAAAAGAAGGCGGCTTCGTAGTCCTTGTTATTGGCGTCGTAGAGCTTCTCCGCTTTCATGATGGTAGAGTCCATGTAAGCGAAGAACAGATCATCATACGCCAGGGTTTGAATATTGGTAGGCACGATCTTCCACCACTGGCTGAGACCCATCAGGAAATAGGGCAGCGGATGATTGGGGTAGCGGCGGCGCAGGGATTTGAATTGCTTTTCGGCCAGCTCGTACTTGAAGTTGTACATATTGTCCACGGCACCCTCCAGTTCGTATTGGATGTCTTTGTCCATGAGCAGCATGCCCTTGATGTTACCGGCCGCAGGAATCACCTCTACTGATTGTATTGTCACCTCTCTGATAGCCGTGTCAGACTGCTCCTTAGAACCCTGCCCAAAAGACAAGTTAGTCAGGATGATACCGAGAAACGCAAGTACAATCTTTTTCATAGGTCAAAAGAAAAGTCCGGAGTGCCGTGCTAATAGCTCCTTATCTGGAGAACAGGTACTAAAAGTACAACAATTATATTAATTTTGAATTGATACAAAAGAAATATTGCATGAAACTTCTGAAACGACTCTGCAGCATACACGCACCATCCGGCAACGAAAAAAAGCTATCCGATTTTCTGCTTAACTACATTGAGGAACAGAAAGTTCAGTGGAAGCGACAACCAGTAATTATACATGGAGAAGGTTTTCAGGATTGTATTTTGTTAATATTCGGAAAGCCTAGAACGGCCATTTTTGCACACATAGACTCAATTGGATTCACCGTGCGCTATGGCAGACAGCTGGTGAAGATCGGTGGTCCTGACCTGGAAACCGGTTATACGCTGGTGGGAGAGGACTCACAAGGGAAAATTGAGTGTACACTGGAGTTTGATGAGGAAGAGCACGAGATCAGCTACAAGTACGAACGGGAAATAGAGCGGGGAACGGAGCTTGTCTTTAAGTGCGATTTCCGTGAAACCCAGGAAACAGTGCAGTCGTGCTACCTTGATAACCGACTGGGGGTGTGGAGCGCATTAAAAGTTGCTGAGACTTTGGAGAACGGCATCATCGCATTTAGTGGTTGGGAAGAGCACGGCGGTGGCTCCGTGGCCTACCTGGCCAAGTATATCGCGGAGCGTTACGGCGTGCACCAGGCGCTTATTTCAGATATTACCTGGGTAACCGAGGGTGTGAAGCCGGGAGAGGGCGTGGCGATCTCGATGCGCGACAGCCTTATACCCCGCCGGGCTTATGTTGAGAAGATCATAGGTATAGCCAAAGCCTCCGGTATACCCTATCAGTTGGAGATAGAAGGTTCAGGCGGCAGCGATGCCAAGGAACTGCAACACGGACCCTACCCCTGGGACTGGTGCTTTGTTGGCGCTCCCGAAGACAATGTGCACACCCCGAACGAAATTGTGAACAAGAAAGATATTGAGAGTATGGTGGCAATGTACAGGGAGTTGATGGCGAAGTTATGATCTGAATTATCGGATAGGGTAAGAGGGCTGCCAGGTATAGGCGGCCTTTTTTATTTGTTTACGTGGCTGTAGTGAGGCTTTTGAGACAAGGGACTTTCCAAAAAGAGTTAGGTTCAAGCGTATGGTTTCGGTTGAAAGTGTAGTACTGTGCACAAATGACCTAACAATGAGCGGTATAACCTGCACATTAGGTACAGGGCTTTGGAAGTAAATATTTGGAAAAGTCAAACGAATAGGCTTTCTTTAATAGCTATATATAGCAATTTCAGAATCTCAACCCTTATTTACAAAACTAACTCTTATTGAATGGAACCTATTCTCTACGCAATTCCTGGATTTGGTCTGGCGGCCCTCATTTATACCTTTATAAGGTCGGCCTGGGTAACGAAGCAAGCAGCAGGCAACGAACGCATGACGGAAATCGCCCGTCACATTTCTGATGGCGCCATGGCTTTCCTGAAGGCGGAATACAAAGTGCTCTTCTACTTCGTAGTCATCGCCAGTTTATTTCTTTTTTATCTGGGCTATACCGGTGAGAAATCGCACTGGACGATTGTATTAGCCTTCATCATGGGTGCTCTTTTTTCAGCTGTTGCCGGCTTTATCGGTATGCGCATTGCCACTAAGGCCAATGTGCGGACGGCAGAAGCAGCCCGTACAAGTTTGTCACGCGCCCTCAGTGTGTCATTTGCCGGTGGTTCAGTAATGGGTATGGGCGTGGCCGGTCTGGCCGTGTTGGGCCTGGGCTCGCTCTTTATCGTGCTCTACTACTTCTTTGTTTACAGTGTGAATGGCAGCGTGAACGGCCACGAAATGGAAGTGGCCCTTGAGGTGCTCACCGGTTTCTCGCTAGGTGCTGAAAGTATTGCGCTTTTCGCGCGCGTGGGCGGCGGTATCTATACCAAAGCTGCCGACGTAGGGGCTGACCTGGTTGGTAAAGTGGAGGCAGGTATACCGGAAGACGATCCGCGTAACCCCGCAACCATTGCTGACAACGTGGGTGATAACGTAGGTGACGTGGCAGGTATGGGCGCCGACCTTTTTGGCTCGTATGTGGCCACTATTCTGGCCACGATGGTGCTGGGCCGTGAAGTGGTTTCGGAGGATAATTTCGGTGGTATGGCTCCGATCATTCTGCCGATGTTCATTGCGGGTCTGGGCATTTTGTTCTCTCTGATCGGTATGTTGTTCATCCGGGTAAAAGAAGGCGGTAACGTGCAAGGAGCCCTCAACCTGGGTAACTGGATCTCTGTCGCCCTGACAGCCGTTGGCGCTTATTTCGCCATCCACTGGATGCTGCCTGAAAACATGAACCTGCGCAACTTCGAATTTACCTCAAACGGTGTGTTCATCGCCGTGATCGTGGGTCTGGTAGTGGGTACTTTGATGAGTATCATCACGGAATACTATACGGCCATGGGCAAAAAGCCTGTTAATTCGATTGTGCAGCAATCTTCCACAGGCCATGCCACTAACATCATCGCTGGTCTGGCAGTAGGTATGCACTCTACGGTGTTGCCTATCATCGTTTTGGCTGCCGGTATCGTGTTGTCATATGCTTCTGCCGGTCTGTACGGTGTGGCGATTGCAGCAGCTGGTATGATGGCGACTACAGCCATGCAATTGGCTATTGACGCGTTCGGCCCTATTGCCGACAACGCCGGTGGTATAGCCGAGATGAGCGAACTGCCAAAAGAGGTGCGTGGTCGTACCGACATTCTGGATGCCGTGGGTAACACCACCGCCGCTACCGGTAAAGGCTTCGCGATCGCATCTGCCGCCTTGACATCACTGGCCCTTTTTGCGGCCTTCGTAGGTATAGCTGGCATTGATTCTATTGACCTTTATAAAGCACCCGTACTAGCCGGCCTGTTCATTGGTGCCATGATTCCGTTCATTTTCTCGGCGCTTTGTATCGCGGCGGTTGGTCGTGCGGCCATGGCCATGGTGCACGAAGTGCGCCGTCAGTTCCGCGAAATTCCGGGGATTATGGAAGGTACCGGTCAGCCAGAGTATGAAAAATGCGTGGCCATTTCCACAAAAGCTGCTATTCGTGAAATGATGCTGCCAGGTGCCATTGCCCTGATCGTGCCGGTGTTAGTAGGCTTTGGTTTCAGAGACGTATTCGCTGATACTCCGTCAGCAGAGATCCTGGGCGGACTGCTGGCAGGTGTAACCGTATCGGGTGTGCTGATGGCGATGTTCCAATCCAACGCCGGCGGCGCCTGGGACAATGCCAAGAAATCGTTTGAGAAAGGCGTGGAGATCAACGGTAAGATGGAGTACAAAGGCTCTGATGCTCATAAAGCTTCGGTAACGGGCGACACTGTGGGTGACCCATTCAAAGACACTTCCGGTCCTTCCATGAACATTCTGATCAAGTTGATGTCGATCGTGTCCCTGGTAATTGCGCCGCACATCGCCACGGAGCGTACGCCGGCTATACCTGAAGAACCGAACCTGAACATGGAGATACAGCAGGAGGCCCCGTCTACCGGGCAGATAATTAATCCAGACAATACAGTTATCGTGGCTGGTTTAGCAACCCGATAGCCAACACAATCTTTATCAGTATAAATAAGCCCAGCCATGAGGTTGGGCTTATTTTTTATTATCCGTACCTTTGTTTGCCAATAAGACCGATACGCTATATGGAGCCCCGTACCATCACGATTCACGATTGTGACTTCAGTACCTACCTGTACGAAGAAGAAATCATTGCACGCATAGTGATGCTGGCAGAGCAAATTGAGCAGGACTACACTGGTAAAAACCCACTGTTTCTTGCAGTACTGAACGGATCGTTCATGTTCACGGCCGATCTGATGAAGCGGATCAACATACCTTGTGAGATATCATTCATCCGCATGTCGTCTTACCAAGATATGCATAGCACCGGCCATGTAAGGGAAGTGTTGGGCCTGACAGAGGAAATTGAAGGGCGAGACGTGCTGATCATTGAAGACATTGTGGATACCGGGCACACGGTAAATGCATTGCTTCAACAGCTTCAGGAAAAGAACCCTGCGTCGATCGAGATCATTACTTTGCTCATGAAGCCGGAGTGCCTGCAGCACCAGCTGGATGTGAAGTATGTGGCCAAGGCTATACCGAACGATTTTGTAGTAGGCTACGGGCTCGACTATAACGGACTGGGCCGCAACCTGCGCGATATTTACAAGATCGTGTCCTAAATAAACTGGGCCACCTGAGACCAGAACGACCACCTGGGATTCGGCACAGCGCAAAAAATATTGAACAATACACCGTTTTTATACTTAAATTTGTTTTTTATCATAAATCATAGATATGCTCAACATCGTTTTGTTTGGCCCTCCAGGTGCTGGTAAAGGTACACAAAGCCAAAAGCTGATAGACAAGTATAACCTGATACACCTGTCAACGGGTGATTTGCTGCGCTCCGAAATTGCCGCAGGCACCGAACTGGGGATGAAAGCTAAATCGCTGATGGATAACGGCCTCTTAGTGCCAGACGAGGTAGTGATTGGCATGATCGCAAACAAAGTGAGAGAGAACAATCACGCTGGCGGGTTTATCTTTGACGGATTCCCACGCACGGTGCCACAGGCGCAAGGTCTGGACAAGCTCCTGATGGACCTTGGCACTGAGATATCCTGCATGATTGCCCTGAAAGTGGATGACGAAGAGCTGACCAAGCGCCTGTTGCTGCGCGGACAGACTTCCGGCCGCCCGGATGACCAGAATGAAGAGCTGATCCGCAAGCGTGTAGTGGAGTACAATACTAAAACGACACCAGTTGCGGACTACTATGCCGGACAAAGCAAGTATTACGCAGTAGATGGTATTGGGGAGATTGATGAGATTTTCCACAATATCTGCGCGCATGTCGATAATCTGAAAGAGAAGCAAAAGAAGTAATTTTCTGCTCAGCTTTTATTAGATAGAATACAGAAGGTATAAGCAGGCCGGAACTCAAACGCTCCGTTCTTGCTTATACCTTATAATTTATACCTGTTAGCATTACCTACATTGGCCCAATCCAACTTTATTGATTACGTAAAAATCTGTTCCCGCTCCGGACACGGTGGCGCTGGCTCAGCGCACCTTCATCGCGACAAACGCACCGCCATGGGAGGTCCTGACGGCGGTGACGGGGGCAGAGGAGGCCATATTATCCTGCGTGGCAACGCACAGCTGTGGACTTTGCTGCACCTGCAGTTCCGCAAGCACGTGATTGCTGAAAATGGTCAAGGCGGGGGGCCGAGCCATTCTTCAGGTGCGCAGGGAAAAGACGACGTGCTGGAAGTCCCACTGGGAACGATCGCCCGTAACGCTGAAACCGGCGAATTTATGTGCGAAATCACCGAAGACGGACAGGAGATCATCCTGACACCGGGCGGACGTGGTGGCCTTGGCAATGCGCACTTTAAGTCACCGACCAACCAGACACCGCGCTATGCCCAGCCGGGTGAGCCAGGTATAGAGGAGTGGGTAATTCTGGAACTGAAACTTCTGGCCGATGTCGGCCTGGTAGGATTTCCGAATGCCGGTAAATCTACTTTGCTATCTGTGGTATCAGCAGCGAAACCGAAGATCGCCAATTATGCCTTTACCACGTTGGAGCCTAATTTGGGTGTTGTTGCTTATCGTGACTACAGATCCTTTGTGATGGCCGATATACCGGGTATAATCGAGGGTGCTTCGGAAGGAAAAGGCCTTGGCCTGCGTTTCCTGCGCCATATCGAGCGTAACTCCATGCTCCTGTTTATGATCTCATGCGATAGCCCGGATATAGCGGAGGAGTATAAAATACTGGTGAACGAGCTGGAAACTTTTAATCCGGAGCTACTCGACAAGAAACGCATTCTGGCGATCACCAAAACCGATATGATCGACGACGAGCTGGAAGCGGAGATGCGTGAGACCTTACCAAAGGATATTCCAGCGGTTTTTATCTCCAGCATGACGCAGAAAAATATCACGCAATTGAAAGACATGATCTGGTCAGCACTCAACTCGTAGTCCGTCAGTCTTCATACAAATACAAATCGGTAGAGGCTGCAAGGCTTACTACCGATTTTTTTTAGCAGCAGCCATCTATCAATTAATAAATGCCAATCTGGCACGAAAGCAGAATTGGCAAGACAATTGAAAAGACCAAATAGACCTATCAACCTATAATTCTTAAGGCATTATGTCAGAGAAAGATATCAAGAAAGAGCAGGAAAACGCAGAACTACAGGATAACACTGCCAATACGGAAGAAAATAACGTGCAGGGGCAGACCGAGGAGACAGCAGAAGAAACTGGCTCTGAAACCCAGGCCGACGCCGAACTGGCAGAGATGAAAGATAAGTACATCCGCCTGATGGCCGAGTTTGAGAACTTCAGACGCCGCACTAACAAAGAGCGCATGGACCTGCTGAAAACAGCAAACGAAGATTTGATGAGCGAACTGTTGCCTGTGCTGGACGATATGGAGCGTGCCCGTCAGTCAATGGAAGCAACTAAAGAGGTAGACGCTTTGTTGCAGGGCCTGGAGCTGGTGTTTCATAAACTGAAGCACGTGACACAAATCAAAGGTTTGAAGCCGATTGAGATTAAGGCAGGAGATGATTTTGACAGCGACTATCATGAAGCTGTTACCCAGATCCCGGCTCCATCAGAAGAACTGAAAGGCAAAATAGTAGACGTAATCGAGAAGGGCTATACCTTGAATGAAAAGGTGATCCGCTTCGCGAAAGTTATAATAGGAGCTTAATCAATGGCTAAGAGAGATTATTACGAGGTTTTAGGTGTAAGCAAAGGAGCTAGTCCGGAGGAGATTAAGAAGGCTTACCGTAAGCTCGCTATTAAATTTCACCCCGACAAAAACCCCGACGACCACACGGCGGAAGATAAGTTTAAGGAGGCAGCTGAGGCATACGAAGTGCTGAGCGACCAGCAGAAGCGCCAGCGCTATGACCAGTTCGGCCATCAGGGTATGAACGGCGGCTTCGGCGGCGGTGGCGGCATGAACATGGAGGATATCTTCTCCCAGTTCGGCGACATTTTCGGTGGTGCTGGCGGTGGCGGATTTGAGAGCTTCTTTGGTGGCAGCAGCCGTCAGGGTGGCCGACGCACCCGCAAAGGCAGCAACCTACGCATTAAGCTAAAACTCAACCTCGAAGAAATTGCCAACGGCGTTGAGAAGAAGATAAAAGTAAAACGCTATGTAGCCTGCGGTACCTGCGGCGGCAACGGCGCCGAAAACGGTACCGATATGCAGACTTGCGGCTCTTGCCAGGGGTCGGGCCAGGTGCGCAAGGTGGTGAACACCATGCTGGGCCAGATGGTGAGCACGGCAACCTGCCCCACCTGTAACGGCGAAGGACGCATTGTAACCAAAAACTGCGAAGCCTGTCACGGTAGCGGTCGCGAACTGCAGGAAGAGGTGATCACGATCAACGTGCCGGCTGGCGTAATGGATGGCATGCAGCTGTCTATGAGCGGCAAAGGCAACGTGCCGGAGCGTGGCGGTGTGCCGGGCGATTTGCTGATTCAGATTGAAGAAGAAGAGCACCCAAGCCTGAAGCGCGACGGTAACAACGTGATATTCGACCAGTACATCAGCTTTATCGACGCTGCGCTTGGTTCCGATATAGAAGTGCCAACCATCGGTGGCCGCGTGAAGATCACAATAAAGCCGGGTACACAGAGCGGTGAGATCTTTAGACTGCGTGGCAAAGGCGTGAAAGACATCAACGGCTATGGCAAAGGCGATCAGCTGATCCATATTAACGTATGGACGCCGAAAACGCTGAGCAGCGAGGAGCGTGCCACACTGGAGCGTCTGCGCGATTCCAACAATTTTGCACCGCACCCTGGTAAGAGCGATAAAGGCTTCTTTGAGAAAGTGAAAGACTATTTCCAATAAGCTATTCAATGGCTAGATAAAAAAGCCTGCCTTTTCAGTAGAGAAGGCAGGCTTTTTTGTTGCTACTATACCGCAGCACCCGTATTTGGTATAGCCCATACCTGCGTTAGTCGATTAAGTATAGGGCTTTATTGATATTGCTTGTCACTCAGCCCTAAAAAGTCTATTTTTGAACATACCAAAAGGTTATAAGCATTGAGCATACTTAGAATAGATGGCGTCACCAAGCGTTACGCCAACCACACTGCCCTTGATAACGTCAGCTTCGATATCCCGGCTGGCTGCATTTTCGGCCTATTAGGACCAAACGGAGCAGGCAAAACATCCCTGATCCGCATCATCACCCAAATAACAGGAGCCGACTCCGGCGAGATATACTTCAAAGGCGAGAAACTGCGCCCGTCGCACATCAAGGACATGGGGTACCTGCCTGAAGAGCGCGGTCTGTACAAAAAAATGAAGGTAGGGGAGCAGTTGTTATACTTGGCCCAGCTCAAAGGCCTGACCAAAGACGAGGCTACGGCCAGAATCAAAGAGTGGGTGCTGCGCTTTGAGATAAAAGAGTGGATGAACAAACACATCGAAGACCTTTCGAAAGGGATGCAGCAGAAGGTGCAGTTTATGGCCACCGTGATGCATGAGCCTTCCCTGATCATTCTCGACGAGCCTTTTTCCGGCTTCGACCCCATCAATGCCAACCTGATCAAAGACGAGATCCTGCGTCTGCGCGACAATGGAGCGACTATCATTTTCTCGACGCATCGCATGGAGTCGGTGGAGGAATTGTGCGATAACATCGCCCTGATCAACCGTTCCCGCAAGGTGCTCGATGGGCCCGTGCGCGAGATCAAAGACACTTATAAGACCGATACTTACCAAGTGATCGGCAACGGACAATTGCTCATCACGTCGCCGGATTTTGAGGTGCTGGAGCAGCATGATAACCACGGTGTGTTCCGCGCTTCTATCCGTTTGCTCGACGGCGCTTCGCCAAACGACTTGCTGCGTTACCTGATCCAGCGCGTAGAGGTACACTCTTTTGTGGAGCTGGTGCCGAGTATCAATGACATTTTTATCCGAAAAGTAAAAGAAACCTACCATGCATAAGATCTGGCTCATCATACAACGCGAATACCTGACACGCGTGCGGAAGAAAAGCTTCATCATCATGACTTTCCTGACCCCGCTGTTGCTGGCCGCTTTCATGGTTATACCTGCCTGGTTGGCCACTATATCGGACAGTGAGGATGTGGTGATGGTGCTGGACGAGAGCGGACTCTTTGCCGATAAGCTGGAAAGCAAAGAAGACCTGAAAATCATCCCGATAGCCGCCGGTTCGCTGGAACAGGCCAAAACAGCCTATCAGGAGACCGACTATACCGCCTTGCTGCACATCCCGCAACTCGACCTGGACAAGCCGGAAGGTATACGACTTTACTCGAAGAAGAACACCAGTCTGCAGGTGAAATTCAGGCTGGAGAATATGCTCGAGAAAGAAATTGAGAGTCAGCGTTTTATGGCCTCAGGTATAGATCGCGAGATGCTCAACAAGATGAAAGCCAACGTGACCATGACGACCGTGAACCTGAGCGAAAGCGGCGAGCGCGACAGCAACGTTTGGGTGACCTCGGGCGCGGGTATCATCGGGGCGGTGATTATCTATTTCTTCATTTTCCTGTATGGCGTGCAGATCATGCGCGGCGTGATTGAGGAGAAAACCAACCGCATTGTGGAGGTGATGATTTCGTCGGTGAAGCCTTTTCAGCTGATGATGGGCAAGATCGTAGGTATAGCTGGTGTGGGCCTAACGCAGTTTTTGCTCTGGGTGGTGCTGTCAACCATTGTGGTGGGCAGTGTGCAGGCGGCGTTTGATATCAAGCCAGCGCCTACCCCAATTGAGCAGATGCAGGCCGGACGCGATTTAGCGACTGGCGAAGAGTCGGCCCAGACTCAGGAAGAAAGCCAGGCGAATATGCTGTCAGAGGTGAGCAGTGCCATTTCTAATTTGAACTTCCCGCTATTGCTGGGCTGCTTCCTGTTTTACTTTTTAGGCGGCTACCTGCTGTACGGCTCACTCTTCGGGGCCATTGGCGCCGCCGTGGATAACGAGACCGATACGCAGCAGTTCATGTTCCCGATTACGATCCCACTGATCATCTCATTCATCATGTCGTACACCGTAGTGATCCAGAATCCTGACGGGCCTGTGGCGTTCTGGATGTCGATCATTCCGTTTACGTCGCCGATCGTGATGATGGTGCGCATCCCGTTTGGCGTTCCGGCCAGCGAACTCCTGCTCTCGATGGGACTACTCATTCTGGGCTTCATCTTCACCACCTGGATCGCCTCCAGAATCTACCGCGTAGGTATACTGATGTACGGCAAGAAGATCAACTACAAAGAATTATCGAAGTGGTTGTTTTACAGGGTGTAGATTATACCTGTGTTCGGTGTAATCTGTTCAAGTATAGTTTTTTACTTACTGTTTTATTGCTCTTCTCTTGTGAGAGTAATAAGGCGAAAGACTTGGATAAGGCGGATAAGCAGCGTTTCAGCTTTGCCGAACTTCCCACGCCTGTAAAAGAGACTATTGAGGTATATATTACTGAGACTTATAAGCCGGAATCCAACCCTGCTATTTCGTTAGACGATGGCGTAGAGGTAAGCTATAACAGATCGGGAGGGGGTAAAAATTGGATTGAAGATATTCAGAATAACTTTCATGTGTTCACAGTAAACGGTACAGAAATGAGACTGAGGGGAAATCAAGGTGCTCCTTTTATAATTTACGATTCTGTACTTTACTACACTAAGGAGCTGAATTTTATGGAAGAACGATATGAAACTGCAATTTATATTGGTATTGACTTAGCCCCGTTTCTAAATTAAAACTTAATCTAATAAGGTATATATTTAGAATAGCTGGTTCTTCGGAGCCAGCTATTTTTTTGTAACTTGATAGGGAAAACTTAATATTTAAAAATGACCCAGAGAATAGAAATACCGCTTAGCAAAGCGAAAATGATGCTCTTTATGGTGGGAGCCGTCGCATTCGTCGTTATAGGCGCTTTCTTTGCAATAGAGCCGGACAGATTCATATCTTCAATTTTCAGAAGTGAGGAAATTATCCGGATAGCTGGAGTTGCTGCTGTGTTGTTCTTTGGGTTAGGAGCAGTGTACTTCTTTAGAAAATTATTCGATAAGAAGGTAGGGCTGACGATTGATGAGGACGGTATTACGGATAACTCAAGTGCGGTAAGCGTTGGTTTAATTGAGTGGCAGGATATAACTGGTGTAGAAACACTGGAGATCGCATCGAACAAGATAATGCTATTGCATACTAACAATCCTGAGAAATATATGGCGCGTGCTACTAATATGTTCTCCAGGAAATCAATGCAGGCGAATCATAAGATGTATGGAACACCCTTGTCCATTACAGCGAACTCGCTCCAGATTAAATATAAAGAATTAGAGCTGCTGGTATGTGAAGAATTAGAAAACAGGAAAGTGCTCTAAACCACTGAGCCGAATAAGTTTCCTAAACAAACAACTTGTTAAAGTAAATAACGAAAGGATGACCAATTTTTCCCTTCTCACACTCCTGTTGCTTATGTTGACTACAGGTATAGCAGCTGCCGCTGACAATGACAAACCCGCCTATCAGCTCTTCAACGCGAAGGGCAAGCAGGTAAGGTATAGCAAAATGCTGGAAGAGCTGCAGAAGGCCGATGTGGTGCTGTTCGGTGAGCAGCACAACGACCCAATTGCGCACTGGCTGCAGCTGGAAGTAGCCAAAGACCTGCACAAGGCGCACCAGCAGAACTTTGCCATCGGTGCTGAAATGTTTGAAGCTGATGTGCAGTTGGTGCTGAACGAATACCTGTCCGGGCAAGTAGCGGAGAACAACTTTGAGCAGGAGTCGCGGCCTTGGAACAACTACAAGACCGACTACCGACCGGTGGTGCGCTTTGCCAAGGAGGCATCTATACCTTTCATCGCGACGAATGTGCCACGCCGCTACGCCGCCATGGTATCAGCTGGCAGCCTGAAAGCGCTGGAAAATGTGTCGGCAGATGCCAAACGTTACATAGCACCGCTGCCTGTGCCGGTGGATATGGATTTGCCGGGGTATAAGAACATGCTGGCCATGTTCGGCGGCAGTACCCACGGCAATACCAAAAGCGAAAACATTGTGCAGGCCCAAGCCCTAAAAGACGCAACCATGGCGCATTTTATCTTACAGCAGGTAAACAGCGGTAAAAAAATGCTGCACCTGAACGGCGCCTACCACTCCGATAATTTTGAAGGGATTGGCTGGTATCTGAAGCAAGGCAATCCACAAGTTAAGACTCTCACCATTACCACCGTGCTGCAGGAAGATTTGGACAAGCTAACGGAGGAAAACAAGCAAAAAGCGGATTTTATACTAGTTGTGCCGGCAAGTATGACGAGGACTTATTGAGTTTGAGAGCTAATGAATCTGAGAGTTAGTCCATGGAATTTTTACTAAGTGATATCTTATTTGCCGGAGTAGGCTGGTTATACCTTCTGATAAGGTATAGGAAGAAAGAGTTTATTACAAAAGTTCTGGCGGACAAGTATGAAGGCAGCTACAGTAAGGCAGGGAGTTCACTGTCGCTAAGTGCCGTTGCTATCCTTTTTGGACTGATGCTTACGGCTTTTCTAATAGCCGTACTGTTTGTCTATTTGAAAAACGTTCTTCAGGTATAAAAACAACAAAGCCCGGCCAATTGGCCGGGCTTTGTCTTTCTACTAAAGAGAAAGAAGGTCCTTTTATGCAGAGAACGAGCTTCCGCAGCCGCAGGTACTCTTGGCCTGTGGATTGCTGAAAACGAAACCACGAGCGTTCAGGCCGTCCTGGAAGTCCACTTCCATGCCCAGCACATACATTGCATGCTTCTTGTCCATGATCAGGCTCAGGCCGTCCAGGTTGTAAACCTCATCCGTGTCCTTGGCCTTGTCGAAGCCCAGCAGGTAAGACATACCCGAGCAGCCACCGCCTTGCACGCCAATGCGCAGGCCGTATTCTGCAGGTACGTTCTTCTCTTGCATTATATTTCTAACCTCAACCAGCGCTTTTTCAGTAAGCGTTATCGGTGCAGTTTTTGTTTCAGTTGCCATAGTCTGTTCAAATTTGAAATGGAGCTGCAATTTACGCAATTACTTGCAATTTTGCTGCGGCTCCCGAATGTATTAGAGAAACAGCTATACCTTCAAAATGATTCATGCTAACCTAAATTAATTTTTTCCGATATTTAAGGTTCAAAACAATTGCAAATGGAAGAAGGTACCAATATTATACTCGACATACTTAAGATTTCTATACCTGCCATATTGGTAGCTGCAGTAGCTTACTCTATTATCAAAAAACACCTGGAGCGCGACTACAAACTGCGTCTCCTGGAACTGCGCCAAAAAAATGCCGAGGTGGTAACACCTATCCGTCTGCAGGCCTACGAGCGCATTGTGCTCTTGCTGGAGCGCATCACGCCAAGTAATCTCCTGTTGCGGGTGAGCGGTGGCGGCCATACTGCCGCAGAATACCACCGCATCCTGCTCACCGAGATCCGTAACGAGTTCAACCACAACATGTCGCAGCAGGTCTACATGACGGAACAAGCCTGGCAGCAGGTGCGCCATGCCCGCGAGGAAGTCGTGAATTTGATCAACAAATCCTATCAAAGTCTGGGCGAGAAGGCGAAAGGCACTGAACTGGCCAAGCGCATCCTGGAGAGCGTCCTCAACAACGAGATCGACCCAACCGCAAGAGCCATCAGCTTCCTGAAGCAGGAAATCGGTCAGGTGTTTTAGAGTTAGAAAAATTGAAGTGAAGCGGCGTTAACCATAACGTCGCTAATGCCGGGACAGGCTATACCCAATTATGCCAATTCTGGGCATATAGCCTAACATGTCATCTCGCAAGAATTGAGAGATCTGGATTATTGCATCACAGTGGTAGTGCTCCAGATTTCTCCCAAAACGAGGGCCTCTACCTCCAGGTCGAAATGACAAGAACATGTATTAGTTGACGGCACCGATTCTAGCCTTCCCAATACATGTTCCAGCCATACCTGAAACTATACCTTAATACAGAATCCTGAACTTGATTGTAGCCGGTACCTGCTTCATCTCCTCAATTACTTTCTTGTCATACAGCTTGTCGATGTCGGTGATCACGTAGCCGATTTGTTCGTTGGTTTTCAGGTACTGGCCAAGAATGTTGACCTGATTACCGGCCAGCACGTTGTTGATGTTGGCTAGCACTCCCGGCACGTTCTGGTGAATGTGGATCAGGCGGTGCGCGTTTTTCAGTTCCGGCAGCTGGATGTTCGGGAAGTTTACGCTCTGGTAGCTGTTGCCCGTGTTGATGTACTCCATAATACGGCTCGGTACAAACATACCTATGTTTTCCTGTGCCTCCTGTGTGCTGCCGCCGATGTGTGGGGTCAGGATAACGTTAGGCAGGCCACGCAGTTCGCTCACAAACTCTTCGTCGTTGGTGGCTGGCTCGTAAGGGTATACGTCTACCGCAGCGCCATGTATTTTTCCTGATTTAATAGCCGCTACCAAAGCAGGCAAATCCACGATATGGCCCCGACTCAGGTTCAAAAAGATGGCCCCGTCCTTCATGGCAGCAAATTCTTCGGCACCGAACATACCTTCATTGCTGGTGCGGCCATCCACATGCAGACTAACAATATCAGACGTTTTGAGGAGTTGTTTTAGCGTCTCGCATTTACGGGCATTGCCGAGCTGCAGGCGTTCTATCACATCATAATAGTACACATCCATCCCCAGCGCTTCGGCCAGCACCGAAAGTTGTGCTCCAATGCTGCCGTAGCCTATTATACCTAGTTTCTTATCGCGAACCTCTACACTGCCTGTCGCGGACTTGTCCCAAATACCCTGGTGCATTTTGGTGCTTTTATCCACCACGTTGCGGCAGAGCATGATGATCTCCCCGATGGCCAGTTCTACTACGCTTCGGGTATTGCTGTAAGGGGCGTTGAACACGGCTACGCCTGCATCAAGACAGGCCGTAAGATCGATCTGGTTAGTGCCGATGCAGAAAGCGCCGATACACATCAGTTTGTTCGCATGCTCGAGTACCCGTTTGGTTACCTGCGTTTTGGAGCGTATACCTAGCACCGACACATCTTTGATCCGCTCGCAGAGCTCGTCCTCGCTCAAAGCACCCGAAACAGTTTCGATCTGGTAGCCTTCGCGCTTGAACAACTCCACAGCCTTGGGATGCACATTCTCCAGCAAAAGTACCCGAATCCGATTCTTAGGATAGGAGATCGCCATCGGCAGGTTGTGCTGGTACAGGAACTCATCCAGACTAGGAGCTACGTTATCGGCTTTGGCCACTACACTATCGCGCACCACGTTTTCGGTGAACGCGTAGAACTTATTGGCCAGTCCAGCCTCCTTTATTTCGTAATCGGTATAGCCATCGCCAAGCACGTACACATCGCCTTCCAGCGCCAGCTCTTCGAGTAGCTTTATTTTACCCCGGTCCAGGCAAAGCAGGTTCTCTTCATCAAAACCAATGATATTACCCTGTTCATCAAACTTAAAAGTATTGGCATAAATATTCTCTTCCTTGATGCCATACTCGGTCACGATCGGGGTGATGAATTCCTTAAAGCCGCTCGACACAATCAGTATATTATCGGCGTAGGCCTGAAAGAACTCTTTGTTGCGTTTGATAGAGTCCGACACCCTGTTCTGCAAAAGGTGGATCAGCGGTTTCAGGTGACGGCGGTTCGCTTTGAGCAAGGCCAGACGCTTGGACAAACCTTCGGTAAACGAACTTTTTCCTTCCATGGCACTATTGGTCAGATCCATGATCTGCTGCAGAATCTCTGCTTTGTTCTCTTCACCTTCGAGCGTTATCTCGCCCAGTTCATCCAGCGCCTCTACCTGTGTAAACGTGCTGTCGAAGTCGATGATGTAGTATTGATCTTTTGCCATAGTTTGGTCGGGTAATAGGGTAGTAGGTATAGGTATGGATAAGGTATACAGGACGCTCACGCCATATTAGCAGTGAAATTTCCCTTAAGTGCCTCCCGATCCAGATCTCTTTTTTCGTCGAGGTGACAGTACTGGGATGATCGTGCACGACACCATAAAGTAAAGATAGGACATAAAAAAATCCGGCAACAGGTATAGCGGCCGGATTTTTTGTCTTTATTCCTGAATTACAGTGGATTACTGGTTTCAGCCAATTGTGCGTCGATGATGCGCTGATAGAATTGCTCGTAGAGCGGCACAATCTTCTCGATGTCGAAATCGTGGGCACGAGCCAAGGCGTTTGCCTTAAAAGTCGGCAGATTGGCATCGTCGAGGATAAGCAGTGCGTTGTGCACCATGTCATCCACGTCGCCTACGTTGCTCACAAAACCAGTGAGGCCGTGCACGTTCAACTCAGGTATACCGCCGGCATTGGTCGAAATTACGGGTACTTCGCAGGCCATCGCCTCGAGTGCAGCCAGGCCAAAACTCTCTTTCTCAGACGGCATCAGGAACAGATCGGCGACGGAGAGTACTTCTTCCACAGCCTCCAGCTTACCCAAAAAGCGCACATCATTGTAAATATTCAGATCGCGACACAGCTTCTCCATTTTAGGGCGCTCAGGTCCGTCACCCACCATCAACAGTTTGGAAGGCATTTGCTCACGTACTTTGGCAAAGATCCGGATCACGTCCTCCACGCGCTTCACACCCCGGAAGTTGGAAGTATGCACCAGGAGTTTTTCGTTGTTCGGACTGATGGCCGCCCTAAAGTGATCCTTTTTCTGGCGCTTGAATTTGTTCAGGTCGATGAAGTTAGGTATAACCTCAATGTCTTTTTCGATCTGGAAAAACTCGTACGTCTCGGTACGCAGACTCTCCGACACAGCCGTTACGCCATCAGACTGGTTAATGCTGAACGTTACCACCGGCTCAAAAGAGGCGTCCTTGCCCACCAGCGTAATATCTGTGCCGTGCAGTGTTGTGATGATAGGTATGTGGATACCCTTGGTGCGCAGGATTTGTTTGGCCATGTAAGCCGCCGAAGCATGCGGTATGGCATAGTGCACGTGCAGCACGTCGAGTTTCTCGAAACGGGCGATGTCTACCATCTTGCTGGCCAGCGCCAGTTCGTAGGGCGGGTACTGGAAGAGCGGGTAATTAGGGATGTAAACTTCGTGGTAGAACAGGTTCTCGTTGAAAAAGTCGAGCCGGGCCGGTTGGCTATAAGTGATAAAGTGTACCTGATGCCCTTTGAGGGCAAGCGCCTTGCCGAGTTCAGTGGCGACCACGCCGCTTCCCCCGAAGGTAGGGTAACAAACTATTCCGATTTTCATGGTTTTATGCTGAGGAAACAACAAGTGCAGCCCCACGCGGAGCTGCACTTGTTAACAATCCATTCTATGTTAAGTTTTAGGAACAATCGATTTATAAATCACATCGTGTATACGGGTGCGGATGTTATACTTCACCAGTTTAGAGTTGCCTGCGTCCGGGTATACCCTGTTGCTCAGGAAGATGTAGATCAGCTGGTTCTCCGGATCAACCCAGGCACCTGTACCTGTGAAACCTGTATGGCCGAAGGTAGCTTTCGAAGCCAGGTTCGAAGTCGGACCGTTGCCGTCAGGGTCGGGTTTGTCCCAGCCCAGGCCGCGGCGGCTGGTGGTGGACTGTCGCTTCGAAAACTCCGTCACCACCGGGGTGTTGTAGAACTTGTGGCCGCCGTAGTTACCGTTCTGCAGGTTCATTTGCAGGAGTACCGCCAGGTCGTTGGCGTTGGAGAACAAGCCTGCATGGCCACCCACACCGCCCATCATGGCAGCGCCCTGGTCATGCACCGTTCCCCAGATCAGATTCTTGCGGAAGTAATTGTCATCCTCGGTCGGCACAATCACATCGCGCTGGTGTTTCAGGAGCGGGTTATAGGTCATGGTGCTCAAGCCGAGCGGACCGTAAAAGTTCTGATCCATGAACTCATTCAGCGGCTGGTTCAGCATACGCTCCGACATGCGCTTGAGAATATAGAATCCCAGGTCGCTGTACTGATAGCTGTAGGTTTTAGCAGCTTTAGGCTTCACTAGCAGCGGCGAGCGCACTGTCCAGGCCCACAGCGAGTCCTCCATCGATTTGATGGAGTAGATGCCCGGCACCACTTCGTTCGGGAACACATCATTTTGCGCGCTGGCGTAGAAGGTCTGGTTCAGTTGTAGCTTGTCCAGCGTTTTCTGCCAGTGCGGTATACCTGCGCGCAAACCCGATTGGTGCGCAAGCACATCGCGAACCACTAAATTTGCTTTGTTGGTACCTTTCAGCTCCGGCAGGTATGTCGCTATTTTTTCATCGAGGTTGATCTTGCCCTGGTCTTTCAGGAACATCACGGCCTGCAGCGTAGCCGCCACTTTGGTGATGGACGCAATATCGTATACCGTGTTGTTTGTTACCGGCTTTTTCTTGTCGTAGGTATAGTGGCCGTATGATTTGTTGAAGATCACGGTGCCGTTTTTTACCACCAATACTTGCGCGCCCGGCGTTGCAGCATAAGCAATGGCTTCGGTAGCGATGTTGTCGATCTGGGTCAGGGTTCTGGAGTCCATGCCTACGCTCTCCGGCGTGCCGTACTTCAGGCGACCAAGGGAAGGCGTGGCTATACCTGTACCTGCTTTTAGGGTAGCCGAAGCGGTTACCGGCAGATTACCTTTTGCTGCACGGGCACCAAACAGCACCTGCGGCACCAGCGACTGCGAAATCGGGTTGTCTTCGTAGCCGGCCACCAGCCACTCGCTCTTGTCGAAAAACTTCAGGCTATAGGCGTTTCCAAATACGGCTACCACTACTTTTTTGTCGGTGCGATCCTGTAGATATTTGATGAAAGCACGTGTACCCAGACCAATTCCGAAGTCGCGGAAAGGGGTGTTGTTCATGCCATGCACACTCACGACCACCACATCATGGTCCTGCAGCTTAGATATAAGTTTAGTAAAGGCAGTATCCGGTGCGAAGCGGTCTTTGATGCTGAACTTGGTTACCGGAGCGTAGTTGCCCAGTGTTTGCTGGAAAATGCTGTTTGGTCCTGTGCCAATTGCCACCGATGCAATGCTCAAAGTATCAAGATTGCGGAAAGGAATGAGGTTGCTTTTGTTGCGGGCAACGGTTACGGCATGCTCATACAGCTGCTCCTGTACCACATTGCTCAACGGACGATCCACGTCTTGCTGCAGATTGGTCAGCGATACCGGCTTGTAATTGTTCAGACCGGCCCAGTACTTGGCATGCAGGATCTTACGCACACGCTGGTCAATGTCTTCTTGCTTAATTTGCTTGGCCGCAATGGCTTCGTTGATTTTGCGTAAAGCAGTTGGCACATCCTCCGGGAACAGCAATACGTCGTTACCGGCCATCAAAGCTTTTAAATCCACCTCACCAGGCTTGTAGAAGCTGCTCACGCCTTTCATGTTCAGAGCGTCGGTAAACACAAGGCCCTTGTACTTCATCTTTTCTTTCAGAAGTCCTGTTACAATGGGTTTGGAGAGCGTAGCTGCCTGGTTCTTAGTCGAGTCGATCTTGGGCATGTGCAGGTGCGCGACCATCACGCCCATCACACCGGCCTCAAAAGATTTATGGAAAGGATATAGCTCCACCTCCGAGAGGCGTTTCATGTCGTGATTCACTACCGGAAGGGTCAGGTGGGAGTCGGTGTCGGTATCGCCGTGGCCGGGAAAGTGCTTGGCTACGGCAATCACGCCGTGGTCCTGCAGGCCTTTGATATAGGCCACACCGCGACGAGCTACTTCTTCCTTGGTCTCGCCGAAAGAGCGGTTGCCGATCACCGGATTAGCAGGGTTCACATTCACATCTAATACCGGTGAGAAACTCACATGTACACCCATACGCTTCATTTTAAGCGCAATTTCGCGGCCCATCAGGTATACGTACTTGTCGTCATCAAGCGCGCCCAGCGTCATTTGCTTGGCGAAGTGCATGCTACTGTCTAGGCGCATGTTCAGGCCCCACTCAGCGTCCAAAGCGATCAGCGCGGGCACTTTTGCCTTGCTCTGGAAGCGGTTGGTTAGTTGCGCCTGCCGCACCGGGCCACCCTGCATGAACATGATACCGCCCACATTGTAGCGGGCTACAAGCGTATCGATCTGGCGGAAGTGTTTTTCGTCTTTGTTGGAGTAGGCAGCCACCATAAACAGCTGGCCCAGACGCTGATTGGGAGTCATAGATGTAAAGACACTGTCTACCCAACTTTGCTCTTTAGAAGCCACAATGATGTTGTCTGACGGAGTCAGTGACATCAGCGGACCCATGCCGAGAAAGATAAGTATAAGTAATCCTAAGCTAAAACTCTTCAACATCCTGTACTGGTATTATTATATTGGAACAAGTCGAAATTACCCCTATTTTTGCAGAAGGTGGTTCAAAAAACGAGAAAAATTATTTCCGGTCTTTTTTGCCTCCCTTAGGCGGTATGGCAGATGGTTCTTGTAGGTGCTAACGGCCCGAGAGTCACAAGTCATGCAGCTTCTCAAGTTAAAATCAGAACCCCAGACTTTCTATGATTTCCGATCACGTTTTGCAACTGGTCTGTAAATTAGTAATAAAATTCGTTCTGAATAAGTTCTGTTTTGACAAAATAGTATATTCAAAAACCCGGCCGTTTTCGGAAATCGGGTGCTCCGAAGGGAAGATACCATTAAATTGAATTTGAAATAGCGGATGTCCGATATTATACACTTATTGCCCGATTACCTTGCCAACCAGATAGCTGCCGGCGAAGTGGTGCAGCGGCCTTCATCTGTTGTGAAGGAGTTGCTCGAGAACGCCATAGACGCCCGCGCCACCAGCGTGCAGCTGATCGTGAAGGAGGCGGGAAAACAACTGGTGCAGGTAGTGGACAACGGAATCGGTATGTCGGAAACTGACGCCCGCATGTGTTTCGAGCGACACGCCACTTCCAAGATCAAATCCACTGAGGACCTCTTCCGGATCCGTACAATGGGATTCCGGGGCGAAGCCATGGCCTCGATCGGAGCAGTGGCGCAGGTAGAGCTTAAAACAAAGCCGCACGGCGCCGAAACAGGCACGCGCCTGTTGGTAGAAGGCTCCACGGTGGTGTCGCAGGAGCCCGCTGCTATACCTGCAGGATCATCTATTGCTGTTAAAAATCTCTTCTATAACGTACCCGCCCGCCGCAACTTCCTGAAGACGAACGCGGTGGAGATGCGCCATATCCTCGACGAATTCCAAAGGGTGGCGCTGGCGTACCCGGAAGTAGCTTTTACGCTGCACCACAACGATGTAGAGATTTTCAGTCTGCCGGCAGGTAAGCTGAGTCAGCGCATTGTGGGCGTGTTTGGCAACAACTACAAAGAGCAAATGGCTGGCTGCGAAGAAGAAACGCCTTTTATGAACGTGCGTGGCTACATCGGCAAGCCTGAGTTTGCCAAGAAGACCCGGGGTGAGCAATTCTTCTTCGTGAACAACCGTTTTATCAAGAGCGGCTACCTCAACCACGCCGTGATGACGGCCTACGAAGGACTCCTGCCAAAGGACAGCCATCCGTTCTATGTGCTTTTCATCGACATTGAGCCGGAGCGGATCGACATCAACGTGCACCCAACCAAGACCGAGATCAAGTTTGAGGACGAGAAGACGGTATACGCCATTGTGCATGCTGCCGTGAAAAAATCGCTGGGGACGCATAATATTGCGCCTTCGCTTGATTTTCAGAGTGATGTGAACTTTGCGCCGTTGCAGCCGATCCGAATGCAGCATGGGGGAGAGGGATTTGAAAATGAAGGCACATTCTCAGGCTTTAAGGCACCATCCTCACCCAAAAAGGCTAGTTCCAATGGCTGGGAACAGCTTTACGAACCTTTGCGCAATACGCAGCCGGTACAGCATCAGGAAGAGCGAATCACGTCGCCATCAGGTATGGGCTTGCTCGACGATACGTTTGCTGCACCCATGACCACGTCCAGCAAAACTTTGCAGGTACATCACAAGTATTTGTTGGTGCAGGTAAAGTCAGGGGTGATGATCATTGACCAGCAGGCGGCGCAGGAGCGGATCCTGTTTGAAAAATACATGGCCTCGCTGCAGAAAAAAATGGTGACCTCGCAGGCGCTTCTTTTCCCGCAGACCATCGAGCTGTCGCCAGCAGATTCGACTTTGGTGAAGGAGCTTCGGGCAGAGTTTCAGGAACTGGGTTTCCAGTTCGAGGACTTTGGCGGCAACACCATCATCCTGAACGCTATACCTGCCGACGTGCAGGCGGCCAACGAGAAAGAGCTGCTCGAGGAACTGATCGAACAGTACAAAAACAATCTGGCCACGCTCAAGTTGGATAAACGGGAGAACCTTGCGCGGGCCATGGCCAAGCGACTGGCTTCCAAGCTGCAGCCGCGCATGTCAGACCTTGAGATGAACTCGCTCGTAGACAAGCTGTTTGGCTGCGAGGTACCTAACTATACCCCCGGCGGACAAAAGACATTGGTTATCATGGAGCTCGGTCAGCTGCATGAGCTTTTTCTGAAGGGGTGATTTTGAATTGTTAAATTGTTGATTGTTAAATTGTTGTTTTTGCTTTTCTGAGTTCGTTCTTAGGTATAGGTATAGCCAACAGGTATAGCAAGCGACGCGAGAAAAGAGGATAAGATGTTCAATATAACCCCCATGGTCAGGAACCTCCTGATCATCAACGTGGTGGTGTTCATGCTGCAGTCAATTGGTGTGTTCGACTACCGATCATTCGCACTGCACCACTTCGGCTCCGACTATTTCCAGCCGGTTCAGATATTCACACACATGTTTCTGCATGGCGGCTGGGCGCATTTGTTCAGCAACCTATTTATGTTGTTCATTTTTGGGCCTCTACTGGAGCGCTTCTGGGGCTCACAGCGCTTTTTAGCTTTCTATTTGATTACAGGTATAGGGGCTAGTTTAATGTACTCTGGAGTGCGTGCATATGAATTGCATAACCTAGAGCAAGAAGCAGTGCAGTATATCGAAAATCCGACTCCGGTTGGCTTTCATAATTTTATGGAGTCGCATTTCTCTGGTAATTACGATAAGAGTTTAGCCATTAATTTTCAACGCAATCCTGATAGTCCGGAATTTGTTGAGCATACAAGCAGTATAGTACGAAGTGCATTTAGTGCTTCCTTTAATTCACCAATGCTAGGTGCCTCTGGTGCCATATTTGGAGTGCTTATGGCATTTGGTATGCTCTTCCCTAATCTTGAGCTCTTTCTGTTGTTTCTGCCTTTCCCCATCAAGGCCAAATATTTTGTGTTTGCTTATGGGGCTATAGAGCTGTACACGGGCTTTAACAGGGTGCCGGGCGATAACGTGGCGCACTTTGCACACCTGGGAGGTATGCTGTTTGCGTACATTCTTATTAAAATGTGGCAACGCAACGATTATCAGGATACGTAATAGTAAAAACAATAAGTATAAGATAGCAAGGCATAAAAGCCTTTCCGCTCTTTTCAGCTAACAGGTATAATGAGTATCATCCAAGACATAAAAGACTCTTTCCGGCAGCAAAACAATACCCTGAAGCAACTGATTCTGATCAACGTCATCGTTTTTGTGACTTTGATCGTGCTTCGTACGGTACTGTACCTGACCAGTAGCAGCTGGGCCTACACGGGGCTGATGCGATTTATCGCGCTCCCCTCTGACCCGCTCGTTTTCATCACCCGTCCCTGGACGATCATTTCGTATTTCTTTACTCACGAAGGTTTCCTGCATATCATCTTCAACATGCTCAACCTCTACTGGTTCGGGCAGCTGATTCGCGAGTACCTTGGTGAAAAGAAATTGCTGAGCCTCTACATATTGGGAGGTATAGCCGGAGGTATACTTTACATACTGAGCTACAACCTAATCCCGTATTTTGCCGACCGTGCTGCCTACGCCGTGATGATCGGTGCCTCGGCCAGTGTGCTCGCGGTGGTCGTGTCGGCGGCTACGCTGATCCCGAACTATACCTTCAACCTGATTCTGATAGGTCCGGTACGAATCAAGTACATCGCTGCCTTTCTGGTGATTTTGTCTATTTCCGGGGCTGTGGGAGATAATGCCGGGGGTAACATTGCGCACTTAGGTGGCGCTCTCTTCGGCTGGCTTTTCGTGAAGCAACTGCAGCGCGGCCGCGACATGGGACGTCCCTTACACAGCACCATGGATTTCTTCACAAACCTGTTCAGGCGCCGTCCGAAACTGAAGGTAACGCACCGGCAGAAAGCCACAGTCGGGAATGATTCCCGCCCATCTTCTGGCTACCACACAGGGTATGCCGGCAAGCCCAGCCAAATGGAGATTGATCTGATCTTAGATAAGATTTCTGTGTCGGGTTACGAGAGTCTTTCGAAAGAAGAGAAACAAAAGCTGTTTCAGGCAAGTCAGAAGGATTAATCAGGTATAATTATTTTCTCGCTTGGCCAGCGGGGCTCTGTGCGATGGCGCGAGCGTCCTCGCTCGTGTCTGCTATGGTGGGGCCTCCGGCCCAGGTATAGGTATAGCTTACTTTATTTTCTAGCAATTGCAATCACAGGTATAGCGACTCGAATAGCTTTATAGTTTCACCTGTGCGGCGGGCAGTTTTTGCTGTGTAGCTAAGGCTTGTACTAAGGTATAGCAACCTATGTTGTTTTATAGCTTGCCCTGGCCGGGCAGGCCTTACTTTTTTCCTTGATGAAAAGAAAGAGGGCCCCTACCCCCAGTAGGCAAAAAAATCAAGACGCTTCAAACTCGCTGAACGCTCAAACAGTGGAGCGTCGAAAAATGCACCTGGCTAATGCTGTTTGTTTCATGGCGCAGGTGCAAGTTAGCCTTGCTATACCTGCCAGTGGTACGTATGGCATGTGTCAAATCCTACAGCACTTATACCTAACTATAGCAATGGCAGAAAGGTCCCCCTTTGAAGGGGGCAGGGGGATGTTAATCGTGCACATGAAACTGTAGCTACATAGTATATACCTAGAGAATTGGTAGTTACAGATTCCCCGCCTTGGATAAGGAGGGGGTAGGGGTGGTTGGACCCGGTATCTGTGAGAATCTTGTCAATCCTGAGGGTAAGGCCCCTATGTAAAAATTCAAACAAAAAAAGCGCCGCTCCTTTGCAGAAGCGGCGCATTTCGTATCAATAAGTAGGTATAGCGATTAAGCTTTGGAGGCGTTGATGTTATCCAGCGCTTCCATTACTTCTTTCACGTGACCGCGTGAGGTTTCAAGCAGTTGCTTCTCGTCTTCGTTCAGTTGCAGTTCGATGATTTTTTCGATACCGTTCTTACCCAGGATTACCGGAACACCCAGGTATACGCCATCGATGCCATACTCACCTTCGAGCTTCACGCAAACAGGGAATACACGGCGCTGGTCGCGCACGATCGCCTCCACCATCTGAGCAGCCGCAGAACCCGGTGCATACCAGGCAGAAGTACCCATCAGTTTCACCAGTTCACCACCACCGTTCTTGGTGCGGTCAACAATAGCGTTCAGTGTTTCTTCGTCGATCAACTCAGTTACCGGGATGCCACCTACTGTTGTGTAGCGTGGAAGTGGAACCATGGTATCGCCGTGGCCACCCATCAGTACTGCCTGGATGTCTTTTGGAGATACGTTCAGGGCCTCAGCCAGGAATGCTCTGTAGCGGGCAGTATCCAGGATACCAGCCATACCCATAACCTTGGTGCGTGGCAGTTTAGAGGTGATATGCGCTGCGTAGGTCATCACGTCAAGTGGGTTAGAAACCACGATGATGATGGCGTCAGGCGAGTGCTTTACGATGTTTTCTGTTACCGACTGCACGATACCGGCGTTGGTAGAGATAAGGTCATCGCGCGTCATGCCCGGCTTGCGTGGCAGACCAGATGTGATTACTACCACGTCAGAACCCGCAGTTTTGCTGTAATCGTTGGTTACGCCAACAGTGCGCGTGTCGTATAGGTTGATGGGAGCTTTCTGCCAGATATCAAGCGCTTTGCCCTCAGCAAAACCTTCTTTAATATCCACTAAAACTACTTCGTTCGCGATTTCGCGGTAAGCCAATACATCGGCGCATGTCGCACCAACGTTACCAGCTCCAACTACGGTTACTTTCATTGTAGGATATACTTTAATTATGGTTTGAGAATCAGTTTACTTCCGTAAAATTAGAAAAATCTATTGTTAAAAGCGTGCTTTTCGGACAAAAGACTATGTGACAAAAGACAAAGGATTTTTAATTATCCGTACATGAAGGCTTTTGTCCAGGATTCATTTGTCAGGAAGCCGCAGGCTTCCGCTGCAACGAGACCTCCAGCACCTGTTCCGTCTTCTCAGTTACTTTAAAGCGGTTATCGAGTCGCTGGCCCACAATCCAGACAATAGACTGCTCTGATACCAATACCAGCGTTTTGGCTTTAAGGTTGGCCGGGATCTTCTTGTCGATCATGAAATCGCTGATTTTCTTTTTGCCGTTCATGCCGAGCGGTACAAACCAGTCGCCTTCCTGCCAGGGGCGCAACTTCAGCGGGAATTTAAGTAAGCCGGCATCCAGGGCAGCCACATGGGGTTTTGTGTTGAGCTTATACTCACTGGCAGGTACATAGCGCAGCGTCAGGTATACGTGCTCCTCGTTTACTTCAGTCTGTCCTTCGGCTATGCTTACACTGCCAAAGCGACTCAGGTTGCGGGGCGTGATCACGAGCTGGTCGCGGTCTTTGACCAGGGTATGGCTCGGCGAGTCGAATTGTTTGCCCGGTATACCTTCCAGCGCCTCCACCAGTTCCAGTACCACGGTATAGCTGAAATTAAAAGGTCTCAACAGCTCGTGCAGCACAACCGGCAGACCCGTCGCGTTCTGCAGCGGCACCAATGACAGGTATACGGCGTCTTCGGCCTCCTTTATACTTTGCTGGCGCAGGTTGTCGATGTAGGCGTGCACGATGGCCTCGGCCTGACTTACCCGCTCGGCCGTATGCTGCATGGTTTCCTCCAGGTTCGGGTTGATTTCCTTGAGCACCGGAATTACCTCATGCCTGATTTTGTTGCGCTGGTACTTTGTTGTCTCGTTGGAGGTGTCTTCGCGCCAGATCAGTCGCTGCTCGGTCACGAAATCGAAAATATCGTCTTTAGTAACGGTGAGCATTGGCCGGATGATGTAGCCGTTTTTGGCAGGTATACCGTGGAACCCTGCTATACCTGTGCCCTTGGTGAGGTGCAGCAATATGGTCTCTGTCAGGTCGTTGCTATGATGGGCTGTGGCAATATAGTCGTAACCTTCCTGCTGGCGCACCTGTTCAAACCAGGTATAGCGGAGTGTGCGGGCTGCCATCTGGGTCGAAAGTTTCTCCTGCGCAGCAAAGGCCCGGGTGTCGAAATTCTCGGTAAAGAAGGGCACCTCGTACTTTTTGGCCAGTTTTTTGGCGAAGAGTTGGTCGGCCTCTGCGTCTTCGGCACGTAGCCCGAAGTTGCAATGTGCAATGGCAAACGTATACTTAAGCTGGTGCAGCACTTCGCAAAGCACAATGGAGTCAATGCCGCCGCTCACAGCCGCCAGTATTTTGCTGTCGGGCTCGCAAAGGGTATGGGATTGGATGAAACCGGAAACTTTCTGTAGCATAAGGCAGCGGCTGGTATATTTTTTATAATTTTGAAGTTAAGATCAGGCAAAGGCTGCAGGTATAGCAACGTTGGAATGAAACGTCATCTCTGATCAAGCCCTTGTCTTTTGTCCATAAAGCATGAACATCACAAAACTAGTCTATTCTATTCTCTTTACGCTATTGTCGCTGACAGTTTTGGCGCAGGAGCAGAAGCCTCCGGTGACTCCGCGACAGGCGGCGCAGAAAGTTCGTCCGCCGCAGCCGCCCAAAATTGTGCCGCAGCAACAGCCACCACAGCCGCGCCTCAACCAACCGCAGCAGGCTCCCCAACAACCCCGCACGACACCACAGCAGGATACAGCACGTCCGATGCAAACGCCGGCACAGCAAGGGCCTCAGCAGCAGGGACAGCAGGATCGGGTGCAATTGAAAAATACAGAAGAATTGATAGGCACAATCATCAATGGGAAGCGTGTCAACAAGCTGATCGGCAATGTGATTTTTAAGCAGAAGGAGACATTGCTCTATGCTGATTCAGTGTACCAGTACCGTGACAGCGAAATACTGGAGGCTTTTGGTAACGTGCGCATCAACCAGGCCGATACCGTAACGATGACAGGCACGAAGGCGATTTACGATGGCGCCAAACGCACCGCCAAAATGAGTGGCGGCGTGACTATGCAGGACCCCAACATGACGCTCACGACGCCAACCCTGGACTACAATATGGATTCACGCACGGCAGTTTATACCGAAGGCGGCACCATCGTGCAGCCCGAAAACCGCCTGCAGAGCCAGCGCGGCACATATGACACGAATTCCAAGGTCTTCACCTTCCAGCAGAACGTAAAAGTGTTCTCGCCAGACTACGAGATCACGGCGCAGAACATGCGCTACAACACCGAAACCAAGGTAGTTTACTTCCAGGGGCCAACTTTTATAAAAGGCCAGAATGGCGACCTTTATGCGGAACAGGGTACTTACAATACCGTCACCAAAGTGTCGCGCTTTGGTCGCAATGCCTATATCGTGACGCCGGAGTACCGTTTGGGAGGCGATGACCTGTACTATGACGAAGCCCGTGGCTACGGAGAGGCGAAAGTGAATATGACCATGCGTTCCCTCAAAGACGACGTGACCATACGCGGACAGGTCGGTCGGTACTGGCGCGAGCAGGGCGTGGCCAAGGTATGGGGCAATCCGGTGATGGAATCGATCATGGACGGCGACACGCTGTACATGTCCGCCGATTCGCTTATTTCCCGCGAGGCAAAGGCAGACGGACAGCCGAGTATGCTGTTCGCTTTTAACAACGTGAAGATCTTCAAATCAGACCTGCAGGGCACGTGCGACTCGCTCAGCTACAACAGGACTGACTCGCTGATGTACATGCACCGCAACCCAACACTGTGGAGTGAGCAGAGCCAGATCGTGGGCGATACCATCCGCATCCACATGCGCAACAAGACCATCGACAAGATGTACATCTTCAATAACTCATTTATCACCTCCGAAGACTCACTCCAGAACTACAACCAGGTGAAAGGCCGCAACATGGTGGCGCATTTTCAGGACGGCCGCATGCGGCGGGTGAATGTGAATGGCAACGGCGAGAGCATTTATTTTGCGCTGGAGGGCGATTCGGTGCTGACAGGTATGAACCGGGCCGTGTGTAGCGATATGGTTTTAAACTTTGCAGAAAATAAAGTCAAATCTATTTCGTTTCTTGTTAATCCGGAGGCTAAATTCATACCACCGCACGAGTTGCAGGCCTCTGATCGAAGGCTGGAGGGATTTGCCTGGCTGGAAGAACTCAGACCCGATAAGAATGAGGTGGTGAACCCGCGGGCATCGGTAAAAGAACCGGCTGCGCCTGCAAAAGTCGGTACGCCAGCAAAAGGCAAGGCATCGGGAACCAAGTCAGGTCAGTCCAAAGGCAAAAAGCCTGCTGCCAAACCGACGCCGGTCCGCCAGTAAACACTATATTTTCACGCTTGTAAATCACAGGGATATTGTATAATTTTGCCCGTTCATGAACAAAGGAATCCTGCATACCGTCGTAATGTTGTGCCTGTTGGTTTTTGCAACCAGCTGCAGCAACTTCCAAAAGCTATTGAAAAGCAACGACGTTGACCTGAAATACAAAGCCGCGCTCGAATACTACGAGAAAGGAGACTACTACCGTGCCAACCAATTGCTGGAGCAGGTAATGCCTTTGATGACGGGAAGAGAAGAGGCCGAGAAAGCCCGTTTCTACTACGCCAACACGCACTACCAGCAGCGGGAGTATATGCTGAGCGCTTTCCAGTTCCGCACTTTCTACGAGACATACCCGCGCAGCGAGTTGGCTGAAGAGGCGATGTTCCTGCAGGCCAAGTCACTCTTCAACGACTCGCCGGACTTTGAACAGGATCAGACCAGCACCGTAACGGCCATGGAGTCGATCCAGGAATTCCTGGTGCGCTACCCGAACAGCCAATATGCGGCAGAGGCCAACACAATGTTCGATGATCTGAGCGCCAAACTGGATCGGAAGTCCTTTGAAAGTGCCCGCCTGTATTATAAGCTGCGTAACTATAAGTCGGCTGTAGTGGCATTCACAAACTTCCTGCGTGAAAATCCGTCTTCCCCTTATGCTGAGGAAGCCTCTTATTTGAGAATAGATGCACAGTACCGTTACGGGCTGGATAGTGTGCCGGACAAGCAGCAGGAGCGTTTCACAGAGGCAATTGACTTCTACCAGGCCTTCATCGACCAGTATCCGGACAGCCGTTTTCTGCGTAGTGCCGAGCAGGTATACGCCAGCACGCAGTCAGAACTCGAGAAAATAAAGAAAACTAACCCAAGCAATTCATAAATCAAGTATATATGGCAATCGTTCCATCATCAATCGTTACCCGTAACATGGCCGACTTCGCAAAGCAGACCGGCAATGTGTACAAGTCTGTTTCGGTGATCTCTAAAAGAGCAAACCAGATCTCTGTGAAGCTGAAGGAAGAGTTGAACTCTAAGTTGGCTGAGTTTGCGACAACAGTGGATAACCTGGAGGAGGTATTCGAGAACCGTGAGCAGATCGAAATTTCTAAATACTACGAGCGCCTGCCAAAACCAACTAACCTGGCTATCGAGGAATTCCTGGAAGGCAATGTATACGTTCGTACACCAGACGTAGAGACTGACGAAATATCGCTGTAAGGCGCATGCTCCGGAATCGGAAAATAGTATTGGGAGTTTGCGGGAGTATAGCTGCTTATAAAGCAGCCATGCTGGTCCGCCTACTCGTGAAGGCAGAAGCAGAAGTACAGGTAATCCTGACCACTTCTGCTTCTGCCTTTATAACCCCGCTCACGCTGGCGACCCTTTCCAAACGGCCGGTGCTCACCGAGTTTGTGCTCAACGAGCAGGGTGTCTGGAACAACCACGTGGAGCTGGGTCTTTGGGCCGATGCCATGGTGGTAGCGCCTGCCAGCGCCAACACAGTAGCCAAATTTGCCAACGGGTTATGTGACAACCTATTATCAGCTACTTATTTGTCGGCACGTTGCCCGGTGTTTGTGGCTCCGGCCATGGACCTGGACATGTACCGGCACCCGGCAGTGCAAGCCAACTTCACCAAACTGCGGGGGTATGGAAACTCCATTATTGAAGCAGGGTATGGCGAACTGGCCAGTGGACTGGTAGGACAGGGGCGTATGGCAGAGCCCGAGGAAATTATTCGCGTACTAGAAAACCACTTTTCAGGCATTGGAAAAACTGTTTGAGGGCAAAACCGTGGTGCTGACCGCCGGCCCAACGTATGAGCCGATTGATCCGGTGCGCTTTATCGGCAATCACTCGACCGGCAAAATGGGCTATGCACTGGCCGAGTGCTTTGCCAGTCGGGGCGCACAAGTAAAGCTCGTGGCTGGCCCTACTAACCTGCAGGCACAGCACGAAGGTATAACGGTTATACCTGTCACGACAGCCGATGAAATGTATGCGGCCGTAAAACAGCTGGCTCCTGCAGCTGATATTTGGGTATTTGCTGCCGCTGTAGCCGATTACAAACCCAAAGTCGTTGCTACCAAAAAGATAAAAAAAACCGGTGCCGAACTGACGATTGAACTCGTGAAGAACGTTGATATAGCAGCTGCGCTCGGCAAAGAGAAGCGAGACGATCAGTTTGCCTTAGGCTTTGCTTTAGAGACAGACAACGAAGACAGTAACGCCCGCGAGAAGCTGAAAAAGAAGAACCTGAACATGATCGTGCTGAATTCGCTCAATGATCCGGGCGCTGGTTTTAAGCACGATACAAATAAAATCACTATTATTGAGGAAGATAATACCACAGCTTTTGAGTTGAAACACAAAAGCGAAGTGGCACAGGATATCGTCAACCTGATCTGGGAGAGACTCTATGTTTAAGCGACTGTTTGTTTTGCTGTGTGTGATGGGAATGGCCCTGGGAACTCGCGCCCAGGAGTTGCAGTGCGATGTGGTGGTTAACAGCGAACAAGTAGCTTTTGCAGACCGGCAATTGTTCACCGAAATGCAGAACCGCATTTTCGAGTTCATGAACAACCGCCGCTGGACAAACCAATCTTACAGAGTAGATGAGCGCATTAAGTGCCGCATCCTGATCAACCTGACCGAGATGCCTGAAGTTGGTACTTTCCGGGCCAATGTGCAGGTTGTGTCGGTACGGCCAGCTTACGGTACCGGCTACGAATCCACACTTTTCTCGTTTATCGACCGCGACTGGCTTTTCCAGTTTAACGAGGCTCAACCGCTCGACTTTGCCGAAAATAATTTTACCGGTAACCTGTCGGCCATGCTTGCTTACTACGCCTACATGATCATCGGGATTGATAACGACAGCTTTGCCAAACTGGGCGGCTCACCTTCTTTTGACCGGGCACGTGGCATCCTGAACCTGGCAGCTTCACAGAACTCTATTTTTCCAGGTTGGCGTCCGTTTGAGGGCAACCGCAACCGCTACTGGATGATCGACAACATGCAGGACCCGGTGTTTGTACCGTTTCGGGAGGGCATCTATACCATGCATCGCCAGGGGATGGACCTGATGGTGCAGGACCCGGAAAAAGCCCGCAAGGCGACGCTCGACGTGTTAAGGAACATCCAGAAGATATCGCAGCAGAAGCCCGGCGCGGCGGTGATCCGCTCTTTTTTTGAAGCCAAGTCAGATGAGTTGGTGAATATTTTCAAAACGGCCGCTCCCGCCGATAAGCAGGCCGCTTATACCTTGCTCACGCAGGTGGACCCTACCAACAACACCAAATACGAAGTACTTCTCCAACGCTAAGCCTTTTCCAAATTTCACAGAAAGCGCGTATCTTCACGGGGCGGATGGGTATACCTGTGCGCTATACCTATGGGCAAACGCCAGATCAGAATCAATCGAAACAAATTGGCCGACCACCTGCCCGATCTTCTGCAACAGCAGACGGTGCAAGTGGTGTTGAGAACCCGCGTGGTGGTGCAGGGCGTGTTGCAGCATGTCTCCGCTGAAGAACTGGAGTTACTCGACGGCCGGCGTAGCAGGCACACTATACCTGTGGCGGAGGTAGAGGAAGTGATTTACGACATTGAAGCACCTTATTAAAATACACCTGAATTATCGAACTAAGTCCGGGCATTAAGTCTTATACCTTGTGACAAGCGTCTTGCATCCTGATATATGCTGATTGATCTTAAAATAAAAAACTACGCACTGATAGAGCAGTTGGAAATGAATCCATCGCCGGTGCTCAATATTATAACTGGTGAAACCGGTGCCGGTAAGTCCATTATGCTGGGCGCCATCGGACTGTTGCTTGGTAACCGTGCTGATTCTAAATTGCTTTTCAACCAGGAGCAGAAGTGCGTGATTGAGGGGGTGTTTGATATTTCACAGTATAACCTCAAAGAGGTGTTTGTAGCCGAAGACCTCGACTTTGATGAACAGTGCATTCTACGCCGCGAGATCAGCCCGAGCGGAAAGTCGCGTGCCTTTGTGAACGACACGCCGGTAACGCTGGATGTGCTCCGCAAAATAGGGGAGAACCTGATGGACATCCATTCGCAGCACGACACGCTGCAATTAGGCGACACCAGTTTCCAGCTCAACATACTCGACATCTATGCGGGCAACACCTCACTGGATATTTATGCGGGCAATCTCTCCTACCTGAAAGATTACAACGAGGCGTACCGCAGGTATAAGAAGCTCGAAGGCGACTACAAGAAACTGACCGATCAGCTGGCGCAGGCGCAGAAGGAGCTGGATTACAACACTTTCCTGCTCAACGAACTCGAAGAGATCAACCTGCAGCAAGACGAGCAGGAGCAGCTGGAGACAGAACTGAAGGAGCTGGAGAATGCCGAGGACATAAAACTGAAGCTGACGCAGGCCGTGCAGTACCTCACTGAATCCGAGTTTAACATCACTTCGGCCCTGAAAGACACCGTGCAATTGATCAATCAGTTAGCTGCTTTCTCACCGAAATATGAAGAGTTGCGCACACGCACCGAGAGCTGCATGATCGAGCTCAACGACGTGGCCGGTGAACTGGAGGACGCTGAGCGTCGCACGGAAGCAGACCCGGCGCGCACCACGGAGGTGCAGGAGCGCCTGAACACCATCTATACCTTGCAGCGAAAGCACCAGGTGCAGACCATTGCAGAGCTCCTCGAAATACAACGCGAACTCGAAAACAAAGTAGGCAGTGTCCTCAACCTGGACAATGCCCTTTCCAGCACCGAAAAAGCCATGAAAGAGGCCGAAAAGGAAATGCTGGAGAAGGCTGCTGTGCTTTCGGAGCGTCGTAAAGCCTCGTTTGGCCAGTTCGAAAAGGAGCTCTATACCTTGCTGGCCGAACTCGGAATGCCGAACGCCCGCATTGTCATTCAGCACAAAGCCGCCGCACCAACCGCTACTGGTACCGACGAGATCAGCATTCTGTTCAGTGCCAACAAAGGAGCCCAGCCACAAAGTTTGGTGAAGGCCGCCTCCGGTGGCGAATTCTCCCGCCTGATGCTGAGCATCAAGTACATGCTGGCCGACAAGACCGCCCTACCAACCATCGTGTTCGACGAGATTGACACAGGTATATCCGGTGAGGTGGCCGTGAAAGTGGGTAAGATGATGCAGCAAATGGCGCAGAAGCACCAGATCATTGCCATTTCGCACCTGCCACAGATCGCAGCGCAGGGCAACTCGCATTACTTCGTGTACAAGCATGACACCGAAGACCGCACGATCAGCCGCATCAAAAAGCTGAGCGAGAAAGAGCGTGTGGATGAAATCGCCCACATGATTGCGGGCGCCAACCCAAGTGCGAGTGCCTACAAGAGTGCCAAAGAATTGCTATCGTTGTAAGTTCACCCGAGTTGTTCCTTTACCGGGAATCCTAAACCAAAAACAGGAAAGGGGATGGACGGAGAAGCGGGCTTGTGTGAATGATGGCTGCTTTGAACTTGAGTTATACCTAGTTATTGCTATATTGCTGCCTGATTTCCGCGGACTATACCTAACTGGCGGGAATCATGAAATTTTAAAACATTAACCTGACAAATACATGTCTTATAATCTGCTTAAAGGAAAGAAAGGAATCATTTTCGGAGCGCTTGACGAAAAGTCTATTGCCTGGAAAGTAGCGATGCGTGCCAAAGAAGAGGGCGCAGAGTTTGTGTTGACCAACGCCCCGATCGCGATGCGTATGGGTGAGATCAACAAATTGGCTGAAGCCTGCAACGCGCAGATCATCCCTGCTGACGCTACCTCTGTGGAAGACCTGGAAAACCTGTTTGCCAAAGCGCAGGAGATTTTAGGCGGTAAGCTCGACTTCGTACTGCACTCCATTGGCATGAGCCCGAACATCCGCAAAGGCAAGTCTTACGGCGATCTGAACTACGAGTGGTTCCAGAAGACGCTGGACATCTCGGCGCTGTCTTTCCACAAAGTGATGCACGTGGCTGAGAAGCAGGACGCGATGAACGAGTGGGGTTCGATTGTTGCCCTTTCTTACATAGCAGCCCAGCGTGTGTTTCCAGACTATACGGACATGTCGCACGCCAAGGCATTGCTCGAGTCAATTGCCCGCAACTACGGTCACCGTTTCGGTAATCTGAAGAAAGTGCGCGTAAACACGGTATCGCAGTCGCCAACTAAAACAACGGCCGGTACCGGCGTGGGTGGTTTCGACGCGTTCTATGACTATGCTGATAAGATGTCGCCTCTTGGCAACGCTTCTGCAGAGTCTTGCGCCGATTACTGCATCACCCTGTTCTCTGACCTGACCCGTATGGTGACCATGCAGAACCTGATGCACGACGGCGGCTTCTCTTACATGGGTATCTCTGAGGATGTGGTAGAGATGCTCAATAAGCAGTCTTAGTCCTTAAGATTTGGAGATTTGAAAATGTGAAGATTTGAAAATGAATCTCGCAAGTCCTTAAAATATGAAAAGCCCCTAGTGCTATATGCATCAGGGGCTTTTTTTTGATCTTTTGCTCGTTTGAATTAAGTGGAAAGTAGCGAAACCCACGGTCACTCTTGTCTATGTACGACAGCACATCTCCAGATTTTCAAATCTCCACATTTTCAAATTCTCACATCTTCAAATCTCCAAATCTCCCCATCTTCAAATCAACCCTCCTCCCGGTGTACTTTGGTGAAATCGAACGCAGGGACGCAGACCGACCAGTACTCAGTTTCCTCGTCATAAGGGTTGGAGTAGCGGATGCGTGACCCGGCTTTGATCAGGATGGACTCGCCTGCTTCTACCACCACTTCCTCGCCATCAATCTCAATTAGCTTGCGGCCGCGCAGCACGATGGTGATCTCGTCGAACTCCGGCGTCTGGTGTGGCTCTCCCCAGTGCGGAGGCGCCACCATGTGGGCCACGCTGAAGGCGTCGGTATGTGTGGAGACTTTGCCGAAGTGTTCTTCTATTAGCTTGCCGTCGTTGGTCGGCACCCGGAAAGGCTTGGTCTGCTTGAAATATTTCTTCTCAGTCATAGGCTGGCAGGTATAGCTTAGGATTTAGTGGCGCACTCGCCTTTGGTATAGGAAGTCACACCGGAGCGGTCAGCTGTGCAGGCATTGCCATAGGTTTTTCCGTCGCAGCCGCACACCGGGTCGTACTGCATGGTACACATCCGGTCAGGGTCGATCTTCGCTTGATCGATGCAGGGTATTTCGCTGTTTTTGCAGGAGTAGAAGACACTCAGAGCCAGAAAGGCTGTTACGAACGCTGTTTTTTTCATGGTGTTTTATTTGTTGTGGTTTATACGCACTTATTGGAGGACGGAGCGGAGCAACATGCTGCAAACTAAGTATGCACCGCCCCGTATGTAATGGAACGTAAAATAAATCGAATATAAGTATAAGGACGATACTTTCTATTTTAAGAAACCAAGCCTTATCAAATAAACAGCACCAGAACATGATAAACAACATGAACGACGAAAAAGGAAAGATTTTGCTGGCCACGCTGGCCGGTATTGGAATAGGCGTAGCGGCAGGTATACTGCTGGCCCCCAACAATGGCCCGGACACACGCGACAGCCTGAAAAGAACATTGAGCAAAGCCGGTGAGGACCTGGAGCGCACCGTGAAAAACCTGATGGACAAGCTCGAGAGCAACAAGGTGACAGACGATGGCAGCAGCCTGGTGATGCGCGGATCCTGGGACGACGTAAAAGGCCAGCTGAAGCAGAACTACGCCGAGCTCACCGAAGATGACCTGACATATGTGGAAGGACAGGAGGATGAACTCTGGGGCCGTCTGCAGCAGAAATTAGGCAAAACCAAAAACGAGATCATGAAAGTGATCAGAGACTTATAAAAGCACACTGATCATAATTAAAAGCTCAGCAAAGTGTTTTGCTGAGCTTTTTTTCGTTAATTAGGTGCAGTATAGTATAAAACTGTAGTATAGTTATAACTTAATACATGGCTTCCTCGTTATTAGGTCAACAGTTGAAATTAAAGAAACCAAATCCAACAATTTATAATAAACAGAACTATGAAAGATAATAGCGGAAAAGTAATGCTTGCCCTGTTGGCAGGCGCTAGCGCTGGCGTAATTGCAGGTCTACTGATGGCTCCTGACACAGGTGAGCAGACCAGAACTGGCATCAAAAAGTGGGCTAACAAACTGAGCAAAGACCTGGAGAAAAACCTTCAGACTGGCCTTGACGAAATCAAGAACATGAGCAACGAAGCCATGAACAAAATGGGTAGTGCTAACAAAAACGGTGGCAACACTGGCGGCACTACTTCCTCTTCATCAACTGGCTCTACTGGCTCATCTGCTGGTACAAACACAGGTGGTTCTTCAGTAACTAACGTTTAGTACATAGCCCTTTCAGGAACTATACGAAAAGCTTAGCTCACGCCCGGGGCATATGTGCCCGCTGAGGCGAAGACTAGCTTTGAAAAGATGAATGGCCTGTCCCTAACTGGGGCGGGCCTTTGTTTTTAGGGCCTTTTGAGCTGAATTGCGCTAACCTTCGGACTTTACTCCCGTTATTATTTTAGAGCATATAAGAAGTTGGCAAGAAAGAATTCACATATAACCTAAGAAGACTATGAGAACGAAAACGGATTACAGCAGCCTGGGAGAGTCCAAAAGCACATACAGCAACACCCCACGAACTTCCTCAACACACAGCTACGTAGGCAAAGAATCGAGCGGAAACGTAACACATTCTTCAGTTCGGGAGCCCAAACACCAGCCGCAAACGCAGCAGCGTACTGTGTATAGCAGCGGCAGTCGTAAGGACTCTTCCTCCGGCTCGCATGGGGAGAGCAGCGGCACCTTGGGGGTCGCCATGGGCCTGCTCGCAGGCGCCAGCGTAGGTGTGCTGGCAGGTATACTGATGGCGCCCGACAGTGGCCGCATTACCCGTCGCCGCCTGTCCGACTCCGCCGCCTGGGTAGGCCGCGGCATCAACGAGAAACTAGGCACGGGCAGGGTTAAGACAGAGTCGTGGATCAGCAAGGCAGAAGGAAGCCTGAAAGATGTGACCAATAAGGTAAAAAGCAGCCTGTCAGGCGAAAACAGAGACAGGTACGAAACTGGAGACAGATACTAAAGAGCAACCGGCAGGATGCCGGCGCCTATAAAACAGAAATGGCCCGCTATACCTTAGCGGGCCATTTCTGTTTTATGAAATCTTATCTTTTACTCTTCCCTCTTCTCCGGCTTCATCTGCGGGAAGAACAGCACGTCCTGAATGGAATGCGAGTTGGTCATGATCATGCTCAGGCGGTCGATGCCGATGCCCAGACCGGCTGTTGGCGGCATGCCGTACTCGAGCGCACGCAGGAAGTCTTCGTCCAGCACCATGGCCTCGGTGTCGCCACGCTTGCCAAGCTCCAGCTGCTCCTCAAAACGGGCGCGCTGATCGATCGGGTCGTTCAGTTCAGAGAAGGCGTTACAGATTTCCTTGCCGTTGCAGATCGCTTCGAAACGCTCTACCAAACCCGGCTTGTCGCGGTGCTTCTTGGCCAGCGGGCTCATTTCCACTGGGTAATCGGTGATGAAAGTCGGCTGTATCAGGTATGGCTCGCAGGTCTCACCAAAGATCTCGTCGATAATCTTGCCTTTGCCCAGTTTTGGATCCACTTTTATACCTAGCGACTCAGCTGTCTGGCGCAGTTCCGGCTCTTCCATCTCCGAGATATCGATCTTGGTGAAGTGCTCGATGGCCTCAAACATAGTGAAACGCTTCCAAGGGCGCTGGAAGTTGATGATTTTCTCACCTACTTTTACCTCTGTAGTACCGTGCAGGTCCATGGCTACTTTCTCCACCATTTCCTCTACCAGGTCCATCATCCAGTTGTAGTCTTTGTAGGCTACGTACAGTTCCACCTGCGTGAACTCCGGGTTGTGGAAACGGCTCATACCTTCGTTACGGAAGTCCTTGGCAAACTCAAATACACCATCGAAACCACCTACGATGAGGCGCTTCAGGTATAGCTCGTTGGCAATGCGCAGGTATAGCGTCATGTCCAGCGTGTTGTGGTGCGTCTTGAACGGACGCGCCGCCGCACCGCCGTACAGTGGCTGCAGGATAGGGGTTTCTACTTCTAGGTAGCCTTGATTTGTCAGGTATGAACGCATGGAGTTTACCAGTTGCGTTCGCTTACGGAACGTCTCACGCACGTGTGGGTTCACAATCAGGTCCACGTAACGCTGGCGGTAACGCAGTTCCGGGTCTGTAAAACCATCGTGCACGATCTCGTTGCCGTTCTCATCAACCTCACGCTTTACGATCGGCAGCGGACGAAGTGACTTGGTCAATACCTTCAGCTCCGTTACGTGTACCGAAATCTCACCTACCTGTGTGATGAAAGCATAGCCTTTGATACCGATGAAGTCACCGATGTCGAGCATCTTTTTGAACACGGTGTTGTACATGTCCTTGTTTTCGCCCGGGGCAATGTCGTCGCGGGAAACGTAGATCTGGATTCGACCGGTGCTGTCCATGAGTTCAGCAAACGAGGCTTTGCCCATCACGCGGCGGCTCATCAAGCGACCAGCCAGAGTTACTTCCTGGTAGTTGTTCTTCTCCTTATCGAAATTCTCCTTTATCTCTTTGGCCGTGGCCGTCACTTCAAATGTTTCGGATGGATATGGGTTAATGCCCATTTTCTCCAGCTCTTCGCGCTCGTGGCGTCTGCGTAGTTCCTGTTCGCTGAGTTGCATGCGATTTTAGTACTAAAGGTGACTGTTATATATAAACTGCAAAATTGCTAAATAATCAGCAGCTTTTAAAAGGTTAATTGGTGATTGTTAAAGGTTAAGGGTAATAGAGTAGAGAAATGGAGTAGGGGGTTGCAATTGTGCATGGGCTATGCTTTGTAGTCACGGCTGGTGCAGGTGTAGTAAACTGTGTTGTATTATAGCTTCGCCTGTGCGGCGGGCAATGTCCTATGGCGCGAGCGTCCTCGCTCGAGACTAATATGGTGGGGCCTCTGGCCCAGGTATAGCTGATTATACCTTGCTGTGTTTCAACTGCGTGTTGTAGGTATAGCAACCAATCTTGTTCTATTGCTTCGCCTGTGCGGCGGGCACTCACTTTTTGTCTTGACACAAAAAGTAAGCAAAAAGGTCAAGACCCTCCAAACTCGCTGAACGCTCGGACAGTGGAGTGTCGTAAAGAGCACCTGGCTGAGGTGAATTGCTTCGTAGTGAACGTGCAAGTTAGTCTTGCTATACCTATCAGTGGCCTGTCACAGTCACAATTAAGACTTATACCTGAGAACCGGCAGTGCGGAAAACTCCCCCTTTGAAGGTGGCAGGGGGATGTTAATCGTGCACGATAATCCTGTCAATTCTTTAATCCTGTAAATCCTTGGGGTAGGGGCCCTATGTAAAGATTCAGACAAAAAAAGCCCCGGCAAGCAAAACTTGCCGGGGCTCCCATATATGTAGTAGAATAAATCGGACTTAAGCAGCGGTGCGGAGTTGCTGCTCGTCGTCCTGCAAAAGCGGTTTTACTTTATCCTGCAGTCTGGCTGCCACAAACGAGTTCTGCAGATAGGCCGGCAGTTCCTGCACAAAGGCCTCGTACTGCTGCAGACTCATGGCCTGCGCCACATAGCACTCATGTATACCGTTCAGGTAGCTCACAATCTGAAGCAGCGAGTCGTGGAACAGCTTGAAGTCGATATCGGACTGCACGAAGCGCTCGATCTCGCGGTGTGAGCTGGAGATGCGCAACCTGGCAAGCAAATCGAACAGCGTGGTATAGCCCATGCGCCAAGTCAGCTGCTGCCAATGCTGCGGACCAAACTTCTGCAACACTTCACCCGTGCGGCTGCTGCGGATGGCGGTGTTCGGGTTTGCCTGCACCTGCTGTCGCACAGATTTAGCCTTCATGCGACGCGTGGTCTTCAGAAACTGACCGATCTGCGACTGCGCTTCGAGCTCCTTGCCCGCAATCTGCAAGCCCGGCTTGTAATGCGCCAGCGGCAAACGGTTGATGCGGAAGTCATCGTAGTGCCCCGATGCATAAAAGCTCATCGCCTGCGGGTAAGCATTCTTCACGATCAGGCGGCCCGCTTCGCGCATCACCAGTGACTCATTGCTGGTCTTGATTTGGCGGGTATGCAGGAAAGCCTGCAAACTTGCAAACACGGTATAGTAAGCCTGCGGAAACGTCCAGTGCAGGGCATTTCGGATATAGTTCTCATCGCCCAATTCGGCTGTGGTGCGCAGAGCATACTCTGTATTCCAGCTGTTGAGCAAGAGTTTCTTCACCGCTTCCAGATCTTCATCCGATAACGCAGCAGGTACATCCTTAAAGTAAGCCAGCTGCTGCAGACCCATCCCTTCATAGTGGTCGAGGTGGTAATTGATCGCGAAAAAGTAGTTCAGGAACACCTGCGCCGGGATGGATTTATACCATTCCTTGTCCAGCTGTTTCTGCTCTTCCGGATACATGGATATGATGTTTTCTTCTTCTTTCTCTTTCATGTATTTACAACATTTTTAGCCTGCTAACAGTTGCATATTTCAGGTATAAATGTAGTGTTTTAATGATTTTATTGGTCTGATAATCAGTAGTTTATGAACTATCAGAAAAATATTTTCTATGCCCGTAAAATGCTGTTGCAGTGGCTGCTTTAAAGGCAGGTTTTGGTCATGCCTATACCTGTAAAAGAGAGGTAATTGTGAGAGGGAACATTGATAACCCGAAGTCCGAAATAAGAGTACAAGAGGGGGATACAACCCTTATACCATGGACCTATCTTACATCCTCAACGAACTGGGCGAAGACCGCGAACTGTACTTTAATGCAGTAACGCCTCCCATCCTGCAGACCAGCAATTTCGCCAGTAAAACAGTGGACGAGATGCGGCGAATGCTTCAGAATGAGGCGGAGTCTTACCTGTATACCCGCGGCAACAACCCCACTGTGACCATGTTCGAGAAAAAGATGGCGGCACTGGAAGGAGCGGAGCATGCCATTGCCTTTGGAAGCGGGATAGCGGCCGTCTCTGCGGCAGTGCTTTCGCAGCTAAAGGCAGGTGACCATGTAGTGTCGATTGATAAACCCTACGGCTGGACGAATATGTTGATGACACGCTTCCTGCCCAGGTTCGGGGTAGAAGTGACCATGGTGGACGGTACCGACACAGAGAACTATCGCCAGGCCATGCGGCCTAACACGAAGTTGCTATACCTGGAGAGCCCGAACTCCTTTACCTTTGAGCAGCAGGATATAGCAGCCATTGCGGCACTAGCCAAAGCGCATGGCTGCAGCACCATCATCGACAATAGCTTTGCCTCCCCGCTCAACCAAAACCCCCTGCAGATGGGCGTTGACCTGGTTGTGCACTCCTGCACCAAGTACATCGGTGGCCACTCCGACACCATGGGCGGCGTCATCTGCGGCAGTCGCGACATGATCAACAGGATATTCGGGGGAGAGTTTATGACGCTTGGCGCTATCCTGGCACCGCACGATGCCTGGCTGCTGATACGCGGTCTGCGCACGCTGCCCATACGCATGGAACGTGTCGCCGAGACGACCCGAAAGGTGGTGGCCTGGATGGAAAAGCAGGAGAAGGTTGAGAAGATCTATTACCCTTTCCTGCCCTCGAACCCGCAGTTCGAACTGACCAAAAAACAGCTGCGCAACAATACCGGGCAGTTCACGATTGCGCTCCGATCAGACGATATGCAGCGGGTGGAAGATTTCTGCAACAGCCTGCAGCACTTCCTGATGGCCGCCTCCTGGGGTGGGCATGAGTCACTGATCTACCCGGCAGCCGCTTACTACAACAAAGAAGGGAAGTACTCAGGCAAGCTCCCTTTCAACCTGGTGCGCTTTTATATCGGACTGGAGGATGCCGACTATTTAATAAAGGACATTGAGCAGGCCCTGGCTAAGGTATAGCAGGTCTAAAATATACATTTAAAATTATATTAATGTTTTGTTAACATTGGATTGAAAGCGTCTGCTTACCTTTGTATCCGATGGATCTTCATGCGCTCATCTGTGCCCGTATCCCATTGCGCGACAGTGCAGTACACTCTCGCGTCTCCTACTTATCAGAAATCAAATCTCTCTTATACCTATGTTTAAACATCTACAAAAAGCCTCTGCTTTTGTGCTGGTCAGCTGTGCCTTTTTGGCTGGCGGAGAAGCCTTAGCGCAGACAAACCCGCAGCCACAGCCGCTGCCTTATTCGCAGGACTTCTCTAGCCTGGAGCATGCTTCTACTGCGTATCCAGACGGATGGCAAGGATGGTTACTGGCTACTAGTCCCGGAGCTAGCTTCAGAACAACTCCGGCGACTGCTGACAGAGCCATGTTGGCCAACAGTACATCTACCACCACCAATGGTACGATTCACAACTACAATGGCAAGATAGGTTTGCTGAATAGCGGTTCTGTAGACCTGAGCCTGGCCTTTGCCATCAACACATTGCAAAAGACTGCTGTCAATGTGGCTTTTGATATGATGACGCTGCGCAATCCATATGACGGTGGAAGCAATACCCGTATCAACGAAATCGTGCTGCAATACCGCGTTGGAACAAGCGGAAATTTTATCAACATTGAAGGTACAGGATACCAGAACAACACGGAGAAATGGGCTACGAGCGGTAACACGGAGCCTCAGAAAGTAGAATCTTTTACCGTAACGCTACCAGAGGCAGCTGAAAACCAGGAGGTGGTGCAGTTGCGCTGGGCTACACGCCAGATCAGCGGCGGCGGCTCCAGACCCAGCTTTGCCGTGGACAACATTGAGGTGACTAGCCTGAGCGACAGCAAGAATCCCATCGTGCTGGCGCCTGCTTCACTTGCCTTTGGTGAAGTGGCCGCCGGTCAGCCAACTACTGTTTCATATACCTTGACCAGCGCCAACATCACCGACAATGTGCAACTAACGGCGACAGGAGGCTTCATTGTTTCAAAACAGGCGACTTCTGGTTTCGTTACCAACCTTTCCTTCACAGCTGAGGAGATGGCCGCCAACCCTACTGTGTTTGTGCAGGTAACGCCAACTACAACAGGCGCTTTGTCGGGCACGCTTTCGCATAGTGGCCAAGGTATAGCTACTGTCGTAACTGAGCTGACAGCCAATGCAGTTAGCCCATTTGCTCAGGACTTTAACAACTGCTCTACCACACTGCCAGGCGGCTGGAAAGCCTATAGCGTAACTGGCGACCAGGTATGGGGCTGTACGACTTTCGGAAGAGAAACTGCTGAAAACCCACGTAACAACGGCGTGCAAATTAACGGTTATGCCGGCGGCGCCCAAGACAACGAAGACTGGATGATTTCTCCTGCGCTGGACCTTGCTGATTTCAACATTGCCGCCCTTTCTTTCTGGAGCCGTACTGCCTTTACAGGTCCTGGTCTGAAACTGATGGTGTCGACAGACTATGATGGCAGCAGCGCACCTGCCACTGCCACCTGGACAGAACTGAATGGCGATTTCCCGGCTGCCGCTTCTGACGTGTGGAAGCAGTCGATTGTGAACCTCACTGCTTACAAAGGTGCATCTGTGCATGTGGCTTTCGTCTATACCTCTGGAGTTGACGTAAATGCTGCCCGTTGGACCCTGGACGATTTCGCTGTGGAGAATGTAGACCAACTGTTGGTTGCCAGTGACTTCAGCGTGGACTTTGGATTGGTGGAAGTACCGAATGCTTCTGCTCCTTATACCTTCAGTTTCTCTGCATTGGGCTACCCGGCAGGTATGACGCTGTCAGTAGGTACCGATTTCGAGCTCTCCAAAAACGGACAGGTATACGCTTCTTCCCTGACTTATACTGCTGCTGAAGCGAGTGCTTCAAACCAGGTATACCTGCGTTATAAGCCAGGCAGCACCAAGTTACGCTCCACTGGTCAACTGACCTACACAAGCGGCGATTTCTCTGTGGTGAAAGGAAACCTGACCGGCACCTCCCTGCCGAAAAGCAGCACCCTGGACATCGTGTCCTGGAACCTGGAGTGGTTTGGCGCTGACAAAGACGACAGAGGCGCAGAATTAGGTCCGGATAATGAGGAACTGCAGTTTGCTAACGCTAAAAAGGCACTACAGACACTGGACGCTGATATCATTGCCTTCCAGGAGATTGCAAACGATGCCGCTATGGCCAGCCTGATAGCTGAGTTGCCAGCCTATGATTTCGTTCGCTCTGATGTGCATTCGTACTCCTGGGACCCAAGCCGCAACCTGGTACCACAAAAACTTTATGTTGCCTACAAGAAGGACGTAATTAAAGTGAAGAGCCAGAAAGTGCTGCTCCACAAACTATATCAGGATGTGATTGCCGGTACAGCTACGTTGCCAGATTACCCGGCTGCACAGACCAGTTTTTGGGCAAGCGGTCGTCTGCCACTGATGGTGGAACTGGAAGCAACAGTAAATGGCGTGACGCAGCAGATTTATGTGGTGAACCTCCATACCAGAGCCAACTCCGGTACCAACGTGACGCCATACAACCAGCGCAAGTACGACGTGCAGGTGTTGAAAGACAGCCTGGCGGCACAGTACCCGAACGTAAACCTGGTGATGCTGGGCGATATGAACGACGATGTGGACGTTTCTGTAGTAAACGACCTGCCTTCTACCCTGAGCCCGTTTGTGCAGGACGAAAACTACAAAGCACTGACCTACGACCTGAGTGTAGCTGGTGGCTATACCTACGCGAGTGGCTCTTTCCAGAGTTTCCTTGACCACATCATCGTGTCTAAATCTTTGGTGGATGAGTATATCGAGGAATCTGTTACAATTGAAAACCAATTGCTCAGCCTGATCCCGAGCTACAGAAACACCACCTCGGACCACGTGCCGGTATCGGCTCGCTTCAGCTTCAGTGCTACGCCAGCCGTTGCTTTCTCAGCACCTACACTGACGGCAACTGAAGGCGATGCACCGTTTGCCGTGAACATGAGCATCTCGGCCGCACAGCCAAAAGCGCATACCGTATACCTGACTGTGAAGGACGGTGCCACCGCCACTGCAGTTGATTACATGACTGCCCCGGTAGCCGCAAACAACGTGATTGCAGTTGAGGTGCCTGCTTATGCTACATCAGCCACATTCGACGTGAGCATAGTAGACGACAAACTGACGGAGCCAACTGAGCAGGTAAAGTTCCACATCAACAACGTAACCACCGACCTGGGTATAGCCGCTGCAGCCCGTAGCTTCACGCTGGCCATCCGCGACAACGACTTCCCGGCAGGTATAGCCAACGGTCAGGACTTGGCTTTCCGTCTGTATCCGAACCCAACACAGGGCCCTGTGGTGAATATCTCTTTGCCAGTAGAAGTATCGGTGATGGATGAGATGACACTGGAGCTGCGTTCTGCCAACGGTACCAAAATGTATGAATTAAACGGTAACCTGAGCACCGTGCAGCAGCAGCTGAACGAGAAGGTAGCCGGTCTGCGTAACGGCATGTACTATGTGCAGGTAGCGGTGCAAGGCAAGGTATACCAAGCCAAACTGGTACGAAACTAGTTTATATCAACTCAAAAAAGCGGCCTCCTGTCTTACGGGAGGCCGCTTTTTTTATGTACAGGTATAGCAATTCCTTATCTGGAGTCGTTCAAACAGGTATAACTAAGCCGTAAATCAATCGGTATGAAGTAAACGAACCAATGGAAAAAACTATGACAGACAAACCGCAAATCATCAACAATGTGCATGCCGCCACTCTGATCGGAACAGGCCTGAGTAGCTATTTTATGAATGAGAAGCGACCCAAGACGGCGCTTATACCTGCTGTGGCCGGAAGCGGGCTACTGCTTCTGAGCAAAAATCTGGAGAAAGGCGACCAGACTATGGCCCATGTGGTAGTCGGCATCACCGGACTCCTGCTGGCCCAGACCCTGCGCTCGTTCCTGCAGGCTGCCGTACCCGACGCCGAAACAGAAGCAAAATTTGACACGACTACCTTAAACCGCCGGAAGCTGATGTTCGGCCTGATGAGTACCACAGGTATAGCCGCTATGGCCAATTACATAGGCGGATTCATTGAAAAGCGAAAGAACGGCTAAGGTATAGCTGACACAAAAGAGAGAACCCGCAGATGCTATACCTGCGGGCTCTCTTTGTTTTGTGAGTAATGAAATCAAAAAGCCGGTTGGCTATACCTGTTTAGAAGCCAACTGCAGTATCGTCGCCGCGCGGGTCGGCACCGCCTTCGAGTTTGCCGTTAGGTAGCACCAGTATACCTTCCACAGCGCCATACCTGCCTCTCTGCTTTAATTTATACCCTTTGCTCTCCAGCACGGCTCGTACTTCAGGCGAGATGGCATTCGGTTCGTGCTGTATCTCATCGGGGAGCCACTGGTGATGAAAGCGGGGAGCAGCTACAGCCTCCTGCATGGTCATATCATGCTCCACCACGTTCAGGATCGTTTGAAAAACGGAAGTGATGATAGTAGATCCTCCCGGGGTTCCCACTACCATAAAGAGCTTGCCGTCTTTTTCCAGGATAGTTGGTGTCATGGCGCTGAGCATGCGTTTACCGGGCTGCACGGAGTTTGCTTCGCCTCCAATCAGGCCAAACATGTTCGGTACACCGGGCTTCGCGCTGAAGTCGTCCATTTCGTTGTTGAGCAGGAAACCAGCACCTTCTACCACTACCATGGAGCCGTAGCCGCCATTGATGGTCGTGGTGATGGAAGCGGCGTTGCCAAACTGATCCACAATGCTGAAGTGGGTTGTCTGATCTGATTCGTACACCGGCAGCACACCGGCTTTCACTTCAGAAGATGGCGTGGCACGTTCCAGGTTCACGTTCTGCATACGCTCCTGCAAATAGCTACGATCCAACAGGCCATTGCTGGGCACTTTGTAAAAATCCGGGTCGCCGAGGTAGGTGGCGCGGTCAGCGTACACGCGGCGCTTGGCCTCCGTCATGATCTGGATGGTCTGGGGCTGCTGCCAGCCAAAGCTTTTCAGATCATAGGGCTCTACCATGGCGAGAAGTTGCATGAGTGCTATACCTCCGCTCGAAGGCGGCGACATAGAGGTAACTTTCAGGTCTTTATACTGACCCGTAATCGGCGTGCGCCATACCGCATTGTAATCACGCAGGTCCTGGTGCGAAACCAGTCCTCCACCGCGTTGCATTTCTTTCACGATCAGGTCGGCTGTCTCGCCTGCGTAAAAACCATCACGGCCTTTGTCGCGGATGCGCTCCAGGGTGCGGGCCAGGTCCAGATGATAAAGTGTATCACCTTGTTGCCAGGCCTGCTCACGTGTCAGGTAGGGGGTATGCTTGTTATACCTGATCATTTCTTCCTGGGCATTGTTGAGCATACGAGCTTCACGGGCAGTTAATATTACACCGCGGCGGGCTAGGTCGATGGAAGGCTGCACTAGTTCGGCAAAAGGCAGGGAGCCTAGTTTTTCGTGCAGCTTGATCATACCGTCAACAGAGCCGGGTACGCCTGCTGCCAGGTGGCCGAGCAGACTCAGGTCAGGTATAACATTGCCCAGCGAGTCGAGGTACATGTCGCGGTGAGCGCCTGCGGGTGCTTTCTCCCTGAAGTCAAGTGCTCCGGTTTCGCCGGTATGATGGCGGTACACCAAAAATCCGCCGCCGCCAATGTTACCTGCCACCGGATAGCAAACTGCCAGCGCGAACTGTGTGGCGATGGCTGCGTCGTAAGCGTTGCCACCCTTGCGCAGTATCTCTAAGCCAATGTCAGAAGCATCGGGGTGGGCAGACACCACCATGGCCTTGTCGGCTACGACGCCACGTTTACCGGCTTCGGGTTGGGTTTGAGGGCGGGGTGCACAACTTGAGAAGGCGAGGAGCACCGTTGCAATACAGGACAAGGTATAGCGCTTCGATCGGAAGAAGCTCTGAAGCGGGTTGAAGTGTTTCATGAGTAAGGTATAGGTAAGGCGAAGATGCAAAATAAAAAAAAGCCGGCTATCTACATAGCCGGCTTCCATTATTGTCAATTAAGAACGATTACTTAATATCGTTTTTAATGATCGCTACTGCTTCCTCCACATATACGTCTTTCTGCAGTGACTTCAGGAAGTCTTTGTTACGGGCCATTTTGGCAGTGTCTCCCGCCAAGGTCTGCAAATCAGTTTTGAGACGTGATACGTTGAGCACCGGAATGTTTTTCTGAGCGTCCTCCAGTTGCTTGTTCGCTACCTCGCTCTTTTTGTCTTCTTCCATGTACTTCTTCAGACTCAGGGAACGGGATGTGATGTCCACCTGCTTTTTCAGCCTTTCGCCGCTCTGCTGAATAATTTTGAAGCTCTCGTTACCAGAAACGCGACTCTTGCTGCTGGCCTGTATTGCCGGGATGTTAAGCTTGGCGCGCGACCATGGCTTATAGCGGGCCGGAGAAATTTCGTCGAACGGCAGGGCGTATTCCTGCTCTTTTTCACCGAACTCCAGGTAGCTGTAGGCGTCTGGTAGAATCACATCAGGCGTTACACCACGCAATTGCGTTGTGCCACCGTTGATGCGGTAGAACTTCTGGATAGTCAGTTTGAGCGCTCCGAATGGCTTGTAAGGGTCAAACTGCGATGGCAGGGCTTCGTCAATCTCCACGAACTGCTGTACAGTGCCTTTGCCGAAGGTAGGAGTACCTACAATCACGGCGCGCTTATAATCCTGCATGGCCGCTGCCAGAATCTCGGAAGCGGATGCACTGTTGGAGTTCACCATTACTACCAGCGGACCGGTATACTGTACTTCCGGGTCGCGGTCGTCGAGCACGACGGTTTTGCCGGCAGACGTACGGATCTGAACGATCGGGCCCTGGTCAATGAACAGACCGGCCATCTCAACAGCGTCAGCAAGCGAACCGCCTCCGTTGTTGCGCAGGTCCAGTACCAGTCCCTGCATACCGGCAGCTTTCAGTTTCTCGACTTCAGCCTTTACATCCTCGCCGCTGTTACGGCCACCTTTGCGCTCAAAGTCGGCATAAAAACCAGGGAGCTTGATGTACCCGATCTTCTGCTTGTCGTCAATCATCGCGCTCTGTGCGTAGGTCTCTTCAAACACGATCACGTCACGTACGATCGGGATGATGCGGGTACTACCGTCAGGCTTGCGCACGGTCAGGCGTACTTCCGTTCCTTTTTTACCACGGATAAGCTGAATAGCATCGTCCAGGCGCATACCTTCTACCAGTACAGGATCACCGCTGCCCTGGGCTACTTTCTGGATCGCATCGCCCGGCTTCAGATCGCCCTGCATATACGATGGGCTGCCTGGTACAATTTCCATCACCTTGATTTGTCCATCCTTCTCCTGCAGAGAGGCACCTATACCTTCTAGTCGGCCGGTAAACTCAATATCAAAGTCTTTCTTGGCTTTAGGAGGGAAATAACCTGTATGCGGATCGTATACGTTCGCTACTGCGTTGATGTAAGTAGAACGTCGGTCGTCACGCGTTACCTGGTCCAGGCGCTTATAGAGCTCATTGTAGGCTGTCAACACTTTTTCGCGTGCTTCTGCTTCCATCTGTTCCATGGTCTTGCGCGTTTCTTTGCTATCTGCGCTCGCGGTAGCTTTTTCCTGCTGCTTTTGCATGTCAGCCAGGCGCACCAATGTCTGGTACTTCAACTGCTTTCGCCAGGCTTCCTTCAACTCGTTTTTATCTTTGGCGAATTTGAGTTTCTTACCGTCCAGTTCAATGCTCTCCTCTTTAGAGAAGTCGAATGGCTTGCTTAGTATCTCTTTGTAAAAGGCTTCAGATTCCTTGGTGCGCTTCTCGATCAGGTCAGCTGAGATATCAAAAAACTCAAACGAACCGGCGCGAAGCTGGTCATCCAGTTGTGTCTCGTACTGGCGCAGCATGGCCACATCTGACTCAAGCAGAAATTTCTTGTTAAAATCGAGTCGGTCCAGGTATAGCCCAAAGGCTTTTTTCGAGAAGCTGTCATCTACCTTCTCCGGCTTGTAGTGCATGGTACTCAAACCCTGCATCAGGGCTTTGATCAGTATCTCGTTTTTCCCGGCAGGCGTGCTGTTGTTTTTGCTGTACAGGATAAATGAGCCCGTAAGCAGGACCACGGCCAGTACAGAAAGGAATATTTTTAATCTGGTTGTCAAGGATAGCATCTAATTAAGTTAGTTGGACCACACATTGTCTACGCAAAAGTAGTGCCGTAGATGAGGCCACGGGCATTTCTTTTAAGGCGAGTCCTAATGTAGTATAAATATCGCTTTATCGCAAAGCAGCGCGTCGGCTCAGCATAAACAAACAGGTTGCCTGCTTGTTTTACGGAAAGCCGCACTTCTTTATATAACTGTTCAGACTTTTTTTTCGTTTCCGAAGCATGCCTAAACCTTGCGACCTGACCCGGATGATCTCGTCTGGTATGCAGCACTTTTGCTCTCTTCCGCACAGGTATAGCTGTTGCAGCTCCTGGTGCTCAGCAAGGTATAGCAGGACCAAACGACTATGAAGACACTACTTTTTTTCGGGGATAGCCTGACAGCGGGGTATGGCTTGCCGACAGCACAGGCCTATCCGTCGCTGATACAGGAGAAGTTGAGAACGGAAGGATATAATAGCTATACCGTGATCAATGCAGGCATTAGCGGCGACACTACGTCAAGCGGCCTGTACCGGCTGGACCGCTGGCTGTCTGCGCCAATCGATGTATTTGTGCTGGCGCTCGGAGCCAACGATGGACTACGGGGCATACCTGCTCGGGAAACCTCCCAGAACCTGCAGCAGATCATTGACAAGGTAAAACACAAACACCCGGAAGCGCAGATCATTCTGTCAGGTATGGAGATCCCTGCCATTGTGCCGGGGCGCTACGCAGAGGAGTTCCGAAAACTGTTTCGGGAGTTGGCCATTAAAAATAATGTAGCCTTTGTCCCTTTTCTGCTGGAAGGAGTGGCCGGTATGCGCCACCTCAACCTTCCCGACGGCGTGCACCCGAATGCAGAAGGTCAGAAACTACTGGCCCGCCATACCTGGGCAGTTCTGGAAAACGTACTTAAGAAGGAAGTTTAAACAAAACAGGCGGTGCTGTCAGCTCCGCCTGTTTTTGTAGCATTAGTTTTTGTTGTCCTGCCTGAGCTCCATGGCATTTTCCATCTGCGCCCGGATTTCTTTTCCCGTATTACGGGCCCACAAATTAAAGGTGGTGTTGTCTGTCTCCGCAATGTCTTTCACGTTATCCTCAAACTTCTCAAGGGCATCTTTGTGGGCTTCTACCACGGTGTCCCAGTAGGCACGGTCAAATTCATCCGTATTTTTATCGCGGAGCTCCTGCACACGTCCGGCATGATCTTCTTCCATTTGCTGTGGCAGGGTAACGCTATACTGTCCTGACATGTCTTGCAGCTCGTCAAGCTTTTTGGAGTACAGGTCTACCATCTGCTGGCCATAGTCACGTACCTGCTGGGTTGTACCTTTTTCGACTGCCAATTTGCCCAGTTCTACCTGCTGTGTGCTGATGCTGTGTGCTTTGCCCATAAATTCACGCTTGTCTTCGCTCAGGGTAGAATCTACTAGGGTGGTTGTGTTCATTTCGGTGTCCACCTCAGCAGTGGTGTTGGTTTCCTGCGTATTGGAGTTGCAGGATGTAAAGGCAAGCGTGCCCAGTGTGAGGGTGGCTGCCATCCATAGGTTTTTCATAGTCTTATTTTTTTGCTTTTGATATTTCTGATTGTTTTAAGGGCATACGGAAAAACGGTCAGTATATGTTCATTTTATTGTATACCGGCCTTCCCTCTACATCAGGTAGGGTAGGCTATAAAGACAAAGGCTCGACTTTGCCACGAGGGGAAAGCCAAGCCTTTGATTTTATGTAAGGCAATCGGGCCTTAGTAATAAATATGCTCTCCGCGATTCTTCTGGAAATGCTCTTCGAAGTAACGGGCATCTTCTGATGTGCGCGGCTTAAAGCCCAGCACGATGTTACCTTCTTTCACGCCTTCTTCATAAACCTTAGCGCGTTCTTCAGGTATACCGGCGCCCACCAGGGCACCGATCAGGCCGCCTGTCAGGCCACCAGCACCAGCACCTGCCAGGGCAGCTGCCAACGGACCTGCCACTACCAGGCCCAAACCAGGTATAGCTACGGAAGTACCAATGGCTGCCACAGCACCTACAATGGCGCCGAGCGTACCGCCTATGGCCGAACCGGCTCCGGCTCCCTCCAGCGATTTGTTACCCAGTTCGGTATCGCCGTCGCGGTCCAGGTCACCGCTAAAGTGGCGCTTGCGTCCCTCGTCCGACAATACTACGTTGATATCGTCTTTGTCATATCCGCGTGCACGTAGTTCTTCATAGGCGCGCTCTGCGCTGTCACGGTCCCGGAACATGGCTGTCATCATGCTCGTATTGCTTACTCTTTCCATAGTTGAATTTTTAAGTTTGTATTAGTGTAATTTAAGGATGCCTACTTTTTTGCAGACTAGTTTATTGTAACGGCTCACCTACTCTATGGTTGCAAATTGAAGTTAGGCAGTACGCGTTTCCCCTAAAATAAGCGGGTTTTTTGAAAGATGATCATAAAAAAGCCTTCCGTATAGGAAGGCCTTTTCAGTTTATTATAATGTTGTTGGTTATTCTTTGTCAGTTACGGCATCAGCAGTTACCAGCACACGGTCCACCACATGGATCACACCGTTGTTGGCCTCAATGTCAGACTCTACAATACTGGCACCGCCAATAGTGAAGGAGTTAGGGGCAGCGCCTGCGCTAGCTACTTCAATATAGTCATCCTGACCTACCTGGATACGCTGGTTAGCCTGCAGCTGGCTTGTCATCACTTTACCCGAAATGATGTGGGCCTGCAGGATCTGAATCAGTTCGTTTCTGTTTTCTGGTTTTTTCAGATATTCTAATTGGCCAGCAGGGAGCTTCTCAAAAGCCTCGTTAGATGGGGCAAAGATGGTAAACTCACCTTCCTGCTCAAAGGCTTTTGAAATATTGGCTGCCTGTACCAACTCCATGAAAGTAGAGATTTCGCTCTTAGTTCTGGCCGCGTCTAATATAGCCATAGAGCTTGTCTCACCAGTTACGCCCATCGTGGAAGAAGTATCCAGGTCCGTGGTAGTGGTTTCAGTAGTTACTTCTGTTTCTGTGGTAGTAACATCATCACCGGCCATGGTAGTTGTTTCGCTCATGGTTGTGGTTTCGTCCATGGCAGTAGTGTCCATTGTGTCGTTACTGCTGGCGCAGCTGTATAAAAAGCCTGCGGCAAAGACAGCGGCAAGAGGTTTTAGCATTCGCATTTTCATAGTTGTTACTTTATGGTTCATGATTAAACAAATTGTACATCTTTTGTCAGGATATACATGGTCTATTTAACTGCATCTTTTTAAAAAAGTTATAAAAAAAGAGGACTATCTGTGCTTAAATGCCAGATAGTCCTCCATGGTGTTGCAATAAAGCAATATTACCGTGCCTTAGTTATACACTTTCACGACAAAAATATAGTCCTGAAGTTTCTTTAACTGCTGTGTACGCGAGGTTCCGCTCAGGTTGTTTTGCTGCGGCAGGCTTACTGTTAGTCCATTTTCTCTCTCCTTCATTTCTGTTACCATTTGCAGCAGGTAAGAGGATTTCACTGCAAAAGCGGCTCCTTCCTGACCTGCCTGCTTGCCGTTGATCACGCCAATGACGTTACCTTTGTCATCGAGCAGCGGACCACCACTGTTACCCGGGTTGAGCGGGATGGAAATCTGATAAGAAGTAGTATCGCCTTCGAAACCGGAAGCGGAGCTCAGCGAGCCCTCGCCAAACACGATGTCTTCGCGGGGGAAGCCGAGGGTATACACACGCTCGCCCAAATCGGAAATGGCTGTTTTGAAGGTATAAGGCAGTTTGCCGAAACCAGCAAAGGCCGGATCTTCTACTTTCAGAATGGTCAGGTCGTAATCGGTGTTGCGGTGCACTTCCGTTACCTTGTACTTCAGGCCGGCCTTATTTTCGATTAGGATAGAGTCTGCTCCCTGAATAACGTGTGAACTGGTGACGATGTATCCGTCGGGGCTGATGGCGAAACCAGTACCACTGAAGCGTGCCGAACGCGGGGCCGGTGCGGCGGCGTCCGCGCTGGCGATGCCATTGATGATGGCACGCTGTTCTTTTTTGATCTTTTCAACCTCACGGCGGAGTTCCACGTAGCGGGCAGTCTGCTGCTGAACAGGTTTCTTTATTTGCTGGACACTCCAAAGCGTGCCAAACACCGACAGCAGCGAAACGCTGGCAGCAACCGCCATGGTCTGGGCATGCTTCTTAAAGAACACTTTCCAGGCTATCAGCTCGCTGTTTACAGTTTGCGAACCGGTTGCCATTTCTGTGTGGATGCTGTTGAGTTTATGGCGCAACTGCTGGCGCTGGCCATAATGCTGCATGGCCTGCAGTACTTGCCGGTGCTCCTGTACCTGGTCAGCAAGCCGCGGGTCGGAGAGCAAAAGCGCCTCAAAGACAGCTTTCTCCTCAACCGGCATAGTGCCCGCCAGGTAGCGCTCTATTTGCTCGTAAATGCGGTGGTCAAACATGGTTATCTAAAAATACCTTTCACAAGGTGCTAAAATTCATTTCGTCTATGCTATACCTCTGGTTTGTAAGAGGTGAAGAATAACTTCTTGAGGCGTTGCAGGCACTTGTACTTCTGGTTTTTGGCCGTGTCGGTGTTGGTGTAGCCAAACTTCTCTACAATATCTTGCATGCCCTGCGCCCGGATGTAAAAGTCCTCCAGCAAGGAGCGGCAAGGTTCGCCAAGTTGGTCCAGCGCCTCGGCCATCACGCCGAACTGCTTTTCGTTCTCCTCATGCTGCGGCACGTCCTCCTCCAGCGACAAGTAGTTCTCAGAGTCCTCTATGCGATTCGCGTAGCGACCTTTCTCTGCCAGTCGCTTGAGCCACAGTCGGCGGCACACGGAGTAGAGGTAAGTCTTGATCTGGCAGCTGAGCTCCAGGCTGTTGCTTTTGATCTTCTCGTAGAAGACGATCACGCCTTCCTGATAAATGTCTTTCGCCTCGTCATCAGTTCCACTGTTGCTGATGATGAAATGAGAGATCATCGGGAAGTGCAGTTTATACAGATGTGCGAGTGCGCGGTCATCGTCATTCCGGATTCCCTCCATGATCGCCTCATCCGTCTCATACAAACTCTTCCTCATGCCGTTCTGATTTTAATACGCCGGGCCGCTTTTTGTAACCCAACAAAAAAATATTTTAAAAAATAAAAAATACCGGGTTACCTATCCGGGTTTCCGGTATGAAGTTCAAATTCGAAACCAAAACACTTAATCACAAACACAAAATGAAAAAATTGTTCAAATTCGCTTTCGTAGCGTTCGCCCTGGTAGCTTTCACAGCTTGCAACACTGAAGAAACTGCAACTGAAACTGAAGCTGTTGAAACTGAAGTAACTACTGAAGAAGAAGTTGTTACTGAAGAAGTTGAAGCTGACTCTACTGTTGAGACTACAACTGTTGAGACTGACTCTACTGTAACTGTACAGTAATCAATCAATAGCAGAACTACGGATTATACCTTATAGTTCTAAACACATAAGAAGGCCCTGCAGCAATGCAGGGCCTTCTTATTTTTTGTGCTGTTCAGTAGACTCAACGTAGTTTTAGAATTATTAAGTATCGCCTTTAGCGCATTTATAAAGTTAATTCAAAGCCTTACACCCCCATAGTCGCAAATTTCATACTCCCGTTCTCACCTGATCGCAAGAGGGCAGTCTCCTGTAGAGCCCGTTAAAATGGACCCTACCGCTTCGCTTTCTTACGGCGCTCCATCTCCTTGCTGATCAGGCCAAACTCGCGGCTGCTCTGCCCGGCAATCGCCGTGTTCTCGTTGGCGCGGCGCAGCAGGTAGGGCATCACAGCCTCTACAGGGCCGTAAGGCACGTACTTGGCTACATTGTAGCCGGCATTGGCCAGGTTGTAGGATAGGTTATCGCTCATGCCGAAAAGCTGGGCGAAGAACACGCGCTCATCGTTAGGCGCTATACCTTTCTCGTCCATCAGTTCCATCAGCAGGTAGCAGCTGGCTTCGTTGTGCGTGCCGGCGCAAAGCGATACGCGGTCGATGTGGTCGATGCAGAAGCGGAGACCGTCGTTGTATAGCTTGTCAGAAGCTGCTTTGGTCGGGTTGATCGGGCTTGGATAACCTTGCTCTTCGGCGCGCCTGCGCTCTTTTTCCATGTAGGCACCGCGCACGGGCTTGGCTCCGAGTATGTAATTTTTGGCTACGGCGTTCTCATAATCGCGTGCCAGTGCGTCGAGGCGGTCGTGGCGGTAGAGCTGGTAGGTGTTGTAAACGATGGCTTTCTCTTTGTTGTAGAGCTCCATCATGTCGTAGGCCATGTTGTCGATCGTGTCCTGAAACCAGCTTTCCTCGGCATCCACAAACACGCGCACGTCGGCTTCATGGCAACGCTGGCAAATGTCCTGCACCCGCTTCAGGCCACGCGCATAGGCGGCCTGCTCTTCAGCAGTGAGTTTTTCGCCTGCCTGCACCTTCTCCAGGAGCGCTGTGCTCATCAGGCCCGTCACTTTAAACACCGAGAACGGGATGTTCTTGTTGCCGCGCGCTTTCTCTACAGTGCGCAAGATCTCATCCCGGGTATCGTCAAAGCTTTTGTCAGAGCCTTCGCCCTCTACCGAGTAATCGAGGATGGTGCCGATATTGTACTTAGCCAGTTCACGGATGGCACGCTCCGACTCTCCGATCGTTTCGCCACCGCAGAAGTGGTTGAAAATGGTTGGTTTGATGATAAACTTAACCGGCAGGTGCAGTTTGAGTGCGAAGTTCAGCAGATTGCCACCCACCTTCACAAAGGTGTTGCTGTTCATGGACTTGAACAGCAGGTACATTTTATAAAGTTCAGCGTCTGACTTGGATGAAAAAGCGACGGCTGTATCGTCGAAAGAAACGTTGGTAACCGGGTTCATTTAATAACATGTTAATCGGCGCAAAGATAGTGTAAGTGTTAAAGTTATACACCATGGAAGCCTGGTCCTTGAGGTATATTTTTGTACTGTTCTTTAGAGTCACCATTCCCTTAAACCAGATCCGCTGCATAACTGTTGTAATTGTCGTACCTTTGTATGGACAATTGACACCGATGGATTTCAAAAATAAAGACACCTATTTCACTGATCTGCTGGCTGAGCGAGGCAGACCGCTGGTGATTGCCGGGCCTTGTAGCGCCGAGAGTGAGCAGCAGGTCATGCAGACCGCCGAGGCCTTGAAAAAGCTGGATGTGCACCTCTTCCGGGCGGGTATCTGGAAGCCGCGCTCCCGCCCCAACACCTTTGAGGGGGTAGGTGAGCAGGGACTGGCGTGGCTGGCCCGTGTGAAGGAGGAGCTGGGGATGCGGGTGACGACCGAGGTAGCCACCGGTCGCCATGTAGAGGAAGCCCTGAAACAAGGTATAGATGTGCTGTGGATTGGCGCCCGCACCACCGTAAACCCCTTTGCTGTGCAGGAAATAGCCGACGCGCTTAGCGGGGTAAATATACCTGTGATGGTGAAAAACCCTGTGAACCCGGATCTGGCGCTCTGGATCGGGGCGATCGAGCGCATTTACCAGGCAGGTATAACCGACCTGGCCGCCATTCACCGTGGTTTCTCTTCGTACCAACCTTCCAAGTACCGCAATGCGCCAGTCTGGCAAATTCCGATCGAGCTGAAAGCGCGTTTCCAGAACCTGCCTGTGATCGTGGACCCGAGTCACATTGGCGGCACCCGTGATTTGATCTACCCCCTGTCGCAGCGGGCGCTTGATATGGGCTGTGATGGCGTGATGATTGAGACGCATCCGAACCCGGCGGAAGCCCTGAGCGATGCGGAGCAGCAGGTGACGCCAGCCTCTCTGGCTGATATTCTGAGCAAGCTGCAGGTGCGCAAAACGAATTACGACGACGTGGAGTTGGTGAACCGGGCTGAGGAACTGCGTCTAAAAATAGACGCCGCCGACCACGACCTGATCGGGGCGCTGGCGAAGCGCATGGCATTGGTGGAGCAGATAGGAGAGTATAAGAAGCAGAACAATGTGCAGGTGCTACAGCTCGAGCGCTGGAAAGAAATTTTCCGGACCCGCGCTGACTGGGCCGCTGAAGCAGGTATAAACCCAACCTTTGTAGAAGAACTCTACAAGCTGATCCATGTGGAATCAATCCGTAAGCAAACCAGCATCATGCAGGCCGGAAATCCGAAGGCAAAACCTGACACCAAGCCGGAATAAGCCTCGTAAGCGTATACCTGAACGTCGGTTCACAGCCGACGTTGTTATACCTATACCTGACGAAACAAAAATCATCGTGACTGAAAGCATATACATCGGGCGGGACGTGCTGCCGCAACTGAAAGCGGTGCTGCAGAACCTCGCCTTCTCTAAAATAGCCGTGCTGGTGGACGAGAACACCCTGCTGCATTGCTATCCGCAGGTAAAGCCATACCTTCCCGAACACGACCTCATCCAGATACAGAGCGGCGAAACACATAAAACGCTGCAGACCTGCGAGCACATCTGGCAGCGCATGACCGAGCTCAACCTGGACCGCTGGTCGGTGCTGGTGAATCTGGGCGGCGGCGTGATCGGGGACATGGGCGGTTTCTGTGCAGCCACGTTTAAACGCGGGATGTACTTTGTGCAGGTGCCTACTACACTTTTGGCGCAGGTAGATGCCAGCGTAGGCGGCAAAACAGGTATAGATTTCCACGGACTCAAGAACCACATCGGGGTATACAAAGAGCCCAAAGCCGTCATCATCGACCCGACTTTTCTTAACACGCTGCCACAGCGCCAGCTCAAGTCGGGCTATGCCGAAATTATCAAGCACTGGCTAATCGCCGACACAGCGGCCTTTGAAGAACAGCGCCATATCGGGCTTTTCACCGAAGACTGGGACGCACTGATCCGTCATTCGGTAGGTATAAAGTCTACCGTGGTGGAGGCCGATCCGTTGGAAGGCGGCTACCGCAAAGTGCTTAACTTCGGCCATACCGTGGGCCACGCCGTAGAAAGCTATCTGATGGAGAAGCCCGGCCGAGAACTATTGCATGGTGAGGCCATTGCCGTCGGGATGCTTTGCGAGGCTTACCTTTCCGTGAAGAAAGAGTTGCTCACCAAACGGGAGATGGACCAGATCGAGACGTTTATGGTGTCGATCTATGAAAAGGTGAAACTCACGGAAGAAGATATTCAAAGCATGGCCAAACTGGCTTTGCAGGACAAGAAAAACACACACTCTACCATTAATTGCACGCTGTTGCAAGGTATAGGAAAGGCCGTTTGGGACCAGCCTGTTACCCTTGCCGAAATACAGGAAGCCTTGCGCTACTACCAACTACTATGATTAAAACCATTACTCTTTCTCACCCGACAGGTATACTGAAGGGTCGTGTACAATTGCCGGCCTCTAAAAGCGAAGCCAATCGTGCTTTAATTATCTCAGCTCTTGCCGGTGAAAAATCCGAACTGCAGAACCTGTCTGAGGCCAACGACACCCAACTCCTGCAAAAGCTCCTGAAAAGTGATGCTGACACAATCGACGCCGAGGATGCCGGCACGGTCATGCGCTTCCTGATTGCCTATTATGCTATAACCGGTCAGCAGAAAACACTGACCGGCACCGAACGCATGTGCCAGCGACCGATCAAGGTGCTCGTAGAGGCCTTGCAGGAACTAGGCGCAGGTATAGCATACCTGGGGGAAGAAGGCTATCCGCCCCTCCAGATCAGCGGCTTTAAAGGCAGCGGCAGAAAGCACTTGAAAGTGCGCAGCGACATCAGTAGTCAGTATATTTCGGCTTTGCTGATGGTCGCGCCTTTGCTGCCGGAAGGCCTGGAACTGGAACTGGAAGGCAAGATCAGTTCACGCCCGTACATCGAAATGACTTTGGCTTTGATGCAGCATTTTGGGATAGAGGCCAGTTTTGAGGACAACACGATCACGGTGCCGCATCAGAAATACCAGCCAGCCACATTCGCTGTGGAATCGGACTGGTCTGCGGCTAGTTATTGGTACAGCATGGCGGCCCTGGCCAAAGAAGCCGATATTACTTTGCTCGGGCTGCGGGAGGACTCTCACCAAGGCGACAAAGCCATCGTGGACATCATGCGCCGGTTGGGCGTGTATACGGAGTTCAAGCCCGAGGGAGTGCGACTCACCAAGAAGCATGCGGAGAAAAGAGTAACGTTTGACTTTAGCAACTGTCCTGATCTGGCGCAAACCATCGTGGCGCTGTGTGCCGCCTCCGGTATAGCCGTCGAGATGACTGGGTTGGAGAGCCTCCGCATCAAAGAAACGGATCGTATCCAGGCTTTACAGATCGAAGTTTTGGGTATGGGTGCTTCACTGGACGAGAGAACGCCGGGCATTTTTCAGATGAACCCGACACTGATGATCAACCGGGAATTGAATTTCAGGACTTACCAGGACCACCGCATGGCCATGGCGTTTGCTCCCATCGCTTTGCTGCAGTCTGTTCAAATTCAGGAACCGGAAGTGGTGCGCAAGTCCTACCCACGGTTTTGGGAGGATCTGGAGAAAATGGGGTTTGAGGTAAGGTATAATGATTAGGGATTAATGGATAAGCGCTATTTGTACGGAGATGCCGGTCTGATCGAGGTGCTGTTGCCACAGTTTGAGTTGATGGAGACTTCTGCTGGTGGGTATGCTGCCGTTTACAAAGATCCGCTCACCAACTCCTTTTGGCTAAAGTACTACGCGACCACAGCCGCAGCAGGCGGAGGCTACCTCACTTTAATGCGACTACCAGCCCCTTCCACCGAAAACCTAATCGAGATTGCCATTCGCACATTTTTCGAAGACGAAGCGGTTGCGGCTGTTTTGCGTCTGCTAGATGAAGAGGCAATTGAGAAGAAAGAGTTCCGGCGGCAACTCATTGAAAAGTTAGAGCAGGCAGTTGAAAAAGGCGATTTGCAGCGCGACCGTGCCTTTCAAATTATCAAGTTCGCGAACCTGGCTGACCCGATGAACAAACGGGAGATTGTAGGAAAAACCGGTGCTGACGTGCAAGTAGATGCCGCCTATTTTGCAGGTATAGCGGAGCGGGCAGAACGGTTGCTGAAGCGCCTTTCTTAGTTCGCTATACCTTGCTTGACTTCTTCGATTATACCCTGCAAATACGCTGGTGCCTGTAGTAAGCGGCTACCGTACCAGCTGAACATCTCCCCATCCACCACTTTAATCACTGCCTCCGGGCACATTTCCTGAAACTCGCCAAAATGCTTTTCCTGAAAAGGGTAAGGCTCCGATGACAGTAAAATTAGCTTTGGAGCGGCGGCCTGTAGTTGCTCCGGTGATACCTCCGGATAACGGGGCTGATCGGCGAAAATGTTTGAGAATCCGCAGCGCTGCAGCAGGTGGTCGATGAAGTTGTTGCTGCCCACGGCCATGTAAGGTTTGCGCCAGATGAAGTAGGCGGTAGGTATAGCAGGGTGCGCGGGCTGCAAAGTGTTGAAACCAGCCCCTATACCTTGTCTGATTTTCTCTGCCCTGGCCTCCGTTCCGGTCAATTCACCTACCTGGCTGATCATCTCAAGAGAGTCCTCTAAGGAATAGATATCGCTCATCCAGACCGGATACTTGTCCTGTAGACCAGCTATACCTTCTTCATAGTTCTCCTCCTTGTTCCCAATAATCAGATCAGGCTGCAGTTCATCAATCAACTCCAGTTTAAAGTTCTTCGTGCCGCCGATCATGGTCTTTTGTTTCACTTTCTCTTCGGGGTGGATGCAAAACTTGGTGACACCGACAATACGATCATCTAGTCCCAGGTCGAAAAGGAGTTCAGTTTGTGAAGGCACCAGCGACACAATGCGCTGTGGCAGTTGCGGCAGCGTAACGGTAAGGCCCATCTGGTCGGTGAAGGTATAAGGAAAGAGCATAGTCAAAAGTAAAGAATTCGGGAAGGCTTTAAAACAAAAAACCACACAAGCCGCTCAGGACTGTGTGGTTTCTCTCAGGCTAAAAGTGATTTCTATTTCAGGTACCGGAAGTCCTGATTGTCCTCAATTTTTAGCAGTGTTTCATATATCAGTTTCGTTACGTTCTCCACATCGTCTTTGTGTACGGTCTCTACGGTTGTGTGCATGTACTTCAGCGGCAGGGAAATCAAAGCCGAGGCTACACCCGCGTTAGAATAAGCAAACGCATCGGTGTCGGTTCCGGTTGCACGTGAAACGGCGGAGCGCTGGAACGGAATCTCTTTTTCCTGCGCGGTATTTATAATAAGATCACGCAGGTTGTTTTGTACCGCCGGACCATAGGCGATCACAGGACCTTTGCCACAGTGGATGTCACCGCTGTTCTTCTTGTCATACATCGGCGACTGCGTATCGTGCGTCACGTCGGTGATAATGGCTACGTTCGGGTTGATGCGGTGTGCGATCATCTCAGCGCCACGCAAACCAATCTCTTCCTGCACCGCATTCACGATGTACAGACCGAAAGGTAGCTTGTGCTTGCGCTCGTGGATCATGCGGGCCACTTCAGCGATCATAAAACCACCAACACGATTGTCCAAGGCACGGCCCACGTAAAACTTGTCGTTCATCACCGTGAACTCGTCCTCAAAAGTAGCCACGCAACCCACGTGTATACCCATTTTCTCTACCTCTTCACGGTTGCTGGCGCCGCAGTCCAGGAACACGGTTTCGATGGTAGGGGCCTTGTCATTCTCTACCTTGCGCACATGAATGGCCGGCCATCCGAAAACAGCCTTCACAATGCCCTTGGAGGTATAGATGTTCACGCGTTTGGAAGGAGCGATCAGGGCGTCGGAGCCACCGTTGCGCTTCAGGTATAGGTAGCCTTCTGGTGTGATGTAGTTCACAAACCAGGAAATCTCATCGGCGTGTGCTTCGATTACTACCTTGTATTCGGCCTCCGGGTTGATTACACCCACCACTGTGCCGTACGTGTCAACGAAATAGTCCTCAATGTAAGGTTTGATATACTCCAGCCATAGTTTCTGGCCTTCAGACTCAAAGCCGGTAGGAGAGGAGTTATTCAGGTATTTTTCTAGAAAATCGAAAGATTCTTTTCTCATTAGATTAGTTTTCAGTAATGTATACACAACGGTTGTTAAACATAACGAGCATGTACAGCCAGATGTTCTGTGGCTGCATATGCTCGTCGAACAACTTAATTAAAGCGGAATATTTCCGTGCTTCTTGCGTGGCAAGGTCACTGCCTTGTTCTCCAGCATTTTAAAAGCTTTGATCAGCTTGGCGCGGGTTTCGTTTGGCATGATCACCTCGTCGATGAAGCCACGGTGCGCAGCACGGTATGGCGTCGCAAATTTGTCTTTGTACTCCTGCACCTTCTCGGCCAGTTTCGCAGCCGGATCTTCGGCTTCAGCGATCTCACGTTTGAAAATGATTTCGGCAGCACCCTGCGCGCCCATCACCGCGATCTCAGCCGTTGGCCAGGCGTAGTTCATGTCGGCACCGATGTGCTTGGAGTTCATCACGTCGTAAGCACCGCCGTACGCCTTGCGCGTAATCACCGTGATACGTGGTACGGTCGCCTCGCAGAAAGCATACAGCAGCTTGGCTCCGTTCGTGATGATGCCACGCCACTCCTGGTCGGTACCTGGTAGGAAGCCCGGAACGTCTTCCAGTACCAGCAATGGCACGTTGAAGCTGTCGCAGAAGCGCACGAAGCGGGCGGCCTTGGTGCTGGCGTTGATGTCGAGTACGCCGGCGAGTACGGCAGGCTGGTTGCCCACGATACCAATGCTGCGACCACCCAGACGGGCAAAGCCTACCACGATGTTCTCACCGAAGTTCTTGTGAACTTCAAAGAAAGAGTCTGCGTCGATGATGCCCTCGATCACCTCACGCATGTCGTAAGGCTGGTTCGGGTTATCAGGTATAATGGTGTCGAGTACGGCACGGGTTTCGTCCGCTTTTTCCTCGTAGGGTACCGACGGTGGAAGTTCTTCGCAGTTCTGCGGCACGTAGCTCAACAGCGTCTTGATGTGATTAATACACTCCACTTCGTTGGCGCAGGAGAAGTGCGTGACGCCGCTCTTGGTGCTGTGCGTGCTGGCGCCGCCCAGTTCTTCAGACGTTACGTTTTCGTGCGTTACCGTTTTCACCACGTTGGGTCCGGTCACGAACATGTAGGACGTGTCCTCCACCATCATGATGAAGTCGGTGATGGCAGGGGAGTACACCGCGCCACCCGCGCATGGCCCCATGATAGCCGAGATCTGAGGTATAACGCCAGAGGCCAGTGTGTTGCGGTAGAAGATGTCAGCGTAGCCACCCAGCGATACAACACCTTCCTGGATACGGGCTCCACCTGAGTCATTCAGACCAATTACGGGTGCACCGTTTTTCATGGCCAGTTCCATGATCTTTACAATCTTTTCGGCATGTGTTTCAGAAAGTGAACCGCCCAAAACGGTGAAGTCCTGTGAGAAAACGTATACCAGACGCCCATTGATGGTGCCGAAGCCGGTCACCACGCCGTCGCCGAGGTAGTACTGCTTGTCCAGACCAAAGTCCTTGGAGCGGTGCATCACAAACTTGCCAATCTCCTCGAAAGAGTTTTCATCCATTAAAAGGTGAATGCGCTCGCGGGCCGTCAGTTTGCCTTTTTTGTGCTGTGCTTCTATTCTATCCTGTCCGCCGCCAAGCAAGGCTTCGGCGTTTTTGCGCTCCAGCGTTTCTATCTGGCCTTTTCTGATTTCTCCTGCCATGAAATGGGGTATATCTGATTTATCTGATACGAATTGATTAATTGTCAAATTTAAAAACTATAAGCCGAAAACAGCTATAAACCAGACAAAAAATAAGGGCTGTCCCACACGGGACAGCCCTTATACCTTAGGTCTTATGCCTTATTTGTCAGATTTCTCACCGTCGCCCGAAGACTTGGTTGGCTCGGTCTCTTCCTCTTCTCCGTCGTTGGCCATACCTTTGTTTTTCTTGCCATTGCCTTTTTTCGACGCGAAGGTCAGTTTCTCTTCGCCTTCCTTGTAGTCCACCATCATGGTGTCGCCCTGTGCGATCTCGGCTTTCAGTATCTCTTCCGCAATCGGGTCTTCGATATACTTCTGAATAGCACGGTTCAGCGGACGGGCACCATACTTCGGATCATAGCCTTTCTCAGCCACGAAGTCCTTCGCTTTGCTGGTGAGCTCAATCTTGTAACCCAGGGACTCGATGCGCTTGAAGAGCCTGCCAAGCGACAGCTCGATGATCTTGTGCATATCCTCACGACCAAGTGAGTTGAACACGATCACATCATCCAGACGGTTCAGGAACTCTGGTGAGAACGTCTTCTTGAGGGCACTTGCAATAGTGCCTTTCATGATTTCGTCTACGTTGTCCTGTTTGGTCTTCGACATGAAACCGATACCGGCTCCGAAGTCCTGCAGGTCGCGTGCACCAATGTTGGAGGTCATGATGATGATCGTGTTACGGAAGTCCACCTTGCGGCCCAGACCGTCCGTCAGAATACCATCGTCCAGCACCTGCAAGAGAAGGTTGTATACATCCGGGTGCGCTTTCTCGATCTCGTCGAGGAGTACTACAGAGTATGGCTTACGACGGATCTTCTCCGTCAGCTGACCACCTTCTTCGTAGCCTACGTAGCCCGGAGGCGCTCCCACCAGGCGAGATACGCTGAATTTCTCCATGTACTCACTCATGTCGATACGCACCAGCGCGTCGTCTTTGTCGAACAGGTAAGTGGCCAGCACTTTGGCGAGCTCCGTTTTACCTACACCAGTCGGACCCAGGAACACGAACGAGCCGATCGGCTTTTTCGGATCTTTCAGGCCAACGCGTGTACGCTGGATAGCTTTCACCAATTGCTTGATGGCTTTTTCCTGACCAATCACTTTTCCGCTCAGTTCATCGGCCATGTTCAACAGCTTCTGACCTTCGTTCTGTGCGATACGTTTCACCGGTATACCTGTCATCATGGCAATAACCTCTGCCACATTTTCCTCTTTTACCGAATAACGCTTCTTCTTGGTCTCTTCTTCCCAGTTCTTTTTTGCTTGTTCGAGCTGGTCAATCAGTTTTTTCTCTTTGTCGCGTAGTTGGGCAGCCTCTTCGTACTTCTGGCTCTTCACCACGCGGTTTTTCTCTACCTTGATATTCTCAATCTGCTCTTCGAGCTTCAGGATATCCTCCGGTACCACGATGTTGTTGATGTGCACACGCGCACCCGCTTCATCCAGAATATCGATCGCCTTGTCCGGAAGGAAACGGTCGCTCATGTAGCGGTCCGAAAGCTTCACACAGGCCTCGATTGCCTTATCAGTGTAGTTTACGTGGTGGTGATCCTGGTACTTGTCTTTGATGTTGTGCAGAATCTCCATGGTCTCTTCCGGTGTGGTAGGATCTACCATCACGATCTGGAAACGACGGGCCAACGCACCATCTTTCTCAATGTACTGGCGGTACTCGTCAAGCGTGGTCGCGCCAATGCATTGTATTTCGCCACGGGCCAGGGCCGGCTTGAACATGTTGGAGGCATCCAGCGAACCGGAAGCGCCACCAGCACCTACAATTGTATGCAGCTCGTCAATGAACAGGATCACGTCCGGAGACTTCTCGAGCTCGTTCATCACGGCTTTCATACGCTCTTCGAACTGACCACGGTACTTGGTGCCCGCCACCAGAGAGGCAAGATCCAGGGTTACCACACGCTTGTTGAAGAGCACGCGGCTTACCTTTTTCTGTACAATGCGCAGCGCAAGCCCTTCAGCAATAGCTGTTTTACCTACACCAGGCTCACCGATCAGGATCGGGTTGTTTTTCTTACGACGGCTCAGTACCTGGGCCACGCGTTCGATTTCTTTCTCACGGCCCACAATCGGGTCGAGCTTGTCATCTTCTGCCAGTTTGGTCAGGTCACGGCCAAAATTATCGAGCACCGGAGTGCGCGATTTTTCACCGGGCTTCTTGCTCGAGCTGCTGCCAGCGCGTGAAGAACCAAACAATTTGTCAGAATCATCATTATCGTCTGTGTCAGACGATGCCAGTGGATTATTGCTATGATAATCCAGAGAGTCTCTTATCGCTTCGTAGTTCACGTTGAATTTCGCTAGGATTTGTGAAGAAATATTGTCCTCATCCCGAAGGATGGATAATAAGAGATGTTCAGTACCTATTATATCACTCTTGAAGATCTTGGCCTCCAGGTAAGTAATCTTAAGCACCTTCTCAGTTTGCTTGGTAAGCGGAATGCTGCCGGTAATGTTGCTGTTCTGAGAAGCGGTGTTTCGTGTAGCCTGTTCCAAAGCGTACTTCAGTTCATCTATCGAAACACCCAGCTTCTTAAGCAAGGCGATAGCAGTTCCTTCTCCCTCGCGGATCATGCCCAACACCAGATGCTCAGTGCCAATATAGTCATGTCCGAGACGGATAGCTTCCTCACGGCTGAGTGAGATCACCTCTTTCACTCTGTTCGAGAATTTAGCTTCCATGTATACTCTTTAAAAAATGTAAAGGTCTAAAAATGTTGTAACTCGTTGAGGCTAACAGGAAAAGCCCCTGATTGTTAACAAGCCCGAGTCAGCAAAGGTTTAGTTTTGCAGGGGCATTATTGTAAGTAGGAAAGCGACTTCGGACCCTGTGTGAACAACAAGTCAATTATACTAAGGTCTTGTACAAATTGTTTGCCAAATACTTGTGTATAGGGTTGTACGTACAAGTTGTCAGGAATGATTTTAGGATGTATCCTATTTCTGAGGTCGAGCATCCCCTCCGGTTGCCCTGTCTGATAGCTGTCTGTGAACCCGATTGTCGGGTCTAGTTTCAGAAATTTAAGATAAAGCCGCAATAAATCAACGTTCAGGTCAAATAAATATTTCGGCTGCCGCTCATATACCTCTTTCAGGTAGTCGCTGTAAAATTCAAAATAAGGCGCCCGCCCGTAGGCCGCCTGTATCGTGCGCCAGTGCACGTTATACCATTTCTGGGTATAGTCAATCTCTATTTCAGTGATCAGGGTCTTGTCTTTGCTGTTGCCCCGCAGCACCGGCACGCTCAGCGGCACCATGCCCTGCGCCGTGAGCACATGGCAGCGGTTGCGGTAGCTCTGCTTCACGTAGTTCTCGTGTTTTTCTATGATCAAGCCATCCGCCCGCAGCGCCTGCGCGAAGTACTGGATGGGCGGGTGGTACATGGTTTCGGTAAGGAGAAGCAAGACAGTTTGGAAGTTAGAAAGTTAAAAAGTTAGACAATGGACTTTGTGACAAAGGATAAAAGACTAGGTAAATTCAAAAAAAGTCCTTTGTCTTTTGTCAAGTGATCTTTTGTCTGGAGTTACCTGCGAAATAAGCACGATTTCTTTAATTTCATAATGCAGGTATAGGTTGTACCTTTGCAGGCGATCTATACCTGTGAAAGAATCTCCGAACATACCCATACTTTATTATCCGCTTTGGTGGTTGCTCAAAGGCCTGTCTTTGTTGCCGCTGCCTGTCCTATACCTGCTCGCTGACTTTTTGTTTGTGCTGGTGTATTATGTGATCGGCTACCGCAAAAAAGTTGTGTTGCAAAACCTGCGCAATTCCTTTCCTGAAAAATCAGAGAAGGAAATCCAAGGTATAGCTAAGGCCTTTTACCAGCAGTTTCCCGACCTGATCGTGGAGATACTGAAGCTGGCCTCGATGGACGCAGCCGAAATGCGCCGCCGCATTGTGTTCACTAACCAGGAGGTGCTCGATGACTTTGTTCAACAGAATAAGACTGTCATCACCATGGGCTCTCATTCCGGCAACTGGGAATGGGTTTTATCAGCCGGCTCGGTTCAGTTTGGTTTCCCGTCAGAAGGTATATACAAACCACTCAAGAATGAATTCTTTGAGGAGTTAATGCTATACCTGCGCGGCCGGTTGGGTGCCCGCCTGATCAAGATGAAAGACACGATGCGCGATTTTGTGCGAAATAGAAAGACGCCGCGTGTGGTTGCCATGCTCTCAGACCAGACGCCTCCTTACGGCGAGATTCAATTCTGGACCACCTTCCTTAACCAGGATACGCCTTTCTTTGTCGGTGCCGAAAAACTGGCGCATGCTTTTGGGTGTCCGGTACTGTTCCTGGATGTGGAGCGAATCAAACGCGGCCATTATCGCCTTACATTTGAGGTGCTATCTGATGGCAGCACCAAACCCGAAGAAGGCACCTTTCCGATCACCGAGGCCTTCGCCCGCAAACTCGAAACCTCCATCCGCCGAAACCCTGCCAACTACCTCTGGACGCACAAGCGGTGGAAACATAAGCGGCCGAAGGCCACAAGTACAGAGTCCTGAGTGACTAGTTCTGAATTAGTAAATTCCAACTATGGACTCGAGACTCAGAACTCCTAAAGATATTCCTCAATATCTCCCGCACCTTCTCTAAGCACTTCAAAATTGTTGGCGACGTCTACTACAGTTGAGGCGATATTCTGGCCGGGACCACCGTCAATCACGGCATCTACTAAGTTGCGGTATTTTTCATAGATAAGTTCCGGATCGGTACTATACTCCAACACCTCGTCCTCGTCACGGATGGAGGTGGAAAGAATCGGGTTGCCGAGTTCCTGCACCAGCGCCAGGGCAATTTTGTTGTCGGGCACGCGTATACCTACCGTTTTCTTTTTGCTGCCGGCATAGCGGGGCACACGGCTACTGGCATCCAGCACGAAAGTGAAGGGGCCGGGCAGTGCCTTTTTCATCACCTTATAAGTAGGCGTGTCGATCTTGGCATAGTCGGAAATGTGCGTGAGGTCGGAGCAAATAAAGGAGAGATTCACCTTATCCGGCTTCACGCCTTTGATCTGGCAGACGCGCTCCACGGCTCTTGTATTGTGGATGTCGCAGCCGAGGCCATAGATGGTATCCGTCGGGTAAATGATCACTCCGCCGTTGCGCAGTATCTCGACCGCTTCCTGTATTCTTTTGGGCTGTGGATTATCCGGATGTATGTGGAGGAAAACAGCGTTGGCCATAGTTTTATCGTGTAAAGTTGAGCACTAGGTAGGACATACTGATTAAAAGCCCGCTGCGTTGCAGGTATAGCCTTTCAGATTAGTGGATGAAGCCATTCGAACAGATGCCGGTTCAAAATTAGTCAGATAAGAAAGAATAGTGTTATTTTTGTAGCCTAAACTATACAGGTCCGGAACCTGACATCCTTTTCCGGGCTTATTTATTTACATTATGGCTAACGAAGTCACCCCACGCAAACGCGTCAAGAAAGAGAAAAGCATGTGGCTACCCGGCATTATTGTGCTGTTTCTGTTCCTGTTTGTGAGCTTTTCCTACTACGCCTACCAGATCGTGTATACGGCCAACGTAGACACCAAAGGGCAGGATACTTATGTCTACATCCCGACCGGCGCCAGCTACGAGCAGGCCCTCGACTCAGTGGAGGCCACCGGTACCATCATCGACCGCCTGTCGCTGCGCTTCATGGCCAAACTTATGGACTATGACAAACTGGTAAAGCCAGGCAGGTATAAGATCGAGAACGACTGGAGTAACCGCCAGCTGATCGGCGTGCTGCGCTTAGGTGAGCAGGCACCGCTCAAAATCACGTTCAACAACATCCGGCTGCGCAGCCAGCTGGCCGAGAAACTGGCCGCTGCCGTAGAGCCATCGACTGAAGAAATTGACAGCCTGCTCAACGACCAAGAGTATCTGCAGACGCTCGGTTTCGATACGACCACGGTGGTGAGCATGTTTATACCTAATACCTACGAGGTATACTGGACCATTAAGGCGCCAGAACTCATGCAGCGCATGAAGACCGAGTACGAGCGCTTCTGGACCGACGAGCGCAAAGCCAAAGCCGAAGCGCTGGGCTTTTCTCCGAAAGAAGTATCGACGCTGGCCTCTATCGTTCAGGCCGAAACGATCAAGAACGACGAGAAGCCGCGTGTGGCCGGCGTATACCTGAACCGTCTGCAGCGCGGTATGAAACTGGAGGCCGACCCGACGGTGGTATATGCTGTGCGTGACTTTAGCATCCGCCGCGTTCTCAACGTGCACCTGCAGCACGACTCACCTTACAACACTTATAGGTATGCCGGTTTGCCTCCGGGCCCGATCAACGTGCCGGATATCTCCAGCATCGACGCCGTGCTCAATCCGGAAGCGCACAAGTACATCTACTTCTGCGCCAAAGAAGATTTCTCGGGTTACCATAGCTTCGCAGTTACGCACGCCGAGCACATCGCCAACGCACGCCGCTACCAGCGAGCACTGACAGAGCGGAATATTTTGAAGTAAATTGTTTAATTGCTGCATTGTTAAATTGTTGATTCGCAGGTATAATAAATGCCTGCAAGAGGTCAACCATTTAATAATTTAACCATCCAACCATTTAAACAAATGTTCGAATCAGAAGTACAGATACGCGTACGCTACGCCGAAACCGACCAGATGGGCTATGTCTATTATGGCAACTACGCGGCCTACTACGAGGTGGCCCGCACGGAGGTGTTCAGGAGACTAGGTATACACTACAAGGAGATGGAAGCGACCGGTACCATGATGCCTGTGCTCGAGCTGAAGTGTAAGTATATCCGTCCGGCCAAGTACGACGATCTGCTGACGATCAAGCTCTTTGTTAAGCACAAGCCCCATGGCTCGCGTATAAAGTTTGAGTACGAGGTGTATAACGAGGAACAGACGCTGCTGAACGTGGGCGAAACCACCATGGTGTTTGTCGATATGAAATCAGGGCGCCCAACGGCTATACCTGCGCTCATACACCAGAAGTTGGACGGATACTATAGCGAATGAGGCTGAACCAGCAATATCTGAAGCGCCGCAGAGCGTATCGCAAATTTATCGTGTTCCTGAAGAGGTGGCGATTCAACAACGGCCAGTCTTCGGTATACGAGGTGGCCGATGTGCTGTTGGGCGAACTCAGGCTGGACTCCGTTACCAAGCGCGCCTCGTACATGGCCTTCAACTTTACGCTGGCCATCTTCCCGACCATCATCTTCCTGTTCACACTCATACCTTACATGCCCAGCATCCTGTCGCTGGACCTGGGTGAGAGCATTCTCAACTTCCTGGCTGATTTCCTGCCCGAAGAGATGTACACGGTAGCCTACGGCACCATCGACGACATCGTGAACAAGCCACGCGGGGGACTGTTGTCCTTCGGTTTTCTATTCGCCCTGATTCTGTCCACTAATGGTATCATGTCGCTGATGGATGCCTTCGACAAGAAGTACCATACCTTTTACAAGCGGCCCTATTTTAAAAAGCGGGTGATTGCCACGGTGCTGACCATTGCGCTTTCTTCTATCCTGTTTCTGGCTGTAGCGGCGATCTTCTTTGGGCAGTGGATATTAGACGTACTTGTCTTTTACGAGGTCGTGACCGAGAGCTATACCTATACCTTGATCGTGATCCTGAAATATGTGGCCATTATCCTGCTATTTCTGCTGGCTACGTCGCTGATCTACTATTATGTGCCCGCCATCCAGGACAAGTGGCCTTTCATTTCGGCCGGTGCAGTAGTGGCGACTATCCTGATCTTTCTGGTGTCAATGATCTTTTCGCTCTACATCAGTGCCTTTGATACCTACAATAAGTTCTATGGTTCCATTGGCGCCCTCATCGGTCTCATGATCTGGCTTGACTTTGTGTCGATGATCTTGATCCTGGGCTTCGAGATCAACGTGAGCATCGACACGGTAACAAAGCGCCTCACCCGCAAGACGGCACAAAGCGAAGCAAAAGCTGCTTCGGCAGCGGTCTGAGAATCTAGTCGGCAGGTATAAGCGACCGTTGCGAGGTTTAGCAGCGATGCTCTGAAAAATTTTACGCTTCTAAATCAACTGCTTATACCTGAAATGCTCCAACCGGCGAAAAATATTTGCGTATAGCTTTGAAAATTCAGCGCGACACTATACTTTTGTGCTCGATTCAATTACAGAGAGTTGGCGGAGTGGTCGAACGCGGCGGTCTTGAAAACCGTTGACTGTAACAGGTCCGGGGGTTCGAATCCCTCACTCTCTGCGGAGTAACTTATCAGTTAGTATAAAAAGCCCTTAAATCAGCGATTTAAGGGCTTTTTTTGTTTTCAGCCCCACCTGAATTTTACGATTTCTCTCCTTTCTGAGGTAACCAATTCGGGTACCCGAAGCCGATCCTTTTCCGGGTACCCGAATTGAGGTGTAACTAGCTGGTTATAAATAAGATGTACAGATATTTTACATCTTGTGCAGCCTTTGATTGATTGTTAAATTCAAGCATAAAAGGAGGAGTTGTATGGACACCAAGATCAGTATCCTGTTCTACGGCAGGAAAGCCAAGACCACCAAGGACAACCTTTTGCCCATCTACCTGCGCGTCACGCTGCAGGGCAGGCGCCTGGAGCTCAGCACCCACCGCTACGTCTCACCTGACCGTTGGTCGATAGAGGCGGGCAAAATGAAGGGCAGCTCAGCCGAGGCCCGGAGCGTGAACGCCTATCTGGACACGCTGCGGGCTAAGGCCTATGGCCACCACCGGGAACTGCTCGAGGAAGGCAGGCCCGTGACGGTGGAGGCGTTCAAGGAGAAGTGGATGGGGGTGGAGGAGAAGCCGGTGCTGCTGCTGGAAGTATTCCAGATGCACAATGAGCAGATGAGGCAGCTGGTGGGCAAGGACTACGCCGCGGGCACCCTGGAGCGCTACAGCACCTCCCTGCAGCACACGAGGGACTTTATCCGCTGGAAGTACGGCTTAGAGGACATGGACGTGAAAAAGCTCTCCTACGGCTTCATCACCGACTACGAGTTCTGGTTCAAGACCGTGCGGGGCTGCGCCCACAACACGACCATGAAGTACCTGGCCAACTTCAAGAAGGTCATCCACCTGTGCCTGAAGAACGGCTGGCTGGAGCGCGACCCCTTCCTGGGCTACAAAATGAGCAAGCGGGAGGTGGTGCGCGAGTGCCTCACCGAGGCCGAGCTGCAGCGGATGGCGGAAAAGGACTTCGTCACCGACAGGCTGGGCCAGGTGCGGGACGTGTTCCTCTTCAGCTGCTACACCGGCCTTGCCTATGTGGACGTGCAGCAACTCAAACGATCCGAGATCGGGGAGGGGATGGACGGGGAGCGGTGGATCTTCACCCGGCGGCAGAAGACCGAGACGCCCTCCCGGATCCCGCTCCTGCCCGTGGCCCTGCAGATGGTGGAGCGCTACCAGGACCACCCGCAGTGCCTCTACCAGGACCGGGTGCTGCCCGTGCTCAGCAACCAGAAGATGAACGCCTACCTCAAGGAGATCGCCGACGTGTGCGGTATACGGAAGACGCTCACCTTCCACATCGCCCGCCATACCTTTGCTACTACTGTTACCCTAAGTAACGGGGTGCCCATCGAGACGGTCAGCCGCATGCTGGGGCACACTAACCTGAAGACCACGCAGCACTACGCCAAGATCCTGGACCGGAAGGTGAGCGAGGACATGCAGCAGCTCCGCGAGAAGCTAAAGCTATAGTTGACAGTAGGTACCATTTTAGCAACCAGCCCGACTATAAAATTCTTATTTTCAGCTTTGGCTCTTGATTTGCAATTCGCGAATTGAGAATTAAATATCATGAGAAAACACGGTGGCATGCGGCCGTAAGACATCGTCATACTGCTTGCCATCACGGTGAGAGGTGATGCGCCCTGGATGATGAAGGATTTGACCCATGAGTTTGGCATCAGTGCGTCGGAGGTGTTAGAATCCATCCACAAGTTCTACGTGGCAGGGCTTTGACAAGCCAAAGCAGAAAGTGATGCGCCAGGCATTACTCGAGTTCCTTGTCTTTGGGGTGCGCTACGTATTTCCGCAGTAACCCGATGCTATGGTAAGGGGAGTGTCTACCGTCATCAGCCCACCAGTATGGGTAAAAGTAAAAGAGACTAAATCGTTATGTTAGAAGATAGTGAATTCGATAAAAAATCGCTGAGGTTGGTACAGGGTAATACTACAGATTGGGCTGAGATGGCGAAGGATTGTGTTTGTTTTGCCAATGGCAAAGGTGGGACGATATATATCGGAGTCGAAGACGACTCCGATATGCCTCCTGCTGATCAAAGGATCAAAAAATCTATTGTAGAGAAAATCAATCAGGTAATTCCCCAGCGAACCATAAATGTGGGTATTAGTGCGACCATACAGACTGCACCTAATGGTGGAGATTTTATCGAGGTTAAAATATACAGAAGTACTCAGACTATTGCCTCCACGTCCGATGGTAAATACTATATGCGTATAGCCGATGAGTGTAAACCTTTGATGCCTGATGAAATGATTCGTGTGGCTGCTGAAAAGCAAGCGTTTGTATGGGAGGAAAAGGTGGCAAGAAAAGTACACATAAGCCAAGCTGATGGTGCTAAGCTAGGTAATTTTTTAAGTGATGTGCGGAATTCGGAGCGTGTAAGCGGCTTCGTTAAGGAAATGTCTCAGGATGAGATGTTAGAGTACTACTTCTTCACTAGCGGTGATTGCCTGACAAATTTAGGTGTGCTTTGGATAGGCCAGCGCAAAGACAGAGCCTTAATGCACTATTCGCCTGCTGTGCAGTTCATTAAATATGATGAAAACGGTGTTAAAGTGAACAAGCGAGTTTGGGACGATTACACGCTTAACCCGAAGGAACTTCTTAATGAAATAATTACAGGTATACCTGATTGGTGAGAATCAATAGAGATTGCCGATGGAATATTCCGGAGGACTATTCCCAACTATAATAAGGTAGTGATCAGAGAGCTGATAGCAAATGCTTTAGTACACCGGGTTTATACTATGCGTGGTGATATTTTCATTAATCTTTACCACGACCGCCTAGAAATTCATTCACCTGGGCTGCTTCCTTTAGGTGTTACCCCCTCCAACATCATTAGCAAATCTATTCACCGCAATACGCACCTGGCCAAAGTGTTCTATGACTTGATGCTAATGGAGAAGGAAGGTAGCGGTTATGACAAGGTATACGAAGTGTTACTACTTCATGGTAAGCCCGAGCCAATAGTAGAGGAATGGGATGATCGAGTAGTAGTAACGGTTATGAAGAATATCATCAGTACTGAGGTGGCTAAGCTTATGTCGCGAGCCAATGATGACTATGGCCTTAATCAAAAGGAGATAATTACACTGGGTTTGATTGCACAACACGGTACTATGACAGCTATAGAGCTGAGCAAGAAGCTTAATGTGAGAAATAGTGATGGGTTAGCTTATTGGTTGGGGAAGCTCTTGAAGCACGATATAATCCATAGTAAGGGCAAAACAAAAGGAACTGAATATCATGTCAACCCTGAGTTGCTTAGACAAATAGATTTCAAAGGCAAAACAGACCTTAAAAAGATTGAGCCGCACAGGCTTCAGGAACTTATCTTGATGGATTTGGAAACATATCCTGGGAGTTCCATTGGAGATATAAATGAGCGCATAGGGCCGGAAATAAATAGAAATAAAGTAAAAAGGAAGTTGGCTGAACTTGTTGATTCCAAAATTCTATACACAGAAGGTGTGTTGAAAGGTACTAGATACTTTATAGATCATAATCAAAGAAATAATGAATAAATGATCCATAAATGATCTATAAGTGATCCAGAAATGATCTTGGATAAAATACTGTTAACCCCAAAGAGGAAGTATGCGACTGAATAGATGCACTTTGAGTTTGTTTCGCATGAAATTGCTTATAATCCCCTAAACAAATTGTGTTTGACCATTCTAGAAAGATATAACGAAAACCCGCAGTGTCTGAACCAGGACCGGGTACTGCGGGTGTTAAGCAACCAGAAGATGAACGCCTACCTCAAGGAACCGACGAGTGCGGCATCTGCAAGACGCTCACCTTCCATTCCTTCGTTACCATCGTCACCCTCTCCAACAGGATATCGATCGAGACGGTCAGCCGGATGCTGGGGCACCGCAACCTGTAGACCACCCAGCACTACGCCAAGATCCTGGACCAGAAGGTGAGCAATGACATGCAGCAGCTCCGGGACAGGCTCAAGAGGAAAGCGTGAAATAAGGTCACTTTGTTAGTTCATTGGAGATGCACCCCCTCAGCCTCTGGGCAAGGGTAGGGGCTTGTCCAGACGGAGAGCAGGCACTAAATTTACTGTAAAGGTAAAACTTAGCAGCACTTTCCTTCACCGTTGATACGGTGTGTCTGATCGAGTGGAAAAGGGTGTTATTTTAATCAGATATTGGTGATGATAAAGAAATAGTAAAGGATATGCTCCTTGTAATGCAGGCCTTGCGGCACTTGCCATCAGGCTGTACACTGCTCGTGTACTAAGTTGGGACGTGAAGTGAAGAACGTGTACCATTGTGGTACATATAATATGATTCATGTACCAAAGTGGTAGTTGTGTCTCATATTGTATCAAGCCTATGAAATTAGAGACCGGCAAACCCTATAACAGTTTACTACCACTCCTTCCGCCACAGGATCAAATTGAGCCTGTCGCTGTCCTAAAGCAAGAGAGCAAGGCGGCCATTGCTTTGGCCGAGCTCAAGTGACTGGCACGGACACTCCCTAACCAGGGCATCCTCATCAATGCCATTGTGCTGAAGGAAGCGCAGGCCAGCTCGGAGGTTGAGAATATCATCACAACGCATGACAAGCTTCGCGAAAAAGATTAGAAAGCCGCCCCGATCATTATCCCGAGCAGCAAATGCAAGCCGGAATAGCCATAGTCCATGGCATTTCTGTTGTAGCGCTCATGGGAATAATCAGTTTGGATAGAGCTGTTTTTGATGCCTGCCCCGGAGTAAAAATCAAACAGGAGGTGGCCATCCAATGCAGGAACCTGCAGGCCAAACAAGGCCACCCCTCCTATGCGGTTGATCTTCTCGTTAAAAGGCCGGAGGCGGTATTTGTATACCTCCAAACCCTCCGGGTCCATTTCTTTAACCCAGCCATCTCTTTTGAACTCTAAATTAAAATGGTGGTAATTAACGCCATAGGCCAAGTACACCCTGCTTTTATCTGGGCTGGTGTAGTTGTTTATGTAGATTTTGTGCTGCACCTCTGCACCATAACCTAACACACGGTCATCCTCGCTGTCTTCCCAATTACGCCCCGCAAAAAGATCCACGGTTTTCGATTTACCATTATAAGCCCGTGGTGAGAAAACAAAGCCATGCCTGCTCCCTTGCTCCGGAATGCGCTCCAGGTACAGGTGCAAGCCGTTAATAAGCAAATGCTGCGGACTGAATTTTATACTTATGGTTTTATCAGGAGCAGCCTCTAAAGCCTGTGCGTTGCCCTGTAGCAGAGAAGAGAAAAAAAGAAGTATAACGACAACAGCAACCCTTTTTAGCATCATAAGAGAATGTTTTGGGCTAGATAGCCGGCTTGATTGAAATAGTGCTCAGCAACACCAGTTTCTCATCCTCATACTGGTACTGGTAAAGGCCATCACTGCCTATAACCAGCAGTCTGCCGTTATCCGGTATCACATCAAAAGCGTTTATCCGGAAGTGTTGCTCCAGCTCCAGGTTCATTACATCGGTAGCATTGTATACTTTCAGCCCTTCGTCGCATACAAATAGCCTGGTGTTGGCTATACCTAAACCTTTCGGGTTCGTCATGCTGTACTGCTTCAGGAGTGTCGGATCGTTTATGTTTTGCAGATCAATCACCTGCAGCTCATTTATGGCCAACCTGCAGGCAGTGCCGGTGCTAAGGGTAACGTAGGCGTAGCGCCCGTCTGTCACCACGGGGTCGCAGCTCACCACGTGCTGATACTGCGAGATATGCTGGGGAAACGCCGGGTTTTTGACGCTAAAAATGTGCATGCCTGTTTGGGTGCCAATGAAAAGCATATCCTCAAAAGGAAAGATCGTTTCGATGCCAAACCCTATCGGGAGCGACTGCCCCTGCTGTGGGTCTTCGGGTGTGCTAATATCGAAAATGTTCAGGCTTGAGTGATCTACCGTATACAAATGATTTCCGCTGATGGCAAACCTGGCCATAGAACCACCCTGGCCCTGTGCGCCATCCGCCGAGGGCGAGGCAGCGTTATCGCTGGTGCAGGAAATGGCTGCCATGCAAACCAGAACGGAAGAAGCGATATGTAGAAGTCTTTTCATGTTATTCCGGCTTTTTAAGTTCCCAACCTACAACAATGGCATCTTCCGGAGCGCCTGCCCTGTTATAGTATACTTCCAGGTTATCTGGTGGCAACAGGCTTGGCAGCGCATCGCGCACACGCTTGGCAACCTGAATAGCCTCCATCCCGCTTAATTTTATGGCAACAAGGTCTACGGCATTATCCACATACAGCACGTCATCTTTCACGGCCATATCCACGCAGCCCGGCACCTGAATAAAGGCCATATTCACAGGCACCTTCGGGTTTTGGTTGTTGATGATGTGCACGCCTTTGTACTGCTCGTTTATAAGTATATAGCTGCCGTAGCGGTAAATTTTACCAGGGTTCGAGATCGTCCGTGGCTCCTTCTTTAGAATGGAGGACTCGAGCTGTTGCCGGCTCATCAGAATGGGAGCGTAAGCTGATTCAGGCATAGGATCTACGCTGCCCGGGCAGGAACAGAGCAACGGCATCAGGAGCAGCAGCAGCAGAAAGTTTTTTGCTTGTTTTCTCATACTAGTGACAGGATTATAACTGGGGAAGACTAACCATTAAATATATTAATTACTTATTATACTTCACTATGTTCTTTATTTAATAATAATTTAATAATCCTCACGCGCCTCTACATGCCAAGGCAGGAAAGGATATTCCATGGGAATTCAGTGGTATTGTCTACCAGATAAAGGAATCCGATATTTGTCTTGTCCTGAATAGGTTGACACTAAGTCGACAAAAATGCAGGAAAGAAAATTAAGAGAACGTATCGTAGCCGAGTACCTCCTGGGCGGGCGGAGGTACCGTAGACTGGGGGAGAAACACGGCATCAACTTTTACCAGATCCGCCTTTGGGTTCTCAAACACCAAGGCCAGATGAAGAGTCCACCAAAATTCAAGAGCGTCAAGCTCTCTCCGGATTTGCAAACAGATGCCCCCCTTCCCACTGACGTGAAGGAACTCCAGGCCGAGCTGCGCAAGGTAAGGCTTGAAAAGGAGGTGCTTTTGGAAGTGATCAAGATAGCCCAGGAGGAGCTCGGCACTCCCATCTTAAAAAAGTCTGGTACCAGGCAATCCTGAGAGTGGAGCAAAGAACGCCCTTCCAAGTAGTTGGAGTGCTTTGCCGCTTGTTTGGTTACAGTAGCCAGGCGTATTACCAACATCTCAAAACAAGGCAGCAGCAAGCGCTGCAAGAGGACTTGCTGGTGCAGGAGGCACTGCGAATACGTAGCTCTCAGAAGCGGCTGGGGGCGCGCAAAATGCTGGTAATGATGTCACCTTTTATGGCTGCCCATGGCATTGCAATAGGTCGAGACGCCTTTTCCAAACTCTTGCGTGGGCGCGATCTGCTAATCAGGAAGCGAAGGCGCTCCAAGACTCAAACTACTTTCTCTAATCACTGGCTGCGCAAATACGAGAACCTGACTGTCGGGTTTGTGCCCAAGGCAGCCGGGCAGCTTTGGTGAGTGACATCACCTATATTCACTTGGAGGAAGGCTTTGCCTATCTGAGCCTGGTCACCGATGCTTACAGCCGCAAGATCGTCAGTTTTTACCTAAGCGGAGATCTTGCGGCCCGGGGATGCATTCGGGCTTTGGAGATGGTCCTTGCCAACTGCCCCATGCAAGGCTATCTGACCCATCACTCTGATAGGGGTATCCAGTACTGCAGCCAAGGGTATGTGAGGCTGCTGCAGGAGCGGCGCATCGCCATCTCCATGACCCAAAGCGGCGACCCGCTGGAGAATGCGCTGGCCGAGCGGGTGAATGGCGTCCTCAAGCAGGAGCTCCTGGAGACGGTGTACCCCGGCTTCGCGGCGGCCCAACTAGCCGTGGCCACGGCAGTGAGCATCTACAATTATCAGCGCCCACACTCAAGCGTGGCCATGCTCACGCCTGTGGAGGCGCACGGCAGGACCGGCGAGCTGAAGAGGCACTGGAAAAACCATTATCCTGACAAGAATGGAAAGGAGGTGCCTGTGCAGTAGGGTGCAGGCCAAGAAGGTTTGTCGCTGTTTGGGGAGGCTGCATATCCTGCTGCTCCTTTGCCAACCTAAAGAAAGAGAAGCGCCGAGTTCCGAGGTAAGCTCCACAGGGGCCGACACCCGTGGAAGGCTTTTTGCATGCAAAAATACATCTTGCTCGCTGTACCAGACCGCAGCGCGTTTTCCCTGCCGCAGGAGGGGGCAGGCTTCTGAGGCGTTAGTGATTGTAGCGTGTTATCTACTCCTGTTTTATGATGAAAGTGAGCATACGGTGCAGATGAGAACACAAGCTCGGCCGGAAAAGGAAAGTAGTGAGAGTAAAGCAGGGGCAAAGGGCGTGTAGCTGGCGGTGTGAGCAGTGGAGAAAAGCGCAAAGAGCGCCTAGTGTCTAACAGTAGCAGCGGAACCGGAAGACTTCATGCCGGACCCGCCAATAGTAGCCCTCGGCAGCAGTATATGATAACGGAGAAGGTAGACAAATGCTTTATCATCAGAAGAAACAATGGCACAGAACGGGCACACCCTTTACATTCAATACTACAATGCCACCTTGTTAGCCATAGGCTTCACAAGGTGGCATTGTAGGTTAACCTCACAAGATGTTTATGAGATGTCTTCAATAGGGGCGCCCGGAGCGTCTCTTTTAACGGCCTCGATGCCTCCCTCGCGCGCTGAACGCGTTGTGTAGTTCTCGCTTCTCCCAATGATCTCGCCATTGCTGGCTTTGAGGTTAAAGGTATAATTGTTCCAGCTGTCTCTTCTGTCATAACGGGAATCATAGGGTGCGTTTGCCCTGACAGCCGCAACGCCATTCAAGCAAGACTGCTTTGTTGTATAGCCTTCTCCATTAAGGATGATTTCCCCGTTCCGGGAGCGAAGTCTATAGTAGTACTGATTGTTGGAGGTGCTCTTGAACACCTGGAATTTTGGGTTGCTTGCCATATATTTTCCTTTGGTTTATAACAAAGCTATTGCAGGTGAACGCAATCTTTTTGCGTTCTTCTAAAAATATTTAACTTGTTGAAAAATATCTGCTTATGCCGAAATCTAAGCATGCGATCGTGCGCTTGCGGCTCATCAATGAGTGCCTGAGGAGAAAGGGTAGAAAGTATTGGTCCAAGAAGGAACTGATAGACAAAATTAGCGAAGCAAAAGATATCACGATAAGTGAGAGGACGCTTGATGGCGACATCTACCTGATGCGTTACTGCTCACAGCTTAACTATAATGCCCCAATAGCTTATAGCAAAAAAGAGAATGGCTATTATTACACTGATCCGGAGTATACTATTGAAAACCTTCCTTTAAGTGAGGTAGAGCTGAACGCACTTGCTACGGCAGCAGCTACTCTTGGGCAGTACAGGCACATGGCTCTTTTCAGTGAGTTCGCATCCACCGTGAACAAGGTAATTAACCTGGTCCAGCAAGTTAGTTCTCGCCAACTTGGAGCAAATACGGGGTTTATTGATTTTGAGAAGGCTCCATATGTTAAAGGAAACGAATATCTTGATGTACTCATTGAAGCAATCAGAAACAGATACCCAATTAGGCTCTCTTATAGAAAGTTTGAGGATGTACACCCAAAGAACCGCACTATTAGTCCTTACCTGCTCAAAGAGTATCGTAATAGGTGGTATTTAGTTGGGTTGCAGCATGAGACAGATAGCCTGAGAAAGTTTGCCTTGGACCGCATACACAATCTTGAAAGTGCGCTGAAGGTACCTTACATGGAGAAAGCAGACTTCAAGCCTGAATTGTACTTCAAGAATGCCATAGGTATTTCTCAGGAAGAGGGCCAGGTGGAGGAGGTTGTGCTTTCCTTCTCGCCTTATGACGGCAACTATGTGAAAACGCAATATTTACATAGCTCCCAAGAACTTCTGATTGATGATGACAAAGAAGTTAGGATAAAGCTGAAAGTTGTGCTTAATTATGAGCTGGAAGCCACTATACTTAGCTTCGGGAAGGAAGTGAGGGTGATCGCGCCAGAAACACTAAAACAGAAGATTCGACAAACACTTGATGCATGTAAAAAGCAGTATCAGGACTACTAGTCAAGTAGTAGCCTTCATAGTTCAGTTATGGTACAGTCTTTTTACACTTAAGGTAGATTTATAAGAAGTCAATGAGTCTTGATTTAATCATGCCCTACTATCACCCTCCTAGATTTTGGTAAGGAAGGCTTTAATCCTAATTTAGGAAATTGACTACGGAGCAGAAGAGTTCATCTTTCTCGTTTTATGCTTGAGTTAAGTACATAAAAGAAATAAATTATATTATAATAGACACCAGGAAGCTCGGAGAGCAGGGGATTTGGATGTTCGCTGTGTTTAAAATTGTATTGATATTTGAATATGTTATGTGGAAAGTTTGGCTCCCTACATGACAAAACACAAACTTGCTCCCTGCGCTTAAAGCCCCTTCCTCTTAGCTCCTTTCCAAGTGCCAAATCCTTGTAGCAGCCGTTTTGCCTGATGCGGCTTTGCCACCAACAGCTCGTTCACATCCTTGTAGTTTTGGTAGAGGGAGGAGAGGTCCCGGCAGTTCGGCACTGACTGGAGCAGCCGCTCACTTGCCATTCTACCTGCCTGATCAAAGTCCAGGAAGAGGAGTACCCGCCGGTGCCGGCCGAGTATGTCCAAGCTCTTGCCTAGCTGTGTAAGGGAGTTGAGAACCAGGAAGCTGGAGCTAGTCGAGAGGCGTGGCCGAAGCTCGAGGAGGGAGAGAAAATCCATGAAACCCTCCAGCAGGCAGACGGTGCCCGCGCCGCCAGGGATGTAGGTGATGTCCTTGGGGGAGGAGGAGCCCTTGAACCAGCTATTGCGCAGCTCGTAACCGCCCGAGCGATTTTGAAACCCGATGGCTTGATAATGCCTGGAGCCGATGGCAAAGCTGACCGCCCGGCAGTAGGGATGTGCCGTTTGGAGGCTGATACCCCGCTGCCCGAGGTAGTCTGCCAGCGGGCTGTTCTCCTCCAGCGGCTTTGCCGCCAGCACTTTGATACTATTGAAGGGCGCTGGTGAGAGAGGGGGAACTTCTCCCTCGGCTCGTTTCCCTGTTGACTGTATACTCAGGTTAAATGCTGCTGTTGAAGTAATAGTCTGTCCGGAAAGGAGCTGGATGACCTCCCGGATGGAGGCGGTGCGGTGGAGGCGCATGGCCAGGTCAAAGACCTTGCCGCCCTCCCCGCAGCCGTGGTCGTACCAGCGGTTCAGCTGCGTGTTGACCTTGAAGGAGGGGGTGCGCTCGGCCATCCGCACCGGGGAGATGTACCACCAGTCGCAGCCCCTTTTGTAGGCGGGCTGGATGTTCTGGCTGGCCAGGAAATCGGTAATGGCGATTTCGTTGTTGATCTGTTGAATGTTCATCGTTTCTTATCTTTTGCAGGTGTGAAAGCGCTTTCGTTGTGTAGCTGCCGTTCTTTGGAGAGCATGACAGCCAGAGAAAGTCCTTTGTGTTTCATGTTCTTGACTCCTTTTAAAGGTAGAGAGGCAGTACTTAATTTTTTCACAAGGCCATACACAGTTGGGGAAATTTATGCACGCGCCTTTAAGTTTAAATGAGCCGATTAAATAGTTTATTCGGCTCATTTGTATCGTTTATTTGAGTCGAATAAATAGGATGGTAAAGGGCTATCCGCTTTACTGGACAGCCCTTTGCTTTCCCTAAGCAGCCTGCTTATCTGCAAGTGTTGCCCCTTTGACTTGTTCGGCTTTCAGATCTAGGATATAGCTGGCCGCTTTGAAGGCCTTGTTGCCGGCATAGATGATCATCGTGTTGTCCTCCCGGAGCCGGCTGATCCAGCCTTGCAGGTAGGCTATCGAGTTCTGGAACACGGCCTCCTTTATACCGGTGATGGCGCAGAGGAAACTGGCGCCCATCTCGGCGACGAGCTCCTCTTTGCTGTAGGCCTCGTCCCCGAAGCGGCTGGCCTTTTCATCTTCTGAGAAACGGTTGAGACGAGCGTGGTGGCCCGTGGCGTGGATCAGCTCGTGGAAGAGCGTGGCGTGGTAGGCCTCGGGAGTGAGGAAGCGCCCAGGGTCCGGCATCTGCACAGTGTCCTTGACTGGCGCGTAGTAAGCCTGCGCGCCGCCGTGCAGGACCTTAGGGCTAGGCTGGGGGAAGCTGTCCACCACGTGCTGGCAGGCTTCGAGTATCTGTGGCCCGGACCGTTTGGGCATGGTGGGCAGCTGGAAGTCCACGCCCTCCACCTGGTCGATGTTGAAGACGGTCCAGAGGAAGGGGATGAACCTTCTGCAGGGATGGCCTTGACCTTCGGCCGTCTGATCTACTGTCTGGTCCTTCTCTTTCGCCTCATAGATCTTCCAGTAGACGATGGGGGTGCCTTTCTGGCCCTTCCGGACACGGCCACCCATTTCCCGGGCCTGCTTAAACGTGAGAAAGTAGGGCGCCGTGTAATTGTTTTTCTCGGTGACGTGGTGGAGGTAGAAGGCGTTGAAGCCCTCATAGGGGCGGCCGGAGGCGTAGTTTCGGGGAAGCCCGTACGTACTCCAGGGCTTTTGCCAGATGACTTTTCCCTGCTGAAGCTCAGCGATGATTTCGCTAGTCACCTGCTCGGCCAGGTGGTTGAATTTCTGATAGGCGTTCATAAGATTGAATTTTAATTGATGAAAACAAATGGAAGGGAGGCAGGGGCCGTTCACGGCCCCTGCATAAGCAAGAGGGGCTACAGGAGCCCCTCGTCTGCCAGAGAGTAATATCCCTCGCTGGTGAGGATGATGTGGTCGAGGACGACGATGTCCAGAAGCTCCCCTCCTCGTTTCATTTTCTGGGTCAGCTGCAGGTCCGCCGCGCTTGGTTTGAGGTTGCCCGAAGGGTGGTTGTGGGCGAGGATGATGCCGGAGGCGCAGGCCTTGAGGGCGGCCGCGAAGATGAGCTTGGGATCGGCCACGGTGCCGGCCACGCCGCCCGTGGAGACTTCATAAATGCCAAGTACCCGGTTGGCCCGGTTGAGCAGCAGCACCTTGAACTGCTCGACAAACTCCAGTTTGCCCGTATCCCAGCCGGCTTTGAGCACGTGGTAGGAGTCGGCAGAGGAGGTGACCTGGGGTCTTTCGGAGGATTTTACTTTGTTGCGGTAGGTGAGCTTGATCTCAGCTACTCTGGCGAAGGTGTTGACGGTCTTTTCCATAATCTCTTGTTTTTAAAGTGTGAGGAAATTGATTATGGTGCCCCACTCGCCTTCGGAGCCGGACTAAAGGCAAGGTGGAGCCAAAGAAAATGCGGAGGGCTCCCTTCAGGGATACCCATTTTGTTTGGACGACCTTGGCGCAGCGTACCTGTGTCCGGACCGCAAGGCTACCTTTGCGCCAAACCAAGTGACGTTGGATCTTGCCTTCGGAATGGCTTTGAGCGTGGGATCTAAAGGAAAGCTATCGCTCTTTTGACTTCTGTTGATAGCTATGCCCTCTCAGCCAATGTGGGGATGAGTTTTAGTTGTATCAGCCTTGGATGTAAGATGCTTAATAAGCTTGTGCATAAGCCTGATACAGCTTGATTCAGATTAAAATGATAAGATATTGAACTCAGGTGGAGTATATTTCCCTGGCTTTTGGCTAAAAAAATTTTTCACTAGTAGGGCTCATGTTGTGAAAAGGAAGGAAGATAACAGGACATCTTTCACCTGTAACCCAAACAAGCAAAACGATGCCTATAGAAATCATCACCAAGCAAGACCTGCTCCAGGCCCACCGGCAACTGCTGGAGGACTTGGTAAAACTGATCGGAAAGCAGCAGGCTGAGGCGCCGAAGAAAGTACTCAAGTCCGCCGAGGTGCGGCGCATGCTGCAGGTCTCTCCCTCCACGCTGCAGAAGCTGCGGGTGGAAGGCACGCTGCCCTCGGTCAAGGTCGGGGGCACGCACTACTATCGCTCAGAGGATATCACCAAACTCCTGAATGGAAAGCGGGGACGGCATGACATTGGATCTGCCCCTTAGGGGCGTTTACAGGCAAGCGGGGTGACAGGTGCCTGCGTCTCCCGCACCTGTTCCTCTGACAAGGACTACTGGCCAGTGCTGTTGCATTGGAACATCACACTGGCGCAGCAGCAAACTAAGGGTTGGGGATCCAAAGTGATTCAGACGCTTTCTGATGGCATACGCAAGGAATGCCCGGAAGTGCAGGGCTTCTCTTGCCGGAACATGCTGTATATGCGGCAGTTTGCTTTTGTTTACCCTGGGTCTGTATTTACGTAACAACCGGTTGCGCAATTGCCCTGGGCACACCATGTGGTATCGTTGCTAGGGTAGAGGATGGGCAGCAGCGGCTCTTCTACAACCCTAAAGCCATAGAGAACGGCTGGTCCAGAAATGTGCTAATTCTACAGATTAAGTCAAGCCTTTACTATCTTCCATCGAGGGAAGCCTTCCGTCAAGGTTCCTGAAACTGGGATATGAAACTGTATTGTAAATGGTAAGAGCAAAGGCATGGTAGCTGGCTTTGCAAGAAAGCCAGCTACCAATAAAGTTTACCAGTCACTGTTGGCAGAAGCAAGAATGATGGTTAATCAGCAGTGACCTCGGCAGGCAGCATGGGAGTAGGGTCTGATTCCTGTCTGTATTGCATTAACTAACGCGCAAAAAACTTTACTACATGTCTGCTTCAATGTAGTAGTGCAGGTTTTCCTTTGTGATAATATCCAGCGGCAGGTATTTGATGGGGTTATTCTTTTTCTTAAAGATCAGATGATCCGCTAATCCATGGATGCCCCAGTAGCCTTGCCCTTTGGGGTTCTGATTGATCAAAAAGTCGATCTGGCCGCTGTTCAGGTAGTGCAGGTTCTTCTCAATCAGGTCATAACCGACCAGGTTGACATGCTGCAGGCCCTGCTGGAAAAGGTACTCGGCTACAACATTGGCTTTGGAGTTGGTTACAAAAATGCCTTTGATATCTGGGTGGGCCTTGAAGAGTTCATCTAATTGCTGCGGAATAGTTTGCTGCTGCTTGCTTTGGAGGTCTGTCTGCAGCACGTGCATGAGCTCGTCCAGACCCTGCGCCGCAAAGTAATCCACAAAGCCCTGCTCTTTGTGGATCAGGTGGGTGGAGTTTTGTATATCCTCGTCGATATGTGCTACTACAAAAGTGGCCTTGCCTTTATAGCCAAAGTGAAGGAGCTTACCTGCCAGCACCCCACTCTGGTAAGAGTCCTGCCCAATATACATGAGCGGTTCACAAGCAGGAATGTGCGTGTTAAACAGCACAAATGGAATTCCGTCTCTCTTCCACTTGCTGAAGTAGGAGAGGGACTGGCGGTAAAAGATAGGGGCTATCAGGACGCCACTACAGTTTGACTCAGATGCCTTGTCCGCCTCTTTTACAAAGGAGCTTGCATCGAAAGGATCAAAAATGTACCGAGTGACACGAATGCCGTATTGGTGTAGTTCTTTTTCAGCTTTTTCAACACCAGCCTGCGGGGCCTGCCAGTACCGGTCAACAGCCGGGTCAGGTATAAGTGCGGCAATGTTGTAGATTTTATTGGTGACAAGGGCCCTGGCTATGATGTTGGGGGTGTAGTTAAGTTCTTCCGCTATTTTAAGTACCCGCTCCCGCACTTCTTCAGCCACACGACCCCGGTTGTGAAGCACGCGGTCCACGGTGCCTGTCGATACGTTTGCTTTCTCAGCTATATCCTTTATTCTGACGATTTGATTACCCACGTGCTACACTATCCAATTGAACACTTACCCTAGTCAGGAAGGTGCCTGTTATCAGTGAACCTGCTTTCACTTCCCTGACTCAAAAATATTAATTTAAATTCATAATCAGCGCATACAGTTTTGCTATAACAGCGATACCGGTTACCCAACAAAAAAGAATGACGGTGCCTGGCTCCAATAGAGCCAAGTACCGTCGTTCTCCAATCTACCAATAGCCTTAGCGCTTTTTACAGGTGACAGCTGACAGAAAGCGCTAAGGCCGGGTGTACTGTCAGATTCTGACATTTGTGGTGCCTGCCCCCTGCAGCGATATGTCTACCGGTGCATTTTTCTGCCAGGCGCCCGCTGTAAAATCAGGAACATCGATGGAGTTGGAGCGGTTAGCCACCGACCATTCGCTCAACAGGCCAACCGCTGTCCAGGAAGCAGCATCATATACATCCTGATCCAGTGGCAGTCCGTTACGCAGGCAGTCGATCAGGCGCCATTCCATCAGGAAATCCATGCCACCGTGGCCGCCGATTTTTTTTGCCATTTCGCCCAGTTTCTTGATGATCTCCGGGGTGTATTGCTCTTCTACCGCCTTAAACTCCTCCGGCTTAAGCCATCCGTTGTGCCCTGTGGCGATTTTCTTTTCCGGCCATTTGCGGGCAATGCCCTTGGTGCCACTCACCAGGTGGATTCGTGAGTAAGGGCGCGGCGTCGTCACGTCGTGCTGAATCATCATGGTTTTTCCTTTCTTGGTGCGGATGGTGGTCGTGTTCATGTTGCCACGATAAGTGTCCTGCACGTAAGGCGTAAAGAAGGAGTCCTTCGCAGCCAATCGCTTTGCCTCCTCGTACATCTGGAAATCATCGGTCGATACCGATACCAGATAGTCCATAGCATCGCCCCGGTTGATGTTCATGATCTGGCAGATTGGGCCCAGGCCGTGCGTGGGGTAGAGGTTGCCATTCCGGGTCATGTTTTCTTTCAGGCGCCACATGTTTTCGTAGCCCTTTTTAGAGAAGTTCAGGTCCAGCAGCTGGTGGATGTAGGCTCCCTCACCATGAATGATTTCCCCGAAATAACCCTGCCGGGCCATATTCAGGGTGAGCATTTCAAAGAAATCGTAGCAGCAGTTCTCCAGCATCATGCAGTGTTTTTTGGTACGCTCAGAGGTCTCAACTAACTGCCAGCATTCTTCTATTGTCAGGGCAGCAGGCACTTCTACTGCCACATGTTTGCCCTGTTCCATCGCATACAATGCCATGGGCGTATGTGTGTCCCATGGGGTAGCGATGTAGATCAGGTCAATATCATCACGTTCACACATCTTTTTCCAGGCATCCTCGCTGCCTGCGTATGAAGTCGGATTATGGTTGGTGCTGCTGTCAGCTAGCTTCTTTTGTACTGCCTGTACTTTTTCCGGTACCAGATCGCAGAGACCTTTGATCTCTACCCCCTCAATTCGGTTCATGCGCATTACGGCACCCGGGCCTCTCATGCCCAGCCCTATATACCCTACCCGTACTTTGTCAAGCTTAGGCGCCCTGTAGCCGGACATGTTGAATTGCTGGGTATGGGAGCGACCTGCCTGTTTTTGTGCCTGGTCAGTACCTGCTGGGATGGCTGCTGTAGCACAGCCGCCCAAAAGACCGGTTCCCGCCAGACCAATGCCAGCCAGACCAGTTAGTTTGAGGAATTCTCTGCGATTGTTACTCATGGTGATCTCTTTAAGTCCAGATGATATGTTTTAAGGTTGTTTATGCTTTAAAAAAATGAAGGCTGGTGTAGTCCCCCCTCCTCTTGATACTCCGTCGTCAGAAACTGCAAGCTTCCGAAGAACGCTGGCAAGTGAAAGTTTGGTGTCGGAGTCTGCAGCTGATTCCAAGCCAGGAAATGGGGGACGGGTAATTCGTCTCCACATTTATAGAAGTTACCGCTGGCCTGCACCTTTTCCAGACTGGTAAAGCTATGCTCGGTGAATGCGGATACAGGTATAGCCAGTGTGAGGTGCCAGGTTTTAAGTGGCGATGTGGTGTTTCCAGCCCGCAGGCTGGCAAAGCGTCTTATTTTAGAGACCGTGTCTGGGTGCAGTAGCTTCCTGTTGTGACGGTCAGGACCAAAGCCTGCACGGCATGTGCCCAGACAGTTAAATTCCAGATTATAGTACTCGTTCTCTCCCTGAAAAGAGATAAAAAACTCAACACAGCTATCCTTGTATACCGGGTCATGGGTATTCCGGTACCTGGCCTGCACAGAGGCCTCACGAACATAATACTTCAGGAAGATGCAATCGCCACTATAAGCAATAGCAAAAGCCGCGTCTGGTTTTTCGTCAGTAGATAGCCCAAGGGAGTTGCTGATCTGTTGCTGGGGTAGCTTATCCAGTTCAAGGGAAATCAGTTTCAGCAAACTGTCCTGTTGCAGGTGGTGGAGGAAGGGGATCTGTATATGGTTCATAGCTTTATCCAGGTCGTTGTGAAACCATTTGACGACACGAGGCGAGAATTCCCTCTATTATCCCCTGAAGCAATTCGGACTTTTCTTCAAGAACCTCGACTAGCCGGAATTGTGCTCTGCACCGTTGCAGGTTATGCGCCGGGAAATGCACCTTATAATAGTGATCTCCATCAATGTAGTCTGTCAGGAAGCGGAGGCCCATGATGAAAGGGAGCAAGGTGATTCCGACCGACAAGGAGTCTATCTCCTGGTCGGTCAATGAATGATGCGTCTCTTCCAGAAAACCCTGGGTAAAGCTACAGAACAGGTTAAGATCAATATCTATTTTGCTTAAATCCTTTTCGTCCTCAGGCGTGGTGACGGCAGTGGTTCGGATGGCATCCCCAAAGTCATAGGCTACGAACCCCGGCATGACGGTATCCAGATCAATTACGCACTGTGCTTTGTCCTGGCTGTCGAACAGCACGTTGTTAAACTTAGTGTCGTTGTGTGTGATACGTAGTGGTAAACTCCCTTCACGGCCAAGCCTGATGATCGCCGCCATGGCATGCGCACGCTGCCTGACAAACTGAATTTCAGGCAGAACCTCTTTTACTCTGCCGGCCATATTTTTCTCGAGGGCTGTTTCAAACTGCTTCAGCCGATACTCTACATTATGAAAGTCAGGTATGGATTCGTGTAGTAAGCGGGCATTCATATCAGCAAGCAGTGCCTGAAAGCGTCCAAAGGCTTTACCACCTTCATAAGCCTGCTGCGCGTTTTCAACTACATCGTAGCTGCGTGTGCCTTGCAATAAAAGGTAAAGGCGCCAATAGTTGCCAACCTGGTCCTGATGATACATGGCGTGTTGATGCGTCGGAATAAGTGTTAGCACTTCCCGGTCTGACTGCTTGCCTGGCATGGCATCCAGCTTCTTCCTCAGGTGAGCAGTAACCTGTTCAATGTTTTGCATTAGCTGCGGTACATTCCTGAACACATGGTGGTTAATGCGCTGCAAAAGATAATCAGGAGCAGTTGGTACCTGGTTCTTGACATAGTAAGTGTCATGGATATGGCCTGAACCATAGGGTGTTATACTGGCAACATTCCCCTCTATGGCAAAATGAGAAAGAACGTTATCGAAGTTGGATGCGGCTTCCGTGTTATCTTTCATTGTGTTGTCTCCCATAAATTCTCAGGATAGACCTTGGCTTCCACCAGGCTATTGATGCGTTGCATAGCTGTTGATTTATCAGCTGGATAAGTCACTCCAAACCATTTCTCGGGAGTTGGTATTACCCTAACCCGAGCTTCACCAGCAGCGATCATTTTATTGACCACTGCCGGCAAGTAAAACTCTGCCTTCAGGTCGCGCCCTTTCTCATGCAGGAACTCCTTGAGGTACTTCTCAAAATATGAGAATATGTTTGGCTTAAACGCCATCAGGTTCATAGACACCATAGCATTGCCCTGCAACTGCTTATGGGATGCGTCTTCATCCTGCACCAGAATTTCGCCGCTGTCTGTACGTACGATTTTGGTTAGTTCTGTTAGGGAAGCAAGGGAGCCATCGGGGGCAACACTACAGATGCCACGGGATACACTTCCATGTTCAGAAAGTGTGTTTGCGAGTTGGAATCCGATCAGCCCGTGCTCCTGGCAATCTGTGCTGTTGTTTAAGAATTCAACGGTCATGCTGAGCGACTCATAGCCATAAAAGTCGTCCGCGTTGATAACAGCAAAGGGTTCGTCTATGTGAGAGGAGGCTACCCATACCGCATGGCCTGTACCCCATGGCTTTTCCCTCCCTTCGGGGACGCTATACCCTGTTGGCAGCATGTCAAGCTCCTGTGTCACGTATCCAACGGGAACATGGTTGGGTACCCTGTGCCGCATGACGGCCTTGAATTCCTCGGCTATCGATTGCCGGATGACGAAGAGGATCTTGCCAAACCCAGCCTTTACAGCATCGTGGATAGCGTAGTCGATGATCGTTTCTCCATTGGGCCCGAAGCCATCCAGCTGTTTCAAGCTGCCATATCTGGAGGCCATACCCGCTGCTAAAACCAGTAAAGTGGGACGTTTCTGCATGTAATAGAAATTAGGTGTCGTGACGCCCCGCCTAGTTGAGGCTAATCACAGGTAGGGAATTCACCCAGTATGAAAAAGCTGCCTGACAGAAAGCCACAGCTGCGTACTGTTGTAAAAAGACTGCTGTTCGGCCAACCAGAGGGAACAGGATCGCCTCCATTAATCCAGTAGCTAGTGCTTTCACGCCAACAGTCACTAAAAGTAGAAATGAAGACTATACAAAGCAAGAAAAATTTTATAATGTTTACGAACACGCAGTACGTTTGTTCGATAACACACCTCATGCTACAGGCAGTTGGTTCAATTTCGTCTGTCACGTCTTTTAATGGTAGGTCAGGAGTGCGCAAGGGTTTCGAACCCCTTCCAAGCAAGGTATAAGAAAGGAAGACAGTGCCTGCAGGCCAGCCCATAGCAGGATTCAAGGGACGCCTGGCAAGTTTTACCTGAACCAGCAGGCAGGAGAGCAGCCTGGTATTGTGTTTGTGAATCCGAAATCCTGAAAGGGTTCATAGCTAGGCATGGTGGTGCCTGAGGTTACCGCTATAGCAGATGCCGTGAAAGATCTTAAGGGGTTTAACTACTGAAAATGGTGCTCTTCCTTCAGGTTTTCTACAAGTTGGGACGCTATCATGACCTTATAATATGCCTGTGACTTTTTATGGTCCGTTCCTTTAGATGATAGCAGGTCCATGAGAATCTCCGTCGCCCGCTGCCCCTGATGATAGGGGAATTGCTCTACAGAGGCCAAAGGAGCGTGCGACATGTAATTCGTCATGGGCAGGTTGGCATAGCTCACATACTCCAGTTCTTCATTAATTCTTATGCCGAGCTTCCTGGCATGATTTAAAGCATAAAGCCACACGTAATCATTGAAAGTGACCACAGCAGTCACCTTGCGCTTATTCGCTAGCAGCTGATCGAGTGCGTTTTGGGCTCCCTTCTCAGTCAAGTCACAGTCCACGACCAGGGATGGATCAAATTTCAGTCTGTTCTTTAACATTGCTTTGATGTAGCCCTCCCGCCTCTCGGTGCTGGCGTAAAGTGTATCAGGCCCGTTGATCATCCCGATGGCGCGGTGTCCTTTCTTTAAGAGGTAAGTGACTGCCTCAATGGTTCCGGTGACCATGTTGCATGAGACCGAATGTATATTTTCTTTCGGCGGGATCCTGTCAAAAAACACGACAGGTATGTTGTATTGGCTAAGGCTGTCAAAATGCTCAAATGAGGATGTGTTCTTGGAAACAGAAACCAACAGGCCATCCACCCGATGGTGTTTCATTTTCTCCACCAGTTGTTTCTCCTTTTGTTCGTCGTCATGTGACTGTGCCAGTAACACGGTATAGTTCCGCTTATAAGCAGTGTCTTCTATTGCGCTGATGGCAGCCGAGAAAAAGGCTTCCGAAAGCTCTGGCAGAATGACGCCGATCGTGTAGGTTTTGCCTTGTTGAAAGAAAATAGCTGTTTGGTTTCGCTCATAATTAAGCTCCTTAGCGAGCTTCTTTACCTTTAAGCGGGTGGCCATGCCTATGGTAGGATGGTCATTTAGAGCCCTTGACACCGTAGAGGTAGAGATGTTAAGAATTTTAGCAATTTCCTTTATCGTTGTCGGTTTGCCAGTCATGTAATCGAAGCGTAGTACTCTTTAAAAATAGACATAATGCGTGGCAATGTAAAGCAGTAAGCCGGGATTAATATTGTTTTGTAGCAAGAATACTTGTTATAGCGACTCTTTATGCGTGTGCGATAACAGGTTATGTAAATGCTTGCAGCTGTTGCCTAAGCAGGAACTTAATTACTTCTATCCACAGGCCTTTCTTGTTGGTTCACCTTCCCCTGGTCTATATGCTTTAACCAGCGGCTTTTTTTAATGAATTGCCTCATTTCACCCGGTGAAGCATAGGGTGAAAAGTTTTACGCAAACGTTTGAGTAATTTCTGAGGAGCTGAAGTTGAGAGGCATCCTGTATTGCCTCTTGGGAGAGTTCCTGCTTTTCGCTGCTGCCACCACCCGAATGCCTGTTTCAAATACCGTGGTGCTGTCTGAAGCTGCTCCTGAGCAGCTTTTTGCTTTCACAATGCGCCTCTTCGTTTGCGTCCTCATCCCCCGGCCAAGCTATGCTGTCTGCCTGTAGCGTGGTAGAATAGGGTAAGGTGGGATCAAGCGCATGGCTTTAAAGGAGGTACAGGCAGGCGCTTGGCAATGTATGGTTAAACAATGATTTTAAAAAATCAAAGGCTGGGTCTTTTGCAAACGTTTGCGTTGTGATTTCGGAGCTAAGGGTAGAGGATAGAATATTATTATTCTTAAATTAAATCATGCGTTATCGCACACACTATTATATTTTGACAATCTAACCTGGAACCACTAAGCTCAAAAAGTATGATTGAAAACTACAGAAATGATGGAGCTTTTCTTAACAGAATGCTCCACCTGCTAAGTCGAAGGACTGGTAAGCTTCTCCAGCCGCTGCCACTCCTGGCAAGTATACTATGCTTTCTGCTTGCCTTAAACCCCTTATTTGCGCAAAGCAAGCAGGCAATACGTGGCAAAGTAGTGGATGATAGGAATCAGCCGCTTATTGGCCTGACGGTGGTCGTGAAGAACTCAACCACCGGCACGACGACCAATGCAGAAGGTGACTACACCATCACAGCCGCTCCATCTGATGTGCTGGTCTTCTCTTATATAGGTTATCAGGCGAAGGAGGTGCCTGTGGGTAGTCAAACGACGATCAATGTGACCATGGCGACAGATGCCAAAAGTCTTGATGAAGTTGTCGTGGTAGGCTACTCGAGCAGGTCACAGTCAGAACTGGTAAGCTCGGTATCAGTGGTGAGTGGGGAGAAGTTACGGGATGTGACCAGTAACAATACAGCTACGATGTTACAGGGAAAAGCTTCCGGTGTGGTGGTGTCGAGTGCCAGCGGCCAGCCCGGCGAGGCGCCAACCGTGCGCATCCGGGGGACAGGTTCCATTTCTGCCGGGGCGGAGCCGCTGTATGTGGTGGATGGCATCATTGGCGGAACTGCCAATCCAACAGACATTGAATCGATCACTGTGTTGAAGGATGCTGCTGCTACAGGCCTATACGGCTCCAGGGCTGCCAACGGTGTGATTGTAATTACCACGAAGCGGGGTAAGGCCGGTAAAACGCGGGTGTCTTATAACGGCACCACAGGTGTGAGCCGCCGCACGACCGGTAATTTTGAGGTGATGGACGGGCAGCAGCTGTTTGACTACACCAGCCGGATGTACCAAAACGACTATACCGGCAAGCGGAATAATCACATTGCGACGCTCAGCAAAACAACACCTAACCCAACAGAGGCAGAAATAAATGCTTACCTGTCCTCCAAGAGCTTCCCGGCGACCTATGGAGATTATGTAAAAGGTGTTCTGCCTGCCCAACCGGGAAACACAGACTGGCTGGATGAAGCTTTCAGAACCGGCATTACCAACAACCATCAGCTCTCCGTGTCAGGCGGCTCGGAAAAGACCCGTTTCTACCTTAGTGGAAACTACTTCCAGGAAGAAGGTACGGTCGTGAATACAAGTTATGAACAGACCAACTTCAGAGCAAACATCACCCACGACATCAACCCGGATGTAACAGTCACGGCAAGAGTCAACACGCAGTTTTCAACCAGAAACAATGATCCATCTGGTGCCATCTACCAATCATTCATCAACATGCCCTGGGACAGTCCCTACAACGAGGACGGTACAATCCGGTATGTGGATGCCAGCACGAGTGAGTGGTACGGCCGTGACAGAAGTAATTTCCTGTACACAAGCCAGTATAATTACAACAAACGCAGAGGCCAATCGCTGGATGGGGACCTGAAGCTGGAATATAGGATAACAGACTGGCTCTCGTTTTCTACGACCAACAGGTACAGTGTGGGCAATTCACGCGCTGAGTCCAACAACGATTCGCGTACACCCGGCGGCAAGTCTGTGAATGGCTCCCTGAGCAATACGTATAGCTATAACAATAGCTTCCTGACCTCCAACCTCCTGACTACAAGCAAGCAGTTTGGCCAGCATAATGTGAGGGGAATACTGGGCGCTGAGTATCAGGCTAACTTCAACGATGGCATGAATGCGACAGGACAAGGCATTTTTCCCGGACTGGAGGTGCTGGATGCTGTCGCCAAGCCTGTCACAATTGGGGGTTACAAGTCAGAAAGTAAGTTCATGTCCGGCTTCCTGAATGTGGACTACGATTACGACGGCAGGTACTTTGCCACGGTGTCCTATAGGAGAGACGGCTCTTCCCGCTTCGGTCAGGACAAGCGCTTTGGCGATTTCTACTCCATTGGCGGCGCCTGGTCTCTTTCCAACGAGGATTTCTTTCAGGATCTTGCCAGTACGATCCACCTCTTCAAGGTGCGAAGCAGCTACGGTGTGACTGGTAATGCCAACATCGGCGACTTTGCAGCACTGGATCTCTATCAGTTTAATGTGCAGTATGCCAACCAGCCCGGTGGTTTTCCGCGCCGCCTGGTGAACCCGAACCTGACCTGGGAAAAGGCGCACACCTTTGATGTCGGCCTGGAGGTAGGTTTGTATAGCCGGGTGAATCTCACCGTGGACTTCTACAACAGGACCAACAAGGCTATCCTGCAGGATGTGCCGCTGTCCTCTGCCACGGGCTTCTACTGGCAGACGCAGAACATCGGCTCCGTTAGAAACAAAGGGATTGATATAGAATTAAGCACGCAGAACCTGACAGGGGACTTTACCTGGGAAACAGACTTCAACCTGTCTTTTAACCGCAACAAGGTTTTGGAGTTGTATGGTGGGCAGCCCATAGAACAGGGCAACCAGCGCATTGAGGTAGGGCAGCCGATTGGCTCCTGGTACATGAGAGACTGGAAAGGCGTGGATCCGGCTACGGGGGCTCCGCTGTGGTTACTGAGAAAGTATGATGCGGAAGGCAACTTCGCGAAAGACACCGTGACGACTTCTTATAACAGCGCCACACGGGTATACACCGGTACGGCTGTACCTAAATTTTCCGGAGGTTTCCGCAACACCTTTGCCTATAAAAACTTCACCCTGTCTGCTTTCTTTAATTTTGTATACGGTAACAAGGTATACAACTACAACCGGGAGCTGTTCGATGCAGACGGAGCTTACCCAACCTACAACACGATGGTGTTGCAGGACGGCTGGAGCCGCTGGGAGAAAGAGGGCGACATGGCCACGCATCCGAAAGCGGTCTTGAACGGCAACCTGGCCTCTAACAAAGTCTCGTCGCGTTACCTGGAGGATGGCAGCTACCTGCGTCTGCGCAACATCACCCTATCCTATAATCTGCCGGCCGCCTTTGCTTCTAAGTTGAAGGCAGAAGGGGTGCGGGTGTTTGCCAGCGGTGACAACTTGTGGACATTGACCAATTTCTCAGGTATGGACCCGGAAGTGGATTTGACCACCGGCTCCTCTGTCACAAGATATCCCATCAGCAGGAAGCTCATGATCGGCGTTAACGTTGACTTTTAACCCTTAAACCCAATCAGCCATGAAACTTAGTTTTAGAAAATATATTTTCCCAGCTATGCTTAGCACCCTGGTGCTTGCCGGCTGCTCCGATGATCTGGAAGTTAAGCCTTACGATGGGCTTACGTTTGATCAGACAACCAATACGCCTGAAGGACTCAAAGCTGCTACTATCGGAAACTACAGTTATCTGAAAGACAGCTATTATACCCGCAATTATCACATGCTGACTGAATATGCCAGTGACAACGTGGCGTTGAGCGGCACTACTACGGATCCTTTATTCTACGCCTACAATTACCAGCACCTCACCTCGATGTCCATTACCACAAACTTCTTCCGGAAGGCTTACCAGGCAATATACGGAACAAACGTGGTGATTGAGAAGCTAAAGGAGGGGCAGTCCTCGGAACTCGACCAGATACTGGGCGAGAGCTACTTTCTACGAGCCATGGTGCACTTTGACCTGGTGAATGTTTTCGGACGCCCTTACGCGCAGGATCAGGGGGCGTCGTTGGGAATCATGATTCGGGACAACACCGATATAAACGATCTGCCGCCCCGAAGTACAGTAAAGCAGACGTATGAGTTCATTCTCAGAGACCTGGAGAAGGCGGCGCAACTGATGGGCAGCACCAAGAATAGTAGCTTTGCCTCAAAAGAGGTAGCCTATGCGCTTCTGTCCAGGGTGCACCTCTTTATGGAAAATAACGAGAAGGCGATTGAGTATGCGAACATGGTGATCAACTCCAACCGCTATGCCTTGGTAAGCACGGCTGATCTACCCAAGTATTTCTCGTTCGCCAGCGAAAGCAACAAAGAGACGATTTTCGCCATCAAGCACACCATACAGGATGACAGAGGCTGGGCTTCTCTTGGGTCTATGTATCTGAGCGATGGCATGGGGTACGGTGAAATGTATGCCTCAGCCAGTTACCGTAACCTGGTTGATAAATTTCCTGATGACAAGCGCAGAGAGTTTATTGTGCCGGTATACCTGAGAAATGCAGATGGCTCGATCAGAACAGGAGCCGATGGCAAACCATTGCTGGCCGCAAGAAACAGTTATGAGAAGTACTTCATTACAAAATATTCTTATCAGGAGGGTGTGGTTACGTTGAGCTCTCCGGTATACCTGCGTCTGGCAGAAATGTACCTCAACCGCGCGGAGGCCAATGCCAAGCTGGGGAACCAGGCTGCTGCGTTGGAGGATGTAAACCTGATCAGGCAACGGGCTGGCTTATCAGGCGATGCCCTTTTCTCCCCTTCTAACATGATGGGCTATACCAGTGTGTTGGACGTAGTCCTGGATGAGCGCCGACTGGAGCTGGCTTGGGAAGCGCATCGAAAGTTTGATGTGTTCCGCAATAATCGCACGATGGTTCGCAACTACCCAGGAACACACCTGCCTTCCGGGCAAACAACCCAGGAAATACCTTATACACATCCACGGGTCGTGTTCTTTATTCCGGAAGAGGAGATCATACTGAATCCTAACCTGGTTCAAAATCCATAGCCTAGGCGGCGGTAAAAGAATCTTTCGTTAAAGTTGCTTCGGACGGAAGATGTGCCTCGTTCAGGACTTTAAGCAGCGGGCAATCTTGTATTTGTATCTGAAATATCAAAATGGGGTGTTAGAAAGGTCAGAAGGGTGGCGTGATAAAATAAACTCAGAGACCCCTGACTTTCGAAAGCCGCCAGGTTTTTCCTCCTGGGTGAAGCGTCTCAGCCTGTTTGCGCGCATGGTGTTTACTGGCATAGGAAGATTTCTGAGTTGGAGCGATGGAATTGTGGGCGCATGCGATGTAGAAAGGGTGGGCATTGACACAGCAAAGAGATAGGCGGCACCTTTCATGAGCCTGTCACGCTTTTGAATGCGACTAAGGAACCTTCATCACCATTGAGTACCCTATTAGTTAGCAAATAAGCCCTTAAATTAGCGATTTAAGGGCTTATTTGTTTTTAGCCCTACCTGAATTTTACATTTTCTCTCCTTTCTGAGGCAGCCAATTCGGGCACCCGAATTGATGTGCAACCAGCTGGCTGTAAGCAAGATGTACTGTGTTTTTACATCTTGTGCAGCCTTCGGTTGATTGTTAAATTCAAGTATAAAAGGAGGAGTTGTATGGACACTAAGATCAGTATCCTGTTCTACGGCAGGAAAGCCGACAACCTTTTGCCGATCTACCTGCGCGTTACGCTGCAGGGTAGGCGGCTGGAGCTGAGCACCCAACGCTACATCTCGCCCGAACGATGGTAGGCCGAGGCCCGGAGCGTGAACGCCTACCTGGACACCTTGCGGGCAAAGGCTTATGATCACCACCGGAAGCTGCTTGAAAGCCTGCGGACCTACTATATTTTTTAATTCTAAGCTGTGAGAAGCGGAATTTTCATAGTGTTATACCACTAACCATGCAATAACCTCAAGCTCTATATGTCTTCACGTTTTCTTGATATTTCTTTGCACACATTCTCGCAGCGTTATTCTGTATAATCAACGTGTAGGTTGACTGAAATTGTCAACAAATCAACTAATATGTTTACTTATTAAAAATAATAGTATACTTTTATGTTTACTATAGCACGGTATGTGTAAACCAATATATTTACTTTATTCAAGAAAAGTAAACTAATATATTTACCTTCATCAAGTAACAGTAAACAAATATGTTGATTAATTAAGGTGTTTATGCGAAATAAAAAGAAATTACTGCTGGAGCAATTGGATCGAAAAATTGCTCCTTTAAAGGTTTTGACTAAGACTCCAGTCCCGGAACAAGGTTGGATTCACGCTATTCGGGTCGCACTTAACATGACTTTAGAGCAGTTAGGTCATAAGCTGGGCAAGACAAAGCAAGGCATCAAAAAGATAGAGGAAAGAGAAGCTACAGGTACCGTCTCCCTAAACGTGTTGAAGCAGGTAGCTGAAGCGCTTGACATGCAGCTCGTGTACGGCTTTGTGCCTAAGCAAGGGTCAATGGAGAAGTTGGTCGATCAACGAGCACAGCAACTAGCCAGAAAGATCGTCCTAAGAACAAGTCAGCACATGAAGCTGGAGAACCAGGGAAATAGCGATGACCGGATCCGGCAGGCAATCGAAGAGCTAGCTGAAGAACTTAAACGTGAAATGAAGGGCACGTTATGGGATTAGAATATGCCTACCTGGATGGCCAGACTCCTTTAGATGAAGAAGAGAAAGAAGGACTGCTACTCAAAACGATCACCTCACACGGGGAACTGGACGAATTCGAACAGCTAAACATTGAAAAGGCAATCGCCTGGACCATGAACACCAGGTTTAAGAAGGATGCCATATTGACTGAGAAGTTTATCAGAACGCTGCACAAACGCATGTTTGACGATGTCTGGAAGTGGGCAGGTGAGTTCAGGAGATCTGAGAAAAACATTGGGGTGGCTTGGGTTACAATAGGTATGGAGCTCAGGTACCTGCTAGACGACACCGCCTATTGGATCAATAATAAAACGTATCCCCAAGACGAGATAGCGATCCGCTTCAAGCACCGGCTGGTCAATATCCACTGTTTCCCAAACGGGAACGGGCGGCATTCACGCATCATGGCAGACATCATCATGGAGTCCATCTTTGGTGAAGATGCCTTCACATGGAACAGATCCAACATGGTGAAGGCGGATGCTACGCGCAAAGCCTACATTGCCGCCATTCGAGCCGGCGATAAAGGCGATATAGCGCCGCTGCTTCAGTTTGCGAAAAGCTGAGCCTTATGCGGGAAGGTATTGGGAGCAGGAGATAGTAACTGGGCATGGGCTCTTTCTTCCCTAAGATTGTATACCGGAAGTAGGGTAATTAACTTTTACTTTCTCAGCTTGATGTTTGTGAAATAAAGCAGTAGATTTGATTAAAGAAAACACTAGAATCCTCAGGAGGAGGCAAATTCGGGTGACTGCTGAATTTTAGAGTTATAAGTAACTGATAATAAATGTGTTGTGACTTGGGTTCAAGTCCTTGCAACAGCCGTTTCGTCTGCCGCGGCTTAGCCACCAGCAGTTCATTTACATCTTCATGGCCCTGGTAGGTGGAGAAGAGATATCCCGGCAGTTCAACTCTGATCGGAGCAGCCGCTAAAAGTTGTAAGGGTGTCTTTCAGGAAGATCAGCAAGTTTATGCCCTTATTGCTTATACTGGTTGCGGAGTCAGGCACCCCTGTTCTAGGGTATAAATGTGTAAACAGGGAGCGACTTACTTGAGTATAATCCATCAGTACCTATCAGCAAGCCCAGGTTTCTGTCAGCGGTTGCGTATTTATTGATAGGCACATTCCCGTTGAACTTCGACACGCTGCTCCAGCTATCTGCCAGTGGGTCATACCTGAAAAAAGTTCTGTACAACTCACGGGTATCTATCGTCGCAAAAACCCCTATTTCCCCGAGTCCTACGTATCCTACGCCATCTACTGAAAAACCTGTGAAGCCGGTGTAGCCATTGCCGGGATAGTCTGATTTTCTTGTCCAGCTGTTTGAACGGACATCGTAGGCCCAGTTCTCTTTGTTGGTGCGGTTCCGTTCGTTTCCCCCAACAATGTGCAGCTGTGGTCCCACCATAAAGCTTGCACAGCCACTTCTGCCGAACTGCGGAAAATCAGCAAGTTGCTTCCACTGCTTTGTCCGCAGATCATAGGACCACAAGTCGTTCTTAAGTTTCAGGGCACCAATTGACCAGCTTGGGGGAAGATCGTGGCCCAGGCCAAAATACAGCTTGTCTTCAAAGACCCCTGACACTGCACTGACTCTCGCCGCAGCAGGAATGTCACCTTCTTGGCTCCAGCTGTCATTCAGGATATTATAAACCAGGTGCTTGGCGGTCGTTTCGCCTGAAAGATTTCCATTGAATTCTTCCCCTCCCAGAAAGTGAACGTGTGGATGCTTCACTACGATAGCAGGGCTTTTCAAGAACCACTGGGGACCGAATGGGGTCAGATTAACCTTATGACCTGTCTTGTAGTTTTGTTTGAAAAACTCAGTTTTACCGGATTTGAACTGAAGGGCGTACACCCAGTCACCATACGCGAAAGTTGTAGTGGAATGCCAATTATTGAAAGGAAGGTCTAGCACTCTGACCCACTTTCCTGGCAACAAAGTGATTTTCTCTTTATAGGTTATCAGAACATCATCAATCTGAATGGATAACGTGTAGCTGCCAGCCAGCAGGTCTTGGGGCAGTTCTGCCTGGAAAACGCTTCCGGCAGGACTCTTATAGCGAGCACCTACCTGAAGGGGGTATTGGTCGAGGTAAATGGCGAGGTGCTGGTCCGGGTTTAGGTCCTTTAGGTTTGTTGAGATAGTTAGTGGGGAAAGGTTGCTGATTTGCGTGGAAGATACCCCCGTAATGGCAGGCGTCACGGGTTTGAAGGCCTGGGTCTGCGAATAAACCGTATGATTCTTTAACTGTGAAAAAGCCCTGATGTGGTAAGTTTTGCCGGTATCAGGGCTGGAATAAACATAGGAGTAAGAGATGGATTCTCTGGCAGTCCCAACCTCTATCACCTTTCCTCTTTCCAATGTCGGTGTCTCGAACTCTGAAATGATGAAGCCGTACCTGATCTCCTGATCAGAAGTGGTCTCCATTTTGGCTTCCAGGGCTAAATCAGCGATGTGCAGCATTTCTGCTTTTTCCAGTGTCACTGACACCTGTGTTTTGACGGGGAGTATGTCTGCTTCCTTTTGGCATGCGGCGAGGAGCAAAAAAGTCAAGACAGGTATAATTATGCGGATGTAGTACATCAGAGTATCAGCGTTGAATGATGATCTTTTGCGCATGCATCTGATTGGCATGAGTCAGTCGTAAAATGTAGAGTCCTGGTTTTATGGGACTTATGTCGAATGTATTCCTGGAGCTGTCCTCCGGTCGTATTGATCTGCGAAACAGCATGCGGCCATCAGTTGCAATCAGCTCTAAGATGGCGGGGGATTTTTCTAAAAACAGCAAATCGATTGTTAAGGCATCGTCAGCTGGTGCCGGATAAACCTGTACTGCTTCACGCAGGCTGGGAGCAGCAACTTTCTGGGCTTTAACGCTCCAAACGGCTTGCTTACCATCCTCTGCCTCGACCGTTAGCTTTGCATCCGTGGAGAAGTCGTGCGCATGACCGGGAGGACTGAGAATCTTCGCTCCGGGTGACAAGACCAGGTGTTCTATCGTTTGGTGCCAGTCTGCAGACTGGGCTAAGCTCACCGCAATGACTCTGTCAATATCGTTGATCCTGCTGGGGCCGAGCTGGTCCTTCAGGCTGATATCCAGAATGCTGTTCTCACCGCGCAGCTTTCTGCTGACATGAAGGCTCCAGTTACTTTTTTCTCCGTTCTCTGCCGTAATGAGCAATTGCCGGGGCTGTGAAAAGTCGCTTATTTGAAGTGGGTCAGGCGAAACGGTAGCAAAGTCTGATGCCTTGAAATCGGATAACCTTAGATTACCCGGATCTACGTCATTTGCGACAAGAACATCTACTCTTTTATGGAGGCTGTCAATCAGCACATGGAGCTGCCCCGGGAATTCAACAAGCTCGATCGCGTTTTCGGTGCCAAAAGTCTTTTTAACCTGTAGTGTCCACTGCTGCTCCTTGCCTGAATGACTGATCACTGTCACTTTCTGAGGGTGATTAAAATTGGCAGATAGACTCAAGGGCGCTTTAAGGCTGGCACCTTCGGACACATATAGTTTGGGGTTGAGACGCGCTAAGTTCGATCCAGGGCCAACAAAAGCAGTCACTACCTTGTTTTCATGATTAATACCGGCTGATGAAATCTGCCCATCTACAAGGAAGCTCAGCACATTGGCGTGGTTCTGCGCTGCCATCAGTTCATCGATGGTGAGCTTTACCAATACATAATTCCTATTCGGGGGAATGTCAAGGATCGTACCGCCGACCTTAAAACTGTTTTTGACCCGTGATTCCAGTAATAAGTAAAGCGCCTTGTCCTTTTTGCTGTACAGCAGGGAGGAATTGGATAAGCTGTTACTTGAAGAGGCTGGAAGCTTTTTGGTGATATTCAATTCACTGTCAAGCAAAAGGAAACGAAAGTCACGTTCCGTTAGCATTTCCCCATCGAAGGGTGCTTTATCTGTGTCAAAATTGGCCGGTGGCCCCGAGATCAGGGCCAACAGGGCGTTTTCATGGATGCGCTGAATATCAAAGTTTCCAAACACTCTGTATTTTTGCTGGTAAAGCTCATTCCAATAGAAGAATTCTTTCTCTCTAACAACATCTCCATAGAGATCCGTTATCCTGATTTTATTGTGGGTGTCATAAGATCCCCGGACAGGATCACGATAACTTGAATGCCCCGCCTGGATCAGGAAGGGTTCGCTCAGGTGCGTGCTGCCGTGCATATCAGTTGCAAAGGATTTATGCTTGAGGGGTTCTCCCTGGTGATTCAGGTGCTGCCAATAAGGGGTTGTGGTGGCAGATTGAAAATAGGAAAGACGGTCACTCAGCGGAACAAGCGTGCCAGCACCGCCAATGTATAAGTTTTTTAGTACTTGCTCCTCTCCGGTTTCTGCATCCAAGGCACAGAAGAAAACAGTAGGCACCAGGTCCCTGTCGCGGGTGGCAAGGGTGTTCAACGCCGTTTTGTCAGAATTCAGAAAAAGGGCGTAAGCGCCGACGTGGTAAAGGGTGTTGGTGTGGGGATCGAATCTTAATTCAGCGGTGTGTATGTGATAGTTATAGGTATTATACACTGTGGACCAATTGTATTCCCCATCCTTACTTATTTTGAAGGTCAGTACATTTGTAGCATAACTGTTGGAGGGCGTGCCCTCGGGAGTCTTTCCAATAGGGAAAGTGCCGTTCATTGCTTTTAGATCGAAGCCATTAGTGCCCGCAAAAATGAGGATACCGTAAAAATTTCCGGATGGATCCAGCGTGAAATTTATGACCTGGTCACTTTGCCCGGCAGGATAGCTAAAATTGATATCCCATAGGATGACCCCATCGGAATTCATTTTGGTGATAGACCCGGAGTTACTGTTTGACGGATGTGTGTTGACCAGATAGATGTTTCCGTCAAGGTCCGTTTTTACAGTAACCTGACTGTCATAGCCGTTCTTCGGAAAGACTTTGACCCATTCCACCTTTTGGGCGGCGACTGGGCATGAAAGCAGTAGAAGAGGCATTAAAAACGTATAAATCCGGCGCATGGCTCAGGAACGATGAGGATTAAGAGCAAATTTGCTGTAATTTCTATATAAAGATATCAAAATATTTATCTGGTACGGAAGGTATTCACAACGGTTGCAGTCTTTGATTTATAAAGAAGGTCACCTTGACTTAGGAGATCTTCACTATTTGATCTGAAAAGCATATAGAAGGAACAGTGCTCGCAGTCACTGGAAAAACTCCGCTGTTGCATGTGTCACGGTCACTGTAATTTCTGTAGGAGGCTATAAAGTCTCGGGACTACTTTGAAATCAAATTAAATGTAAAAGTTTAGGTACGTGAATGAAAACAGTATGTAAACTAAGAATATGCTGCTGAATATCAGTTCGATGAAGGATAAGGCAATTAGGCTGACAGAGAATGGAAAGCCCCTCATGTTCTTTTGAAGGACATACTGGAAAGGGATCTGTTCTATGATGAAGAGGCTTGGATGCCCTCCCTGGAGGCGCTTGCACAGGCACCCGGGATAAAGTATGTTAAAATCAGAAAGTATGTGGAAGAAGTATACCTTGACCTTGTGCTGGACTCAAGTACTTGCGCGCCTTCGCAGATGCATGGCCTGACTTCGTGCAAGCGCCGCCTGCACAAACCGGTTTGGCGCTCCCGGCAACGATAGAAGACAGATTTGTGCAAGCGTTCCTTGCACAAATCACCTGGTACCACCACGTGACGTTCCTGGAAAAGGACAAGAACGAGGCCGTGTATGGACAATATTTTATCTCTTGCCAGAAGACAGGCCCCCATGACCCACAGACTCCTGCTTTCTGACTCCATTATAATGATTTGCCAGTTCTGGCAGAGGCAGACCAGGTAGTTTTCTATGCCTTGGTTTTAGCGGCAATTGGTGGTGCCTTATGCTGGGCGAGTGCAGCCCCGCCGGTCCACAAGGTCTCCATTTCCTCCAGCGACTTGTTCTTCGTCTCCGGCACCATCTTCCAGACAAACAGCAGCGACAGCACGCTCATCACCCCATAAAAGCCGTAGGTGAAAGCCCCGCTGAACTCCATCATGGAAGGGTAGGTAGAGGAGATAAAGTAGTTGGCCGCCCACTGCGCCGCAACAGCCACGGCCACGGCTTTGCCCCGGATCCTGTTCGGGAAAATCTCGGAGATAAGCACCCAGCAAATTGGTCCCCACGACATCATAAAGGATGCCGTGTAGAGGATGATGAACACGAGCGTACTGATACCGATCACCTCGAAATAGGAGAGCCCCGCAATGGCGAACATACCAATGGCCATCCCGACCGAACCCACCATCAGCAAAGGTTTTCTGCCCCATTTGTCTACGGTAAGTATAGCCACTACGGTGAAGATCACGTTTATCACACCCATCACCACGGTTTGCAACATCGAGGCATCCTTGCCGGCGCCCATGCTTTCGAAGATCCTCGGGGCATAGTACAGCGCCACGTTAATGCCCACAAACTGCTGGAAAACCGAAAGCAGAATCCCGATTACAATCACCGTTTTGCCATATGACAAGAGTTTGCCGGAATGGTGCTCCACCGTATTTTTGATCTCTGCCAGAATAAGGCTGGCGCGTGAGGGGCCGTTTACTTTTGTCAGGATCTGCAGGGCCTCGCTGTCCCGGCCTGCCATGCTCAGGTAGCGCGGCGACTCGGGCACGAAAAAGAGCAACACCCCAAACAAGCCGGCAGGTATAGCCTCTGATAAAAACATCCTGCGCCAGCCCACTTCGTTGAGCCACTCGGGCGACTGTCCGCTGGCAATGCCCCAGTTGACAAAGTAGACCACCAGCATCCCGAAGATGATGGCAAACTGGTTGAGTGACACCAGGCGGCCGCGCAGGTTAGCCGGCGCAATCTCCCCGATGTATACGGGGCAAACCGCAGAAGCCAGTCCAACGCCTATGCCGCCGATGATGCGGTAGAAGTTGAACATGTACAACAGACCCATGGTCGGCTCGCCCTGGTTAAAGAACAAAAACTCAGGATAGGCAGAGCCCAGCGCCGAGAGAAAAAACAGGACTGCCGCCAGGATCAGTGTCTTTTTTCTGCCGATGCCAGAAGAGAAGAACCCTGAAATGGCACCTCCGATGATACACCCAATCAAGGCGCTGGAAATAGTCGCCCCGTGTACCCAGGTGCTCAGTCCCTGGCTCGTGATCAGGTACTGCTGTACTGATTTCTCGGCCCCTGATATCACGGCCGTATCGTAGCCAAAGAGGAGACCGCCCAGGGTGGCAATTAACGTGATGCCGGCGATGTAGGGGAGGTTCTGCTCCGCCGCCGCTGTTTCGTTCTTTATCATAAGGAAGTGAGTAAGGGGTTGATGTTTAGCTCCCAGCTTTTTAGATAAAGCGGTTGATCAGGTTCTCCAGGTACTCCTGGCGGCCGCTTCTCACTTCGGGCTCCCCGTGCACAATGGCGTAGTCGCGCAGCTCTTCCAGCGTCAGCTTGCCTGCTTCGTATTCCTGGCCTTTGCCGCTGTCAAAGGAGGCGTAGCGCTCTTTCCGGATCTTCCTGTAGTCGGAGTTTTGCAGGATGTTGTCGGCCGTGATCAGGGCGCGGGCGAAGGTATCGGCACCCCCGATGTGAGCGTAGAACAGGTCGGCTGGATCAGTAGAATTTCTGCGGATCTTGGCGTCGAAGTTGATGCCACCGCCTTTCAGACCACCAGCCTCCAGGAACACCAGCATAGCCTCTGTCAGTTCGTTGATGTTGTTCGGGAACTGATCCGTGTCCCAGCCGTTCTGGTAGTCGCCGCGGTTGGCGTCGATAGAGCCCAGCATACCGGCATCGGCAGCTACCTGCAGCTCGTGCTGGAAGGTATGACCGGCCAGCGTCGCGTGGTTCACTTCGATGTTCAGTTTAAAATCGCCCAACAGGTCGTACTGGTGCAGGAAGCCGATCACCGTGGCGGCGTCGTAGTCGTACTGGTGCTTGGTCGGCTCCATCGGTTTCGGCTCGATGAAGAAAGTGCCTTTGAAGCCCTGGCTGCGGGCATAGTCCTTGGCCGTGTGCAGGAAGCGGGCAAAGTGCTCCTGCTCGCGCTTCATGTCCGTGTTGAGCAGGGTCATGTAGCCTTCGCGGCCACCCCAGAACACGTAGTTCTCGCCGTTCAGGGCAATGGTAGCGTCCAAAGCGGCTTTCACCTGCGCGGCCGCATGCGTGAGCACATGGAAATCGGGGTTGGTGGAGGCACCATTCATGTAGCGGCTGTGCGAGAAGACGTTGGCCGTGCCCCACAGGAGCTTGATACCTGTCTCCTGCTGCTTCTGCTGGGCATATTCCACCATGGTCTGCAGACGGTGCTCGTTCTCCAGAATGTCGTTGCCATAGTCCACCACATCCACATCATGGAAACAGTAGTAAGGCAGCCCCAGCTTGGTGATGAACTCAAAAGCGGCGTCCATTTTGTCTTTGGCTCTGCCAATCACGTCGTCCTGCTTGTTCCACGCAAACCTGAGTGTAGGTCCGCCAAAAGGGTCGGAGCCATCCGCGTTGAAAGAGTGCCAGTAGGCCACCGCGAAACACATGTGCTCTTTCAACGTTTTGCCCGCCACCACGCGGTTCTCGTCGTACCAGCGGTAGGCCAGTGGGTTGTCCGACTCCAGTCCTTCGAATTTGATCTTGTCGATGCCTTTGAAATATTCGGTTTGGGGTAAGGTATGGTTTGCCATAAGGTATGGGGTTAGCTTATTTGCAATTAAGATTATGCGTCGTTCAGGTGTTTTTCGAGCAGGGCTTTCCATTCCTGGTACACCGGCTCATACTGGTTGACCGCTTTGGGCTCCACAATCCGCAGACTTTTACTATTGGTGAAGGCCTCTTTCTCGGAGGCGAATGCTTTCACCCCAATGCCAGCACCCAGGGCAGCACCTATACTGCCATCGTTCAGGTACAGCTCTACAGGTACATGGGTAGCGTTCACAAAAGCCTGAGTAAAGGAATCGCTTAGGAAGAGGTTTGCCTGCCCTGCCCGGATGATGCTTGGGTTCATGCCGTTCTCGCGCATAATATCCAGTCCGTAACGGAAAGCAAAGGCTATACCTTCCTGCACCGCCCGGAACATATGGGCTTTTGTGTGGAGATTTAAATCAATGCTGTGGAAGTGTGTGCCTACGATCTTGTTGTTAAGCATCCGCTCTGCTCCATTCCCGAAAGGAATCACCCTCAGGCCGTTGCTGCCGACAGGTATAGCCGCGGCCATTTCATTCATATCGGCATAGCTTATACCTGGCCCGGCCATATTTTTCATCCAGCGGTTCAGACTACCCGTGCCGTTGATGCATAGCAGCATACCCAACCTTTTCTGGGAGTCGGTGTAGTTGACGTGGGCAAAGGTGTTCACCCGGGACTGCGGATCGTAGAGTAGCTTGTCGCTCACGCCATAGATTACACCCGATGTGCCAGCCGTAGCGGCCACCTCGCCGGGCTGCAACACATTCAGCGATAGGGCATTGTTCGGCTGGTCACCTGACTTGTAGGTCACCGGTATACCTGCTTTCAGGCCAAGTTCATTGGCTATGTGTTGCTGCACGCTGCCGTGTTCTGAAAAAACAGGATGAATGGCAGGTATAAGCCTGCTGTCGAAATTATAGTAACCGAGCACATCGGTGGAAAGGCTGTTTTCCAAGAAGTCCCAGAATACCCCTTCTGACAAAGCTGAGACACTGGTCGTAACTTCGCCGGTGAGTCGCATGGCCACGAAGTCGCCCGGCAGCATGATTTTGTCGATGTTGTAGTACAGTTCCGGCTCGTTGGCCTTCACCCAGGCCAGTTTGGAGGCCGTGAAGTTGCCCGGTGAATTGAGCAGTCTGGATAGGCTTCGTTCTTCGCCGATTGTCTTGAATGCCTTGTTGCCAATCTCCACAGCACGGCTGTCGCACCAGATGATGGCGTTGCGAAGAGCCTGCTGTGCTTCGTTTACCACCACGAGGCCGTGCATCTGGTAGGCTATACCTATCGCGCCGATATCCTTGGGGTTATACCTGTTTGTTGCATTCACCTTCAGGATAGCGGCTTTAGCGTGTTCCCACCACATATCCGGTGCTTGTTCAGCCCAGCCGGCTTTCGGGGCCAGGATGTCCGACTCATCTTCCGGGTGCTGGGCCGATGCCAGGCACTCCTGTGTCTGGGCATCCACCACAGAAACCTTGATCGAAGAAGTGCCTACGTCTATACCTAATAGGAGCATAAAATAGTTTTAAACTGCTTAAAGGTGATTAATAGGATGACGATGTAACTACGCTGACTTATGCAAAACAGCCCATCAATCATTTAGTCAGGCACTATAGGCCGAATGCTTCCGGCAACCAGAGGCTAAGCGCAGGGATGTAGGTCACCAGCAATAAGGCCACCAGCATAGCTACAAAAAGCGGAACCAGTGGTTTAATTACTTTGCTGATACTGATATTAGCCACTCCGCAGCCCACAAAGAGCACAGAACCTACAGGAGGAGTACAAAGGCCAATGCAGAGGTTGAATACCATCAGGATGCCGAAATGCACAGGATGCACACCCATGGCCGTCACAACTGGGAGGAAGATCGGCGTAAAAATGAGCACAGCTGGTGTCATGTCCATGAAGATGCCCACAAACAAAAGGATCAGGTTGATGATGATCAGGATGACGATCTTGTTGTCGCTGATGGAGAGCAACGCATCGCTTACTGCCTGCGGAATATTTTCAAACGACATCACCCAGGACATACCCATCGAGGTGCCGATGAGCAGCATCACAATGGCTGTGGTGATCACGGTCGTGATCAGGATTTCTGGCAGGTCGGCTACTTTCACCTCGCGGTATACTACCATCGACAGCACCACCGTGTAGAGCACCGCTATCGCCGAGGCCTCCGTAGCCGTGAAAATACCCGCTATGATGCCCCCAATCACAATAAAGAGTAGGAATAGGCTTGGCAGAGCATCGATAAACTTTCTGAAAACCACGCTTAGCGGAATGCGATCGCCTACCGGGTATTTGTTTTTGTAAGCCATAAAGCCAGCCATACCAATCAGTGACATACCCAACAACAAACCCGGCACATAGCCTGCCACAAACAAGGCGGCAATTGATACGCCACCGCTTGCCAGGGAATACACGATCAGGATATTGCTTGGAGGAATGATCATGCCTGTTGTGGCCGAGGTGATGTTCACAGCGGCGCTAAAGGATCTGGAGTAGCCCTCCTTCACCATGCGCGGGTTCATGATGCCGCCAATGGCCGAGGCCGCCGCTACCGCTGACCCTGAAATGGCGCCAAACAGCATGTTTGCCACAATATTCACGTACGCAAGTCCGCCAGGCAGCGTGCCGACCATGCTTTTGGCAAAATCAATCAGGCGTGTGGCTATGCCGCCCCGGTTCATGAGCTGACCGGCCAGAATGAAGAAAGGTATAGCCAGTAGTGCGAAGCTGTCCAGGCCGGTAGCCAGGCGCTGGGCCAGTGTTGTGAAGGCCGGTACGGGCGCAATGCTGACCAGCATGGTAAGCAGCGCGGAGATACCGATAGAAAAGGCAATGGGTACGCCGATGATCAGAAGGAAGAGAAAGCTGACAATCAGTACGATGATTTCAATAAATTCCATAAGCTCCTTTTATAAATGTGTTTGTTGCTAGGCCAATTCTTTCCCGATTTCTTCTGGCTCTGCGCCTTGCTGACGCATATTCACCAGACTGTAGTAGATGATCAGCAGTCCACTGAGCGGGAGCACAGTGTACACATAACCCAGCGGAATATTGAGGGCTGCCGATGTTTGCTCCAGCTTCAGGGTAATATAAACAAGCTTGATGCCGCCCCACACCAGCACTAAAAAGGCGAATGTTGCTACGACCAAATTTGTGAAAATGCTCAGGTTGCGTGCTTTCTTGCCATGCATTTTAGAGGGAAGTATGTCGATGGCCAGGTGCATCTTTTTGCCAGCCACGTAACTGGCGCCCAGCAAACCAACCCAAATCAGGATGAAACGGGCCAACTCGTCTGTATAGGAGCTGGGTGACTTCATGATATACCTGGAAGCTACCTGCCAGAGTACGTTCAGTACCATCAAACTCATCAGCCCGACAAGTAACCAGAATAACGCTTTATCTATTTTTTCTCTGATTTTCATTGGTGCTGGTTTTTAGGGTTTTGGTACGACTACGATTGCCTCTTTTTGGTTGCCCGTCTGGCGGATGCGCTGGATCAGGCTGTATACCTCGGGTTCATTTTTGAAGCTCTCATACATGGGCTCCACCAGCTTGGCAAAAGGTGCCTTATCCGGTGTGCTCACCGTTACGCCGGCATCTCTTATTGCCTGGAGGGCTTCTATTTCAGCTTCTTCCCACAGTTCACGCTGTACCTGCGCCGATTCGTCGGCAGCCTCCTGCAGCCACTGCTGCTCCTGTGGTGTGAGGCTTTCCCACACCACCGTGCTGATCAGCAGAATGTCCGGGATCATGGTGTGCTCGTTCAGGGAGTAGAATTTGCTTACTTCGTAGTGGCGCGACAAGAAGAAACTAGGCGGGTTGTTCTCAGCTCCGTCTACCACGCCTTGCTGCAAGGCCGTATAAAGTTCCCCCCAGGATACTGGGGAGGCAGCTCCACCGAAACTCTTGATCATGCTAAAAGCGGTATTGCTGGCCTGTACCCGGATCGTCATACCACGCAGGTCGGCTGGAGAGTCGATAGGTTTCTTTGTGCTGTAGAAGCTGCGGCTGCCGGCATCGTAAAAGCAGAGGCCACGTAGCCAGTATTTTTCTCCTCCTTTGAGCAGATCGTCGCCAATGCTGCCGTCCAGCACATCGTAGTAGTGTGTCTTGTCGCGGAAGACGTAAGGCAGGCTAAGGGCTTTGAAATTTGGGGAGAAGCTTTCCATCACGGCTGCCGACACCTTGGTCATGCCGATGCTGCCGATCTGCAGGAGCTCGATGCTTTCGCGTTCACTGCCGAGTTGCGAGCCCGGGTAGATGTCGACTGTCATCCTGCCACCGGATTTCTCTTTGACCCGATCAGCCATATAGACCATGGCCTTGTGCACAGGGTGTGTTACTTCAAGGGTATGGGCGAGCTTAACTTCAGTTGTCTGGCTTATTTTCTGGCAGGAGTTGGTAACCAGCAGGATGGCAAGGAGAGAGGTACATATTGCAGAGCGCTTATACCTGTAAGCGAAGCGGGAGATGAGGTATAGGTTTAGATTTTGCATCATTTCCTTCTTACAGTTTTCACGATCTCGGTTGCCTTTCTCGTCAGTTCATCCAGCTTGGCATAGTCTCTGTTTTCAAGGATGTCCTTGCTGATCATTTTTGAGCCCATACCTACTGCACAAACGCCGGACTTAAACCAGGTGTTGATGTTGTCCTGGTCGATCTCAACGCCTCCTGTTGGCATGAAAAGCTGACCAGCAAAAAGCTCTTTGATGGACGATACATAGCCCGGCCCCAGCACATTGGCCGGAAATATTTTGATAAGCGCTGCCTGGTGCTGCTGGGCAGTGTGTATTTCGGTTGGGGTAAAGCAACCCGGTATCCAGAGCAGGCCGGCTTCGTGTGTCAGGTCGCCCACGGCAGGGTTTATGATCGGGCACACAATGTAGTCTGCTCCCGCCTCTATGAAGGCTTCAGCCTGATCGGTGGTTTTGATCGTGCCGATGCCCAGGTGCAGGTCAGGGTATAGTTCGGAGAGTTCTTTTTTAAGGAATCGGAAGTTTTCGAGTGCTGCAGGGCCTCTGTTGGTGTACTCCAGCGTTCGGATGCCAGCCTGATACAGCGTCTTCACAACCTCCAGGCTCACCTTGGGGTTTTCGTAGAAGAACAAGGGCAGTATGCCCTGTTCCAGAATGGCGTTTAGGGCGCTTTCTTTAGTTTGCATAAGCTGAAATGGTATCGTTTATCTCTGCAACCGTGCTGGTGGTGGCATCACTCGGGATGAATAATTTCTTGAAGGCAGCGGCTGTGGCAAACTCCAATGTTTCAGTAGAGGGGAGCTGGTGGTAGAAACCATAGATCAGACCTGCCATAAAACAATCGCCACTTCCCACCTTATCCAGAATCTGCTCTACCTGGTATTCATGCGAGGTATAAAGACTACCCGCTTCCAACAGCGTAGTAAAGTACCGAATGCCCTGCTGATAATCAAATCGAAAGGTGTTGGCAACCGTGCGACATTTCGGGAATTTTTCCAGAATAGCCTTTGAAGTTAATACAGCATGCTGCTGCAGGCTTTCTTTGTCGAGGTTTGCGATCAGGCCCTCATCCAGCGGTATACCCAACATTTTATTGGCTGCCCAGATGTTGCCCATGATCAGGTCACAGTACTGTGCCAGGGCAGGCATTACCTCCACCGGGTCTTTGCCATATTGCCAGAGCTTGGCGCGGTAATTCAAGTCCAGCGAGATGGTAATATTCTTTTGCACCGCTACTTTCAGGGCTTCTTCGCATACATCAGCAACGGATTGGTTGATAGCGGGACAGATCGCGCTGAAATGAAACCAGCTTACGCCTTCAAATACTTTATCCCAGTCGATGATGCCCGGCTTCAGATCAGCATAAGCCGATCCGGCCCGGTCATAGATCACACCGGTGTTTTTCAGGTCTTTTCCTTTTGGCAGGAAGTACAGGCCAACCCGGTTGCCCTGGTACACCGTGTGATCCGTCTGCACCTGGCGTTTGTTGAGGTAGCCGACTAACTGCTCCGCCACAAAGTTGTCAGGTAGGGCGGTCAGGTAAGTAGAAGGTATACCCCAAAGGGCCAGCGCCGTTGCCACATTGGCTTCTGCGCCGCCTACATAGAACGGTAGGTTGTTCTCGCGTAGCCACTGTCCCTCCTCGTCAGGGCATATCCGGAGGAGCAACTCGCCAAAAGAAAGTACCTTGCCCATAGCTGTTTAGAAGTTAAAATATGACTTGGCGTTGTTGTAGCAAATGTCTTCCACCATCTGGCCTAACCAGGCCATTTCGCTGGCCGGAAGCTCACCGTTTTCCACGTCGTTGCCGATCATGTTGCACAGGATTCTTCTGAAGTACTCGTGGCGCGGGTAAGAAAGGAAACTGCGCGAGTCGGTGAGCATTCCTACAAAGCGGCTCAGCAGACCCATGTTGCTCAAGGCGTTCAGTTGGCGCTCCATACCGTCTTTCTGATCGAGGAACCACCAGGCCGAACCGTACTGGATCTTGCCCGGCGTGCTGCCGTCGTTGAAGTTACCGATCATGGTAGCGTATAGCTCGTTCTGGCTCGGGTTCAGGTTGTAGAGGATCGTCTTGGCCAGTTGGTTCGAGTTGTCCAGCTTGTCCATGAACCTGGCCAGCGGACGCGCCACGTCAAAGTCACCGATCGAGTCGAAGCCGGTATCCGGCCCGAGTTCGCGCATCATGCGGGTGTTGTTGTTGCGCAGCGCTCCGAGGTGGAACTGCTGCGTCCAGTTTTTGGCGTGGTCCATCAGGGCCAGTTGCATCAGCATGGCCGACTTAAACTTGAGCACCTCCTCTTTCGTGAGCGGCTGCTTTTGCAGCGCCTTCTCAAAAATGGCTTTTACTTCCTGCTCGGTATAGTTCTCGGCATACATCGATTCCAAACCGTGGTCTGAAAGGCGGCAGCCATTCTCATGAAAGAAATCGTGGCGCTGCTGCAGGGCGTCCAGTAATCCCTGGTAGTTGTCGATGGCTATACCTGAGGCCTCAGCCAGTTTCTGCAGATAGGGTAGGAACACGACCTCATCGTCAATGGCCAGTACTTTATCGGCGCGGAAAGCCGGCAGTACCTGAATGCCAAAGTTGTCGGCCTTAATCTTCTGGTGATGTTCCAGCGTATCAATCGGGTCGTCGGTGGTGCAGATGATCTCTACGTTCATCTTTTTGAGAATGCCACGCACGCTGTATTCGTCTGTCTGCAGCATGTCGGTGCAGGCATCGTAAATCTCGCGGGCTGTCTCCGGCTTGAGTATGGTGTCGATGCCGAACGGGCGCTTGAGCTCCATGTGCGTCCAGTGGTAAAGTGGGTTGCGCATGGTGTAAGGCACGGTTTCGGCCCACTTTTCAAACTTGGCATAATCGTCGGCATCGCCGGTGCAGAAGCGTTCCGGCACGCCGTTGGTGCGCATCGCACGCCACTTGTAATGGTCGCCTTCGAGCCAGATCTGGGTCAGATTCTTGAACTTGCGGTCGTTGGCAATGTCCTGCGGCGACAGGTGGCAATGGTAGTCGATGATGGGCATGTTTTTAGCATGCTCGTGGTATAGTCTTCGCGCCGTCTCTGTCTGCAACAGAAAGTTCTCATCCAAAAAAGGCGTAATGGTGTAAGTGTCTGTAACTGTGTTTCTCATGGGTATGGTATAGGCAGTGCCTATTGAATTCTGATGTATACCTGAAAGTCCCTGTATCGGAGCTTTCTGTTTTAAGCGGGTATAGCCAGGCTATACCTGCCGCTACGCTATATTCGCTTGCTTTTCTGCCCGTTTCAAGGCTTTCAATTCCGTTGCCACTAAGTCCGCTAATCCCGGGATCTCAGTCAGGTCGGTATCCCAGAATTCTTTATTGGCCAGCACAGCATTTGCTACTTCCTGCGCAGACTCCAGTTGCCACGCCTTCATAAAGAAAGTGAGTACTTCCGGGGTATCGTTCAGCGGAATGTGCTCGTTGTTCCATTCTCCCTTGTAGAATAGTATAAGTGCTGCTAGTGCCTGCAGCAGTCGTTTTGGTAACTGACCTTTGCGCTTGTGGTACTCCAGCACCGATGGCAGCACACGCACCCTGTACTTTGATATGGAATTAAGGGAGATGCTGATCAATTCGTGGTAGATGAACGGATTCTGGAAACGCTCAATCACGTCGTTGGCGAATTGTTCCAGCTCTTCCTGTGGCAGGTCCAGCGTCGGGATGATTTCTTCAAAAATAGCTTTCCGGATAAAGCTGCCTGCCTTGCTGTCTTCAATGGCTTCGCGCACTGTGCGAAGTCCCTGCAGGTAGGCTACCGGCACAAGAGCGGTATGTGCTCCGTTCAGGATGCGCACTTTGCGGGTACGGTAAGGGGTGAGGTCCTCTACAAACTTAACCTGCAGGTCAGCCTCGTGGGCCGGGAAAGCGGCTCTCACCACTTCGGGAGACTCGATCACCCAAAGGTGGAATGGCTCAGCCTTAACCACCAGGTTATCCTGGTAGCCGAGTTCCTGCTGTATTTCCTGTATGTTATCTTTCGGGAAGCCCGGCACAATGCGGTCTACCAGTGTGTTGCAAAAGTGATTGTGCTGCTCGATCCAGGTGGTGAAATCAGCCGGTAAGCTCCAGTGTTTGGCGTAGGCCAGAATGGAGTAGCGCAGGGCCTCTCCGTTTTTCTCGATCAGTTCGCAAGGGATCAGGTATAGCCCTTTATCGGCAGCGCCTCCAAAATGACGGAAACGGTGGTAAAGCAAGGCCGTCAACTTGCCCGGGAAGCTGTTAGGGATGCGCTCCATACCTGTGTCAGCCTCATCGAAAGCAATGCCTGCCTCTGTGGTGTTGGAAATCACAAACTGCAGCTCAGGATTTTCGGCCAGTGCCAGGTAGGCCTTGTAGTTCTCGTAAGGGTTAGTCGCATCCGCGATGCAGCTGATCAGGCGTAGCTCGCGGGTCGTTTCGCCACCCTGTATACCTTCCAGCAAAACGTGGTATAGCCCCTCCTGTTGTTGAAGCAGATGCACAATTCCTTTATCCAGCGGCTGCACGATGTGTACCTGCCCATCGAAATTGGTGCGCTCATTGAGCAAGTCGATGATCCAGTCTACGAAACCGCGGAGAAAGTTGCCTTCCCCGAATTGCAATACCTTCACTGGGTGCCGCTGCGGCAAACTGGCTGTACGACGGTTGAGCTGCTTCATAATGATCTGATGTTGAATAGGTATAAGCCCCTGTTGTTAGATGTTCCTTCTTACTATTTTGTGCTATGCTGATGGCACCCTGTTTTTGTTAAAACTGTGCAATCGATTGTATTGTGTCTCTAAAAAACAGCCGCCTTTTACAGCGGCTAAGGTATAGCTTACGGCAACCCCGACTACTTGCGCAGCGAGGACTTGCGGGTAATCAATTCTGGTTTCAAGACTGTCTTCTGCGACACGATGCCTTTCTCACCAGACTTGAAATGCTCGAAAAAGAGTTCCGCCGTGATATTGCCCATCTTGATACTGCGCTGATCCACGGTAGTGAGCGGCGGATCTGTGAACGAGGTAAAGGGTTCGTTCGAGAATCCGGCCAGTGCCACCTGCTGTGGTATCTGTATGTCGCGCTCCTTCAGTACCTGCATGGCACCCATGGCAGCATAGTCACTGGCAGAGAACACCGCATCCGGCATTTGCTTGAGCTTCAGTAGTTTTTTCATGCCCTCTCTGCCGTCTTCCAACTGCAAATCACCTTTAATCACCAGCTGCTCGTCATACGGTATATCATAATCACGCAGGGCATCGGTATAGCCACGCAGACGCTCTTTAAAAACGCTCACTTTCTTGGGGCTCGTAAAATGCGCAATGCGCTTGCAACCCTGCTGGATCAGGTGCTCCACCGTTTTATAGGCGCCCAGGTAGTCATCGATCATCACCTGGCTCACTTCCAGCTCGTCGGTGGTGCGGTCAAACAGCACCAGCGGTATACCTTTCGACTGCACCTTTTTGAAGTGATCGAAGTTCTCGGTGTTCTTACCGATAGAGGCGATGATGCCGTCTACCCGTGCATTCAGCAACGCCTCAATGGTCTGCACTTCTTTCTCGTAGTTGTCATACGACTGGCAGATAATCACCTTATAATTCAGGTTGTTGGCGATCTCTTCTATACCTCGCACCACAGAGGCGAAAAAGTAGCGGTCAGCCGTCGGCACGATCACTCCGATGATGTAGCTCTTGCCATGGCGCAGTGCCGCTGCAATGTTGTTGGGCTGATAATTCAGCTGTTTGGCAGTCTTTAGTACCGCCTTTTTGGTGGCGTCGCTGATGCGCGGATTGTCGTTAAGCGCACGCGATACCGTAGAAGCCGTAATATTTAGCTTCTCTGCAATATCATGTATAGTTACTTTCGTCTTTGTTGACATATCTGTCTCTTAAGGCTTTTACCGGAATCCCGGAGCCCTACTGTTCGTTGGCCGGTTTACCGATGGTTGCTAATATACCACCATCTACATAAATAATCTGGCCATTTATAAAATCGCTGGCTCTGCTGGAGAGAAAAACTGCTGTCCCGCCCAGATCCTCTGGATCACCCCAGCGACCAGCCGGGGTACGGCGCACAATAAAATCGTTAAACGGATGTCCGTCTACTCGGATAGGGGCCGTTTGCTCCGTTGCAAAGTAGCCCGGCCCGATGCCGTTCACCTGTATGTTATACCTGGCCCATTCCGTAGCGAGGTTGCGTGTCAGCATTTTAAGGCCGCCCTTGGCAGCCGCATAAGCCGAAACTGTATCGCGGCCCAGTTCGCTCATCATGGAGCAGATGTTGATGATCTTGCCCTGGCGGCGCTCCACCATATACCTGGCCACGTGCTTGGAAACGATAAAGGGGGCGGTGAGGTCCACGTCCAGCACCTGCCGGAAATCTGCCTCGTCCATCTCCAGCGCAGGTATGCGTTTGATGATACCGGCATTGTTTACCAGGATGCTGATCGGGCCAACTTCTTGTTCTATTTGCGCAATGTTTTGCTTTACCTGCTGGGCGTCCGTCACGTCGAACAGGTAACCGTATGCGGTCAGACCGGCTGCTCTGTAACTTGCCAGTGCCTCTTCCATTTTGGATGGTGTGTGGCCGTTGATAACCAGCGTAGCGCCTGCCTCGCCTATTGCAGTGGCCATGGCCATGCCTAAACCGTGGGTGGCACCAGTTATCAGGGCAACTTGTCCGGTCAGGTCAAACAATGCGTTCATGCTCATCTTATTTCAGGTCAGTAGGTGCTACTTTATCCATGTCATTGTAATCCAGGTTTTCTCCGGCCATACCCCAGATGAAGGTATAGTTGCTGGTGCCGGCGCCGCTGTGAATGGACCACGGTGGCGAGATAATAGCCTGGTTATTTTTCACCCAAAGGTGGCGTGTCTCCTCCGGTTCTCCCATAAAGTGGCACACGGCCTGGTCTTCCGGTAACTCAAAGTAGAAGTACGCCTCCATACGGCGGTCATGGGTATGGGCCGGCATGGTGTTCCATACGCTGCCCGGCTGCAACTCGGTAATGCCCATCTGCAGCTGGCAAGTCTCCACAACACTATTGATAAGCACTTTGCGGATGATGCGGTGATTCGAGTTCTCCAAAGCGCCCAGCTCTACTGTCTCGGCTTCGCTCAGCGATACCTTGCGGGTAGGGTAGGTGTGGTGCGCAGGGGCAGAGTTAAAGTAATAGAGTGCCTTTCCTGTTTGGCTTGTATTGAAATAGATCTCTTTGGCACCTTTTCCTATATATAAAGCCTCTTTTGGGGCCAACTCATAGGTCTCGCCGTCTACGGTCACACTGCCTGCCGCTCCAACATTGATAATGCCAAGCTCCCGGCGATCCAGAAAGTGCTCGGAACGCAGCGTCGGGAAGGTTTCCAGTTTTAAAGGCTTCTCTACTGGGTGGGCACCGCCTACCACCAGTCTGTCGTGCAAGGTATAGGTTGCGTGCACGGTGTCCGCTTTAAACAACTGCTCGATCAGGAAGTGCTCACGAAGTTTTGCTGTATCATAGTTCCGGCTGTCTGCCGGGTGGGTAGCGTGTCTTACTGTATAGGTTATGCTCATGTCTTTTTTATACTGTCAATGTGCGTAATCGTTTGCGCAAAGTAATAAATATTTTTACACAACAATAATAATTTTAGCAAAATTATCTCAGGTATAGGGCAGGGTATAAGAAAATGAATTTTTAAACTAAGATTTTAAAATGTCAATAAAAGGGCTTATTTCTTAGTTAATTTTCAAAAATGTTTAAACAAGGTTATTGAAAAATGATTTATTGAAAAATAAAAGAACTTTTTATTGTTTTTTTTGAGGAGAGTTATTAAAATGCAATCGGTTGCGCAAATTATTTGTGCAAGCAGGGCAGAAGTTTAGGTTCAAGTGGTGCAACTAAGTCGCCATTCAGAGAATTTAGGTTCAGCCAACCACGCGCCGAAAATACTTATACAAGGTTTTAAACCTGAAGAATAAATACAGTCCTTATAATAACAAACTAATCTATACCTATGCAACATGTTTTACTAAAGAAGATGAAATACCAGCTCACGGTATTGTTTGTCTTCGCCGCCTTTGCCGGCGCGTTTGCCCAGGGCTTTACTGTAACGGGCAAAGTAGTGGATGAGAAAGGGGAGGGTCTGCCCGGGGTAACCGTCCTGGTGAAGGGTACTACGGTGGCTACCCCAACGGATGTGGAGGGTGGTTACAAGCTGGTTGCTCCAAGTGGTGATGCTGTGTTGGTGTTCCGCTTTATTGGTTACCAGCCGCAGGAGCTGCAAATAAGCAACCGCAGCACGGTAGATGTAAGAATGGAGCCCGACGCAAAGGCGCTGGATGAAGTAGTGGTGATCGGTTACCAGGAGGTGTCGCGTAAAGAGTTGACGGGTTCTGTTTCGTCGGTCGGTGCCAAGCAGCTGCGCGATATACCTGTGAGCACGGCAGCGGAGGCGCTCGCCGGTCGACTGGCAGGTGTGCAGGTGACCACCTCTGAAGGACAGCCGGGTGCCGAAATCCAGATCCGGGTACGTGGTGGCGGTTCGATTACGCAGGATAACTCTCCTTTATATATAGTAGACGGTATCCAGATGGAGAATGCGCTTTCTGTGCTTTCTCCTCAGGAAATCGAGACGATTGACGTGCTGAAAGATGCTGCCTCTACCGCAATTTATGGTGCCAGAGGTGCCAACGGTGTAGTATTGATCACAACGAAAGGTGGTGTGGAAATGCCGACGCAGGTGACTTACAATGGTTTTGCCGGTGTGCGCAGCATTGTAAATAAGCTGGACGTGATGAATCCTTACGATTTCGTGAAATACCAGTACCAGATCTACAACTTCAACACAAACCAGGAAACACGCGATAACTTTGTGACGCGCTACGGTCGTTACGAAGACATTGATATTTATCAGAACATGCCATTCACCGATTGGCAGGACGAAGTATTCGGTCGTGATGCTTATAGCCAGACGCATATTGTAGGAGTATCAGGTGGCTCTAAAATAACAACCTTTAATGTAACGCTGAACCATACCGATGAAGATGGTATCATGCTGAACTCTGGTTTTGTAAGAACACTGGCTTCTATTAAGTTTGATCATAAAATAAGTGACCGCCTGAAAGTAGGGGTGAACAGCCGCTACAGCCGCCAGCGAATTGACGGTGTGGGTACTTCCAGCACAGGTTCACAGAGCACCAACAGACTCAGAAACTCAGTTCGTTTCAGACCATTTGTTGCCCCGGGCCAGGAAAACGTGATCGATGAATTTGATCCGGAATTTGCAAACCTAACCAACCTGACCAGCCCTGTTTTACTAGCCAATCAAGAGCTAAGAAATGATTACCGCAACGACCTTTTACTAAATGGCTGGGCGAGCTTTGATATCATCAAAAACCTGACGGCAAGAACTGTGTTCGGTATCACGTCAAATAACCGGGATGTGAACATCTTCAATGGCCCGGTGACAGGTATTGCGCGTCAGAATGCAGGTATGCCTGTCGTGCAGTTGCAGGCAGGGGAGGCGCTTTCAATTACAAACTCCAACACGCTGAACTACCGTTTCACGGTAGCTGATGCGCATAAGTTTGACGCTCTGATCGGACAGGAGATCTGGCAACGCAAAACGACTAACCGTAACATCACCACCAAGTGGCTACCAGAAGATATCACACCAGAGCAAGCCTTTGCAGGTATACAGAAAGCAACTCCTCCGGCTGGTCTTATCCAGGATGCACCAACCACAGCGGAATCAGAACAAAGACTTCTTTCGTATTTTGGTCGCTTGAGCTACAGCTTCAACGACAAGTACCGCGCCGTATTCAACCTTCGTCGTGATGCTTCTTCGCTGTTCTCACCTGAGAACAGAGTGGGCTACTTCCCATCAGCCTCGGTTGCATGGCACATTGGAGAAGAAAACTTTATGGCCTTTTCGCAGAAATGGCTATCTGACCTGAAAGTACGAGCTAGTATAGGTGAAGTAGGTAACAACCGGGTTGGGGTTGACCTTTGGAAGACAATGTTTGTGGCAGCCGGCAACGACGGGTATGCTTTCAACGAAGCGATCACACCGGGCTTTGCCGCTAACGACCTGGCCAACTCGAACCTGAAATGGGAGACTACTTTATCCAGAAACCTTGGCTTCGATTTTTCCATTTTCAATAACCGCATCAACGCCTCTATCGACTTGTATAAAAACAGTACCAGAGACCTGTTGCTTCGCGCCAACATTCCACAGACCAGCGGTTACGAGTGGCAGTTCCAGAACATCGGTGAGACAGAGAACAGAGGTCTGGAAGTACAGTTGAACGGTATCGTGGTAGATACCAAAGACTTTACCTGGTCTTCTAACTTCAACATTGCTTTCAACAGAAATAAGATCGTAAGTCTGGGCCTTGACCCAAGTGGCGTACCGCGTAACTCATACCTGGTTGAGTCTGGCTGGGTAAACAGCCTACAGGACTTTATTGTAGAGGTGGGGCAGCCAGTTGGCCAGTTCTATGGTTACATGACCGATGGTTACTATACCTTGGATGACTTCAACCATACCTTTAACGAAGAAACCGGAGCCTGGACCTATACCTTGAAAGAGAATGTGCCGGATAGCCGTGCCGTTGCATTAGGTAACAGAGCTCCTCAACCTGGCGATCTTAAACTGAAAAAACTGGCTGATACAGGAAGCAATCTGATTACGACAGAAGACAGAACCGTGCTCGGCAACGCACAGCCTAAGTTCATTGGTGGCTTTAACCAGCAGTTTGCTTACAAGGGGTTCGACTTAAGTCTTTTCATGAACTTCTCTTATGGCAACAAGGTGTACAATGCCAACAAAGTTGAGTTCACGACTCAGTACCTGTACCGCGATAACAACATGCTGAGCCTGATGAACGACAGATGGCAGTGGTATGACGATGCCGGTCAACTGGTGACAAACCCAGAGCAGCTTGCCGCCATGAACCAGGACGCAAAATACTGGACACCGGCTGGCGGTCAGTACTTCCTGCACTCATTTGCGATCGAAGACGGTTCTTTCCTACGCATCAGCAACCTGACACTGGGTTACTCGCTACCTGAGAGCCTGTTGAAGCGAACAGGTTTCATCTCTAAGTTCCGTGTGTATGGCACCGTGAACAACCTGCTCACCATTACGGGTTACTCTGGTTACGACCCGGAGGCCAACACCCGTCGCAGTAACCCGCTGACACCAAGTGTTGACTACGCTGCTTACCCACGCAGCCGCTTCATACTGGGTGGTGTAAATGTTACTTTCTAGAATATTAAAGCATTAGCAAAGATGAAAAAGTCCTATATAAAGTCACTTGTTCTGTTCCTTGCCATGGGGGGAAGCCTGACATTTACATCCTGTGAGCATTACCTGGATGTGGAGAACCCTTCTACTATTTCGCAGGATGCAGTTTTTACCAGTGTATCCTATACCAACTCGGCAGTTATCAGCATCTACAACAGGTTGATGGGTGATAATACGTATGGTAGCCGCATCTCGACCCTGTACCCAAATGCAGCTGATGACTTCAGAGTGGGGGGTGCCTACAATCCGCTCGACCGAAGAGGTATCAGTGGCTATGGCGTGCACCCGGATAACACAGAACTATTCAGACCCTTTCTGGAGCTGTACTCAGGTATAGAAAGAGCCAATATCGCCATCAAATACATACCTGCCTCCAATCTCTATACCAACGGCACTGCTGCTGAGCAGGCAGCCATGCGGAAGCTGCATGGTGAGGCGCTGACACTGCGTGCCGTGTTTTATCACGAGTTAATCCGCAACTGGGGTGATGTCCCGGCACAGTTTGAGCCTTCTGCTGATATTCCAGACCTCAACCTGCCCAAGACTGACCGCGACGAGATCTATGACCGACTTCTGGATGACCTGAAACTGGCTGCAGAATTGGTGCCGTGGCGCTCAGAATCTGGCGACCCGAGTACCCGCGTGACGAAAGGTGCCGTGAAAGGTCTGCGTGCTCGACTGGCCCTGGCCCGTGGCGGTTACTCACTCAGAAGAGATAGCCGCGCCATGGAGCGCCGCGCTGATTACAAAGACTATTATCAGATTGCGCGTGACGAAACCTGGGATATCATCCAAAGTGGTCAGCATGGCCTGAACCCAAGCTATGAGAATATATTCCGCGGACTGCACACCACATCCATGGATCCAACAGGGGAGCGTATTTTTGAAGCAGGTGCCTATGGCGGTAACGCCCGCACGGACAGTAAACTGGGCTACTCGAACGGACTCAGAATAGATGCTAGCTCCAGTTACGGTCAGGCAAACGGACAGCTGGAAGCCATTCCGACTTACTTCTATGAATTCGACCAGATAGGAGACTCCAGAAGAGATGTGACATTGGCTTACTTCTCCATCAACAAAGATGACCAAATTGACCTGTCAACCTCTATACTGATGCGCGACGGTAAGTTCAGAAAATACTGGACAGGTATAACCGGCACAAACCAGACCCTGGGTATCAACTGGCCGATCCTGCGCTATGCTGATGTGCTGCTGATGTTTGCCGAGGCTGATAACGAACTGAAAGGTGGTCCGAGTGGAGAGGCAGTAGCCGCTTACGAAGCAGTAAGAAGAAGAGCTTTTGCCGGAAATGAAGACAGAATGGGTGTGGCGCCAACCGATCAGCAGGGCTTTTTCCAGGCAGTGGCCCAGGAGCGTCTACTGGAGTTCGGAGGTGAGGGCATCCGCAAGTATGACTTGATCCGGTGGAATCAGCTGGAGAGCGTGATCAACCAGACTCGCGCTAATCTGGTGGATTTCCGAAATGGAACAGGCAGGTATGCCAACGTGCCAAACTATGTGTACGTGAAACTGACGCCATTCCGCAACAGCCCTACTGTAGCACAGGAAATGGCAGGATTGGACCTGATCGGAGGCTCTGTATCAGAAGCGATGTATACCCCAGGGCCAACCTCTACCCCGGAAGGCTATACCCGCAAGAACTGGCGTGCCGCATTGAACGATACCTATGCCGAGCAGTTTGCCGTTGCTTTCCAGCCAGGACAGTCAGAGCTGTTCCCGATCTACTCCGGTGTGCTTAACCAGAACTTCAGGCTAACACAGGATTACGGATATTAATTTTTAATCAGATCATGAAATTAAGCTATCAAGAGATGACAAAATATTTAAAGAAAATATCCGGTACGCTGCTTCCTGTGCTGATGCTGGGGCTGGTGACTGTGGCTTGTAAAAAAGAAGTGGATTCTCTGGATCCGATGCGCATGTTCACACCGGCCGGTGCAATACAATCCGTAAGCGGGGAAACGCAGGTAAAGCTTACCTGGAATCCATCGCTCTACACAACAGCCAGCAGCGGCGTAACTTATACCGTGGAAGTGGCAGCTGATACACTATTTGCAACGCCGGTTTTGCTCACTGTTCAAACCGATACATCAGGTGTCGTTTTTACAGATGATCAGCTAGACGCAAGAGTCGATTACTATGCCCGCATCTGGGCCAATACGCTGGGCGAAAGACCTGAGTCTAAGCCAGTGGTTAGTAACCGATTCAGAATAAGAGGCGAGCAGATTTTCGAAACGATGTTCGATTCTGATGTGATCGAGAACGCCGTGATTCTCAAATGGCGAGAGTCGCCGGGATTAACCCGAATCGTGCTAACGCCAACTGCGCCTGCCGGCAACCCGATCGAGGTGCCACTTACGGAGGCCCATGTGCAGGCAAGACAGATACTGATAGAAGGGCTCCGTCCGAGTACAGCCTACACGGCTGAAATTTTCCGAAACAACTCCTCTAAAGGTACGCGCAACTTTACTACGAAAGCAGCTTCGTTTGCAGGTGAGGTCATTGACCTGACAGGCATTACAAATAGACCATCTGTACTGCAGGATACACTTCCACAGATTCCATCGGGGAGCACGGTGCTGCTGAAGCGAGGGACACGCTATACAATAAGCTCTACCGTTAACCTGGATCGATCAGTTACGATCATGAGTGCCAACAGCTTTAATCCAGAACTGGCTGAAATTTACTTCACCAGCAACTTCAACTTCACGGAAGGTAGCCAGATTGACTCTGTGGTTTTCAAAAGCGTGGCCATGCGCAGCGACAATTACTCAAGCCGCTATGTGTTGAATGCGAACAAAGCATTCGCAGTTGGTAAGATTAAGTTTGAAGCTTGCCATACTGAAATCTTCAGAGGCTTGGTACGCCTCCAAAGTGCTGGCACAGTAGTGGACAAGTTCCAGATTCTGAACAGCGTGGTGGACAGCTTGTCGAACTATGGTGTGCTGACAATTGATAATGCGGGTGCCGATGTGAAAGACATCGTGTTTAAGAATAGCACCTTTTATAAGATCGAGCGCTTCATGACCAGTAAGGCTCCTTCAAGATCGATTCTGATTGAGAACAGCACGTTCAGCGAAGTACCGGAAGGTGGTCGCTATTTGATTGACTATACCACTTCCAATGATGTAACCGGAGGTATCAAAGTGAACAACTCCATCTTTGGAATTGGAAAAAGTGCAGGAGGCAACAGGGCCGTGTCGGGTATAAGGGCTGGCAATAGTACCTTGATAGAATCCGGTAGTACCCACGTGACGTCTGATCTGGAAGTGACTTCGAATGAAATACCGGGTGTTTCAACTTATAGCGGTACCACTTTCGATCTGTTCAAAGATCCTAGAAATGGTGATTTTACGCTCATCGACAACAACTTCCAGGGCCGCAACAATGCTGGTGACCCACGCTGGAGATAAATAATTTAACGGGTGTGGTCTACAATAGGCCACACCTACCTTAACATTAGCCTGCCATGTATCATCGTGTTTCCAAAACAGGGTTATGGGTTTGCCTGACTGTCTTAGGACTATCCTTGTCATTTGCGGCCTGCAAGAGCAAACCTGAGCCTGCGCCAAAGGTAGAGGAACCGACTGCCGGAGGACCTGTTCCGATCAATGAGACAGCCCTGGCTTTTCCGGGAGCCGAAGGTTTTGGCAAGGATGCGACGGGCGGACGTGGCGGTAAGGTCATTAAAGTGACCAATCTGAACGACTCCGGTACAGGCAGTTTGCGGGCTGCTATTGCGGCGGCAGGCGCCAGGATCATTGTGTTTGAAGTATCCGGTACTATTACATTAAACTCCAGACTAACCATTAACAACGGCGATCTAACCATAGCAGGGCAAACAGCTCCAGGCGATGGCATCACGATCCGCCATTATCCGGTGGTGGTGAATGCAGATAATGTGATCATTCGCTTTATGCGTTTCCGGATGGGAGACGCTGCCGGGCAGGAAGCAGATGCGTTGGAAGGGCGCTTCCGCAAGAACATCATCGTCGACCATTGCTCCATGAGCTGGTCTACCGATGAGTGCGTTTCCTTCTACGCCAACGAGAATTTCACCTTGCAGTGGTGCATTATTTCGGAGAGTCTCCGCAACTCTGCTCATGCAAAAGGTGCGCACGGCTACGGCGGAATTTGGGGCGGCAAAAATGCTTCGTTTCATCACAACCTGCTGGCACACCACGACAGCCGCAATCCGCGTTTTGGCGAGGAAGCCGGTAAAGCCTTTGCCCTCACCGACCTGGTGGATGTGCGTAACAACGTGACCTTTAACTGGGGAAACAACAGTGCCTATGGCGGGGAGGCCATGAACATCAACATCGTGAACAACTATTACAAGCCAGGGCCTGTCACGACTAAAAAGGAGCGCATTTTTTCGATTGATAAGAATAAGAATGTGGGCACAGAGGTATACGACATCTGGGGCAAATTCTACATTGATGGAAACGTGGTGGAAGGCAGTGCCCGTGCCACGAATGACAACTGGACCTACGGGGTATACAACCAGTTTCATGGCAGCTACGGCACCGTTTCTGCCGCAGACAAAGCCGCCATGCGTCTTGAATCTCCACACCCTATCCATAATAACGTGACCACGCATACAGCTGAAGTCGCATACCAAAGGGTGCTGGCCTTTGCCGGCGCTTCCCTGGTGCGTGATGCCGTGGATGTGCGGGTAATGGACAATGTTCGCAATAACTCTTTCACAGCACCAGGCTCCAGCGGTAGCACAAAAGGCATCATCGATTCGCAGGAGGATGTGGGCGGTTGGCCCGAACTGAAATCGAAACCTGCGCCAAAAGACACAGACGGGGACGGTATACCTGACGAATGGGAAATTGCCCATAACCTGGACCCTAGTAAGCCGCAGGATAAAAGAAATCTAAGTACCGCCTACGACGATATCGAAGTGTACATCAATAGTCTTGTGCATGATATCATAAAAGAGCAGGTGAAATAAAGACGATAACAGAAAAGATGAATTACAAAATGAAGGTGTGGAAAAAAGGAGCATGTGTGCTGGCAGCTGTATTGCTGAGTATCAACCTTTCGGCGCAGGATCTGCGCAAGGAGTATCCGAAGTCCTTCACCGTGAAAGTAACGAATCCCCTTGGCCAGGAGCGTGAAAGTGCTCCGGTATACCTGAACGCGCAGGAGTTAAAGAAGAAGTACCCAGCGTTTAACTCAAAAGCATTTGTGGTGCTGGATGGCAAAACAGAAATAGCCAGTCAGTACAACCAGAAAGACGGTGACAAGCCGGGCGTGTACCTGGTGCTTGACAAAATGGCTCCCAAAGCGACCCGTACCCTGACAGTGCGCTACAAAGAAAACGGGGAAACGAACCGCAACTATACCAAACGCACGCAGGCAGAGCTGTCGCACAAAGTAGGCGGTGAGTTCAAGGATCGCAAGTATATAGGCGGCACCTTCCAGAATGTGGATTCGCTACGGGTGCCCGATGAGGTGACCGACCACTCTTTCTACATCCGCTACGAAGGTCCGGGTTGGGAGTCTGATAAGGTAGGCTACCGCTTTTACCTCGACTGGCGCAACGGTACCGATGTGTTTGGGAAAACAACCCACGATATGGTGCTGCAAAAGGCAGGGCAGGATGGTTACGACTCATACCACGAACTGCAGGACTGGGGCATGGATGTGCTGAAAGTGGGTAAATCGTTGGGGGTAGGTACGCTGGCACACTTCCACAACGGAGCTGCCAACCGCATGGCCGAAACCGACAGCATGATCAGTGTGATCACCGAGAATGGACCGGTATACTCGTCCATCCGGACAAACTACTACGGCTGGAAAATTGCCGGCATGAACCTCGACATCAACTCCAACATCAACATACATGCCGGCACCCGGCTCACGCACCACCAGGTAGATATAGCAGGCGACAAACCACACAACTTGGCCACAGGCCTGATCAAAGACAAAAGAGCGAAGCTGCATACAAAGAAAGGTGGTAACGGGGAGTGGGGCTATATTGCCACCTACGGCAAGCAGAGTCTGAATGGCGAAGGCGACAACTTAGGTATAGCAGTGCTTTTCCGTCCGCAGGATTTCATGGAGTTCACGACCGATGAGCACAGCCATGTGGTGAAGCTGAAGCCAAACGGCAACAAGCTCGAGTACTACTACCTGGCTGCCTGGGAACTGGAGCCGGAAGGTATAAAAGACGAAGCTGCTTTCCTGCAGTACCTGGACAATACTGCCCGCGAACTGGCAAACCCGTTACAGGTAAAATTTTAAAGAATGATCACAAGGTATAGTCCTGACAAGAGCACTATACCTGTAGCATAAAATTGATTAGCATGACAACCCGAAACGAACTGAAGAAATTGATATCAAATAGCGTGGCGCTATTGGTAGTATGCCTGGCCGGGTGCGCAACGCACCCGACAGGTATACCTGTCGGGTCTTCAGGGGAGGCAGTAACCACATCCACGACCACAGCTATACCTGCTGAAGCGAAGGAGCTTGCCTTCCCGGGAGCAGAGGGCTTCGGTAAGTATACCACCGGCGGTCGAGGGGGAGAGGTAGTCTATGTCACGAATCTGGAGGATAGTGGGGAGGGCAGTTTACGCAAGGCCATTCAGAAAAAGGGGCCACGCATTATTGTGTTTGCCGTGTCAGGTACCATCGTGCTGAAAGAACCACTGGATATCAACAACGGAGATGTGACCATAGCAGGGCAGTCAGCGCCCGGAGATGGTATTTGCATCAGCAACTATCCGGTCAGTATTAAAGCAGATAACGTGATCCTGCGTTACATGCGTTTCCGGTTGGGCGACGTGGCGGGTCAGCAGGAAGATGCATTGAGCGGTAACAGAGGCCGCAGCAATATCATCATCGATCATTGCTCTATGAGCTGGGCTACCGACGAGTGTGCTTCTTTCTACCGAAACAAGAACTTTACATTACAATGGAGCATCATCTCCGAAAGCCTGAACGAGTCAGTACATGCTAAGGGCGACCACGGCTACGGCGGCATATGGGGTGGGGAAGGCGCCAGCTTTCACCATAACCTGATCGCTAACCACAGCAGCCGCACGCCTCGTTTCTCCGGCTCCAAATCTACTCCAAACAGCCCCGATGAACTGGTGGATTTCCAAAACAATGTCATCTTCAACTGGGTGCACAACAGTTCTTATGGTGGGGAGAAAGGGCGCTATAACATGGTGAACAACTATTATAAAGCCGGCCCTGCGACTATCTCCACTAAGAAGGATCGCATCGTGAATCCCTCGCAGCCATACGGTAAATTTTACGTGACCGGCAATCATGTGGAAGGCTTCCCAGTCATCACCCAAAACAATTGGGCTGGCGGTGTGCAGGCTGACCATGTAGATTCTGTGAAAACGGCTAATCCTTTCGAGGTAATGACCATTAATGAACAAAGTGCCGCGCAGGCTTATGAGTTGGTGCTGACCCATGCCGGAGCCAGTCATAAACGTGATGCCGTTGATGCCCGCGTGGTAGCCGATGTACGCTCCGGCAAACCAACCAGCGGCAAAAAGAAGAACGGTATCATCGATTCGCAGCAGGACGTGGGCGGCTGGCCGGAACTAAAGTCGGCCCCTGCTCCGGAAGACAAAGACCAGGACGGCATACCGGATGCCTGGGAGCTCCAGCATAATCTGGACCCGACGAACCCAGCAGATGCAGCCGGCTATACCTTAGACAAGCAGTACACCAACGTGGAGGTATACCTGAACAGCCTTGTAAAACCAGTAGCGGAACTATAAGAAATGAAATACCTCCTGCTCATATTGTTTATGCTGAGTTTTTCGGCCTTGCAGGCCCAGCACAAAAAGCTGGTGGTGGCGCAGGACGGAAGCGGCGACTATAGCAGTGTGCAGGAGGCAATCGATGCTATACCTGCTTTCCCGGTCGGGGGTGTGGAAGTGTTTGTGAAAAACGGTACTTACCGTGAGAAAGTGGTGATCCCTTCCTGGAAGACCGACTTCCACCTGATCGGAGAGGACAAGCACAAGACGATCATTTCCTGGGACGATTACTCGGGCAAAGGCGACATCAATACTTTCACGTCCTATACCGTGTTGGTGCAGGGAAATGGCTTCAGAGCCGAGAATATTACTTTTGAGAACACTGCCGGACCGGTAGGCCAAGCCGTGGCGCTGCACGTGGAGGCCGACCGGGCGGTGGTTCAGAACTGCCGCATCATTGGAGACCAGGACACGCTATACGTTGGCGTAGGGGGCAGCCGGCAGTACTTCGTGGATTGCTACATCGAGGGCACGACGGACTTTATTTTCGGGCCCGCCACGGCAGTGTTTGAGCGCTGCACCATCCAGTGCAAAAAGAACTCCTACATCACGGCGGCCTCTACGCCACAGGAACAGCCATTTGGCTTTGTGTTCCTGAACTGCACCGTAACAGCAGCCGACGAAAAGCTGCAGGTATACCTGGGCAGACCCTGGCGACCATACGCCCAAACAGTGTTTCTGAACACAAAGCTCGGCAAACACATTCGTCCGGAAGGCTGGCACAACTGGAACAAACCAGAGGCGGAGCAGACAGCCTTCTATGCCGAGTACAATTCCTCTGGCCCGGGTGCTATACCTGAGAAACGTGTAAAATGGTCGAGACAACTGACGGCAAAAGAAGCCAAGCGCTTTACGCCCGAAACGATACTGGCCGGAAAAGATAATTGGAAGCCACTAACCAAAGCGACTAAAACGCCTATGACAGAATAAAAAAGATAAAACCGCGTGCTGTTTCCCGGGGCTGATAAGGTGTTTCCAGGACTAGCAATCTGATACCCTGCGTCACCGAAGATTAAGGTGGGATAGCCCAGCATCTTCTGAGTATTGACTGAATTAGCATTTAATTAAAGCTATGCACACAATTCACTTACAGAGCCAAAAATTCTACACACTTATGAAAATTTTGATACTTATGAAGATGAGGTACTTACTGGTAATTCCTCTTTTCTTCGCTTCGGTGGCGGTTGCCGTCGCGCAAGGGTTAACAGTGCAAGGAAAAGTTACAGATGACAAAGGAGAAGGTTTGCCAGGGGTAACAGTGTTGGTGAAAGGTACTGCAAGTGGTACTGCCACCAACTCCATGGGAGAGTATACCCTGAATGTTCCGAGTGGTACAGGTACATTGGTTTTTTCTTACATCGGATTCAGTACGCAGGAAGTCCCCATCAATAACAGGACAGCTATCAATGTAACACTTGCAACCGATGCCAAAGCTTTGGAAGAAGTGGTGGTGATCGGGTATGGCACAGTGAAGAAGTCGGATCTAACGGGTTCTGTTGCTTCGGTGCGCGGAGAGGACCTGACGGCTATACCTGTGACAAGCGGTTTGGAAGTATTGCAGGGTAAAGTACCGGGCCTCGACCTGACCAGAAGCAGCGGTCAGGCAGGAGCAGGTGTAGACCTGAGAGTACGAGGTACCAGGTCTATCGGAGCAGGTAACGGACCGCTGGTGCTGGTAGACGGTATACGCTATGACGGCCCGCTCGACGTGAACCCGAACGACATCGCTTCCATGGAGATTTTGAAAGACGCGACAGCCACGGCTATCTATGGTTCACTGGGCGCCAACGGTGTAATCCTGATTACCACCAAAAGCGGTTCATCAGGTAAGGCGAAAGTTTCCTTTAACTCCTACTATGGTATCCAATCCAGAAACGGATATGCCGATATTATGACCGGCCCTGAGTGGGTGGAAATGAGAAGAGAATCCCGCAGAACAGTAGGCGAGTGGAGCAGCCCGGCCGATGATGATAAAATTTTTAACCCTGCACAATTGGAGAACTTCAGAAACGGTATCTACACCGACTGGGCAGATGAAATACTGGGAACCGGAAGCCAGCAAAACTACCAGATAGGTATAACCGGCGGTGCTGATAAACTGAGCTACTACCTCTCTACAGAATATTTCGACGAGAAGGGCCTGCTGAAGAACGACAGGATGAAAAGATATAGCGGCCGCCTGAATGTGGGCTACAATGTATCGGAGAAACTGAAAGTAAGTACCAACCTGATGTATACCTATCGTGACCGGGATCTGAGAAGAGATCCGCTGAACCAGGCAAACAAAATGAGTCCGTTGGGCAGACCTTACGATGCTGAGGGTAACTTCACTACTTTTCCTGTAGGCGATGCATCCACGTTGAACCCGCTGGTGGATGAGCAGGCTGGTGCCTTCGAGAACAACGAGCTTAACAAGCGTTTCTTTGGCAACCTCTCTGTGGATTATACTCCTATCAAGGATCTGGTATTTACCTCACGTTTTGGGGTAGATCAGTTTAATAACCGCAACGGACTATACGCTGGCACCAATACTATTGAGACGGGTGCAAACGGTCAGTCTTTGGCAAGAGCAGAACTTACAAACTTCTCACGACTAACATGGGAGAATTTTGCCAACTACTCCAAAACGCTGTCAGAGAACCACGAACTGTCAGCTATGATCGGCACCAGTATCTGGTCCGAAACTACAGAGGCATTTTCTGCCCAAGGGCGTAATTTACTTTCTTCTACCTTCCTCTTTCACAACTTAGGCGCTACGCAATCAGCTTATCAGTTGGGCAGCGATTTAAGAGAGCAGAGCCTGGCCTCTTTCTTCGGCCGACTGAACTACAAGCTTCTCAACAAGTATTTGTTCACCTTCGTGATGCGTGCTGACGGAGCTTCTGTATTGGCAAATGGCAACAAATGGGATTACTTCCCCTCTGCTTCGGTGGGTTGGTTGCTGAAAGAAGAAAGCTTTTTGCAGGGCGTAAATGCTATATCTGATTTGAAACTGCGCTTAAGCTACGGACTTTCCGGCAACAGTTCAGTTAGTCCTTACCAGACACTGGGTAGCCTGGGCAAATCTACCTATGCCTTTGATCAGGGTAGTTCCGAGGCACCTGCTTTCGGATTTTACCCTGCCACACTGGCTACACCCGCGCTGGGATGGGAGACAACGGCAACAACTAACTTAGGCCTGGATTTCGGCTTATTCAACAACCGGGTTGTAGGTACACTGGATGTTTACCAGCAGGATACCCGGGATTTGCTTCTGCCAAGAGCACTTCCTACCTCCACCGGATTTGAAAGAGTAATTTATAACGTGGGTGAGACCCGTAACAGAGGCATAGAATTGCAATTAGGTACGGTGAATATTGATCAGCCCAACGGCATTAGATGGTCATCCGACTTCAGCTTTGCCAGAAACAAAGAAGAGGTACGAGCACTGGCTGATGGCGTGGATCGCGACCTGACACTGGGCGAATATGGCCTGTTTGTGGGGCATCCGATAAACGTTTTCTACGATTATGAGAAAATAGGTATCTGGCAAGTGGGCGAGGAAGAAGCAGCGGCCAAAAACCAGCAGCAGCCGGGCGACATCAAGGTAAAAGACCAGAATAGTGACGGCATCATTACACCGGAGGACAGAGTGGTGATCGGTAATGCAAATCCTGACTGGACGCTGGGTGTGACTAACCGGGTTGGCTACAAAGGGCTGGAACTTTCCTTTATGGTGAATGCCCGAATCGGAAATACTATCATCAGCGAGGCGGCCGGTTCTTACAAAATAGACGCGCTGGAAAACGGACCGATGGTAGACTACTGGACGCCGGAGAACCCGACCAACGCCTACCCAAGACCAAACGCAGGCACGAGCCGCGCCAGCACGCGCTACTATACCACACTGCAGTATGTGGATGGTTCTTTCGTGAAGGTGAGAGACATCACCCTGGCTTATAGTTTCCCACAAGGTATAGCAGATAAGTTGAGGCTATCTAACCTGAGAGTGTATGCAACGGCTAAGAACTATTTTATTCTGAAGAGTAACATAGCGCCTTATGATCCTGAGCGCGGTGGAGCCCTGAGCTTCCCGATGACGAGACAAATGGTATTTGGCCTCAATGTTTCATTCTAAGAAGTGAAGAACATTTAAAATCTGCAATCATGAAAAAGATATTCTATAGCATACTCGTTCCTGTTCTTCTCCTAGGAACAGCTTCCTGCGAATCTTTCCTGGACGAAGAAAACAAATCGGGTCTTACCTCTGAAGCTTATTACAAAACAGCTGAGGGGGCAGAAAGCCTGGTGAACTCCCTGTATACGCCCATGCGCTTCTGGTATGGTAAGGAAAATGGTATTGCGTTGACAGAGACCGGCACCGACATTTTCACCCGAGGAAACGGTATGGAAAATCCGCCGGTGGCACTCTATAATTCAGACCTGTCTGGCGCCAACGCACCGATCAACTTTTACTGGACCCGCTTTTACTCTGCAGTGAATGCCTGCAATGCCGCTGTAAAAAGAATCCCGGAGTCTGCCCTGGCCGAGAACTTAAAGACAACCAGGCTGGCAGAAGCCCGTTTTCTGAGAGCGTTTTACCTGTGGCACATCGTGGAGACCTGGGGCGGCGTACACCTGACAACAGAAGAGTCTATTGGGTTAGTAACAACGGCTAACCGAACTCCGGTTGAAGCTTTCTATACCCAGATATTTGAAGATCTGCAGTTTGCCGCCGATAACCTGGCGCCAACCAGCTCGCAGTACGGTCGTGTGACAAAACCGGCGGCAGAAGCCTTTATGGCACGCATGCACCTCTACCGCAAAAACTATCCGGAAGCGGCAAGTCTGGCCAAGAAGGTGATCAGCGAGTACAACTTCAGCCTGGTGCCAAACTATGCAAACCTCTGGAGCATCAGCAATGTCAAAAACTCAGAAATCGTGTGGCATGTCAACTTTACTGCTGACCTGATCCTGAACCGGGAGTTTGATGGCCCGACGGCCAGCACCAGCGATGATATCCTGCTGCGTGACGGCGGTAACAATGCGCACCTGTTCTTCCTGATGACCTATGATCAGGTAGCAGGTATGCAGCGTGATATGCGCTATGGACGTCCGTTTGCACGCTTCATGCCGACAGCCCATTTACTCGACTTGTTTGATGAGACCAGGGATGCCCGTTTTGATGCTACTTTCGAAACTGTATGGTATGCCAACAAGCCCGGTACTTATAAAAAGACGCTGTCAAACGGGAGTGAGGTGAATGTGACTTTTGCAGCAGGTGATACGGCTATCTTTGCAAGCAAGCATATAATATCAAACGCCCGGAAGGATGGCAGGAAGTATACGATCATCGATAGAAGCAGAACCTACAATGTAAATGCCGGTGATGCGCCTGTTGTGCGTGACAGGTATATGTCGCTGAAGAAGTTTCTGGAACCAAACCGCCTGACCATTTCTCAGCAGCAGGGCCAGCGCGATGCCTTTGTTATTCGTCTTGCCGAGTTATACCTGATTGCCGCCGAAGCAGAAATGATGCAGGGAAATACCGGAGAAGCTGTAAATTACATCAACACTGTTCGCAGAAGGGCCGCATTGCCGGGCAAGCAGGCAGAGATGGAGATTACGGCAGACCAACTCAACATCGAATTTATACTGGATGAGCGGGCACGCGAGTTTGCCGGAGAGCAACAGCGCTGGTTCGACCTGAAACGCACGGATAAACTGATAGAGCGGGTGAAGAAGTTTAATCCGGATGCTGCGCCGAACATACAGCCTTTCCATATGCTCCGGCCAATTCCGCAGGCCCAGCTGGATGCGGTTTCTAACCCGGGCGAGTTCAAACAGAACGAAGGATACAACTAGCCGGTCCGGAGGGGGAGGTAGTAATCTTCCCCTCAGATCAGCTATTTAAGTGAAGATAATCTAAGGAAATACCTTTTTACCAAACTTATGAATATTGCAAAATATACCTTGCCTGTACTGCTGGCCTTAGCCACTGCCTGTAGCTCGGGCGGATCGGCAACTGAAGACACCGCGCAGACCCAGACCGTTGCCGCTGAAAAGCCATGGTCTGTGTGGATGGCAGATTCTGATATCAAACGAAATCCGGAGGGGTGGATGATTGATTTCAAAGAAAAGCCGAAATGGGACTATACGCAAGGCTTATTTGCCAGTGCCATCGAGCAGGTATGGGAGAAAACAGGTGATGAGAAGTACCTGACCTACATCAAGGCTTTTGCGGACACCATGATCAGCGAAGACGGCACGATCATGACCTACAAGAAGATGGACTATAACATCGACCGTGTGAATCCGGGCAAGTTCCTGATGGAGCTCTATAAAGAGACAGGCGACAACAAGTATAAACTGGCTGTGGAGGAACTGCGCGACCAGATGCGTACCCACCCCCGCACCAAAGAGGGAGGCTTCTGGCATAAGAAAATTTATCCACACCAGATGTGGTTGGATGGCCTGTACATGGCTTCACCGTTTCTGGCGCAGTATGCAGTGGAGTTCAACGAGCCTGCCATTTTTGACGACGTGGCCAATCAAATCGTTTTAATAGACAAGTATACCTGGAATAGTGAGAAAGGCCTCTGGCACCATGGCTGGGACGAGAGCCGTGAGCAAAAGTGGGCTGATTCGGAGACTGGTAAATCGCCACATGTATGGGGACGTGCCATGGGCTGGTATGCGATGGCGTTGGTAGATGTGCTGGACTTCTTCCCGAAAGACCACCCCAGGAGGCACGAAATACTGCAGATAACCCAGAAGATGGCAGGTGCTCTGGAACAGTACCAGGACAAGAACACCGGACTTTGGTACCAGGTAGTAGACCAGGGCGACAAAGAAAGAAATTACCTGGAAGGCTCGGCATCCAGCATGTATACTTACTTTTTGGTAAAGGCCGCGAAAAACGGACACATTGATCAGAAGTACATGCAGGTGGCACAGAAAGGGTATGATGGTATACTCAATAACCTGATCCAGAAGAACGAGGATGGCACGATCAGCATCACGAATGTGTGTGCTGTGGCTGGGCTCGGCGGTACGCCTTACCGTGATGGCACTTATGAGTACTACATCAACGAGGAGCGCCGGAACGATGACCCCAAAGCGGTAGCGCCTTTTATCATGGCTTCGCTTGAGTTTGAAGAGCTGAACCAGTCAAAAGTATCTGCAAAGTAATCCGAAACCATGCTTACAATTACCAGGTATACCGCCCTTCTTACGCTGCTGTTCTGCCTTTTCCTGGTGCAGGCGCAGGCGCAGAAGCAGCATGACTTTGTGGTGGCGCAGGACGGTAGCGGTGACTTTAAATCAGTGCAGGAAGCTATCGATGCAGTACCGGATTTTCGAAAAAACACCACGACCATCTACATCAAAAAAGGCGTGTACAAAGAGAAATTGGTGCTGCCGACTTCCAAGACCATGGTGAAACTAGTGGGGGAGAATGTGCAGCACACGGTACTTACCTACGATGATTACGCCTCCAAAAAGAACCGCTTCGGCGAAGAGATGGGCACTACCGGCTCCACCAGCTTCTTTATTTTTGGAGATGATTTCTCTGCCGAGAATATCACCTTCGAAAACTCTGCTGGTCCGGTAGGGCAGGCAGTCGCGGTGCGCATTGACGGTGACCGGGTGATGTTCACCAACTGCCGTTTTCTGGGTAACCAGGACACGCTATACCCGCACGGCGAGAAAAGCCGGCAGTATTACAAGAACTGTTACATCGAAGGCACGACCGATTTTATCTTTGGTTGGTCCACGGCTGTGTTTGAGAACTGCGAGATTTACAGCAAAAAAGGCGGCAGTTACGTGACGGCCGCCTCTACACTGGAAGGTGCACCTTACGGCTTTGTGTTCCTCAACTGCCGCCTTACCGGCGACGCTCCGAAAGACTCTTACTACCTCGGTCGTCCCTGGAGGCCACATGCCAAAACGGTGTTCATCAACAGCTACCTTGGTCCGCATATCAAGCCCGAAGGCTGGCACAACTGGAACAAGCCAGAGGCGGAGCAGACGACTTTTTATGCCGAGTATAAGTCCAAAGGGCCGGGTGCCAAGGCAGGCAAGCGGGTCAAGTGGGCGCACCAACTCAGCAACAATCAACTCGACGATTATACCTTAGAGAAAATATTCGACGGCTGGATACCGGGAGAAAGACCAGAAACAGCCAGTAAATAGATTTTTCACCTTTTTGAAACACGATTGCCATGACTCAGAAACCTGTACTTTACGCTGCCGTTTGCTTTTCATTTCTGCTCAGTTCCTGTTCAGGATTCGCGCAGCAGGACAATACAACCGCGACAGCAGAGACAATACAGTCAACACTAACTCCGGTTTCGGAGGTATGGGTGGCTGATTTGGGAGATGGCAGGTATAAGAACCCGATCCTGCATGCCGACTACTCTGACCCGGATGTGGTGCAGGTGGGCAAAGATTACTACATGACCTCTTCCAGCTTTAATGCTATACCTGGGTTGCAGATTCTGCACTCCAAAGACCTCGTGAACTGGAGCATCATCGGTTACGCACTGGACCGCAACACGCCATATGATCATTTCTCCAGGCCACAGCACGGCAATGGGGTATGGGCACCTTCCATCCGCCACCACAACGGGGAATTCTACATCTACTGGGGCGATCCGGATTTTGGTGTTTACATGGTGAAGACCAAAGACCCGGCCGGACAATGGGAGAAGCCGGTACTGGTGAAGGAAGGTAGAGGCCTGATCGATGCTTGTCCGTTTTGGGATGAAGATGGTAAGGCCTACCTAGTGCACGGCTGGGCCGGAAGCCGCGCAGGTATAAAAAGCATCCTCACATTGAACGAAATGAGCCCAGATGGTACGAAGGTGCTGGACGAAGGCATGATGGTATTTGATGGGCATGATGCGCACCCAACCGTCGAGGGGCCTAAGTTTTACAAGCGCAACGGTTACTACTACATTTTTGCGCCGGCAGGAGGTGTGTCGACGGGTTGGCAACTGGTGCTGCGCTCTAAAAACGTGTATGGCCCTTACGAAGAGAAGATTGTGATGGACCAGGGCAGTACACCGGTAAACGGTCCGCACCAGGGTGCCTGGGTTGGGACTACGACAGGAGAGGACTGGTTCATACATTTTCAGGATATAGAGGCGTACGGCCGCGTGGTGCATCTGAACCCGGTGAAGTGGGTGAATGACTGGCCGGTGATAGGTAGTGACAAAAACGGTGATGGAAAAGGTGAGCCGGTACTGACTTACCAGAAGCCAAACGTAGGCAAGGTATACCCGGTAGCCACTCCGCTGGAATCAGACGAATTTGACGGCCATACCTTGGGCCTGCAGTGGCAGTGGCATGCCAACCCAAAATCAACCTGGGCTTTCCCGACGGGTACCAAAGGTCAGTTGCGACTGTTCACGGAGCAGCTGCCAGAAGACTTCAAAAACTACTGGGACGTACCGAACCTCCTGCTGCAGAAGTTTCCGGCAGAAACGTTTACGACCACTACCAAGCTCAAATTCACACCAAATCCGAAACTACAGGACGAGCGCACTGGCCTGATCGTGATGGGCGAAGATTATGCCTATGTATCGCTGGTGAGCAAGCCCGATGGGCTATACCTGACTTACAACACCGCTACTAAAGCCCATCAAGGAACCCCTGAGAAAGAAGAAGTACTCGGCAAGCTGAATGGCAAAGAGGTATACTTCCGGGTGAGTGTGAGCAAAGATGCCAAGTGCCAGTTTAGCTACAGCGAGGACGGCACAGCTTTCAAAACGGTGGGCGCGACCTTTACAGCTGTACCAGGCCGCTGGATAGGCGCTAAGGTAGGCTTGTTTGCCACCCGCCCAGGCAAAACCAACGACTCCGGCTTTGCCGATGTGGACTGGTTTCGAATCACCCCTAACACGACTAAAATTTCTGTAAGAGACTAAAGCTGAAGATATGATTACGAAGAAGTTCTTGAAACACCGCTTGTTCCTGCTGGCAGGTATAGCTGGCACCCTGCAGTTCGGCTGCCAGCAACAACCAGCCGCTACGGCCACTGCAAATAACCCTGCAACTGCCCCTGTGGCAGCAACAGCCAGTACTGCCAACTACGATTGGGTATACGAAGGCATCGAGTTTGATATGCCACGTGTGCAGGAGCCGACTTTTGGCAACTACCGCGTTAGTATCACCGATTTTGGGGCCGTAAGCGATGGCCTCACCAAAAACACAGCTGCCTTTGAAAGAGCTATTGCCGATGTATCTGCTAAAGGCGGTGGCACTGTGGTTATACCGCGTGGGATGTGGTATACAGGCCCTATTATCATGAAAAGCAATATCAACTTGCACGCAGAAGAAGGTGCGCTTGTACTGTTCAGCAAAGATTTCGACGATTATCCGCTTGTGAAAACCAGCTTCGAAGGACTCAATACTTACCGTTGTCAGTCACCGATTTCAGGTATTAACCTAGAGAACATAGCCATCACCGGCAAGGGTGTGTTTGACGGAAACGGTGATGCCTGGCGCCCTGTGAAGAAAGGTAAAATGACAGAATCGCAGTGGAAGAACCTGGTGAAATCGGGTGGTGTGCTGAGCGATGACGGCAAGGTATGGTACCCATCCGAAAGCTCGAAACGCGGTGATACGAAAGACAACTTCAATGTGCCGATCCACTTCACCAAGAAGGAGCAATTTGAGCCCGTGAAAGATTTTATGCGTCCGGTGCTCCTGAGTATCGTGAACAGTAAAAAAGTAATGCTCGACGGTCCGACTTTTCAGAATTCTCCGGCCTGGAACCTGCACCCGCTGATGTGCGAGGACGTGACCATCCGCAACCTGACCGTGCGCAACCCCTGGTACTCGCAGAACGGCGATGGCCTGGACCTGGAGTCCTGCAAGAATGCTGTGGTGTATAATAACACGTTCGATGTAGGTGATGACGCCATTTGCTTCAAATCCGGTAAAGACAAAGACGGACGCGATCGCGGCCTACCAACCGAAAACGTGATCGTGAAAAACAACGTGGTTTACCATGGCCATGGGGGCTTCGTGGTGGGTAGCGAGATGTCTGGCGGCGTAAGGAACGTGCACGTGTCGAACTGTACTTTCATTGGTACTGATATCGGACTGCGCTTCAAAAGCACACGCGGACGTGGCGGCGTGGTGGAAAATATCTGGATCTCCAACATCGACATGATCAATATCCCGACACAGGCCATCAGCTTTAACCTGTTTTACGGCGGTAATTCACCGGTAATGGATGCTGAACAAGGCGATGCCAAGAAGGAAGAAAAACTGGAACCTGTAACTGAAGAAACGCCTGCTTTCCGAAACATTTATATGAAAAATATCAACGTGGCGGGTGCTGACCAGGCACTGGCTCTGCAGGGTTTGCCAGAGATGAACCTGCAGAACGTGAATATTGAGAACTCCATACTGAAAGCGAAAAAAGGTATAACCGCTGTTGACTCCGATGGCATTGTGCTTAAAAATGTGAAAGTGGAAACCGAGCAAGGTCCGGCCCTGACCATTTACAACAGCAAAAACATCGATATCACTGGCTTTAGCTACAACGAGGGTAAAGAGCCCGTGGTAAAGGTGCTGGGACCTAAAACAGAGAAGGTGCGCCTGGAGAAAAAAGACTTTAACAACGCCACCAAGCAGGTTTCGAAAGGCAAAGACCTGACTGGTACGGCACTCAATATTGAGTAATAAGAACTTTCATTTGAAACACTAAGCATGGTCACTCTAGGGCCATGCTTTTTTATCTTTTTACAACAAAACTGTTATACCTGAAGCAAACCCATTATGCAAAAAATAGCTTTCGGACTTGCGGCCATAGTACTAAGTATCGTGCTGGTGGCTTTTGTACCCTTCAAGAAAAAAACTGTAACGGTATACCTGATCGGCGACTCTACCGTGGCAGACTACACCGGCGACTATGACGATAAAGATTACATGACCACCCGCTATCCGGTGGCCGGCTGGGGACAGGTGTTTCAGCCTTTCATGCGGCCTGATAGCCTTCGCAAGCTCAGGCACCTGATCAAAGCCGACAGTGTGATTGTAGCCGATAAAGCCCGGGGAGGGCGTAGTGCACGCACTTTTTTTGAAGAAGGACGCTGGGCAGAGGTATACCGGTCGCTGCAGAAAAACGACCTGGTGCTGATGCAGTTTGGCCACAACGATGCAGCAGAAAACAAACCCGAGCGCTATACCAATGTTACCGCCTACAAAGAGTACCTGCGCCTGTTCGTGCACCAGACCCGCGAGAAAGGCGCCATACCTATCCTGCTGACGCCCGTGAACCGCAATTACCCCTGGAAAGACGGCAAACTGAGCAATGTACATGGGGACTATCCGCAAGCAGTAAAGGATGTAGCCAAAGAGCTGAACGTGCAACTGATCGACCTAACGCAGCTATCCATTGATGCCTTCACAGCCAAAGGACAGGACTATGTGACAGACAATTATTTCATGAACCTGCCTGCCGGCAAGTATACAGCCTACCCGGATGGTCAGAAAGACAACACACATTTTCAGCCGGAGGGAGCAACAGCGGTGGCGCAGCTAGTGTTTCAAGGTATGCAGGAGCTGAAGGAGACGAAAGCAGCAGCTAAGAAATAGCGCAACTGCACCCCAGCTCTCAGAAATAACACCTGCGGCATACTGCATGGGCACATTCACCTATAAAACCCGGACAATATGAACATCAGACGATATTTTCTCTGGCTCTTTCTTTCTCTTTGGATTGGTGTAGGCAGCGCTTCAGCCCAAAAAGAGGCCAGCATATACCACAAGCTATGGTATAAACAACCTGCCATCAACTGGAACGAGGCACTGCCGCTTGGGAACGGTCGTCTGGGTGCCATGGTGTTCGGCCAGCCGGCTCGGGAACAGTTGCAGCTGAACGAGGAAACGGTTTGGGCCGGGGAGCCAGGTAACAATGTGTTGCCAGCCCTGAACAGCGCGTTACCCGAAATCAGAGCCCTTATTGCCGCTGGAAACTACAAAGAAGCGCAGGAATTGGCAACTGAAAAACTGCCGCGACAACCTGCCGCCGATAACAATTATGGCATGCCCTATCAGCCTGTCGGCAATCTGTTTATTTCTTTTCCGGGGCACGAGCAAGCCACAGACTATTACCTCGATCTGGACATTCAACAAGCCATCGCAACAGTTTCCTACAAAGTAAACGGCATCACATTCAAGCGGGAAATATTCTCGTCCTTTACTGATGATGTTGTAATCGTGCGCCTTACAGCTGACAAGCCCAAGAGTATAAACTTTATCGTTTCTGCTGATAGTCCCCACAAAAATTACACGGTCAGAACACAAGGTAACCAGCTGATAATGAATGGTGTTTCCGGAGATGTTGACAATAAAAAAGGCAAGGTGAAATTCCAAACGCTTGTGCAGCCTGAAACAGAGGGAGGCAAGATTACCAGCACATCAAATGGGGTACAGGTAAGAGGAGCCAATGCCGCCACAATCTATATCTCTATCGGGACGAACTTCAAAAGCTACAGAGACCTGAGTGGCGACGGCGAGACAAAAGCTGCCAAGCTACTAGCCGGCGCTGTTAAAAAGAAGTATAAGAAAGCAAAGGAGGAGCACACGGCCTTCTACAGAAACTACTACGACCGTGCATCCCTTGATTTGGGCACAACAGCGGATCTGCAGAAACCGACCGATGAACGTCTGGCTGCCTTTGCCCGTTCAAACGATCCGCATCTGGCGGCACTGTATTTTCAGTTCGGGCGCTACCTGCTTATCTCCAGTTCGCAGCCGGGTACGCAGCCTGCTAACCTGCAGGGCATCTGGAACGACAACATCGCACCGCCCTGGGACAGCAAGTATACCGTCAACATCAACACCGAAATGAACTACTGGCCGGCTGAGGTAACCAACCTTTCGGAAATGCACGGCCCCCTGTTCAGCATGCTGAAAGACCTGTCGGAGTCGGGTAAGGAGAGCGCATCTAAAATGTATGGCGCCCGGGGCTGGATGATGCACCACAACACGGACATCTGGCGGATAACCGGCCCGATAGACGGTGCCTTTTATGGCATGTGGCCGATGGGAGGCGCCTGGCTGACGCAGCATTTGTGGCAGCACTACCTGTATACAGGCGATCAGGCTTTCCTGAAGGAGGTATACCCGGTGCTGAAAGGATCAGCCATGTTTTATGCGGATGTGCTGCAAGAGGAACCCACAAACAAATGGCTGGTAGTGAGTCCGTCCATGTCGCCAGAGAACAAACACCAGAGCGGCGTGTCTATCTCCGCTGGCACCACCATGGACAACCAGCTTATCTTCGATCTTTTTAGCAATGTGATCAGGACTTCTGAAATCCTGAATCTGGACCAGGCGTTTGCAGACTCGCTACGCACCATGCGCGACAGGCTGCCGCCGATGCAGATCGGGCAGCACAACCAGCTGCAGGAGTGGCTGCAGGACTTGGACAGAAAAGATGACAAGCACCGTCACGTTTCCCATCTTTACGGCCTGTTTCCGAGCAACCAAGTTTCGCCATACCGCCATCCCCAGTTGTTCGAAGCCGCCAAAAACTCGCTCGTTTACCGCGGCGACAAATCCACGGGCTGGTCTATGGGATGGAAAGTGAACCTATGGGCCAGACTACTCGATGGTAACCGGGCCTATAAATTGATACAGGACCAGCTGACGCCTGCCGGAACGGAAGGCAAAGGCGAGAGTGGCGGCACCTATCCGAATCTGTTCGACGCACACCCGCCTTTCCAGATCGATGGTAATTTTGGCTGCACGGCAGGTATAGCCGAGATGTTGCTGCAGAGCCATGACGGGGCACTGCATGTGCTTCCGGCGCTGCCCGATGTGTGGCAAAGCGGCGAGGTAAAAGGACTGGTGGCCAGAGGCGGCTTTGTGATAGACATGGCTTGGGAGGCAGGAAAAGTGAAAACACTGAAAATCCACTCGAAGCTGGGCGGCAACTGCCGCATCCGATCAAGCGAACTGCTGCAACTTGCCAGCAAGGGTAACCTGAAAGAAGCTGCCGGTGAAAACACGAACTTCTTTTATCAGCAAGCGGCCATTAAAGAGCCATTGGTGTCGGAAAAGGCACAAGTGCAGGCGGGAGGTATAGCCCATGTGCTGGAGTTCGATCTGGCAACTGAGAAAGGAAAAACCTATTTGTTGAAGTTAAACTAAGGTATAGCCCCATCTTTGGGTAAAGGTATACCGGCTTAAGCGTAGCAAGTGAAGGGAGAAGGAATAAAAACAAGTAATTTTTATAAGCGAACAGCAAAGGTATACCTATGGCTATTGGTGATGCTAATGGCCAGCACGGCCGTGGCGCAGAAGTCGGACGTAGGCAACTTCTATCCATTGCTTCAGTCACACGTCGCCAAAGAGAACAGTAGCCTTTCGTACTTGAACAGCAAACACCGCAAGGCAGAAAAGTGGCGCAAGGTGGCGAAAAACAAACTGCAGGAGCTGCTGGCTTACAACCCGGAGCCTGTGCCGTTGGAGAGCCAAATCATCAGCACGACCAAACGCGATGGCTATACCCAACACCTGGTGCGCTACAACGTGAGTGCGCATCAGCAAACTGAAGCCTTCTTGCTTATACCTGACAACCTCACCAAACCGGCTCCGGCCGTTATCGCCCTGCACGACCACGGCGGCTTTTACTTTTTTGGCAAGGAGAAGCATAGTTTGACGGATGATCAACCAGAGGTGCTGGTGGAGTATATCCAGAACCTGTATGAAGGCAGGGCTTATGCCGACGAGCTGGCGAAAAGAGGCTTTGTGGTGCTCTCGCCGGACGCACCTTACTTCGGCTCACAGAAACTGGAACCGGATCAGGTGAGCGATGATCTGACCAAAAACTACCGCAAGCAGCTCACAGGAGATCAGGACGCTGATATCAAGGTATACAACAAATTTGCCAATGGGCATGAAGTGGCTGTGAACAAGACAATACTGGCAGCTGGCACCACTTGGCTCGGCATGATTGTGCACAGCGACAGAGTAGCCATAGATTTCCTACTGTCGCGGCCGGAGGTAGACCCGGAGCGGATTGGTTGTGTGGGCCTATCGCTGGGTGGCTTGCGCAGTACCTATCTTTTCGGACTTGATTCTCGCATCAAAACAGGTATAGTGGCCGCTTTTTCCACTACTTTCGAGCACATGCTGCAAAACCACACCCGCCATACCTGGATGATGTACGTGCCACGGCAGTATCAGTACCTGGACCTGCCGGACGTCGCTTCGCTGAACGCACCTCGGCCTTTGCTGGTGCTCAACTGCCAGCAAGACAAGCTGTTCAGTCCTGCCGGCATGAAAGCGGCAGAAACAAAACTAACGGCCATCTACAGCAAAATGAAGGCCACCGAGAAATTCAAGGCGAGCTATTACGACGTGCCACATTCGATGACTATACCCATGCAGGACGAAGCCTTTGAATGGCTGGAGAAGTGGCTGAAATAAATACGAACAAAGAATACCTTTATGAAATTAGAACACTTTGCCCTGAATGTAGAAGACCCAATCGCTATGGCGGCATGGTATGTGAAGTATTTGGGCATGACAATCGTACGGCAGATGGAGCAGGCGCCTTTTATGACTTTTCTGGCCGATGACAGTGGCCGGATCATGATCGAAATATACCTGAACCCGGCTGATGAAGTACCGCCTTACCGGGAAATGAACCCCCTGTTGGTGCACCTGGCCTTTGTGTCACAAAACCCGAATGCGGACAGAGACCGTCTGGTGAAAGCTGGTGCCACGCTGGTAACGGAGCAGTACCTGGAAGATGGCTCCCATCTGGTGATGCTGCGCGACCCCTGGGGCTTGGCGGTGCAACTCTGCAAAAGAGGCACGAGCATGCTGACCGAAAAAGAGCAGGACAGCTAGTAAAGAACAGCCCTCTGGCCACATCTGAACATTCATTGCAAATTACTGATTATGGGAAAGTATCATTTATTGGCTTTTGTAACCTGCTGTTTGCTGTTTCTATGTTCATGCTCCCAGCCTGTTCAGGAGAGTCGGGAGCAGGCAAGCACGCAGACCGATGCCTGGGATAAAGTAGAGGATATTCTGCGCCAAATATCTCCGCCGTCATTTCCGGACAGGGATTTCCTGGTTACTGCGTATGGGGCCGTTGGGGATGGGACAGTTGATTGTACCGAAGCATTCCGGAAAGCAATCATGGCCTGCGTCGAGGCAGGAGGAGGACGCGTGGTGGTGCCGGAGGGGAAGTTTCTGACAGGGCCTATCCATTTAAAGAGCAACGTGAACCTGCACGTGGTAAAAGGGGCCACCATACTTTTTTCAACTGACCCCGCTGATTACCTGCCACTGGTGCATACCCGCTGGGAAGGCGTGGAGTTGATGGGCTATTCGCCTCTGATTTACGCCTTCGAAGAAAAGAATATCGCCATAACCGGAGAAGGTATCCTGGACGGCCAAGCCAACGAAACCAACTGGTGGCCCTGGAAAGGACAGAAAAAACATGGTTGGAAAGAAGGTACGCCAAATCAGACGGAGCCGCGGGCTGCGCTGTTTCAGATGGCAGAGGACGGTGTGCCGGTAAGTGAGCGGAAGTTTGGGGAAGGCTCGTATCTGCGGCCGCAATTTGTACAGCCTTACCGTTGCGAAAATGTGCTGATTGAGGGTGTGACGATCATCAATTCACCGATGTGGATTCTGAACCCTGTGCTTTGCACGAACGTGACCATTCAGGGAGTGACTGTCGAAAGTCAGGGCCCGAATTCGGATGGCTGCGACCCGGAGTCGAGCCGAAACGTGCTGATAAAGGACTGCCACTTCAATACCGGGGACGACTGCATCGCCATCAAGTCGGGCAGAAACGCCGATGGCCGCCGCATCAATGTGCCTAGTGAGAACATCGTCATACAGAACTGCACGATGGAAAACGGGCATGGGGGAGTCGTGATCGGAAGCGAGATATCGGGAGGCGTGCGCAACGTGTTCGCGGAGAACTGCAGGATGAACAGCCCGCTCCTGGACAGGGCGCTGCGCATCAAGACGAGCTCCATGCGGGGTGGCATCGTGGAAAACATCTACCTGCGCAACATTGAAGTGGGACAGGTAGCGCAGCAGGTGGTTCGCGTGAACATGTTCTACGAAGACTCCGGCTCGTTTATGCCGACTGTACGAAACGTTGAGGTGCGCAACATGAAGGTACGCAACGGAGGCAAGGTAGGCGTGCTGCTGGAAGGGTATGAACAATCGCCGGTAGAGAACCTGCGCCTGGTGGATGTGGAGATAAATGGCGTGGAGGAACCTTACAAATTTTCTAACGTGAAGAACATCCAATTCGAAAACGTCACCATCAATGGGGAAAAAGTAGTATTGCCTGCAAATTGAGACTGGGATAATGAGGTAAACAGAGGAGAAGCTTTAATTAAATGCTCCGGTTTATACCTTATACCTGTGTAACATAGGTAAGTAGCTATACATAATGAACAATCACAAAGAACTAGTATGAGAATATTCCTTCTTTTAACCACCGCATTTCTGATGTCTTTACTGCTTGCCCAGCAGAAGCAACCTATCAAGGTATACCTGATCGGTGACTCTACCATCTCCATCAAAGAAACGAAAGCCTACCCGGAAACAGGCTGGGGGATGCCCTTCGTGCATTTCTTTGACTCCAGTGTGACGGTAGACAACCGCGCTAAGAATGGTCGCAGTACCCGCACTTTTATAGAGGAGGGGCTGTGGCAACCCGTGTCAGATCACTTGCAGGCGGGTGACTATGTGTTCATCCAGTTCGGTCACAACGATGAGGTAGAAACAAAGAAAAGCTATACCCCGAAAGACCAGTACAGGGCCAATCTGAATCGCTTTATCACGGAGGCGCAGAAGAAAAAAGCTATACCTGTGTTGCTCACACCTGCTGCCCGGCGCCAGTTTGACGAGGCCGGCAAAATAGTAGGAACGCATGAAGATTATGCAGCTATTGTGCGGGAAGTGGCCAAACAGCGGAAAGTGGCCGTGATTGACCTGGACCGGAAAAGTCAGGAGCTGCTGCAGCAGTTCGGGCCTGAAAACTCTAAGCACCTCTTCCTGCAATTAGAAGCGGGCGAACATCCGAATTATCCCGAAGGCAAAGATGATAACACCCATTTCAGCGAATTAGGCGCACGCAAGATGGCCCAGTTGGTGCTGGCCGAAATCAAAGCCCAGAAGCTGGAATTGGCAGACAGAATTGTTAAAAAGTAAGCGTGTTGGTGCCGCAATAGATGTGTGTATCAGGTATAAACGAAATGAAAAATAAAAAGCCGTCGTGGAGAAACGCTGCAGTAGGAGTGATGCTCGGCATCACATGCCTGTCAGGTATAAGCTGCTCTAAACCCAGAACACAGCCACCGCAGCCTGATGAGAAGGTATGGACCTTGAACTCCCTGACATCTATTGCGGGACATCAGCCAACTGTTTGGGGAAACCCGAAGTTGATTGATGTGGGGGCAGGGGAAAAGGCAATTGCGTTTGATGGTATAGACGATGGGTTATTGACCAACTCAAACCCGATTGCCGGAGCAGGGGAATTTGAAATAGAGGTGGAGTTTATGCCCTATGCTGGTTTTCCCGATAACATTGAGCAGCGCTTTCTGCACATTCAGGACCCCGCTAACCCGGATCGGAGAATCCTGATTGAGCTTCGACTCAACAATCGACAGCAGTGGTATGCAGACTTCTTCATGCGAACTGAGAACGCTGCACTCACTCTGATTGACTCTACGAAGACACATCCGGTTAATGAATGGGCTACCATCAAGCTGCATTACAGGCAGGGTCAAATGAGAGGTTTTGTGAATGGTACAGAAGAAGTGTCGGGAGAGATCACCTACCTGCCCATCAGCCCTACCGCCAGCACCTCTATTGGCACCCGCATGGATAAGCGCTCATGGTTCAAGGGTGAAATCAAAACAGTACGTTTTAATACAAAGTAAGACGTCACCAGCTGAACTTAGGTATAGAAAAAGGCCGGATCCTCCTAAGAAGAACCGGCCTTAACCCCATTTAACAAACTCAAAAAAATCTGTTGTCCTTCAGGCGTATTACAAGGATACGCCTCGTTTCCAAGGTATAAAGTCATCCTGCCCGAGCACTTGAGCTTTGGACTGGATGTTGCCACTGGCTACTTCAATAATGTAGTCCAGCATCGCTTCACCCATCTCTTCAATGGTCTTCTCGCCGGCAATCACCGGGCCTGTGTCCACATCAATGATGTCCGGCATACGCAGGGCCAGTTTGGTGTTGGAAGACACTTTGATGACCGGAGCGATCGGGTTGCCGGTTGGCGTGCCGAGGCCTGTCGTGAAAAGGATAATGTTCGCGCCTGAACCAGCCATGGCCGTGGTGCTTTCCACGTCGTTGCCCGGCGTGCAGAGCAGGTTCAAGCCTGGCATCGTGGCATACTCACCATAGTCGAGCACATCTACCACAGGGGAAGTACCACCTTTTTTGGCCGCACCCGCCGACTTGATGGCATCCGTAATCAGGCCGTCTTTGATGTTGCCCGGGCTAGGGTTCATGTCGAAACCAGAGCCAGATGCTATAGCCGCACTTTCATAGGCACGCATCAGCTCCACAAAACGGTCAGCCGACTTTTCATCTACGCAGCGGTTGATAAGCTCCTGCTCTACGCCGCACAGCTCCGGAAACTCCGACAGCATGGACTTGCCGCCCAGCGCGACCACTAGGTCCGAGACATGGCCCACGGCCGGATTAGCGGAGATGCCAGAGAAACCATCAGATCCTCCACACTCCAGACCGATCACCAGTTTGCTGAGCGGTGCAGGTTCACGTTTTTGTTTATTAGCCTCTACCAGGCCCAGGAACGTACGTCGGATGGCCAGCGTGAGCAACTCCTGCTCTGTGCCCTCCTTTTGCTGCTCCAGTATGATGAGGGGCTTAGAGAAATTAGGGTTAAGCGCCTTGATTCGCTCTTCAAGAATAGGCACCTGCGCATTCTGGCAGCCCAGGCTCAGAATAGTAGCGCCTGCTACGTTTGGATTATGAATATATCCGGCCAAAAGAGCGCACAGCATATCCGAGTCCTGTCGAATGCCGCCACAGCCGCCTTCGTGTGTCAGAAACTTAATGCCGTCGATGTTTTCAAAAATGCGGTGTTGTCCGTTTGAGGAGGTCGGGTTAAGTGGCAATTGGGCAATTTCTTCTGTTTTGCCCGCTTGGTATAACTCCACCATCTGCTGCACATAGCTCTTGTATAGGTCCTGTTGACTAAAGCCCAGGTTCTCCATAAAAGCCTGCTTGATGGTATCTACGTTACGGTTTTCGCAAAACACCAGCGGAATCACTAGCCAATAGTTACCTGTGCCTACCTGTCCGTCTTCGCGGTGATAGCCCAGGAAAGTCTTGTCCACCCACTTGGACACGTCTGGCGCCTGCCAGCCAATGGTTTTGGTCTTGCCTGTAAAGCCCGATACCTGGTGCTTCACATTGCCTGTGGTCAGGATGCCGCCGGCAGGTATAGCCTCCACGGCTTTTCCCACCAGAGAACCATACATGATGATCTCCTGGCCCGGTGCAAGCTGCTGTTCGGCAAACTTATGCTTGGCAGGAATGTTTGTGACGATCCCAATCTGTCTGCCATTGAATTCTACCACCTCACCTGCCTGCAGGTCTGTTAAGGCGACCAGCACATTATCCTCTGGATGAATCTTTAAAGTATTATTTGCCATGCTGTTTAAAAGCTCTTGTGTGCAATCGATTGCGCATAATGACAATTATACAGAAGTTTTTTCGGAAATAAAAGATTTGGAGGAAGTACTTAAGAAAAGCGAGTGAATCATGGCAGTCGGGAGTTGTGATCATCTTATTTCTTGAAGATATTCCACTTTGCTCGAGCGCATGGTGGTATATAATTGGGAGAGAAGGTTGATATAATGTCTTAGAATACCTGTCTATACATATAACATTTGCAGCTAATACACAGTGAATCAAGTGGTGCGCTATTCCCTGTGTTGAATTTTTAGGTGTTTGTAAATAAATGATTATCAGTGACTTGTTGATAGGTTCGAGGCCCAGTGTCTCCCGCATCTGTTCCTCTTACAAGGGCTGCTGGCCAGTGGTGTTGCTGGATAAGGTAAAGAATGATCAGGAGCGGCTCTTCTACATCCGTAAAGCCATTGATAACAGCTGGTCCAGAAATGTGCTGAGACTGCAGATCAAGTCCAGCTTTTAACGGCAAGGTGGAAGCCTGACAAACTTCGAGCTAAAGCTTCCGGTATCTAGGTCAAGGAAGAACCGTTTTTAAGGAAGTGCGGATAGTGTGCTACCCGCATGTTCCCAACAGGCAGTGCTGCATGGGTTCGTTCTCGCCGTCCTTGTACCATTAATAAAATGTCTGGTTAGCTTTAAGCTATGGCTTTAATCATTTTACCGGCCAATTCGGCCAATCAGCGGCCAATTCCAGCCCGTTCATATTAAAAGAGCTGGAGTTGACATAAGGCTGAGCCACCGGTATCTCTACGATAAAGAGGGTGCCTGAAAGCATCGGTTCTCCTGCGCCTACTTTAAAACAGATGATGAGCGGTATTTTTTCGAGGTAGAAATTCCTTCAGCTAGTAGATTTTTACCTAGGCGATTACATTGTTCTAACAACTGGCTCAGCCTCTACTCTTCCTTAAACGCTTTATAGTCCCTATAGAAGTTTTATATAGGTTGTAATGTCAAGTATCTTGCGCAAAATACTTGACAAATGGTTGTCCTGTATTATCTTTGCTTCTATTAGGCAATGTATTAGTAATCAATGAATGTAACAGCGAAAATAGGATACAAGATCAATAGGATACAGGAAGGCACTACATTTAAGTACCAGCAGCTGGGTATTGACCGGGCAGAATATAGTGCCGCTGCCAAAGCCATTGAAAGGTTTGTCAAGAAAGGGGTTATCAAAAGATTATCTACCGGAGTATTCTACAAGCCCAAACAATCTGTTTTTGGTGAGTTGAGACCCAGGGAAGAAGAATTATTGAAACCATACCTATTCCAGGGTGAAAAACGCATTGCATACATTACCGGAGGATCATTATACAATCGTATGGGGCTGACCACGCAGGTTCCCCAAACTATTAAGGTGGCCAGCAAAGTAAAACGGGTAACAACCAAAATTGGAAAAATTCAGGTAAAGCCGGTCAAAAGTTATGTGGATGTTACCAACGAGAACTACTATCTGCTTGAAATATTGGATGCACTCAAGGATTTTAAGACCATACCTGATTTGGACAGAAAATCGGCTATCATTTTGTTAAAGAATGAAGTCAGCAAGCTTACGGATAGTGACCGCTCAAAGACAGTTAGGTATGCTCTACAATATCCGCCAAGAGCACAGGCGTTGCTAGGTGCTATACTTGAGTTTTCTGGGGCAAGGAACGGCGCCGAGATTTTAAAAAATAACCTGAATCCGCTTACCTCCTATAAACTCGGAATCAAAGAAGTAATTTTGCCAACTGCACCGAAATGGAATATATATTAACATGAACTTACACAGCAACAAGGAACTATTACAGGATGCCATACTTGCTACGGCAGCGTATCTTGGAATGCGGGATGTTTATGTAGAGAAGGATTATTGGGTAACCTTTGCTTTATACGAGATATTTCATTCGAGTATAGCCGGGCAGGCCGTTTTCAAAGGCGGTACCGCGCTTTCAAAATGTCATAAGCTGATAGAGCGATTCTCGGAGGATATTGATATGGTGGTACTGCGTCATGCAGATGATAATGATAACCAGTTGAAGAGGAGAATTCGGGCAATCAGTAAAGTGGTAGAGGGTGGGATTCCCGAAATAGAGGTAGAAGGGTTAACCAACAAAAGGGGAAACATTCGAAAAACTGTTCACCGGTACAACAGGATCTTTGATGGAAACCTCGGACAGGTAAGAGAGCACATCGTAGTAGAAGCTACCTGGTTAGGGAATTTTGAGCCATTCTCTGAAATGCCGGTCAGCTCCTACATCTATGGAATGATGAAAGCCAAAGGACAGGAAGAACTGATCGAAAAGTACAACATGGCTCCATTTACCGTTCAGGTATTGAGTAAGCTGAGAACATTCTGTGAGAAGATCATGAGCTTAGTCAGGTTTTCCAGATCAGAAGATCCAATAGCAGATTTAAGAAATAAAATCCGGCATGTGTATGACATCCACCAGATGTTGAAAGATGACGAGTTACGGCAATTCTTCAGGAGCAGTGAATTTGATGAAATGCTCATAAAAGTGGGACGTGATGATATGGTTGGCTATAAGAACAATAATGTTTGGCTAACAGAACATCCTGCCGCAGCTTTGATCTTTGATAAGCCAGAGGAAACATGGAAACAACTGAGTAATGAATACAATGGCAAATTTAAAGACCTGGTAACGGGTGTATTTCCAGCAGAAGGAGCCTTAATTGAAACGCTACATGAGGTAGCAAATCGGCTTAAAGAAATTGCATGGCAAGTAGAATAATATTTACAGGTTTATTAGAAGTTGCACTGTGTCCGCTTTGCCCAGGTTTTCCAGGGTGAGCATATTGTCTACGCACTACGTAGACAATAACCTGAACGCACCTCTGGATCATCATGTGCCTGGACTGGGGGATAAGCTGATTACAGTTGACATCCATAGTGGCTATAAACCTTAGAATATATGAGTAGGTGAATCAACTTCTACTTTCTCAACTTGATGTTTGTAGAATAAAGTAGTAAATTTGATGAAAGGAAACCCCAGATCCTCAGGAGGAGGAAAATTCGGGTGATCGCTGAATTTTGGAGTAATAAGTAATTGATAATAAACGTGTTGTGGAGTGGGTTCGAATCCCTCACTCTCTGCAAAGCCTGCAAACGATAAGTTTGCAGGCTTTTTTGTTTTTTTAAGATACTTGAATTTTAGGCATTATAGCCTTTCTGAGGTAGTCTATACCTGACCATTCCGACTGCTACACGTCTCAGTGCTGTAACACCGATTTAACAGAAACTTAACCCACGCGCTCCTGAAATGTTGGTTCCTTTGTACAGGATTAACCTTTACCAGCGTGATGACTTCTGAAAGTACCGACCGGCTAAGCATAAGACCCACCCCAGATGAGGCCGCTTTTGAGAAGCTATATGACGAGTACCACCAAAAAGTATACTTCTACTTCCGCAAACAGACCCACTCTGAGTTTATGGTCGAGGAGCTCGTGCAACTCACCTTCATCAAATTGTGGAAGCACCTGGACCGCCTCTCCGACGAAGTGCCACTCTCTTCCCAGATCTTCCGGATAGCCCGCACCACGCTCATCGACACCCTGCGAAAACAAGCGGTGGAACGCGAGGCACTGCAGCGCGCGGAACTCCCTGGGGAACATGCCTATACCGAAAACACTGTGTACACCCACTACCTGCAGGAAGAGATAGAGGCGGCTGTGGAAAAGTTGCCGCCGGTCCGCAAAAAGGTTTTCCAGCTCAGTCGTTTCCAGGGCCTCTCGTATCAGGACATCGCCCGGGAACTTTCCATCTCCACCAAAACCGTGGAGGACCACCTCACCAAAGCCACCAAGCATTTGAAATTGCTCCTTAGGTATAGCCATGTGCTGCTGTGGGCCTGGCTCGGCTCATGTTAAATAATTGTTTCCGGCAGGGGACAGGCTGTTGAGGATCGTATTCACTGTGTTTAGATACTACAAATGGAACCACGCCAGATCGAGCGATTTCTGCAAAACAAAGCCAACGCCAGCGAAGCCAGCGCGGTGGCCCGGTATCTGGAAGAAAACCCGGTGGCGCTCGAGCAGCAGCTGCCGGAATCCGAGTGGGAGCAAACCAACAGCAGGGTATGGCTGAAGGAGAAAGTATCACAGCGGATGCTGCGCCACATACAGCGCGAAGTCGGAATGCAAGACAAAAGCAACTGGAACCTGCGCATAACGGCCGTTGCCGCCTCCATTGTTCTGGGACTTTTCCTGGTCGGGCAGCTATACCTTGACCGCACACCTGTTAGTACCAAAGTCGCAGCAGCAAATGATATAACAGAAGGTGTATTTGCTGTGAAAGCGAATAACTCCCTTCGACCGGTGGCCTTTATGCTGGAAGACGGCTCTACAGTGGAATTGCTGCCAGGAGCTGAGATCACCTATTCGCAGCCTTTTGTGCAGGACGACCGGCGCATGCTATACCTCAAAGGCGAGGCCGTGTTTAAGGTAACCAAGGACAACCTGAGACCCTTCACTGTGCAGGCTGGCGGACTGTCAACTACTGCGCTCGGCACATCCTTCAGCGTAAAAGCGCCTGGCAGGGATAAACCTGTGCTGGTACAACTCTATACAGGAAAGGTGGTCGTAAAAGCGGCCTCCAAAGCAATGCGGCAAAAGGTAAAGGAAGTATACCTGATACCAGGCCAACAGCTTGAATTTGGTACGGAGTATCCGGAAGGGCGGGTGAGTACCATAGTGGAGGCGATACAAAACCCGAAGCGCTTGCCTCCACGGCCTGAAATGGAAGAAGGCACCATGACCATCAACGGCGACATCATCGAGTTCAGCAAACGCCCTTTACCTGCGGTGCTAAACGAGCTTTCCAGGGTATACGCGCACGATATCCGCTACAGGCAAGCCGATATTGCCAGGATCAGTTTTACCGGTAAGATCAGCACCACCGATTCGCTGGAGCAGGTGCTGCATACAATCGCTGTGCTCAACGAGCTGAAATTGAAAAAGGAGCAGAACAGCTACCGCATCAGGAAATAAATCAGATACATAAAAATTGCTCCGTCAGTCGACGGATGAAACGCTCTGGCAACAGGACGTAATGGGAAATCTTTATCCAAACACATACACTATGAGAGTTAAGTTTATCAGGAAAGGCCGGCCAATATGGCCGAAGGTTCTTTTGTTTTTCATGCTGGCCGTCCTGTACGGGCATAGCGGTTATGGCCAGGCTGCACCGGAGCAGGTAGTAGGCGTGGTGCAGGATGGTAACAGCGAGGCGCTCATCGGCGTGTCGGTGCTGGCCAAAAACGAAAGCACAGGCTATACCAGCGGTACCACGTCCGACGCAGCAGGTATGTTTTCCTTCAGTAGGCTACCACTCGGCGGTCCGTATACCTTCACGTTTAGCTACATCGGTTTCGAATCGCAGTCATTAACTGGTTACACCCTGGAGGAAGGGGAGAAAGAATCCCTGATGGTGAAGCTGAAAGTAGCTGAGTCGAAGCTCAACGAGGTAGTGGTGATTGGTTACGGCCAGAACACCCGCCGCAACATCACCACAGCCATCTCCAGCGTAAACCCGGCAGATGTGGCGGACCGTAACGTGCCGAGTGCCAACCAGTTGCTGCAGGGCCAGGTGGCAGGCGTAAACCTGACAATAAGCAACGGTACGCCCGGTGGCGCTTCCCGCGTCAACATCCGGGGGCTGAGCTCGATCAACGGTGACAACGAACCGCTGTATGTAGTAGACGGCATTCTAATCTCCAAAGCACGGGCCAGCTACAACTATACCGGCGAGTTCATCCAGGATCCGCTCTCGCTGATCAATCCTTCCGATATTGAGTCCATCCAGGTGCTGAAAGATGCCGCCTCGGCCGCCATTTACGGGAGCCGCGCTGCCAACGGCGTGATTCTGATCACGACCAAACAAGGTCGCAAAGGCGAACCCAAGATCACGGTTTCGCAGGTGTCAGGTATACAGACGATGCCTAAAAAGCTGAATTTGCTCAATCCACAGGAGTACATTAGCCTGCAGCAGGAGGCCGCGGATAACTATAACCGCGATTTGGGCCTGATCCCGGGCAAAAGCGGTTACATCGACATCAACAAAGTGCTCGGCAACGTGCCGGCTGATCCGTACGATGTGAATTGGCAGGATCTGATCATCAACGAGGGAGCTGCAACGCATCAGACTGATTTTTCATTCAGTGGTTCCAGCAACACCGTGAAATACTATACCTCAGTAGGTTACCAGAACCTGGAGGGGTTGTTGAAAAATAGTGCGCTGGAACGCTACTCTTTGCGTACTAACCTGGATTTTACCCCAAATAAAGTCCTCAATTTTGGTCTGCGATTTGGCGGTAACTATACCAACAGCTCCTCGGCACCAAACGGCGACCAGGGCACGGCGCTTTTCCAGCGTTCGCTCGAGCAACGCCCCTATGACCGGATTTACAAAGACGATGGCACGTTCAACATCGGCGGTAAGGACATCCTGCGCCACAATGGCGTGCAGGTGTTGGAAAACGATCTGATCGAGGACAAAAACTACCAGGCACTCATTAACCTGTACGGCAACGTCAACTTCCTCAAATACTTTACCTGGCACACAGCCTACAACGCCGAACTTCGCTTTGGCCGCGGCTTCCGTCACCAGACCCGCCTGCACCCCTACGCATCCGGCAAAGGCCTGACCATCGATACGCGCGGCAACCGGGTGTCGCAAAACATCGACAACACGCTGACCTTCTTCAAGAATTGGGGCGGAGACCTGAACACGGAAGCCATGGTAGGCTATACCTTCTACCAGGATGCCTACGATTTTAACAACGCCCAGGGCACGGAGTTTCCATCGGATGACTTCAGGCACATTTCCTCTGCCACGGTCACAACGGCAAGCGGAGACGCCAACAAGTATGCGATGGAGTCTTACCTTGGACGCATGCAGTTGGACTACAAAGGCCGCTATTTCCTGTCGTCTTCGCTGCGCTACGACGGCTCTTCCAAGTTTCACAAAGACAACCGCTATGCTTACTTCCCTTCTGTGTCGGCGGGCTGGGTATTCACAAGCGAGAACTTCTTCCCGACAGCCGAATGGATGGAGTTTGGCAAGCTGCGCGCCAGTTGGGGCAAGACCGGCAACCAGGATGGCATCGGCATCTACAGCTACATGCCGCTGGCATCGGGCGGGTACAACTACGGCGCCGAAACCGGTTTGTCGGTTACCTCGCTGGGGAACCTGGATCTGAAGTGGGAGACCACCCGACAGACAAACTTCGGCCTGGACCTTTCGTTCCTGAGCGGCCGTCTGGCACTTACCTATGACTACTTCATTAAGAATACCGACGACCTGCTTTATAATGTGCCGACACTGGCCACCAGCGGCTTTACGCACCGCACTACCAATATCGGTTCCATGGAAAACAAGGGGCATGAATTTACCCTGACCAGCGTCAACATGGAGAGGGATCGCTTCCGCTGGAGTACCAGCCTGAACATGGCTTCTATCCGCAACCAAGTGACCAGCCTGATCGGCAATGAGCCGATCCAGGTTGGGGGCTGGAACGCTATTATTCCAGGCCAGCCGCTGGGCGTGTTCTACGGGTATAAGCAACAGGGCATTTACCAGCACATCGAGGAGATTCACGAAGCGCTGCAGAAACAGGGAGTGCGCCCGGGCGACATGATCTTTGAAGACTTGGACGGAAACAACCTGATCAACTCGGCCGACCTGTCGGTGATCGGCAGCGCCCAGCCCGACCTGTACGGCGGCCTGACCAACAACGTGGAGATCGGCAACTTTGACATCTCGCTTTTTGCGACCTTCTCTCTCGGCAATGAGATCGCCGCTGCCTGGCGCTCGGGCCTGGACCACATGGGTGGCCGCGACTACAACCAGATAAAAGATACCTACGAAAACCGCTGGACCGGACCGGGCACCAGCAACGATGTGCCGCGTGCCACCAAAAGCGCCTATAACATGAAGAACAGCAGCTACTTTGTGGAGGACGCGTCTTACCTGCGCATCAAGAACCTGACCATCGGCTACAAACTGCCTACCTCGATGCTGCAGAAGCTGGCCATCCAGCAGGCGCGGGTATACCTGTCCGGCAACAACCTCTATACCTTCACCGGTTACAGCGGCTACGACCCGGAGGCTTCCAGCTCACTCGACGCCCGCTCGTTTGGCATCGATAACCTGGTGACGCCACAGCCACGTGGCTTCATGGCTGGGATCAATGTAAGTTTCTAATTTTTAACAGCGTATAACATGTTTCGAACATACAGACTAGCAGCTTTCAGTATGGCCCTGGGGGCAAGCGTTCTTTTCTCCTCGTGCAGTAAAGAACTCGATGTAACACCGGAGAGCGCCGTATCGCCTGATCAGATCAACGAGAGCAATATCGGCTTTTTCCTAAACGGCCTCTACCGCGCCGCCACCCCGGAACGGGACAACTACCTGATCAACGACATCCGGGGCGGCAACTATACCTGGACTCCGCTTTCCGGCAACAACAGCGCCTACGGCCGTCTGATCACCGGCAACGGGGTAGACGACGGGCTGAGCTATTCGTCATCACTTTGGAAAAATACCTACAGGACCATTTATAGCGCTAACAACGTGATTGAGGCCAGTGATAAGCTGGGAGGACAGGGAAGCGTGAAAGTGGTGAAAGCTGAAGCGAGCTACCTAAGGGCCCACCTGTACTACCAGTTGGTAACTGCTTTTGGCGGCGTGCCAGTAATCGTGGAAAACACGACCGAAAACCTGCCGCGCAACACCGCCGACCAAGTATGGGAGCAAATCATCAAAGACCTGGATTTTGCCATCGCAGAGGCTAAACCGCTGAAAGAAGCCACCAACAAGCGCGTGTCCAAAGAAGCGGCTACGGCGCTGAAGGCGCGCGTATTGCTGGCCAGAGGCAACAAGGCCGAGGCGGCTCAGCTGGCGCAAAGCGTAATCCAGAGCAGCGGCTTGGGCCTGGTGGCCGATTATGGTAGCATCTTCCGCAACACGGCTTCTTCCCGCGAAGTGCTTTTTGCCTTCGCTAACCTCAAAACCGAAACCAACCAGCGTTTCTCCAGTTTGTTCTGGCCTTACGGCACGACCTGGGCAGGCTCCTACTTTGTGCAGCCTTCCACCGAAGTACTGGAGTCGCTCTATACCCCGGCCGACGTGCGCGGCGCGGTGAACATCGACACCATTTACAATGCCGACAAAACCTATAACGTGATCGTGAGCAAGTACTGGGATGTGCAGCCGGTGATTGTAAGCCGCCTGTCGGAAATGTATTTGATCAGTGCCGAAGGGCTGCCTTTGGAGCAGGGCATCACCTTCCTGAACGAACTTCGCCGGATCAGAGGCGTGGAGGCGTACGAGACGACTGATTTTGCCACACCCGAAGCCTACCTAAACGCGGTGCTGGAAGAGCGCAGAAGAGAGCTCTATAGCGAAGGATTCCTGTTTTTCGACCTGGTGCGCACGGGCAAGGCGATCGACCTGCCCAATATTCAGAATGCCAACCAGTATGTGCTGCCGATTCCCGGTGACCAGCTCAACCTGTCGAATGGTGTGCTGACGCAAAATCAGGGGTATTAAGAACCAGGATGAAAATAGATTGATTGATTGTTTAACTGAGGAAGGAGTCAGCCGTTAGGGTTGCTCCTTTCTTTTTAACTTCCCAACTACATGCATTTTAACTTCAACATGACATTTAAAAAACTCAGCTTTCTGGCGCTTGCGGCAGGTATACTGGCGGCCTGCCAGCCCACGAAACCGGAAACAGGTCTCCAGGCCGTAGCAAAAGTAAATCCGGTACTCCAGGACACAGCTGGCTGGAAGATCGACACGCTCTCTACCGGCTTTATAAAGTATAACTTCACCCAATATTACCAGCCGTTTGCCTCGGCGCAAATCGTGAATGTGCTGGAGGTGGACCTGGCCTCAGGTAAGTATGATCTGGTGCTGGACAACGTGTTTCCGGAGGATTCATTGTCGGCTGTGGCGGAAGCGCACCAACCGGCCCTGGCAGCCATCAACGGCACCTATTACGAACTGGTGGAGAACGGGCAGTCTTCCTCTTTTTTCAAGGCGGATAACGAGATCAAAACATCCGTGACCGTGCCGACCGATCACAAACTTTTCTGGAAACACGAAGGCGCGTTTTATTACGATGGTGCCAAAAAGCAAATGGGTATCGCTTACGGCGACAACGCTTCCTACACGCAGATGCCCTATGCCAACATCATTTCCGGCTCTCCGATGCTTATCTTCGACTACAAGCCCGTGGGTGAGACTTTTGCCAAATCGCAGGACAAGCCTCTGGAGCAGCTCGATTACGAGCACCCTGACCGGCACCAAGGGGTGCGACATCCGCGCACGGCCATCGCCACTGTGGATAAAAAACGGGTGCTGTTCATCACCGTCGATGGACGTCATGCAGGTAAGTCCGCAGGTATGTCGGCCAAAGAACTGACGCAGTTCATCCGGAAATACTTTAACCCACCGTACGCTCTGAACCTGGACGGTGGCGGCTCGACCACCATGTGGATCAAAGGGGAGGGTGTGATCAATTACCCGACCGACAACAAACGCTTCGACCACTACGGGCAGCGCCGGATCCGCAATTATATCATGGTAACTGATAAGTCCGCAGGCGCAGCTTCGGCGGAAGGGAAGTAGTCTGTTCTTATAAGAGATAACCCATGAAGCTAAAGAAATTTGCCCCATTACTGTGGGCCTGCCTGCTGGGATTCGGTGCAGATCTGCACGCCCAGTCCGCAGCAAAAGCAGAGGAGAAAGTAAAGCTGCCGGATATACCTGGCTACCAGACCCTAAAGTGTGATTTCCATATGCACACGGTCTTTTCGGACGGGCACGTGTGGCCGTCCTTTAGGCTGTACGAGGCAGACCGCGACGGACTGGACGCCATTTCAATCACCGAGCACATTGACTACGAAGGCTATCCGGACGAGATCAGCAAGGATTACAACAAGTCGCACCAGATCGCTACGGAGTCGGCTGCCAAAACCAATGTGCTTGTGATACAAGGGGTGGAGATCTCTCCCCGCGTGACGCCTTACCACCACAACGCCCTGTTTGTAAAGGATGCCAACAAGTTGCCTTCCGATTACATGAAAGACGGGAAAAGTAAGTTTGTGATGAAGGACAACCCAACGGAAAAACAGCTGCTGGCTCCTTTCCGCGAGGCCAAAAAGCAGGGCGCATTTATCTTTTACAATCACCCCAACTACCGGTGGTGGGACAAGGACAAGTATGGCCTGGACCTCTTCTCGGACCTGCATAGGAAAATGCTCGCAGAAGGGTTGCTACATGGTGTAGAAGTCGTGAATTCGGGTATCTACAACCTGGAAGCCCACCGCATGGCCGAGAAGTATAACCTGACCATGCTGGCTAATTCTGACGAGCACAGGGACATCAGCTATACCTACCGCCACACGCACCGGCCGATGACGCTTGTCTTCGCCGCGGAACGCTCGGAGGAGGGAATCCGGGAGGCGCTGCAGGCGCGACGCACGGCGGTTTACTTTGACGATTACTTGGTGGGCCGTGAAGAGGAGATGGATGCCTTCTTCAAAGCCTCCCTGGATATAAAGGCTGTGAAAAGCACCCAGCGCAACGTCGAGCCTGTCATCAAGATCCACATTCAAAACAACTCCGACATCCCCTACAAAGTGGTGTGCCAAAGCGATCATGACTTCGAGAACCTGCCGCTGGGCCGCATCACCCTGAAACCCCATGAGACGGCAAAGCTGACCTTAAAGACTTTGTGGCAGGAGTTGCAGGAAGTGGCGCTTCGCTTTGAGGTGCAGAATGTACTGGTTTCCCCGGAGAAAGCACTTGAGACGGAGCTGCGGGTCAAGGTGACCGAGTAATAAAGAAAATATAACACGACCCTTAATTTGAAAAAGCGTGAAAAAAGCCTTCAGTAAACCTTTGCTGGTGTTGGTCATATGCTTCGTGGCGGCAACATCTGCTGTCGCTGGCCTGCCCAAAAAGGCACCGAAACCCCTCAAAATTGGCTATGCGCTGGGACTGACCAAAGTGTCTGCGGAACAGATGCAGTATGCCAAGTCAGTTGGAGTGGACTATGTGGAGATTTCCTTCGGAGGCCTGATCGACGGCAACCGGAATTTCAAAGTGAGTGATGAGGAGATGACGGCCCTTATGCAAAAGGCCAAAAAAGCAGCAGACGACGCCGGCATTCAGGTATGGTCCATCCACATGCCCTTTGGAAAGCGCATTGACCTCTCTCTGACAGACGATGAAGAGCGCCAGCAGGTGGTAACCATGCACCGGAAAGTGCTCGGGTACTGCAAAATCCTGCAGCCTAAGATCATTCTCTTCCACCCAAGCTATTACCTGGGCCTCAACGAGCGCGAGGCCCGCAAGAAGCAGCTGGTCAAATCGGCTACTGAGCTCAACGAAACAGTCCGGGGCATGAAGGCGACGATGGTGGTCGAAAACATGCTGGGCCCCGAACTGCTGGTGGACGCGGAGCGGGAACGCCCGCTGTGTCGTACCGTGGAAGAGACTGTGGAGATCATGAACCGTCTGCCCAAAAGCATTTATGCGGCCGTGGACATGAACCACATCAAACACCCTGAAAACCTAATCCGTGCTCTGGGCAAACGCCTGAAATCGGTGCACATCGCGGACGGCACCGGGGAGGCGGAGAATCATTTCTTCCCTTGTTCAGGACAAGGGACCAACAACTGGACCGAAATACTGGCAGCCCTACACGAAGCCCGCTACACTGGCCCGTTCCTGTTCGAAAGTGCATTTGACGACGCCCGGGATCTGAAAGCCTGCTACGAATCGATGTATAGCACCTTTATAGAAGAGAAACAATTGCAAGGCAGAAAGTAAGCAGGTATACAGGTATAGGGATCAGGGCGACTGACGTGCGGAAACGCGTTAGTCGCTTTTTCTTGCTTTTCATACTGCACGTGATTTTTTACCTTCTAAAAGTGAGCACAGCGGACACTTAGAGAACGACTTATGAGAAAATCTTTACTTCTTTTGCTGCTTGCCTGGAGCCCTCTGTGCCTGCTGGCGCAGCAGGAAACCGACATTAAATTTGTAGACGGTAAAAGCCTGACTCTGTCCGGGCGTTGGGGAGCCGGCAATTCGGAAATCTATCATCGGTTGGATTCAGCTGAACTGACCAGTCTGCCTGAAAAAGTACGGAGGCTCGCAACCAATTCAGCCGGACTTCAATTGCTATTCCAGACAGACTCCCGAAGCATACAGGTGAAATGGACCCTGGAGGAGTACATGAATTTGTGGAACATGACCCCGTTGGCCATCAACGGACTGGACCTGTACGGCTGGAATGGCAGCGCCTGGCAGTATGTTGCTTCTGCAAAGCCATCTGGTGTTGCGAATACGGCCACGTTTATCTCGAACCTAGACGGTGCGATGCGCCATTACAAGGTATGCCTGCCCTTGTATGCAGCCGTGAAAAGCATCGAAATCGGCGTGGCAGAAAAGGCTAAGATCAAACCAGCAGACAGAACATACCTGCCATCTAATAAAATAGTCTTCTACGGGTCGAGCATCACGCAGGGGGCCTCCGCCTCCCGCCCAGGTATGGCCTACCCGGCGATCGTGTCCAGGGACCTGAATGTGGGAACGGTTAATTTAGGCTTTAGTGGGGCAAGTAAAATGGAAATCGAGATGGCCGAGATTCTGGGTAAAACCCCGGCTGATCTGTATGTGCTCGACTGCGTGCCCAACCCCTCTCCGGAAGAAATCAACAGCCGGGCCGTCCCATTCATCAAACGGCTCCGGCAGCTACAACCGAACACCCCGATCTTACTGGTCGAAAGTATATTCCGGGAAAACGGGCACTGGGATGCAAAAGTCAACGAAAGGGTAACCCAACAGAATGCAGCCTTGCGGCAGGCTTACCAGCAATTACTCCAAGAGGGATACCGACAGCTCTACTACATTCTGAGTCACGAACTGACCGGCCACGACCACGACGCCATGGCTGATGGCGTGCATCTTTCCGATCTGGGACAAGCCAAAGTTGCAGAAAGGGTTAAGCAGTCAATAAGCCATATCCTGAAGATCCGGTAGTGCGCCTTGCAACAAAAATGCCCGCCAAACGGCGGGCATTTTTTCCTTAACTAAACTAATCTCACCTTATTAACTAACCTGAAGTAAAGGTATAGCCCTTATCTGACTTAAAAAATGGGTGCGAGCAGGCTTAACAGTAATATAATGGGGGGTAATGCAGCCATAACATGCTGCTACCAAATGCTGCCCCGAAGGAAGTCGCGATACCAGTAGCCCGAGCTTTTAATGGTTCGTTGCTGCGTCTCGAAATCCACGTGTACCAACCCAAAGCGCGGGTCGTAGCCTTCGGCCCACTCAAAGTTGTCGACGAAAGACCAGACAAAGTAGCCCTGCACGTTCACGCCCTCCAGCCTGGCCCGCAGCACCTGTTGCAGGTAACGTTTCAGGTAACATAACCGCTCCGGGTCATGCACCTGTCCGTCCCTGAGTTCATCCGGAAAAGCGGCACCATTCTCGGTGATGATAAGCTTGGGTATACCTTCATAATGGCTATACTGGTGCAGCATGTGGTAGATGCTTTCCGGGTATACTTCCCAGTTCATCAGGGTATACGGCACGCCGCGTTTGCGGGCAGGCACCAGGACTGCCTGCAGAAAAGGCGTCCAGAAAGCATATTTCACCACCTCCCGGGTATAGTTCTGCACCTCAATGAAATCAAAGTTGAACGCCAGCTTTTCTTCGTCCCCCGGAAGCATATACTTCTCAATGCGACGCATGAACCGGAGGTCGTCCAGCGGGTAACCCAGCCCCAGCGCTGGTTCCAGGAAGAGGCGATTTAGCAGGGCGTCCACCCGTCGGGCTGCCTGCATGTCTTTTTCGCGTTGTCGTAGCGGTTCTATATGGGAGCAGGAAAAGGTCGTGCCCACCTCCGCCTCGGGTCTTAAATCTTTAATGACTCTGCCACCGGCTGCCTGGCTAAGGGCCGCATGATGCACGGCAGGTATAAACGAACCAAAACCACGTCGGCCGGGCGCGTGCACCCCCAGGAAATAGCCGGCCCCAGTAAACACCATTGGCTCGTTCAGCACCATCCAGTGTTTCACCCGGTCACCGTAAAGGTTCACCGCCAGGGCAGTATACTCCTCAAACCTGCCCACAATATCGCGGTTTGCCCAGCCCCCTTTCTTTTCCAGTTCGTGCGGCAGGTCCCAGTGGTAGAGCGTCAGCCAGGGCGCTATGCCGAGCTCCAGGCAATGATCAATGAGACGATCGTAATAGGCCACCCCATGCTGGTTTACGCAGCCGGTACCAGCTGGCAGAAGCCGGGGCCAGGAGAGGGAAAAGCGGAAGTTAGGTATAGCCATGGACTGCATCAGTTCCAGGTCATCGGGGTAGCGGTTAAAGAAGTCGCAGGCATGGTTGCCGTGGTGGCGCTGCCTGATCTTTCCCTTTTTGCCAGAGAAGACATCCCAGATGGAAAGCCCTTTGCCCTCCGCTTCGTGTGCACCCTCGATCTGGTAGGCTGCTGTGGAAACTCCCCACTTGAAATGATCGCCAAAGGCTGACCTGTTCAGTTCAGGCTGTTTGTTTACGTTGTTACTATCTATCATACAAAAAGCAGCTTCCTTTGCCAGGAGCTGCTGCGTTAAAAGCTTTAGAACTTGGTTAGGCGTTTTCGTGCACAATGCGCTGCACGATGGCTTCGGTTTCGTCAGGGTAGTCTACCTGTATCGGCAGCCCGTGCTCCAGCCAGTCGTAAATCTTTGGCAGGTGTTTCTTCTTCAGGCTTTTGATCGTGGCAACGCCCATATGCTGAAGGACGGCGGCATTGCATGCCTGCTCAAACTGGTTCTTCATGGGCACGACCAGCAGTTTCTTCTGCAGGTATAACACTTCAGATGGTGTCCCGAAACCTGCCGCACACAGCACACCTGCAGCAGATGCCATGCTTTGCAAAAAGGCTTCGTTCTGGATAGGCTTCACCGATACGTTCTGGTGCCGGAAGGACTGCTTGTTGTGTTTGGAGAAAACCTGCCACTCGATTTGCCTGAACTGCGTGAGTCGGTTCACGATTTTATGATCGTCGTGGGCAGGCAGGTATACCGTATAGTGCCCCTGGTTGCTGACCTCCAGTTCCCGTACCTGTCTTCGGATAACGGGCGTGAAGATGGTGTCATCAAAGCGGGCGAAATGAAAGCCATAGTTGGCAGTGGTCGGAGCGTAATTCTTCAGAATGAATTTCCCCATGTGGTCCGCTTTCTCCGGTTTCGGCACCTGTTTGTTGAGCACCGCCACCTGGTTGCTCAACCCGACGCAATGTTTTTTGGCCAGCAGGCAGGCCCAGGCAGAGATCGGCTCGAAGTCCGAAACGACCAGACTGTAATTTTTTACGGGGAGCTGCCTTATTTCCCTGTAAAAGCTTCGGGAGTTGGCCTGGGCAAGGGTCCTGTAGAAGTCTACGCCGCCGTTTTTTCCGAAGATGAAACTCATCCCCTTCATGCGGTACTTCACAGGATAGGGCAGGGGTAGGTCTACCTGGCAGCCGCTTACCAGCAGGTCGACTTCGCCATGCTGCTGCAAAGCAGGAATAATGTCCAGGGCTCTTGTCAGGTGGCCGTTGCCGGTACCCTGAATGGCATACAGAATTTTCAAGCGGTCTTTAGATTGAATTCCACCATCATGCTTTGGAAGAGCTGTATACTAGTTGGTATATGCTCTTCCTCTTCCTCCATCACCACGACGTCCAGATCTTCTCTGAACTTGTAGAGGCTCCAAGCTCTACTGTTATACTCCAGGGCCGTCAGGTTCTCAATCCAGTCCCCGGAGTTGAGGTAGGTAACCTTTCCGGCGTGATTAGAGACATCACGCATTTCAGGTTGGTGAATGTGGCCGCAAACCACGTAATCGTAACGGTTTGTGATGGCTATGTCGGCGGCTGTCTGTTCGAAGTTGTTGATGAACTTAACGGCGCTCTTCACCCTATTCTTGATATTGCGGGAAAGGTACACCTTGTCCCGGTTGAGCTTAAGACAGCAGAAGTTGACCAGGCGGTTGAGCAGGATAAGCAGGTCGTAGCCCTGGGCGCCCAGTTTGGCCAGCCATTTCGAGTGCTGCATGGTGACGTCAAACACATCGCCGTGGAAGAACCAGGCTTTCTTGCCGTCAAGCTCCAGCACCAACTTATTCACGATTTGAAAAGAACTCATCTGAAAGCCTTCAAACTTACGCAGCATCTCGTCGTGGTTTCCGGTAATGTAGTATACCTTGGTCCCTTTTGCGATGAGGCCCATCAGGTGCTTGACCACTTTCATATGGCTGGCCGGCCAGTAGCTTTTGCTGAACTGCCAGATGTCGATGATGTCACCGTTCAGGATGAGGACGTCAGGATGGATGCTCTTCAGGTATGCGAGGAGCTCTTTGGCATGGCACCCGTAGGTGCCCAGGTGCACGTCCGATAGAACGGCTACTTCAACTTTTCTTTTTTTTGCCATATACCAGGCGTGGGTGAGATTTGGTAAACTTTTATAAACTTAAAAGGAGAGTAGAGGGAATGCAGTCGGTAGAGGGGAATGTCCAGAAGCTTCCGCGCTAAGATGCGAATAGGATTGTCGGTTACACGTGCCATTGCTTTCATGCTTTAATCGTTTAGAAAAATCCCCTAGGCTAAAGCTCTTTTTTCACTTTCCAAAAGTATGGAGAGGATGTTAAGTGCACGTTATGAGTGGGTTATGCTTATGTTATATTTGGGAAAGGAACGCGAAAACGTAGGCAGGCTGAGAAGGGTTTGTCTGCTGGTAGAGATACCAACACCAAAAAGGCCTGCCAACAAGAAGCTTACAGACTTTTTTGCTTTTAGCCCCACTTGCATTTTACGTTTTGTGCCCTTTTTGAGGTAGCAGATTCGGGAGCCTGAAGCCCTCCCGGTCGATGTAGTTCTTACAGCTTTCTTCAACAATTGACTGCAAAAGTTGTAAACCAGTCTCAAATAAATAGTACATAGCATTGATTCTGATCGTGCAGGTTTTTTTGTTTTGCTGGCGGGCAAAGTATGTTTACTTTCAAACAAAATTTGCGAATAAAGAATGTCTACTACTAAAACTGCTACCAAATCAAAGCACCCTAAAGGTCTCTATTACCTGTTCTTCTCCGAGATGTGGGAGCGGTTCGGCTTCTACCTGATGCTGGCCATCTTCTTCCTTTACATGATCGATGCACAAAATGGTGGCCTTGGGATTTCCAAGGAAAGCGCATCCGATATCTTCGGGACGTTCATTGCTTTTGTTTACCTGACTCCCTTCTTGGCGGCCTGCTTGCTGACCGGGTACTGGGGTATAGGCTATCGATCTCCATTGGCGGTATCCTGATGGCTATTGGCTATATCGGGCTGGCTTTGCCGGGCGATCTGGCAATGGTCGCTGCGCTTGGCCTGATCATCATCGGTAACGGTTTTTTTAAACCAAATATCTCTACCCTTTTAGGCGGGTTGTACTCCACACCCGAATACCAGGATCAGAAGGACACAGGTTATAACATCTTCTACATGGGTATTAACCTGGGAGCATTTATTGCGCCCTTCGTGTCTTCTTACCTTCGGAATAACTATGGCTGGGGCTACGCTTTTGCAGCTGCAGGCGTAGGTATGTTCCTGGGTGTTATCATTTTCTGGCTGAGCAATAAGCATTACAAAGATGCTGATGTGCGCAAGCCAGCCGCGGCCAACGATATGTCGCTCACCCGTATTTTTAGTGTGGTGATATTACCTGCAGTCGTTGCCGGCGTGCTGGGCTGGGTGCTTATACCTGGGGATATTTTCGGCTCAAACTCAACAGACGCCTTCTTATTTGGTGCTATCCCAATTATGGTGTTCTACGGTTCGCTTTGGGCACGCGCTTCTTCAGAAGATAAACGGCCAATTGCCGCCCTGCTCTCCATTTTTGCTGTAGTGATCGTTTTCTGGGCCATCTTCAAGCAGAACGGTACAGCGCTTACTACCTGGACCGAATATTATACCGATCGTGAAATGGTAGATGAGCTGACCGGGCCAGCCGGCACGATTGGTATGGTACAGGAAGTGGATCAGAGCCTGGCAACCGTGCCGGATTATGATGAAAACTTCCGATCGCGTACCGATGCCGATGGCAAAGTAGTGACCAAAGAGGGAGTGGCGCCGTACTTCAATAACCTGCCCAAGGATCAATGGCCGGCCGAAGGCCAACCCCTGAAACTGGTCTCGACGGAGCTTTTCCAGTCCATCAACCCTTTGTTTGTTATTCTGCTCACGCCACTGGTCGTGTGGTTTTTCGGCTTTTTGCGGCAGCGGGGCAAGGAGCCCTCAACGCCTGCCAAGATTATGTGGGGCCTGATCATCACGGCCATGAGCACGCTGGTGATGGTGGGTGCCGTGTTTGCCGGTATGAATGGCGCAGAAAAAAGCTCCGCGATGTGGCTGGTTGGTTCCTACGCCGTGATTACGATGGGGGAGCTTTTCCTGAGCCCGATGGGCCTTTCCCTGGTGTCAAAGCTGAGCCCGCCTCGCCTGACTGCCCTGATGATGGGTGGCTGGTTCCTGGCTACCTCCATCGGCAACAAATTATCAGGGGTACTGGCCAGTATGTGGGACAGGTATGACCACAAGGCCTGGTTCTTCGTGGTAAACTGCATTGGGTCGTTACTGGCAGCTTTTGCCATATTACTGATGCTCCGGTGGCTTCGGGAGATCGTGAAAACGCACACTGGCAAACAGTAGGCTCTATACCTTCAGACTTACCTAAAATCAGCCTGGACTTTCACCCGGGCTGATTTTTTTTATTTTGTACACAACCCGAAGTATGGCACTGAGTCTTCATTTTCTGACTGAGCTTTGTAACGACCCATAGGCCACCCATTCGGGAGGAGTTTGCTAATCAGATTAAAAATAATAGTTTTACGATAGGATAAGAGTCTTTCGCTTCATATTAGAGTATGTTGGAGCCTGGCTTTATCATGACATCCCACACCTTTGAATAAAGATTAAGTTAACATTATGAAGAAATTACTATCCCTCTTTGCCCTCCTTTTTACAACTGCTACTACTTATGCACAGGATTGGCCTAACCTGAAAAAATATGAGGCTGCTAATCAGGAGATCATTGCCTCTACTAAAAACCCAAAAGCTGTCTTTATGGGCAACTCGATCACAGAGGGTTGGTGGCAACAGCGCCCGGAGTTCTTCGAGAAGCATTGTTTTGTTGGAAGAGGGATCGGTGGGCAAACGACGCCTCAGATGCTAATACGATTTACTCCTGATGTGATTGACCTGAAGCCTGAGGTAGTGGTGATTCTGGCTGGAACCAATGACATTGCGGGAAACACCGGACCTTCCTCCGTAAAGATGATCACAGACAACCTGGCGGCCATGGCGCAGCTGGCGAAAGCAAATGGAATAAAAGTAGTGTTGAGCTCTATATTGCCCGTGAAAGAGTATCCGTGGAGCAAAGACGCTGATGCCGTTGGAATGATTGGGCAGGTGAATACCTGGATGAAGCGTTATGCAGCCGAACAAGGGTTCGTTTACCTGGATTATTTCTCTGCGATGGTGGATGACGAAAAGGGACTAAAGAAGAAATACTCGGGTGACGGCGTGCATCCGGATCTGAAGGGATATGCCGTGATGGAGCCACTGGTGCTGAAAGCGGTTGAAAATGCCCTGAAACAGGGTAAAAAGGAACCAAAGAAAACTAAAACCTCCAGGACCAAAAGCCTTTAAGCTTATCTACTCTTCCTGATGGAAGCATCATCCTAACGCTACTGCTATACCTGAAATTGAAACCCAAACGTCCCTCCATTAAAGACATTGCGGCTAACCTCAATGTCTCCGTAACGACCGTATCCTTCGTCCTGAACGGCAAAGGGCCGGAGATGCGTATTTCTGAGGAAGTTATCCAGAAAATCCTTAATTACGCTAAAGAGATCAATTACACTCCGAACCAGCTTGCACAGAGCCTGCGCACCGGCAAGTCTAACGTCATCGTTTTTATGGTGGAGGATATCTCCAACCCCTTCTTTGCACGGTTAGCCCGCATCATTGAAGTTACTGCCTATAAGAAAGGCTACAAGGTTATTTTCTGCAGCAACGAGAACGACGACCGGCACACCGAAGAGCTCCTTCAGGTTTTCAGGGATCAGAAGGTAACCGGCTATATTATTATACCTTCGGCAGGGGCCAAAAAACAGATCATGGCCTTGTTGGAGGAAGACGTTCCGATGATTCTCTTCGACCGCTATTTCCCTGAGCTGGAAACGAATTATGTGGTGATTGACAATGAGAACGCTACTTACAAGGCTACGAAACATCTTATTGGGAATGGCTACAGGAATATTGGCTTTGTAACGATTGCGTCAAAACAGACCCAGATGATAGACCGCCTGAAGGGGTATAGTAAGGCGGTGAAAGAGGCGAAGCTCCAAAGCAGGGTGCTTGAACTGCCGTTTGTGAATCCTTCGGAAGGAGAAGGGCTTATGCGGAATTTCTTTGATGCAAATCCGGAACTGGATGCCGTTTTCTTTGCGACCAACTATCTGACTCAGCGGGGATTACTGGTGATGCGGGAGCATTTTCCTGGTAAGCTGAATGAATGGGGCATTATGACTTTTGATGATAACGAATTCTTCCGCATTCATACACCTTCTATTTCCGCGGTAGCCCAGCCACTGGAAGAAATCGGAAACAAATTGATGGAAATTATGCTGGAGCTGCTAAAAGGGGAGAAAAAAACAGTGCATCAGGTGGTGCTAAAGGCGGAGTTGAGGGAGCGGGATTCTTCCAGGGCGAAGAACGCCAGCAGCATTTAATAACAGCCGCTTATTCTATTGAATCTTATCTGAAGTGAAACTTAGGGGCTCAAAATGTAGGAATTCCTTGTTTGCGTGGTCCATTCTCCCCTAGAATCTGCGGACATAGACAATAGCAAGTTTGCAAATGAGCGATTTTTTTAGTTTTTTGCTAAAACGATTTAGGAGTGACATTATGAGCAAGTATACAATTAAGGTCTTAGGGCTGTTATGTGGACTAATACTGGGTAGCTGTTCGACGGTTCAGAAAGCTATTGTAGAGCCCGTAGACCATGTTAATCCCTATATGGGGAATATTAGTCACCTGCTGGTGCCGACTTACCCCACCATGCACCTGCCTAACGGCATGCTCCGGGTCTACCCCGAGCGGGACGACTACACAGGCGTACGACTTAAAGGTCTTCCCGTCGCAGTCACCAGTCACAGGGGAAGCTCCGCTTTTAGTCTGAGCCCCTACCAGGGTCCTGCGTCTGGGCTACAGTCTGTTATCAGGTATAGCTACGATCGGGAAAAGATCACGCCCTATTCGTATTATGTCTACCTCGACGAGCAGGAGATGGACGTACATTATGGACTTTCGTCTCAGGCCGCCCTTTATGAGATCAACTTTGGACGTCAGGAAGATACCTATCTGGTAGTAAGTTCCAGGCAAGGCCAATTGGATTGGGACGGAAAGGCCCTCTCGGGCTACCAGGAGCTGGCAAACAACACGCGCATCTACGTTTACATAGAACCCGAAACGCAACCTTCCGAAGTCTCTGTGTTGCAGGAAGGAAAGATTTCAGTCGGGTCTTCTGCAACTGGCCGGGAAGCCAGCCTTGTAATGGAATATCCTGCCGCACTCCAGTCGCTGAAGCTGCGCTATGGAATCTCCTTTATTGATGCCGTTCAGGCAAAACAAAATATGCTGCGCGAGGTAGCTGGCAAGAGCATCGCTGAATTACAAACCCAGGCGCGTAAACAGTGGAACGAAACGCTGGGCAAGGTAAACATCGCCGGTGGCTCTCCTGATGAGCGTACTGTCTTCTATACCTCCCTATACCGCACGTTCGAGCGGCCGGTGAATATTACAGAAGATGGCCGCTATTTCAGTGCGTTTGACGGAAAAGTGCACAAAGCCGATCGTGACTTCTATACCGACGACTGGATCTGGGATTCCTACCGGGCGCACCACCCGCTAAACGTACTAATCGATCCGGCCAAAGAAGAAGACATCCTGAACTCCTTTGTACTGATGGCACAGCAAATGGATGAGTTCTGGCTGCCGACTTTCCCCGAGATCACGGGCGACAGCAGGCGGATGAACTCTAACCATGGCGTGCCCACCCTGCTGGATGCCTGGCGCAAAGGCCTTCGCAACTTCGATCTGAAAGCGGGTTACGAGGCTGCCAAGAATGCTATTACAGATAAAACATTGGCCCCCTGGTCAGCCGCCCCTGCAGGAGAACTCGATCGTTTTTACAAGAAGAAAGGCTTTATCCCGGCGCTAAGACCAGGAGAGAAAGAGTACATCCCGGAGGTGAATTCGTTTGAGCGCCGTCAGGCCATTGCCGTAACGCTGGGAACCGCCTACGACCAATGGGCGTTGGCCGGGATTGCTGAAGAACTCGGTTACCACGAGGGTGCAAAATTCTTTCAGGAAAAATCTTACAACTACAGGCACCTGTTTAATCCGAAAACCGGTTTTTTCCATCCGAAAGATTCTTCCGGAAACTTTATTGAGCCATTCGACTACAAATTCTCCGGTGGTATGGGTGCCCGGGATTATTACGGGGAGAACAATGCCTGGACCTACCAGTGGGATGTGCAGCACAACGTGGCCGACCTGATCTCGCTGATGGGAGGACGCGAAGCCTTTCTGCAGAACCTGGACCAATTGTTTGATGAGCCGTTGGGCAAAAGCAAGTTTGATTTTTATGCCCAGTTACCCGACCAGACAGGCAACGTGGGGCAATTCTCCATGGCCAATGAGCCTTCCCTCCATATTCCATACCTGTACAACTATGCAGGCCAGCCCTGGAAGACCCAGAAAATGATCCGCTTTTTGGTAGACACCTGGTTCCGGAATGACTTGATGGGGGTTCCCGGTGATGAAGACGGAGGAGGTATGTCTGCCTTTGTTGTTTTCTCCCAGCTTGGGTTCTATCCGGTAACGCCCGGTATGCCGGTTTATAACATCGGCAGCCCGCTATTTGAGAAGGCGACTCTAGACCTTGGAAACGGAAAGCAATTCACGATAATTGCCAAAAACTATGACCCGGAGCATAAGTACATTCAGTCGGCCCGCCTGAACGGAAAGGAGTGGAATAAACCGTGGTTCTCGCATCAGGATATCATCAATGGCGGGGAGCTGGAACTGACCATGGGTTTAAAACCTAATAAAGACTGGGGAACAGCTGAAGAAGCTGCTCCGCCTTCCATGCAGAAATGAAGTATTGGGGTTTCCATATCACGTTAGCAGTTCTTCTGCTAGGCATGGGCTTTTCGGCCTACGCCCGGCAGGAGCAGGGCCTGGTGCAGTATGTCAATACGCTTCAGGGGACCAATTCCTCTTTTGAGCTAACTTACGGCAATACCTATCCCACTACCGCTTTGCCTTTCGGCATGCATACCTGGACCCCTCAGACTGGCAAAAACGGAAATGGCTGGAAATACCAGTATGCAAAAGACTCGATCAGAGGCTTTCAGCAGGCACACCAATGCAGCTCCTGGAGCGGCGACTACGCTGTTTTTTCACTGATGCCGGTAGTAGGGCAACTGAAACTGCATGAAGACGAGCGCGCCACCCGATTCAGCCACACGAATGAAATAGGCAAACCTCACTACTACAAAGTCACTTTCGACAACCAGATCACCACCGAGATTTCCCCCACCGAAAGAGGCGCCCATCTGCGCTTCAGCTTTCCCGAAGGAGAGAATTCATACCTGATACTGGATGGCTATACCGGTCTAAGTTCGGTTATAATCGATCCAGAAAACAAGCGCATCACCGGCACAGTTTCCAATGGCCGTCTAGTCGGGAAGCTGATCAATTACTTTGTAGTTGAGTTTGACCAGCCTTTTAAAGCCTACGGGACCTGGGAAAACCGCAAAGGCGGGCAATGGCCTGGAGTAACATCTGCAGAAGGGAGGGGAGTTGGCGCTTACATAGAATTTGCATCAGGGAGGCAGGTACAGGCCCGGACAGCCTCTTCTTATGTAAGTCTGCAACAGGCAAAGCTTACCCTGGAGCAGGAGCTCGGGAAACATGACAGCCTGGAAGACACTAAAGAGGAAGCTCGCCAGGTATGGAACCAGCAACTCGGGAAGATCGTGGTGGAAGGCGGCACAGAGGAGCAGATGCGTACCTTTTATTCGACCTTGTTCCGTGCTAACCTGTTCTCACGAAAATTCTATGAAATAAACACTGAAGGAGAGCCCTATTATTTCAGCCCCTATGACCTGAAGCTGCATAAAGGTTATCTTTTTACGGACACCGGATTCTGGGATACGTTCCGGGCTCAGTTTCCTCTCAATACGATTTTGCATCCCACCCAGCACGGGCGCTACGTTGCCGCTTTGCTGGATGTACATGAGCAGAGTGGCTGGCTGGCGAGCTGGTCCTTCCCCCATGAAAACGGTGGTATGATCGGCAATCACGCTATTACTTTACTTACTGACGCCTGGGTAAAAGGTATACGCACCTTCGATCCGCAAAAAGCACTGGAGGCCTACCATCATACGGCTACAAACAAAGGTCCATGGGGTCCTTCGAACGGACGGGAGGGCTGGAAAGAATACTATACCTTAGGCTATGTGCCTTACCCAACCTATGAAGAAGGAACTGCCAAAACATTGGAGTACGCCTATGATGATTTTGCCGGTTACCAGCTTGCAAAAGTGACCGGGAACGACTTTTACGAAGGAATCTTTGAGCGGCAGATGTACAATTACCGGAATGTGTTCGATCCGGCAACCGGCTTTATGCGGGGGCGCCAGGCAGATGGGCAATGGAACCCGAATTTTGACGCTTTTGAATGGGGTGGCCCTTATACCGAGGCCAATGCCTGGCATTACCTCTGGTCGGTGTTCCACGATGTTCAGGGATTGATTGACCTGCTTGGGGGCGAGAAGCAGTTTGTGAGCAAGCTAGACTCGGTGTTTTCCTCACCCAATACGGTAAACACAGGCTCCTACGGCTACATGATACATGAGATGACGGAGATGCAGCTAGCCAACATGGGGCAATATGCGCACGGCAACCAACCCATCCAGCACATGATCTACCTGTATAACTATGCCGGTCAGCCCTGGAAGGCCCAGTGTTGGGCCCGGGAAGTGATGGAACGCTTATACAATTCTACAGAAAATGGCTATCCCGGAGACGAGGACCAGGGACAGACCTCTTCCTGGTATGTGCTGAGTGCTTTAGGATTCTACAGTGTAACTCCGGGTACGGACGAGTATGTGCTGGGAAGCCCGGTTTTCAGAAAAGCGACCATCAACCTGGAGAACGGGAAGCAATTTGTCATCGAGGCGGAAGGCAACAGCAAAGAGAACGTGTATATCAGGTCTGCCAAATTAAATGGTAAAGCCTATTCAAAGAACTTTATCCGGCATCAGGATATCATGAACGGAGGGCGGCTTCAGTTTAAAATGGGCAGTAAGCCTAATAAGTCAAGAGGAACAAAGGAAAGCGATAAGCCATACTCTGTCTCCCGCTGAACTTACTCCCGGGGAAATTTAAGTCTCTGAAGACGATCAGGAATAGAAGTATGGGGAGAGCAGCCGTCATACTGGTAGTAGAAAGTGAAATAAGGTAACATATGAAAAGAAGAAATTTTATACAGAATGTAGCGCTTGCCGGGGGATTCGTTATGCTGGACCCATTGTCCGCGGTAGGAGCGCCATCACTTACCGATACTTTGTTCAAGCGTTTTCCGGAGGTGAGAACTCCAGAGGCGAAACGTAATTTCAGCAGCAAGGTGATTGAGAAGGCTATCAAGGAATTCGGCAAAAAGGTGAAGGATGAAGAGCTCGCCTGGTTGTTCAACAACTGCTTCCCCAACACACTGGATACCACCGTTACCTATTCCGAAAAGAACGGACGTCCGGACACCTACGTGATCACCGGCGACATCGACGCGATGTGGTTGCGCGACAGTTCGGCACAGGTATGGCCATACCTGCCATTCACTGAAAAAGACAAGAACCTCAAGAAACTGATCGCGGGTGTCATTAACAGGCAGACCAGCTATATTTTGAAGGATCCCTATGCGAATGCCTTCTACAACGACCCGACCCAAACAGGCCACTGGGTAAAAGACATCACCGACATGCAACCGGGCGTGCACGAACGCAAGTGGGAGATCGATTCCCTGTGCTACCCGATCCGTTTGGGCTACGGCTACTGGAAGACCACCGGCGATACATCACCCTTCAACGCAGACTGGCAAAATGCCATCAAGCTGATCCTGAAAACTTTTAAGAACCAGCAGTTGAAAGACGGGAAAGGCGACTATAGTTTCCAGCGGGAAACGGCTGCAGGTACTGATACCAGAGCGCTGCAAGGCTATGGCTATCCTGTAAAACCAGTGGGATTGATCGCTTCGGCTTTCCGGCCGAGCGACGATGCGACTGTGTTTTCCTTCCTGGTACCTTCCAACTTCTTTGCAGTGGTTAGTTTGCAGCAGGCGGCCGAAATGATGACGGAGCTTGCCAAAGACAAAGCAACAGCCAACGAGTTGAAACAGCTTAGCGAAGAGGTAAAGGCTGCCCTACAGAAGCATGCGGTGGTAAACCACCCCAACCACGGGAAAATCTATGCCTTTGAAGTGGACGGCTATGGAAACCATTTGATGATGGATGACGCCAACGTTCCGAGCTTGTTGTCACTTCCATACCTGGGCGCTGTTGATGCTGCCGGGGATCAAATTTACAAAAACACTCGTAGCTTTGTTCTCTCACTGGATAACCCATTCTTCTTTAAGGGTACTGCGGCAGAAGGTATTGGTGGGCCTCACATTGCGGTAGATACGATCTGGCATATGTCGATCATCATACAGGCCTTGACCAGTAAGGATGATGCTGAAATCCAGAAGTGTATTGGGATGCTGAAGTCGACACACGCGGGCACCGGGTTTATGCACGAGGCATTCCACAAGGATGATGCGTCTCAGTTTACCCGCAAGTGGTTCGCCTGGGCGAATACCTTGTTCGGGGAGTTGCTATGGAAGACGTATCAGGAAAAAACGCATTTGCTATAGGGGAGTGGCTGTGGCCGAGCTAAATAAACTACAGCTAAATCAGATTTGATGAATGACAAAGGATAGAAAGATTGCTCTGGGAGTTGACATCGGAGGGAGTCATATTACGGCAGCGGCAGTGTGTTTGGACCAGTTCAAGATCATTCCCGGGACCAGTATAAACAGAAAGATAGACAATAAAGCTTCAAAGGAAGCTGTTTTAGAAGCCTGGGCCGGTACGATCCGGGAGGTGCTGGAGACCCGAATCCCGACATTGGGACAAGGAAGTACCGGGATAACAGGTATAGGTATAGCGATGCCTGGCCCGTTCGATTATCCCAATGGAATCGCGATGTTTGAGGGAAACAACAAGTATGAATGCCTTTACAAGGTGGATGTCCGCAAACCGTTGAGTGAGCTGGTAAACATTCCGGTAGAGAAAATCCATTACTTCAACGACGCCTCTTCCTTTGTGGTGGGCGCAGCCTTACAAACGCAGGTGCTTCATAAGAGAACCGTAGGGCTCACCCTGGGCACCGGTTTCGGGGCAGCATTCCTGGTCAACTCCCTGCCTGCGATAGAGGGGGAGCAGATTCCGGAGAATGGGTGCCTGTGGGATAAGGGCTTTAAGGCTGGTATCGCCGACGATTATTTCTCTACCCGCTGGTTTGTGGGGAAGCATGAGGCAGCTACGGGGAAAACCTGTAGCGGCGTGCGGGAGATGGTTGCATCAGGCCATACGTCGACCCAACTGATTTTTGGGGAATTTGTTGAAAACCTGACAGTGTTCCTAAGGCCGTATCTGGAGAAATTTGAGGCAGAAGCGCTCTTAATTGGAGGCAATATCTCCAGATCGCACCACCTTTTCGTAGAGGCCCTGAGAGCATCTCTTGGTATACCTAGTGGACTTCAAATTGAGATTGTGGAGGATACAGAAAACTGTAATATGCTGGGAGCATCGCATTTGATGCAACTGGACTACTGGCAGCAACAGTCTGCGTTGAAGGCATTCTTCTAAGGCTATATTCTCTTTGTTAGTGTATCTGGTCTGTCGAAATACAGACTATTAAGGTATAAGGACCTGGTTGGTTTTTCTTCAAAAGGAAAGCCAGGCAGGTCCTCTTACTTTATATAGATGGTACCCTTTCGGGTTCAGTTCATACCTTATGCTTCAGCCTATACCTATCTCTTAAGCCTTTCTATAGACAAGACGATAATACTTCTTTCAACCACCAAACCCTGCGTGAGTGAGTACTCTCTATGGTGTTACTGTATTGATTTACAGTATTTTGAGAGTGGCGTTACAACGCAAGGTTATGATTTTCCTCTTGTTACTTCTTCCACCAGGTTATTGTAGCCTCCATAGAGGGTGAATAGGGGAGATGTATACCTTAGCTTCCTGGTTGTTTTCCTATATTATTTTGCAAAAGTCAGGTATAGTATTAACCCCATGTTAAGCCTGGATGATGGCCAGGTTAACAAATTGGGCGTTTTCGGAGAACAAGACAAATTATTATTAGGGTTTTTCTATTAATGCTGTTGTATTTTACTAAAACGTTTTAGTATATTTGATATCATTGTGGAGCGACGCTTTTCAGCCGATCAGGTTGACGCGAAACCATAAGAAGTTCAAAGTTCAACTAACATCAAAAGTTATGACAAATAGATACTCTAACAGGTATTTGCGTAAGGGATGGGGGCTGGTGTCTTTCGCTGCTCTCCTGTCGTACTTTCCTTCTCAGGCAGGTGCCTCGCTTTACAATGTGCCCGAAAACGACATGGCGCTTGCGTTCATGCAGGACCAGGCCACGATAAAGGGCAAGGTGGTAGACGATCAGGGGATGCCCCTGCCGGGTGCCAGCATCGTGGAGAAGGGGACAACCAACGGCGTGACTTCCGATGCTGACGGTAACTTCACCATAAAAGCCGGATTGAATACTGTGCTTGTCGTTTCATACCTGGGCTATAAATCTCAGGAGGTGGAAGTTGCCGGCCAGACTAATCTGACTATCGGGCTGGAAATGGATGCAACAGGCCTCGGAGAGGTGGTTGTGGTTGGCTACGGTACCCAGAAGAAAGAAAACCTAACTTCTGCCATTTCCACTATCAGAGCCAAAGACATTGTTACTACGACCAGTTCCAGCCTGGCACAAAGCCTTCAGGGTAAAGTCCCGGGTCTGCAGATTCGTCAGCAGGACGGAGAGCCGGGTAGCTTTTCATCCTCCATCAATATTCGTGGGTTCGGAGAACCTCTTTATGTAATCGACGGGATCGTGCGGGATGGAGGAGTAGAGTTTCAGCAGCTTAACCCCAACGACATTGAGAGTATTACCATACTGAAGGATGCCTCTGCTGCCATCTACGGCTTGAATGCTGCCAACGGAGTAATCCTGGTGACCACCAAGAAGGGTAAATTAGGGAAGCCTTCCTTTAATTATACCGGTACAGTAGGCTTCCAGAGGCCGACTGATGTGCCGGTGATGTCGGATGCAGCGCAGTATCTTGAAATGTACAACGATGCTGTTTTTTATCGCGACAAGAACCACTACATATCAGCCGATGAACTGCAACGCTGGCGCGAGGGAGGTGCCGGCTATACGAGTACGAACTGGTTTGACGAAACCTTCAAGGACTATGCTACCCAGCACCAGCACAATTTCTCCGTGCGTGGAGGTACAGAAAAGGCTGACTACTTCGTGAGCCTTGGCACCTACTCTGAGGGTGGCTTATTTAAAAGCAACGACATCAATTACAACCGGTATAACTTCCGCTCCAACCTCGGCCTGCAGCTTACCAACAACCTGAGGGTGGAAGTAATGCTCTCCGGCAGGTATAGCGAAAGGGAATACCCGGGGGGTGACGGATTCATGTGGATCTACAAAGGGACCATCATCAGCCACCCGCACGAACGTCCTTTCATCAACGATAACGCTGACTACCCTGCCAATATCCACAACCAGCAGAATCCGGTGTTGATGGCTCAGAACCGATACGCAGGCTACACCACCAATGAGAACAAGGACTTCACATCCTCTGCCTCCCTGGCCTGGAGTGTTCCTTTCCTGGAAGGACTGGAAGCCAGAGCTACCGCTTCCTATGACAGCCGGAACATGTTTAACAAAAACGTATGGAAAAACTACACGGTCTACTCACAGGATTTAACGCCGCAGGTGATCAATCCGCCACGGATTGCAAACGCCATCGACGATGCCAACCGTCTGGTGTTCCAAGGCCAGTTAGCGTATGAGAACACGTTTTTGGATCGACACAATGTCAGTGCAACGGCAGTTTTCGAACAGAAATATTACGAGAAGAAATACTCATACCTGAAACGGGAGTACGACTTCTTTACCACGGATGTGGTGGACTTCGCGGGTGGGCTTCAGACCAACTCGGGCAGTGAAGTAGAGGAAGCCACCATGTCCTACATCGGTCGCGTTAACTACGACTTCTCATCAAAATACCTGGCAAGCTTCGCCTTCCGTTACGACGGGTCTTACCGCTACGCACCGGGCAACCGCTGGGCGTTTTTCCCGACTGTTTCTGCAGGATGGAGAATTTCGGAAGAGAATTTTATCAAAGACAACCTGAACTTTATCAACGATCTGAAGATCAGGGCCTCTTATGGACAGATTGGCGAGAACGTGGGGGCTCCCTTTCAGCACGTGCTAGGGTTTAGTCCATCGCCCAACCAAGGCGCAGAATTCACCAACGGTATTGTGACAGGTGGCATGGTGGCCCCGGGTGTGATCAACCCGAACTTCACTTGGGTGGAGTCAACGATTGCTGACATAGGCATAGAAGGTAGCTTCTTTAACAACAAACTGAGCTTTGAGGCGGACTACTACGAAAGGGAGAAAACAGGAAAGCTGAAAACCCGTGAAGGCGGCTTGCCTAACACTTTTGGAGGGGAAATGCCGATAGAGAACCTGGAGAGTGAATTAACGAGAGGCTTTGACTTCATTGTTTCTCACCAGAACAATATCAACGATTTCAACTACGGGGTAAGTGTCAACATGAACCTTGCCCGTACGATGCACAAAGTGGTAGACAAGCCGGAGCCCACCAGCAGCATGGACCGCTGGAGACACGGCTTCCCGAACAGATGGAACGATATCCAATGGGGTTATGACCGCACGGGTCAATTCCAGAACCAGGAAGATATCAACAACGGCCCGATTCACGGTGGCAACCAGGGGAACTCACAGATTCTACCGGGAGACTACATCTACGATGACGTGAACGGAGACGGAATCATCGATGGCAAGGACATGATGCCAATCTTCAGAAACGGTACTCCGAAGCTGTTCTACGGACTTACGCTTACCGCCGGCTACAAGAACTTCGACATGACTGCCGTTTTCCAGGGGGCATCCTTGTACACCATCCGATTCAATGAGGTATACAGCCAGATGTTCTTCAATGGCGGTAACATCCCTGCTTACTTCTACGACAGATGGCACCTGGCAAATCCTTACGATCCGAACTCAGAGTGGGTACCGGGAAGATGGCCTGCCAACCGTTTTGCAGAGTATATGCAGTCTTCCTACAGAGAGAGTGATGCCTGGAGGATGAATGCCAGCTACCTGCGCATGAAGAGCATTGAGATTGGGTATACCATCCCGTCGCAAATCACTGGCAGGTCTTTCCTTAACCAGGTACGGATCTACGCCAATGCGCATAACCTGTTAACATTCTCTGATTCTTTCCTGAAACAATTTGACCCTGAAAAACATGAAGGGCAGTACCAGGCCGGTTACAATTATCCGCTGATGCAGAGCTTTAACTTCGGAGTGAATGTTTCTTTTTAACTAGCAAAATCATGAAAAATAGAAGCTTAAAATATTTATTCATAGCCCTTCTGGTAGGAACCTTCAGCTCCTGTAATGATTCCCTGGACGTTGAACCGAAGAACAAAGTACCTGCAGAAGCGGTGCTTTCTGACCCGAACGGTATTCGTAGTTACCTGGCGAATATGTATTATGAATTGCCGGTAGAGGATTTCGTGTATTTCCCACGTGCAGGTTTTAACTCCCGCGGTAACACAGGTTCCCTGTCGCTATCCCAATACGGACTGGAAGCCATTCACTCAGAGTGGCCTAACTGGAATGAGTTCAACAACCAGTGGTGGACACGCGGTTACCAGCTCAACCGGGATATCAACCTGCTGGAGGAATCTGTGGCTAAAGTTAATTTCTCTGAAGCAGAGAGAAGCGCCATTGAAGGGGAGATCGCATTTCTTCGTGCCTATACCTATTATGGTTTTGTGAAGAGGTATGGCGGGGTGCCCATTATTACTGAAAATCAGAACTATTCTACCGATTGGGAGAGTCTCCGTGTGCCACGCAATACCGAGAAAGAGACCTGGGATTTTGTGCTTGCCCAATTAGACATTGCTTTTGACAAACTACCGGAGACCAGAAATAGCCTGGACGAAACGAAGCGAAGAGCCACGAAATGGGCTGCGGCCGGCTTGAAATCGCGCGTTGCCCTGCATGCTGCTTCTGTGGCTAAGTACTGGAACCGCGCTCCGCTTTCAGGACAAGCTGTCGATGCCGGATTGGTAGGTATGCCAGCGTCTGAGGCAAACCGCTACTACCAGGAGGCTATTAAGGCTTCTGAGACAGTGATCAATTCCGGTCGGTTTGGCCTATACATGGCGAACCCGTCCAGTCCGCAGGAAGCTGCCAGAAACTACCAGAAACTGTTTATGCAGCCAAACGACGCCATGACAGAAGTGCTCTTTATGAAAGGGTACGGCCATGCGGGCGGTCCGCTGGCCCATGACTACGATGGCTGGAATAACCCCAACCAGACAGGGGAAGGCTTCCCACACGTTGGGCGTACCAACCCGGTACTGGAGCTGGTTGACCGGTATGAGAATTATGAAAAACCGGGAGAAGCTTCTCCCATCGTCACGACCGCCGACGGGCAGGTACAGCTAGGGGATTTTAACCCTTCTGCCGATTACATCCGGTTTTCTACTCCGGAAGAGATCTTCCAGGGAAAAGATGCACGTTTCTTTGCTTCCATCATCCACCCTGGCGCGGTATGGAAAGGTACGGAGATCGTTATTCAGGGTGGCGTCATTCGTCCGGATGGAAGTGCCTTAACTACGAAAGGCTCGGTTGAGCACAATGGCACAACCTATCATGCCTACGGGGCAGCGACCACTAACCAATACTCTGGTTTTGATGGAACACCGAACATGACGCGTACAGGCTTCCTGTTGAAGAAGTTTTTGGATGAAGGAGCCAGCATCAACACCTGGTTACAATCAACCACCGACTTTATTGACATCCGTTACGCGGAAATCCTGCTGAACTATGCCGAAGCAGTAGCCGAGAGTGGACAAGGAAATGCAGATTTGGCCAGCCAGGGGCTGAACGCCATCCGGAGAAGGGCAGGACACACGGTTTCTATACCTCTGACACTGGAGAATGTGTTGCGGGAGCGCGCTGTGGAACTTGCCTTTGAGAACAAGGAGTACTGGGACCTGATCAGAAGACGCACCTACCACCAGATCTTCAACAATTACGTGAAAACTGCGCTGGTGCCGATGCTAGACCTGCGCGGAGAGGAGCCAGCCTATATCTACATCAGGAAGAGAGTGCCGGGAGCTCAGCCCAATACCTTCCCCGAGAGAGATTACTACAGTGGCATCCCGGGTGTAAACAACAACGGAGTTATCCAGAATCCTCAGCATTAAGAAAGACAGTTATGAAAAGTATCAAGACATTAAGCATTGCCCTGGCAAGTCTGTTTCTTCTGGGTGGTTGCGAATTGAACGAGCTCGATAATTATGAAGGTCCGAATGCAACCATTAATGGCGGCATTTATGATAAGGAGACAGGTGAACTCATTCAGCAGGACATCATTAACGGGATGCAGATCGAATACATCGAGCATGGGTTTGAGAATCCCCAGACCCAGTATGTGGTGGTGAAGAACGACGGTACCTACCGCAACAACCTGATGTTCGCAGGAGACTATACCATCAGGCCAGTACGCGGCAACTTTGTGCCGGTGGAGCCTGAGGAGATTGTGGTGAAGGGGAATACCGTGAAGAATTTTGAGGTGCAACCCTACCTCCGCGTCAGAAACGCCAGGATCGAACGGCAGGAAAACAAGATCGTCGCAACTTTCAATCTCGACCAGACAGTGACAAACAACGTGAGCCGGATCGGGCTATTTGCCCATCAGGAGCCTAACGTAGGCGCTCCCCTGAATACTGTGTCGTCGGTAGTCAACCTCAATGAGGTAACCAACGATGTAACAGAGTATAGATTGGAAATTAACCTGGAAGCTCATAGTGGCAGCCTGAAACCCGGCAATAAGTACTATTTCAGGGTAGGGGCCTTAGTTGACGCTCCCGAGGCAAAATACAACTATGCACCGCCAGTTCTTATTGAATTATAATGTGCAAGGAAGCCTCGTGCAAGCCTTTCTCGGAAGCACCTGCACGAGGCTCCCTATACCTGACATCAATCAACTAATCATCTGAAAATATGAGACCTTTTCTACAAGGACAAATGAAAGTGCTCCTGTATGTAATGCTGAGCCTTTTCTCCCTGACTGCCATCTCTTGTGATAAAGACGATGAGGTACCGGGCATTGAGCAGTCGGTAGTTTTGGATACCAGTAGCAAGACGCTTCCGGTGGGAGGTGAGCTGGTAGTGAAGCCTACCTTCGAACCCAAAGTGAACCCGCAGCGGACCTACAGCTGGGTTACCAGCAACCCTGATGTGGCGGGTGTCAAAATGAACGACGACCATTCCGCCGTCATCACCGCCAAAAGAAGTGGGGTTTCCACCATCACATTTATCTCTTCCGACAGGAAGGTGAGCGCCACCTTTGACGTGACTGTCACTGGTCCGGAAGACGACGGCGTGATCAAGGTGCTGGCTATTGGAAACAGCTTTTCTGAAGATGCGATAGAAAGCTACTTATACGAACTGGCAGCGGCCAAAAATATTCCGATCGTGATCGGCAACCTCTACATCGGGGGTGCTTCGCTGGAACAACACTGGAGCAATGCGGAGGGCAACGCTCCTGCCTATGACTACAGGAAAATCGAGGAAGGCGAGAAGACGAACAAGTCACAAACGACCATTGAATACGCTGTAAAGGACGAGAACTGGGATTATGTCAGCTTCCAGCAGGTAAGCGGCAGTTCAGGGAATTACGAAACCTTTACCACGCCACTGCCTGCCCTCGTGAAGTATGTAAAAGAGCGCACTACGAATCCGGAGACAAGGTATATCCTTCACCAGACCTGGGCTTACTCAGAAAACTCTACCCACTCAGACTTCCCTAATTATGGCAATGACCAAAAGGTGATGTATGCTTCTATTGTGCAGGCGTACCGGAAAGCGAAGATTGCCTACAACATGGACTACGTGATTCCGGCGGGCACCGCCATACAGAACGGGCGCAGCACCCTGATTGGCGATAACTTCACCCGGGACGGCTACCACCTGGATTTTGGGATCGGCAGGTATACGGCAGCAAGCACCTGGTTCGAGGCACTTACCGGCATCAGCGTAGTGGGCAACCCTTACAAACCAGCTGGCCTGACAGATCTTGAAGCTGAAATAGCACAACACGCTGCACACGCTGCAGTCCTAAACCCGGACAAAATTACCGTTCTATCCGATTATCAGCCAGCGCCGGCAGCGCCATTGACAGCACCGGTCTATGTGAACTTCGGACACAAGATCGTTCCTAAGTGGAACACTTTAGGAGACCATCACGAAGGCGCTTCCATCGGAAACCTGAAAGACGAGAATGATGCCTTTACCAATATTGCCCTTGTGGTGACGCAACGATTCAATGCGATGAACGAGGTAGGGGAGAGCGAGACCAACACGGACTTCAATATGCCAGCAGATGTTTCGACCCAATCCTATTACGGTAACACTCGCGGCGTGTGGCAGAATCTGGAGATCAGACAGAGCCAGTTTACGTTGTCAGGTCTCGATAAGAACACTACCTATAACCTGTGCTTCTTTGGGTCAAGAGCTGGTGTTGGCGATAACCGCGAAACGAAGTTCATCGTTTCCGGAGAAAACGCGAAGACGGTATACGTTCAGACCTCGAGCAACAAGGACAAAACGGCATGTGCCGATGGCATACAACCCGACTTCAATGGTACGATTACGGTTACTGTAACTGCGGGTGAGAATAATAACAACGGATCCGGCTTCTATTATCTGAATGCCATGAGGCTGGCTCCGGGAAAATAAAATTGGTTGATTGTTAATAGATTAGGTTAATTGAGCCAGAGTTCACTTCACTGTGGACTTTGGTTCTTTTTTATAGGCGGTACTAAGCCCGCTGCCATAACCGATGAAAATTAATACGTTGCGTATGAGATTTGTTTTTTGCCTCCTTGTACTTATTGCCTTAAGCTTCTCTGCCAAGGCTCAGAATCATATTGTAGAAAAAGTAGAGCATCCGGTCGACTGGGTGAATCCGCTGATGGGAACAGACTCCAAGCGCGAGTTGTCTAACGGAAACGTTTACCCCGTCGTCGCCCGTCCCTGGGGCATGAATTTCTGGACCCCGCAGACGGGCAAGATGGGAGACGGCTGGATCTATATGTACAGCGCAGACAAGATCCGGGGTTTTAAGCAAACGCACCAGCCCTCCCCCTGGATGAACGACTACGGGCAGTTCGCCATTATGCCCATTACGGGGGATCTTCGGGTGCGCGAAGATGAACGCGCCAGCTGGTTTTCGCACAAAGCTGAGATCGTGAAACCCTATTACTACAGCGTATACCTGGCAGATCACGACGTAACCACTGAATTTACCCCTACTACCCGAGCGGCTTTCTTCCGCTTCACTTTTCCAGAGGCAGAGCAGGCTCACATCATTCTGGACGCGCTGGATATGGGGTCCCATGTCAAAATTATTCCGAAGGAAAGAAGGATCATCGGCTATACCACCAAGAATAGTGGGGGCGTACCAGACAATTTCCGGAATTACTTTGTCATCGAATTCGATAAGGATTTCGAAGCAGCGCATACCTTCAGTAACTATGAGATTTCCGATAAGCCGGAAGCAGAGGCAAATCACGTAGGGGCAGCTATTTCTTTTAAAACCAAGAAAGGGGAAGTGGTGCACGCCAAAGTGGCCTCCTCATTCATCAGTCACGATCAGGCATTGCTTAATCTGCAGGAACTGGGGAACAAGAACTTCGAGGCTGTAAAAGCAGACGGAAGAGCAGAGTGGGATAAGGAACTTGGGCGCATAAAAGTGGCCGGTGGCACCTACGATCAGACCAAGACCTTCTACTCGAGCTTCTACCGCAGCCTGCTGTTCCCGAGGAAGTTTTATGAGATCGACAAAGAAAATAAAGTAGTGCATTACAGTCCGTATAACGGGAAAGTACTGCCCGGCTATATGTTCACTGATACAGGCTTTTGGGATACCTTCCGTTCGCTTTTTCCTTTCCTGAACCTGATGTACCCGGAGTTGAACGCGCAGATGCAGGAGGGCCTTGTAAACGCTTACAAAGAGAGCGGCTGGCTTCCGGAGTGGGCAAGCCCCGGCCTGCGAAACGTGATGGTGGGGAACAACTCGGCTTCGGTAGTGGCGGACGCTTACCTCAAGCTCGGGAAAGAGCATATCTATGATATTGAAACGCTCTGGGATGCCGTGATGAATGGTGCCAACAACGCAGGTCCGTTGACTGCAGTAGGGCGTGCCGGCGCATCGTATTACAATGAACTGGGCTATGTGCCTTACGATGTGGAAATTAATGAGAATGCCGCCCGTACGCTGGAGTATGCCTACGATGACTTTGCTATCTACCAGCTGGCAAAGGCCTTGAAAAAGCCGGATGATGTGGTAGAACTATACAAGCAACGCAGCCTTAACTACAAAAACCTGTACGACCCGGAGCACAAGCTGATGCGTGGCAAGAACAAGAATGGGGAATTCCAATCACCATTCAATCCGTTCAAATGGGGCGACGCTTTCACAGAAGGCAACAGCTGGCACTACTCCTGGTCGGTGTTTCACGATACGCAGGGGCTTATTGACCTGATGGGAGGGAAAAAGGAATTCGTAGCCCAGCTGGATAAGGTGTTCAGCCTGCCGCCTGTCTTTGAAGAAAGCTATTACGGGCAGGTGATCCACGAGATCCGTGAAATGCAGATCGCTAATATGGGCCAGTACGCGCACGGCAACCAGCCGATCCAGCACATGATCTACCTGTATAACTATGCCGGCGAACCCTGGAAGGCACAATACTGGGTGCGTGAAACCATGGACCGGATGTACAAACCCACACCCGATGGATACTGTGGCGACGAAGACAACGGACAGACTTCTGCCTGGTATGTGTTCTCCGCGATGGGATTCTATCCCGTAACGCCTGCCACTGACCAGTATGTGCTGGGCGCGCCCCTTTTCCAGAATATCACGGTAGAGCTCTCCAACGGTAAGAAGATCGTTATCAATGCGCCTAAGAATAGTTCTGAAAACAGGTATGTAGAGAGCTTGCGCGTAAATGGCAAGACGCATACCCGCAACTGGCTGAGTCATTCGGATTTGATGAAAGGTGCTAAACTGAACTTTAAGATGACTGATAAGCCTAATAAGAGCCGGGGTACTTCTATAGAAGATGCACCTTACTCCCTGTCTAACGAATAGTTTATCGGGGACTTATACTCTGTTGCAGATCCCTCTCAGCTTCTATTTAGTCTCGGGGAGTCTGAGGCGAAGGAGGTAAGCTTTACTCTTTGCTGCTATCGACTAAAGAGCAAAGCCCATCAATTGTATATTGATGGGCTTTTTGTTTTCAGGCTTCGCTGGGTTTGACCCTCGCATTCGGTATGGCAAGCATAGGTACAGCGATGTATTCACATGATTTAATTCCTTACTCTGCCAGCAATTTTCTTTCATCATATGATTATAATCTTGGAGAGGATGTATATAAATAAGTTTTTCTAAATATATTTGGATTACTATATTGAACCACTAGTTTAGGCTATAGTCATTGTATTAAAGCAATTTTTTAGTGTGTTGGTTTGGCAATATAGATGCTCCATCTATGAAAACAATTTTATGCTACCGATACCCAACATCTTGGGTGTTTCTCTTTTTTATCTGCATTGCGCTCAGGCAAGAAAAAATACAGGCCCGTAATCTGGACTCCCTGTCCGATTCATTTGGTATTCCCTTATATACTTCCCTTCCTGGTGGAGACGCAACCGACCTCCCTGCTTTAGCCTTCCCCTATGAGTTTACGAAGGCTTACTTTCAAGCCAGCTACCCCGTTCCCTCCATAACCAACCAACACAGGGAAGAGGCAAAAGCATTTATTGAGAAATTAGAGCATGATAATCGGTATGTAGAATACCTCACGCCGGAAGATCTGAACATCCTGCCAGTAGGACTGAAGAAAACTGTCAACAACACCACTGTAAAAATTGCGATAAGCCATGTCGCGTTTCACCCTACTCATGCCGACCTTACAGTATATGCGCAGGTAGAAATCCCACAGGCACCCTATCAACTCTACTTTGGGGCAACAGGAATTAAATTGTCTTATGATGGCGGTATCATCGGCGACGCTAACCTTGTCCTTTTAGGAGATTTGCCTATCCGAATAAACAATGGAAATGCAGCCCTGGTGTTGAAAGGAGGTATGGATGTAAGTTCCGGCAAGGTGCAGGAACTTACCTTTCTCTCCATCGACTGTGATGGGTTCAGGGAGCTTGGAATTGCTGCCGTAGTAGAGTTTCCCAACAGTTTGCTGGTCCCCGTGGATCGGGCTGGCGAGCTTATACTTGGCGAAAAGGTAAGAGGGGCCTTTAAAACAATTGTCAGAGACTGGAACGATATACTTGCCTCTGTCAGCCTCCCTGCTTTTGAAGTGAATGGGTTAAAAGGCTTTACCTTTCGCATCTCCCGCGCTGTTTTCGACTTTAGTGACCTCCGCAACAGTACTGATATAGTGTTCCCTCCAGGTTATGAGGAGAAGTATATGGGCTTTGAATCTCCTGCCCTCTGGCGGGGCGTATACCTGCACCACCTGGATGTGCAGCTCCCGCCACAGTTTAAGTCCAGCGCTAAAAGTGGCGGAAGAGTTTCTTTTCAAGCCTCCCACATGCTTCTCGATGATAATGGGCTGACGGGCTTCCTCTCCGCCCAAAATCTACTCCCGCTTTCTGAAGGGACAGCTTCTGGCTGGGCATTTTCAGTTAACTATTTTGAGCTGGGACTGGAGGCTAACCAACTGGTGAGTGCTGGTTTCGAGGGGGCTGTTGCCCTGCCTATTGCTTCGAAAGTTCCGCTGGGCTATACCGCTCTGATCGCCGCCAATAACGAGTACTTGTTGCAGGTAAATCCTCTAGACGAACTGCAACTGGACCTGTGGCAGGCCAATGCAACCCTCTTCAGCGACTCTTACCTGGAGATGAATGTAAAAGACGGGGTATTTATACCCAAGGCAACACTTCATGGCCAGATGAGTATTGCCGCCAGGAGGGATGCTGGCAGTGCCGAAGCAATAGCGGATTTCAAAGGAATTGAATTTAAAGGACTGACCCTACAGACTAATGCTCCCATGCTGGCTGCCGATTATTTCGGTTACAGAGGAGAGGTGCGTGTGGCCAATTTCCCTGTCTCAATCAATAACATAGCACTACGCAACCGCAACGAAGAAGTATCCCTTGATTTTGACCTGAAGGTAAACCTGATGGAGAAACAGTTTGCAGGTAGCACCAGTTTAAATCTGGTGAGCGAACTGGATAAAAGCAAGGGTGAGATCCAGGTATGGAAGTATAAAAAAGTAGAGCTGGAATCTATCAACCTACGGGCTGACCTGGGCACCCTTGCCATGGAGGGTAAGCTTACCCTCATGCAGGATGACCCGATCTATGGTAATGGTTTTGCAGGGGAGGTTCGTGCCAACTTCAAGGCGCTGGAACTGGATGTGCAGGCCAGGGCCATGTTCGGCAGAAAAGAGTTTAACTATTGGTTTGTGGATGCGCGTGCCTCCTTTCCAGGTGGGGCGCCCATTGTGCCTCCTGTCAATTTAACCGGGTTTGGAGGTGGAGCTTCTTACCGAATGAAGCGCGAGGGTACGAATCTGCTAGCCTCACCCACCGGGGCTGTTTACCGTCCTGATGCTTCAATGGGGCTTGGTATGAAAGCTGCCGTACTCTTCAGCGTAGGCGAAAAGTCCGTTATGAACGGAGAGGCTTCCTTTGAGGCTGCTTTCAACCAAAACGGCGGCATCAATTACCTGGGCTTCTTTGGCTTCGCCAAATTTATGGCCAACGTCCCTGGTCTGGAAAATGCCGATAAACTCCTGTCAGATAAATTCCAGGCCATACAGGAGAAAACGGATGCTTATGTGAAGGGTAATCCTGCGCTGGCAGACAGGCTGGAAAGTCTCAAGCTTTATAATCCGCAGCAGGCGGCTGCCATCATCACGCCTGTCAGTGAAGCACCGGGGCAGGCGGGCGTATCGGCTTACCTGGGTATGCAGATGGACTTTACCCGAAGGAGTTTTTATGCCAACATGGACCTGTACATTAATGCTGCAGGAGGACTGATAAGGGGAACTTCTTCAGGCAACAGGGCGGGTTGGGCTGTGATGCAGATCGCGCCGCAGGAGTGGTACCTGCACATGGGCACGCCGGAAGACCGGCTGGGGCTGCAGTTCGGTGTAGGCAAAGTAGGCGTAAAAACAGGAAGCTACTTCATGGCAGGCGACAGGATACCCGCTTCACCCGCACCGCCCAGAGAGGTGTCTGACATACTGGGTGTAGAACTGGCTTCGCTCGACTACATGCGAGATGAGAACGCCCTGGGAGATGGCAAAGGAATGGCCTTCGGCTCCAGCCTGCAGGTAGAAACAGGCGACCTCACCTTCCTGATGCTATACTCGAATTTTAATGCGGGTGTGGGCTTCGACATGATGCTGAAGAACTATGAAGGAGCCTATTGCGCAGGAAGCATGAGTCCGATCGGTATGGACGGCTGGTATGCAAACGGTCAGGCCTATGTATACCTGCAGGGGGAGCTGGGCGTGAAGGTAAACCTGCGATTCGTGAAAGCCAGAGTTCCTGTTATCAAAGGCGGGACGGCTGCCCTTCTGCAGGCCAAGCTGCCAAACCCTTCCTGGTTCACGGGTTATCTGGGCGTACGTTTCAATGTGATGGGGGGCCTGGTGAAAGGAAATGTCCGTTACAAACTAACCATAGGAGAGGAGTGCACCATAGTAGGCGGTGGCATGGATAGCCCGCTGGGAGTTCAGATCATCGCTGACATAGCGCCGAAAGACCGTGCTGAAACCGACGTGTTTGCGGCTCCTCAGTTAGCCTTCAACATGCGTGTGGATGTGCCGGTAGAAATAGAAGACGAGAAGGGAAGGAGCACATATCGCATCAAACTGGATGAGTTCAGGCTAACACATAAAAGCCAGCAAATAGTCGGTACTCTGGAATGGAACAGCAACAAAGACGCGGTTACCTTCATCTCCAGTGAAATTCTTCCGCCATCTTCAGAGATTAAGGCAGTTGCCAGAGTAAGCTTTGAGGAGCTGAAGAACGGCAGTTGGCAGGCGGTGTATGTAGACGGGAAGAAGAGCGGTGAGGAGCGGGAAATAACCTTTACAACAGGTACAGCTCCAGACAACATTCCCCTTCATAACATAGCCTATGCCTACCCGGTAGTCGATCAGAGAAACTTCTACAGGAATGAGTATTCGCAAGGGTATGTCAAACTGAAACGGGGGCAGGCATACCTGTTCAAAGAAGGGCAGGAGCTGGAGTTACAGGTGCTGCAGCAGGACAAACCTGTGGCGAGGCAGCAATACCGTTACGACCCGCAAAACAACCAGATCAATTTTACGCTCCCAGCCTTAGGGGCAGCGGCAAACTACAGCTTTGACTGGATCGTCAAATCACAGGCAGGTGCAGCTAGTACAGAGCAGGAAGGCTATCGGGAGGTCGTAAGTCAGGAAGGGGCTAACGTTTCAGTACGGGACAACAAAGCGGCAGAGACCGTTCGTGAAGGCGGTGCCCGTTCGCTGCTCGCCTATTCCTTCCATACCAGCAGCTATGGTACATTCTCCGATAAAATAACCAGCGTCAGCAGGGGGAGTAAGTCTATCTGGGGCCGTGTAGCCTCTGATGTGATCAGGCTGGAACAGGAGATTCAGCCATCGGAGCCATTCGATATCAGTGAGTTGACCGGGGTAGCTACGACAGGCTCCAAGCCCCTGGTGCAGCCGGTCGCTTTGCTGAACGACGCTTATTTCCGCTACGACATCTATCCGAATCTCTACCAACAGTACCCACTTGCTGAAGATCTATACCTGACGCATCGCGACACGGCTGAGTTCGGGCTAAAGCCTGCGAGAGCCCTGCCTGTTCTGCACAATTACAAAGTAGCTGTGGAAGAAGGTATAGGAGGGCTTCAGAATCGTCTGCCTTACATTTACAACCTGCCGCATACTTACAAAAACGATTATCTGGACCTGCAGAACCAGATCATCAACAAGTACCTCGGCATGCCTGGACTTTCGAAGTACAGTTATTTTATTACCGGCAGGTTCCAGTTTATGCGCGATGGAGCTTACCAGGTAAAGTACCAGTATGTGTTGCCAGGAGGCCGGAAAGGAAGCAGCACCATAGTAGAATACGCGAATCCGATTAAGTTATGAAAACCAAACTAGTAACCCTTTTAGTAGCATTTTTTACTATTCTTTTTGGCGGGCAACCTGTATTCGCACAGAAGAAACAGGAAGCAAAATCGCAGCTCATCGCCCGGCCGCAAAAAAACAAAATCCTACTGCGCTGGGCTGTGGATGATCCGCTGGCCTGGAAGCAGCTGAACACCTATGGCTATACCCTGGTGCGCTATACCGTCATGCAGGGCAACCTGGTGCTGAGTAAACCCATCAAGAAGACTATAGGGGATGGGGTGATCAAGCCACGTTCTTTGGAAGAATGGGAGGCGCTTGCCCAGCAGGACAATTATGCAGCGGTACTTGCACAGGCTATTTATGGCGATGACTTTGAGCTGAGTTCAGGAGGAGAAGCAGGTATAGCCCAGGTGATAGCCCAGTCTGAAGATGCGCAGCAACGATTTGCCTTCGCGCTTTATGCGGCAGACCAAAGCTTCGAGGCGGCTCAATTAGCTGGTCTGGGTATAGTAGACCATGAGGCCAAACCGCATGAAAAATACTTGTATAGGCTGACTCCGAAAATGCCCCGTGAGAAGGGCTTTGTTGACTCTGCCTCCGTGTATATCGGCCTGGAGGACTATGAGGAACTGCCTAAACCAGATGCAGTTTCGGCAAGATTCGGCGACAAGAGTGTGATGCTGAGTTGGGACGATAACCTGCTACGGAGCTACTATAATTCTTACTTTGTAGAGAGGTCGGACGATGGGGGGCAGAGTTTTCATCCGCTATCCAGCCTGCCTGTTACCAACCTGAGAGAGAAAGGTGAAGGTGGCGCCGACCGGATGTACCTGGTCGATACCCTGCAGGACAATACCACCGTCTATCACTACCGGATTCGGGGGGTGTCGCCCTTCGGAGAAAAAGGACCTCCATCAGAAGCAGTAAGCGGCAAAGGAAAGAACCTGCTGAGCTATGTGCCACACATCACCAGCAGTATGCTCAACGAGAAAGGCGTGCTGGAACTGGAGTGGGAATTCCCCGAAGAGGCCTCAGGTCTGATCAGGGGCTTTCAGCTGAACCAGGCGGCGGACGCAGCCGGTCCCTACCGCGTCGTGACTAGTGGCTTGGCTCCCACCACACGTAAGACCCATTCCAGTACATTAAGCTCGACAAGCTACTTCACCATAACGGCCCTGGCACTGGAAGGAGAATCGCGTACCTCCTTTCCTGTGATGGTACAGCCGCTCGACTCCATTCCTCCTGCCTTTCCGGTTGGTTTAACTGCCTCCGTAGACCGTACTGGTGTGGTGACACTAAGCTGGCAGCCCAACACAGAGGCTGATCTGCGTGGCTACAAAGTATTCAGGACAGCTTCTATGGAGCATGAGCCTATACCTGTCATTGATTCAGTACAACAAGCTTCATTCTATACAGAGAAGGTATCTCTCAAGAGCCTGAACAACAAACTCTATTACACCGTGACAGCACTTGACAGGCGCTTTAACCAGTCGGCTTTCTCAGCTGTACTGGAGGTAACGCTGCCGGATATTATTCCGCCGAATAAGCCTGTGCTCACCTCCTATAAGGTAGAGAACAGTACTGTACGGCTAGACTGGGCTCCCGGATCTGACAGAGACCTGGCGGCTTACATCCTGCACCGCAGGCAGAACGACAAGGAGGACTGGCAGCCGCTCCTGACATTGGCTAAGGATAAAACGAGTTATGTGGACGGGCAGGTGGAAGAGGGAAAGACTTACCAGTACTACCTGGCAGCCAAAGATGAGAGTGGCTTACTGTCGGAGCCATCCGCTTCGCTTCATGTCAAAATTCCTCCGGGAGTTAATGTGGCGGAGATAAAAGACCTTACTTCTTTCGTCGACAGAGAAAAGCGCTACATCCAGCTCTTCTGGGCCGACAACCTGCAGAACGTGGCCGAATACCAGCTTTACAAAGCCGCCAATGACGCACCGCCTACTCTTTGGAAGTACGTGCAGGGAGACCAGAAGCAGGTGGTGGATGAGGCGCTGCAGCCAAACACGCAGTACCGCTACCTGGTACGCGCCAGGCTCAAAAGCGGCGGTATGTCCAAAATGAAAGAAATCACAGTGACCTATTAATTACACGCCCTCTATGAACAGACTTTTACTCACATTGATATTTTGCCTGATCAACTGCAGCTGGTTATATGGCCAGGTCCAGTACGAGATGAAGATCAAAATGCAGATCAGGGACTCGCAGGACAATCATAGTGGCAGGTGTAGTAATGAGTTTAAGGTAACCCTCAACTATGGCAACGCAGCTTCCGAAACAGTTGTCAACTTTAACCTGAATAATTCTCTGAGCAAAACTTTTGTGACTTTACCTGAGCAGACGATCCGGTTTTCCGGTGCCAAGAATCTGACCGGTATGACAATCTATGGCAAGAGGGAATGGAGAAATGCCGTTGGTTGTAACGGTAATGACGGGAATAAGCAAATTCTTATACCAAACACATACAAATCCTGCTACTACCGAAAATTTGTAGCAAATGATGGTTTTGTACCGCAGTGGGAAAGTATCGTAGAGGTATTGATTTACCCGGTAGCATCTATTTCAGGGGTGTACAACCCGGAGAATCCTGAGAATTTTCTGCCATCAGACCACAAAGTAACGCTGAATGCTACAGCCGGTTTCCCCAACTATGCCTATCACTGGCAATACGGAACCATGGAAACCTGGGGCTGGCCAATCCCTATAGAAGGTATAATCTGGAGAGACTTTCCTTCAGGTATCAATTATACCCCTGGCACCTCATTTACCGGAAGAGACCTGTTTGGTACTGACTTCCAGAATATGGTTGGGCGTAATATTTATTTCAGAGTCAAGTATGCCTGTGCCGATATTGGGACGAATACCGTCACCATGAATGCACGCCTGAGTGCTCCGAACATTACGAAAGTAGAGCCGTTCCCCAACCGGTGCTTTGGAGAAAAGAATGGAAGTCTTAAGATTTACTTTGACCGGGCGCTCCTAAACGGCGAGAAACTGAACCTGTCCTTGAGTGGTGCCCAGAGCGAATCAGCTGAGAACATAACGGCACTGGCACCGGACAATTCCTATACCTGGCCTGAGATACTCGGACCTGGAGAATATGCTATTAGTATGATCGCTGGTTACGCAGGTATACCTTCTTACACAGGGGGAACTGGCAACTTTGCAACCGCCAGCTTCAGTTCCCCAACCCAGGTAACATTCAGCCCTGCCGTCGCCAGGCAAGTGTCCTGCTTTGGTGGCAGCGACGGGCAGATCAGCATCACAGCCGGAGGTGGTGTAGGGAATTATCGGGCCATGGTCCGGAATGCAAATGAAACTGTGTGGGACTGGACTTCATTTGGCAACGCAACCAGCCATACCTTTTCCGGCCTGTCAGCTGGCAGTTATTACGTCAAGGTGCAAGACGGGAACGGCTGCGAAATAGAGGAGAAAGAAGTGATTATAACACAGCCTGCAGCGCCGCTGAAGGTGGACAATACCACCATCACCGAGCCCTTGGCCTTTGGGTATAGCGATGGCAGCATTCGGGCAGTCATTGTAGGTGGAACTCCACTTGCAGGAGGTACTTACACTGTGGAGTGGACCGATGCTAGTGGAAGGATACTCACAAATGTAAACAACAGCACAGCCTCTGGAGCCTTTACCACCACCTTAGATCAGGTGGCTGCAGGTAGCTATACCTTGAAGGTACGCGACAGGAACTATGCTGCTGAAGCAGGCAGCGGCTGTGAGCTGGTGCAGACGTTTGAAGTGAAACAGCCTCCAAAGCTGGAGGTAACACTGGCCCAAACCAGTCTGATTCTTTGTCACGGAGCTGCGACTGGCAGTTTAAAGGGAACGGCCACAGGAGGGGTGCTTCTCACAGCAACCGGTGACGGAGCCTATACCTACGAATGGTTTCAGCAGCAAAACGGCAACTGGAGACTACTTGCAGACGAAAGCGCACCGGAGATCGGCAACTTAACGGCGGGAACCTACAAGGTACGGGTGACCGACAAAAACAATATCACAGTGGAGTCAGCACCGTTTGTGCTCTCGGAACCGGCTGCACTTTCCTTCACAGCGAGTGCACGTGATGTGCTCTGCTACGGAGGAGCCGACGGTCAGATAACGATTACAGCTGCAGGAGGGCAGGGCGGTTACCAGCTGGGCTTTATGGCAGCAGACGATGCCGATTTTACTTGGATAGCTTTCAGCGGAGCAAACACCCATACACTGATAGGCCTTGTTGCCGGCTCCTATTTTATAAAAGTAAGGGATAAGAACGGCTGTCTCGTAACAGACGCCAGCGGCCAGGAAGCCGAGGGACTGGTAACAATTTCTCAGCCAGAGTCCCCGCTCAGTTTAGCATGGTTCCGTGTCAATCCACCGCGTGCTTTCGGGGCTGCAGATGGCAGCATACAGGTGCGCGTAACAGGAGGTACTCCAAAAGCAGATGGTAGCTACACCGTGGTGTGGCGTAACAGGGCGAACGGACAACTGAGCACCTATACCACTGCCGTGACGGACGGCGTGTTCGAAACCACACTGCAGCAGGTGGGCAAAGGAACCTACACCCTGCAGGTATACGACAACAACTACCAGGCTGCTGTAGCAGCAAATAGTGTAGGCTGCTTTGTGATGCACGAGTTCGAGGTAACGGAGCCACCTAAACTGGAAGTGACGATGAAACAAAATGATCTGATTCTTTGCTACGGCGAATCAACAGCCTCCCTGGAAGCCGAAGCAAGCGGTGGGGTGCCGTTTGAAGGCGATACTTACCAGTATCAGTGGTATAAGATTGAAAATAATGTACGACGGACGCTAGCACATACAGGGAAACATGCCACTGAGCTGGCAGCCGGAAACTATGTGGTGCTGGTAACGGATCAGTACGGCATTACCCAGGAATCGAGTCCCTTTGTGGTGGCGCAGCCGGCTGCTGTTACGCTCCAGGCTTCGTCCAGGGAGGTAGCATGTTTTGGCGGAAGCGATGGACAGATCAGCATAACTGCTGCCGGTGGCAGTGGGAACTATGAACTCGGCTTCCGGTCTGCTACCGCTACGGAATATACCTGGGTTCCCTTTCAGGCAGCTACCACACACACGGTTCAGCAGCTTCCGGCGGGCACTTATTACCTCAAAGTGCGTGACAAGAACAGTTGCTATGCAAAAGAAGGCGCAGCCGAAAAAGAACTGCAGGTGGAGGTAAGCCAACCGCTCGCGCCCCTACAGATCAGCAACAGTGAAGTAGTAGCTCCGCTCATCTTTGGCGGCAGCGACGGAAGCATTGTAGCCACTATCACAGGTGGCACACCGGACGCGGCAGGAGAGTACCAGGTGGTATGGCTGGATGAGCAGCAAAACCCATTGGATAACTACAACACATCTGTCGAAGGCGGAGCCTTCCGAACCACGCTCGTTAACGTGCCGGAGGGGATCTATACCCTGCAGGTATACGACCGGAACTTTAAGCAAGCCACCGGTGAAAATTTCCTTGGCTGCTATGTTACACAGACCTTTGAAATTACCCAGCCGCCACTCCTGACGGTGGCAGTGGAACAGGTCGCCTTTATCCTGTGCCATGGAGAGCAGACGGGTGAGTTGGTGGCTACTGCCGAAGGAGGCGTGCCCTATGACGCACCGCCTTACCGCTACAACTGGTTTAGGCTGGAAGGCGGCAAAAGAGTCTCAACTGGTAAGTCAGGCTACATGGCCAGCGGACTGGGGGCAGGCACCTACCAGGTGCAGGTAACAGACAGGAACGGAGCCACGCAGTATTCAGAAGCGGTCATCATTTCAGAGCCGGAACTGCTTACGCTTAGCCTCAGCGCTACACCTGTTACCTGTGACTCCGGCACCAACGGCACTGCCACAGCACTGGTAGCAGGCGGCACGGCCCCTTATACCTATACCTGGTCCAATGAAGCAACTACGGCAAATCAGGAGAATCTCCCGGCAGGAAAATACTTTGTGTTTGTGCAGGACGCTAACGGTTGTGAGGTGGCGGGCCAGGTGGAGATACTGCATCCATCGAACATCCAGGTAGAGGCGGCAGTTACGGCGCCTGTCTGCTACCAGGACTGCAACGGAAGCATCAGCCTGCAGGTAACCGGTGGGGTAGCACCTTATACCTATACCTGGAACACCGGCGCTACCACCAGTGCTATTTCCGGTCTCTGCAGCGGCACCTATACCGTCACCATTACCGACGCCGAGGGCTGTATCTCGGTGCAGCAGTATACCCTGCAGGAGCCGGCTCCACTTACCGTAAACCTTGGTCCGGACAAAGTATTGTGCCAGGGGCAGTCCGTGGAGCTCAACGCAACCATTGCCGATGCAGGCGCTACCTACCAGTGGAGCAGCGACAATGGCATTACAGCCGCTACGGCCGCCGTAATGCTGACCCAGGCAGGAACTTACTGGGTAACGGTGACCGACAGCAAAGGCTGCGTCGGAAGAGATGAAGTGAAGGTTACGGTAAGCGCTGCGGTGGTGGCTGCCGATTTTGTAGTCTCCACACAGGCATTTGTGGGCGATGAAGTAGTGGCCGTAAACATCAGCGATCCGGCTCCTGAGTCGGTGGAGTGGGTGCTGCCTGCACAATCTCAGGCGCAAGTGGTGGCACAGGACCAGCAGGAACTGAAGTTGAAGTTTACGCAGGCAGGCGAGTATACCATCGGTATGAAGGCCTTAATGGGCGGCTGTGAGCAGGTGCTGACGAAGAAGATCATGATCCTGGAGCGTCAGGGCTTCGATAACCTGGGTGCCACCCAGGAGCCATTCATTAAAGAGTTTACTGTTTTGCCGAACCCAAGCACGGGCAACTTCACCGCCCGGATAAAGCTGCTGGAGAAAACGGCTGTGCGACTACGCTTCTTCAATATGCAGCACAACAGCCTGGTAGACGACCGGCACGAGGGCGGCTCCGACTCTTACGAGATCAGGTACGAACTGGCAGGCAAGCTGGCGGCGGGCCAGTACTTCCTGGTGCTGGAAACAGCCAAAGGCAGCAGAATTTTAAAGATCATTATCATTTAAACAGTGACCCCGGAAACCATGCCTGCGGCACTACAACTCTGCTCCCGGTACTGCGCTATAGCACAGGCTAGGAGCAAACTCAGTACAGTGAATTACAATATGCGAATGCTACGAAAACTACTTATACTCTTCTTGCTCCTGGCTGGCTGCTGGCGAACAGGCAGCGCGCAACAGGTAAAGCCGGTGCAGGTGATCCCGCAGCTGCTGCAGCCCTACAGCATCTACCTGAGCGACTACTACAGCCAGGACCGGGAGAAAATGGTGGTCACGCTCATCAGCCGCGACCTGCAAAAGCCGGTGCTGTCGGTCAGGCTGCGCATGAGCATAGAAGGGCAGAGTGCGCAGCTCCGTAACAAAGCTTACGCAGACCTGCCGCTATTGCAGCTGGAGGCGGGCGTGCCGCTGCGGCTCTCGCTGCAGGACCTGGCACCCTACTTTCACCCCAATAACCTGGACTTCTCGGGCATGACCCGCAGCCAGTACCAGCAGCAGGGCAGGCTGCCGGAAGGGCTTTACAGTTTCTGCTTTGAAGCCGTGGAAGTGAACACAGGGCAGGTGGTGTCGCAGAAAAGCTGTGCCACAGCCTGGCTGAGCCTTTCTGACCCGCCGCTGGTGAACCTGCCGCGCAAGGGGGAGCTCATCCCATACCGCGACCCGCAGAACATTATTTTCCAATGGACGCCGCGCCACCTCGCCAGTAGCGCTTTTGCCGCTGAGTATGAGTTTACGCTGGTGGAGCTCTGGGACACAGGTATATCACCGGAGGTCGCTTTCCGCACGTCGCAGCCGCTGTTCCAGACAACCACCCGCACGACCACACTGCTGTATGGCCCTGCTGAACCGGCCCTGTTGCCGGGCAGGCGCTATGGCTGGCGTGTGCGGGCAAAAGGAGGTATAGGGGCAGAGACCACCGAGCTCTTCCGCAACAGTGGGTATACGGAGGTACATTGGTTTACCTACCAGGCCGACTGTCCGGCACCAAGGCAGGCACTGGCCAGGGCTGAATCCGGAAGGGCTGAGATTGCCTGGATGCCGGACCCGACCGCTTTCCGCTACCTGGTGGAATACCGGGAGCTCGGCAACAGCAAAGCAGATCAGTGGCACAAGGTACGCAGCAGCGAGCCACGAGCCATGCTCTACGAGCTGAAGGCAGGGCGCAGCTATGAGTACCGCGTTGGTAGCCAGTGCGGCACAGTAACCAGTGAGGATGCCTGGGCTTTTAGTCCGCTGCACCGCTTCGACATGCCGGAACGGGGAGCTGCTCAGGGCCTGGCGCAGTGTAACCTGGAGCCGCGCCTGAACCTGGCAAACAAGACACAACTGGAGGCCCTGCAGCCGGGCGAGGTGATCATGGCCGGAGACTTCCCGGTGCGCCTGCTGCGTGTAAGCGGCCAGAAAAGCTTCACGGGCACCGGCTACGTGGTCATCCCTTTCCTGGGCGAAACCCGCGTGCGGGTACAGTTTGCCAATATACAGGTAAACACTGATTACCAGCTGATAGCCGGTGTGATCGAGACAGTATATGACGCGAGTGAGGGGCAGGTGGCGGATGTGGGTGAAGTGTGGCAGCATGCTACAGCAGCAGTAAAGATTGTTACCGCCAAACTGGATGAGTTAATTTCCAAAATCAAGTCTGGAACAGCAACACAGGAGGATATGGATTCACTTGAGGAATCCCAGAACAAAGCGCTGGCTAAAATTCCGGGAATGTCTCCTGAACAGAAAGCAGTGTTCCAGGAACTGATGGAGGAGCTGAGAGAGAAAACTATGTTGGCTGCGGCTGGCGACGGAGATGCACAGGCACAGGCCATTGCTCAGGCTACTGAAGCTAGCTACCAGCTCCAATTTGTGGAGGAGGTATACAAGATGGAGCATCAGAATCCTACAGTGGATGCACCAGACCAGAAGAGTTTGGCCAAAGGGGAGGCGGTGAAGTCAGATGGGAGAATAACATACCTGACACCTATAGGCACGCCAATAACATTGCCTGAAGGAGCTGAGCCTGAGTTCAGGAAGTTTCATGAAAGCATACTACCAGACGGTACTCTTGGAGCATTCAAGTGGAATGGTAAAAGCTACGTTGCAAAAATACCTAAGGACAAACTGAGCTCAGACGGCCACGCATTCCTTGGATATTTTGTAGCAAAAGATAAGAAATATACAGACGAGTTATATAAAGATAAGACTCCTTACCAAGCGGGCCAGCAAAATATTAGGCTACTACTCAAATATAATTTTGGTGGAGACTGTGGGGTAGAGATACAGGAAGTTGATTATAGATTTCCAGCCATTGTAGCTGAAAGGGTAATGGATAAGACTATATTATTTCTCGAACCTTACCGGAAACTGCAGACTGTAAAAAGATTGCCATTTAAAGACTGTGAAGAGGAAGCAAGCAATCCATTATTAGCATACCTGAAAGATGGTATGCTTCAGAAATGGTTGCAGAAGAAAGGCTTAAACGGTACTAAGGTATACTTAGCAGATTGCAAAGCAGGTAAAGTAACAGAGTTAACAGCTAGAAGCCAAAGTATAAGTCAGCTAAGTCCTGAAAAGGCTAAGCAAAAAGTGGTATCGAAAGACTTCACAGACGACGTTGCCATCTTTGCCTGCTGGGACGGGCAGAAGTGGGGAGTGGAAATGAACTTCGGCAAGAATAAGTTAACGTCCGACCATGCAAAGCTTCAAAGTGAACTGCCAGCGATAGAAAAAGAGATTAAAAAACAGGCACTTGAGGAAGTTGCCTCTCTGACATCTAGTGCAGATGCTCAAAGTAATGGTACATCTGCAACTTATGGACAATTCTATAAAGAGAAAATGGGTGTTGTAGAATCCATTGCAGCAATTTATGAGTTCGGTAAAGAAGTTGTAAAGGATGCACGCTTGCCTGAGCGGGTATGGAACAAACAGCAGAAACCAGACGAATATGAACAAAGTAGCTTCAAAATGCCGGCGCTTATGGCTGGTGCCACTGATCAGGTGCTGGACGAAGCCTTGGAAGGTGTACAGTTTGTGCAGTTTGCCTATCAGGTAGTGCGCCACCCAAGGGAGACATACGAAGGGGTATGGGGCAGCATCAAAGACCTGAAGTGGGAGGACATTCAGAACCTGGCTCTGGAGCGGTATGAGAATTATAGATTGGGTGGCGATGTAGCCAGTCATCAAGGCGGTAAGGATGCTGTGCGGGTATCGATGATTGCCATTGGGGGCGTAAAGAGCCTTCTTAAGATCAAAGATATTAAGGATAACCCAGCCGAAGGCATCGTGAAAAATGCAGCAGAGGCTAAAGAGTTGGCTGTAGTTGCTGCCAAAAAAGCAGATGATGTTTTGGCGAGTTTAAGCCCGGCTGTGAGGAAGCGCGTGGACGACATCGCAGACGAGACAGTCAGAAGGAGACTGCTTGATGATCTTGCCAATGATCCAGAAGGTCTGTACAAGGCTATATATAAGAAGCCGGAGTTGGTGGGTAGTTGGGAGGTGTTCAATAATGCAGGACATGATGTAAGGTTTAACATTGATTTGTTAGAAAAAGTATCCAAATTAAGTCCAGACTTACAACAAAAAGTGGGAGATTTATACAAAAATCTTCAAGCTCCTGCAGGTTTCAAAGGCAAAATTGATTTTACAGTAACAAAGATAATTGAAGGTAAAAGTGTAAGTATTAGATATGATAAAGATGGGTTTCCAGACTTCACTGCATATTCAGCAGGTAAAAAGTATGTTTTTGAGTCTAATGCCTTAACAGGTAAAGGGACTGATATGACAGCAGCAAATAATTGGGCGAGAAATAAGTTTGGAGCAAAAAATGTTCAACCACTGCCCAATGGTAAGATTAAAATAGATGGCGTGGAGCATACGTGGCACCATCATCAAGATGGTAGATCTATGATTCCTGTACCGTCAAGCGTTCATAATGTAACAAGTGGCGGTTTTGGTCACTCAGGAGGGGCTGCAACAATAGATCGTGGACTACAAGGACTTTTTAAGGGCCCTAATTTTAATTAATAAATTGTTTATTAGAAATGACAAAAGAAGAGATAATAAATAAAGGAAATCTTTCACAGGGGGAATTATGCTCACAGTTTGAGATTAAATTACTTATTCCTTTTTTTAATAAAAAAGTTAAGGTCTTAGCTCTTAATGCTTCTGGTACTAAATCGGAAGCAGAAATGGATTTGATTACTGATATCGTCAATGAGCTATTATCTTTTGATAAAAAAAATAATGCTTGGTTAAAACGAGGAATATGGGATCATTATCAAACTTGCATTTCAAATATTAGCTATAATAATGTCCCTAAAGAGGGGTTTAGCAGTGAAGTTGAAGCAAACAAAGCTTATTTTAATATATTCACAGAGGAAGAAGCTTTAAGTAGTGCTCAGTTAGATTATATATGGTTTGATGTTAGTTTTCTAGATTTTAGGTATTACAATTTAGTATTTAGATGTCCTTGGGAAACAGAACATGGAATCAAGATTGGTGTAATGAATGGTGAGTTTGACAGTATAGAATAGACAAGACACTAAAAAAAGCCTTATGTAAGAACGATAACATAACTTCTTGGCCGCAGTTAGGAGGAATAGCGAAGAGAAATTGTAAGGACATGTTTAAATTCATACAAAGTGAAACAGTTAAGGATTTTGATGCCTTTGAGTATACGCTGGTTGTTTTAAGCAATGATAATTCTCTATCCCTTTTTAATGGTGACACTTTAAAGTATAGCAAAGTCATCGACGAAGGTTTTACGAAGGTACAAATAGTGAGTAACGATCTCATTTTGATTAAGAAAGATGATAATTCTGCTATGATCCTTCAAGATTTAGATGGGGACTATAAGCTATCTACTCTTCCGGAGAGTATCACGGTAGATGATATAAATAGAGAGAGCGGGATTGCGTTAAGCACAAGGTGGGTGGGTTATTACCCTGTAGAAATAGAATCAAAGTTAATAGATATCAGAAGTAATGATGTTTTATGGACAACCAAGGAAATAACAAGTAGTACTTTCCTAGAAGATATATTGGTATCCATTGAGCATAACTATCTGGTGGTTTATAGCTCGCTAGATGGAAGAATTCGAGCCCGTCTTGACCTTACTAAATATTTCGGTTCTTACACAGGAACAGATCAAATTAAGTCAGAAGAAAACATCTACTCCTATCTCGGAATAAATGATAGTGTACTTTGGATTAGTCTAAACTCAGGAAAGCTTTTAGCTTTTGATATCAATAAGGGAGAACTGATCCAGAAGGTGGGCTATCAGGAAACTGATCTCCGAGCCTTACCATACGAAGTAAAAGAAGGAGATTACATTCCTTACGGAGAGTTGATGCAGTTAGACGCTGATGGGGGCGAGATTATTGGCTTACGAGATACTTTTTTTAACAGAATCAACCTGAACGAAGAAACTCCTAGAAGAGAGTACATTGATGTAAGCCAAAGCATGGAGGCTCACAATATTAGCGCTAGCTTCCGTAACACCATTTTCCCCTCTAAACATCAGAACTTATACTTTTGTGATGACCGAAGCGGTAAGATTGGAGTGTTTGATAGAACTAAGAAAGAAGTAGTTTGGAGCTATGAATTAGATATGAGGAGAGAAGGTGTTGCACAGATTCTTGAAATGAAGTACTACAATGATCGCTGGTATATTTTAGATAGGAATAATAATCTTCATGTATTTGAGCGCCTATAAATTTTATAACGAGTCATAATTATCAAACTGGTTAACTTTTAATGGCTGCAATTTCTTTAAACCAATCCTATAAGAGATCAATAGGTGATGAGAGATTTATTCTAGGGAAAATAGATATTCCAGAGGAAAAACCTTTCTTCATCCTCTCCCTCAAGGGAATCAACACGATATTCTTCTTGCATAAGGCATTTATCGATAAGGATCTACAATCGAGCAAGGTCTTTCTGTACAAGGTTGCAATGACAAATTCTTACTATCACGAAAAACTTAATGGAGAGATATTCAATGTACTAGATACATTTACTTTTCCACTACTAAGTGATAGCAGCAACTTGATGAAGCGATATTTAAGTTATGTCACGACCGAACACCCTGATTCTTTTTCAACTTATTTTGGTAAGGCAGTTCAAGCTGTTTTGAAGGATGATCAACAGGCGCTCCAAGCAAACATCGAAGGTTTAAAGAAATGGAGTAAGAAGGGATGGGCAAAGCAATACATTGGTATCGTAACAGTATTTGAAGGTTTTCTAGACAATGCGATAACAACAATAGAGAAAGGCTTGCAGGAAATCGTTGCATTGCACTATAAGCAAGAGCAACCTGCGGTAGTTAAAGAGTATATCAATCTAGAAGCTACGGCCCTTGCAAAACTAGCATACATAAAAGGCATAGAAATCACCTTTGAGCACCCCTTGATAACTAAAGAATTATTGCCGACTAGAGAGTTACCCAACTACGATGGGTATGCTTTCTTCGAGGAGCTAAAAAGTCAGGCATAACGGGTGTTTAATCCAAATCATGTTCTTTCAATATTTGATCTACCGATCTGCTTGCTGTTGCGGCCCTAGTTCTAATAGCGAGCAGGTCAAACTTTTTGGTTGCACTTCAGATCAAGTGGCGTGTGCTCGCCGCACATCTTTGCTGCTATTCAATAACTGCAATAACTTTTTTTGCTAATAGAGAATGAGGCAGACGTAGTATTGGCCAGCCTAAGCCCGGCTGTCAGAAACGGTCGGAAGATATAGCCTAACAGGCTAACTGGAAGCAGCTCTTTGATGATCTGGTCCAGGACACGGAGAAAGGTTAAATTAGTTCGAAGTCGATGCTATGAAATGATTTTAATGCGACCTGAAGGTGCAAATACAGATATGATGGAGTTAAAACCAATCTTTGAGAAGATAGCTTTTGCTAGGCGCTATAGAGAATTATGCGATTCCCATCAGGATTATGAGAATAGAATGAGGGGGACAAACAGGTCAATCTATGAAAGTGTTTTAGAGAAGTTTGATTATGAGTTTAGATATTACGCTAAAGGTAGCTTTTATCAGATAATTGATAAATATGGCAATTACTCATTTACTCTAAATATGGTCTTAAAAGACGGGCAGGTTGAGAGTCTTCTTTACGTAAAGAATAAAGATTCTTCTCTTAACCCACAGGGACGATTTGATTTTCTTCCGGAGGATATGAACATTCCATTTGAGAGGAAACGGTATAATTTACCGATTTATACTTCAGAAACTGAATTGGAAGAAATCTTGAAAGGGATATTTTCAATTTATGAAGACATTAAGCAAGAAGTAATCAAAGAAGTTGTTTAAAGCTTTGAAAACCATCAGTAAATATCTAAAAGGTAAACAATTGTCGTTCAATCGTTAAAGGTTTAAGTTAGGATATTAGTGAGAGGAGAAGATAGAACTGAAAAGGTAGAACAATTTGAATGGTGGATCACATGTTTGCCAGACAAAATAGAAGAACTATTACATCACTTCCCAAACTCTGTTTCACAAAGGTTAGACCTGTCTATTAATTCCTTAGATGTTCTGGAAGATTATATTCTTAAAACTTACGACTCCGAATTTCTAAAATCAGAAGAAGGAACAAGTATCTTGGATGGTTTAGCCAGTTATATCGGGCAAGTAATCAAGACTAATGTGTCAGCGGCTAAGTGGTACCTAGAACTAGATAATGCTAAAGACATCTATTTTGGCTTACCAGTGCTTAAGTTTGATGACGCAGTATCACTTAGTCCTTATCACTTACCTTTGACCGCTTTAGCAAAGCAAAAAGGGAACTTGCTATCTCAGAAGGTGAGGCAAAGGCTGAGCTGAAATGACTTTTCTATTTGCTGAAGGTTAATCAGGAACACTCTTTCTCTATCCATATTTCATGTATTTAAGAGAAAATAGAGAAATAGTATTGTCACAGTCGCTCTACAGATTCTAAGCAATTAGCTTATTGGTAAGAAGGGAGCAGCTCCTTATTCTTTTAGAATTAGCATTAGCAAAGAACTAAGAAGCCAATTTGCTTTTAATAGGAATGAAATTATTGAGAGCGGTTTATCAAATAATTAAAAGTACTCTAGATATCTTAGTAATGCATTAAAAGGATGGAAGATCAAAAAGTAGTTAATGTAGATAACGAGGATCTGATTTTTAGGCAGGCAGGCTCGGGTAACCTTTGGGTGGGCGAATTACCTTCTAATGCTCAGCGGGTGAACATCGAGTTTTTTGCAGATAAAGAAACATTTGAATGGGGTATATTCAGAGAGTTTTTAACTTTTCTAAAGGAATATAAAATTCCCACTGTCTCCATGATTGAGAGCGCAAATATTCTACTGGAATGTCTTGCTAGGATCTTCTGGGAGAAAGAGGAAGCTGTTTTCAAATTTGAGTTTTCAGGCATCAACTATTTGGGTAAGGGCACAGATTATTTTCGGACGGACTTTTCATATGAGCTTGCTTTTGATTTGACTGAGAAAGATGATGCAGGCATCAACGACTACTATGCTAACTGGATTATACAAATGTCAGGAAACCGCATTATAGGTGCAAGAAGGGAACAGATTTGATAAATATATCATCATGCCTATTAGCATACGTACTAGCTCTCCCCGCCTCAAACCATCCTATTTGTCCTGCTAATGCCACAGAAGAAGATTTTCAAGGACTATAAGCTTTATTTATATATAACAATCAGTATATTTATACTTTGTAATATATAGTACTGTTTCTACACTGGAAACAGCTATTAATTGGCCGCTTATTACCTATGAAAACAAGTTTACACAGCTGCTGTAAAGCTCTTGTGTTACTGCTATGCCTGTGGGGACTTTTCGCATGCGAAAAGGAGCAGGTGATTGCCGTAACGGCAGACTTTAGCTTTACAGTAGAGGAAAATGATTACAGCATTCCGGTTAAAGTCAACCTGACCAACAAGACGACGGGCGCAACCAACTACAAATGGACATTTGAAAATGGACAGCCTGCCTCCTCTACCCAAAAAAATCCCGGCACCATCGTCTTTCCCACGGCCGGACAACACAAGATAACCCTGGAAGCCTGGAACCAGGATGAGCGTCAGGTAAAGGAAATCGTATTGGAACTGGATGAAGCCGTTCAGATTGACTTCGACCTGGAGGTACTGGACAATGCCTTTGCTCCGGTTGCGGTAAAGGTGCTAAACAAGACGCAGGGAGCCAACACGTATAGCTGGACCTTCGAGGGAGGTTCGCCCGCTACTTCCACGGCTGCCGACCCAGGCTTTGTTACCTTCACAACGGCAGGCGAGCACACCATCACACTTCAGGTGGCGAACAGCAGATCGCAGTATACCCTATCCAAAAATATTACCGTTGCCCCGGCACTCGCCCCGGACTTTGACATTATACCTGAGAATGAAGACCTGGAGGCTCCCTTAAAGGTCAGTCTGCAGAACAAAACCATCAGCGGCACATCCTATACCTGGTCAGCGCCCGGGGGGCAGCTCACAGCGCCTGAAGCAGCTGAAACAGACGTGCTCTTCTCACAGCCCGGCAGCTATACTGTGTCCCTGCAAGCCAGCAATGGCAAGGAGACGAAGACGGTTACCAAAACTATTACAGTCAAGGCAAACTCTAACCTCACCACCCATACAGATGTAAAGCTGGGTATAAGTGCTGCGCATGCTACTGTAGGTTCCTTCTATTCCACGAAGCTCCGACAGACACTCAGAAAAGGAGAGGTTACAGAAGCGAATGGTGGCTTGGTGGACTTGGTATACTTTGGCATTAACTCCTCCTTCAGCTACAACAAGTTCGTTTCTCCGGCAGAGGTTCAAAACTGGACTTTCGATGCCATACCAGCAGCTAATACCACCGTTTATATCAACTCACAGGAGCTATGCAACTGCGGGCCGAATGTAACAGCGGAAGCTTTCGACAGCATGAAGGATGACGCGCTGCTCAGGGGAGTAAAAATAGTCGAGTCGGCAGAAGGTGGTAAGCAGTTTACAGATGCGCAGGTACCGCGGGTGGTGCTCTTTCAGACGCAGGACGGAAGAAAAGGCGCCATCAAAATTAAACGGTTTGTGCAGGAGGGGAGCGGCTCCTATGTACTGTTGGATGTGAAAGTGCAGAAGGAGGCTTTATGAGAATAAACTTTTACACCTTATCAGAGCAGCGTATCCAGCTCTTCCTACTGCTGGCTTTCTTAACGATTAGTGCGCATGTGCAAGCGCAGCAGTTCGACCTGAGTGATCCGAAGGGATTGTTTGGCAAAGGCAACCCGTTGAAGGTCAGTGGCGGCTTGTCTGCCAACACTGTTTTCTATAACGGGAACGGCAGCTATGGGCGGGAGCCATTTTCATACATGTTGAATGGAAATATGAGTGTGAATGTGCTCGGGAAAATCAACCTTCCTTTTTCTTTCAACATGACGAATGTAGGAAGGAGCTTTAACTACCCGGTACTTCCAAATCGCCTGAGTATCCATCCGTCTTACAAATGGGCCACGGCGCATATCGGGGATGTGGGCATGTCTTTTTCACCTTATACCTTAAACGGACACCTTTTCACCGGAGCAGGTATAGAGCTGACCCCCAATAGCCCCCTGAAGCTGAGCGCCATGTACGGCCGCCTGCAGCGTGCCGTAGAGTATGATTCACTTAACCTGAATGTGCTGCCTGCTTACGAACGGGTGGGCTATGGTGCTAAGGTCACTTATGAGCAGGAGAAGTATACCGTAGGCCTGCATGTTTTCGGAGCCAAAGACAACCAAAACTCGCTGAGCTACAAACCGGACAGCCTGCTGATTTACCCGCAGAGTAACCTCGCCACCGGCATTGAGATCGGGTACAGGCCCTCCAAAGAACTGGCCGTGAAACTGGAGTACGCCACCAGCGTGCTGACTCGCGACCTTCGGGCACAGGAGGTGGATCCAACAGGTGAGCTGTCGTTGTCCAGGCTGGTAAGGGAGCGGGCTTCCACCAGTGTTTACTCGGCCCTGAAGACCCAGGTCGCCTACAGTCTCCGGAAAGGCTCTATTGGGGTAGAGTATGAGCGGGTAGACCCGGGCTATGAAACTCTGGGAGCCTACTACTTCAACAACGACATGGAGAACATGACGGCTACCCTGGCCCATGCCCTGTTTAATGACAAGGTGAACTTTAATGTAAACGTGGGGATGCAGCAGGATGACCTGGATCGCAATAAAACGAGCAGGACACGCCGGATGATCGGGGCGGCGAATGTGAATTATATGCCCAGTGAAAAAATGAATGTCACGCTGGCCTATTCCAATTTTCAGACCTACATGAACCTGAAACCCCAGTTCCGGCTGATCAACCAGGTAAGTGAATACGAGTACATCGACACGCTGGATTTTACACAGATATCACAGAATGCCTCCTTGAATGCGCTATACCTGCTTGGGAATGATGATCAGAAGAGTCAGAACCTGAATGTGAACCTGAGTTTTCAGGATGCTGCAGACAAGCAGGGAGATGTGGTTAGGATGGGGAGCGGCTCCCAGTTCTACAACCTGTCCTCGGCTTATACCATCTCGTTTCTGCCCTATGCGTTGAGCGTAACCGGCGCCTTCAACCTGAGCTACAACACCATCGGCCGTAACGACTTTGTCACCCTTGGGCCTACCCTTGCTATTAACAAGCGGCTTCTGGACAAGAAACTTTCCACCGGTGTTTCTACTTCCTACAACAGAAACCTGGCAGATGCAACGGTCCAAAATACCATCCTGAACCTCCGCTGCAATGTAGCTTACCAGTTCCTGAACCGACATAGCTTTGCGCTGAATACCGTAAATCAGTTCAGAGACAGGACCGGGCATGGCAGAACCAGTGACTTCACAGCAACTATTGGGTATAATTTTAGTCTGTATTAGAAACACTTTGTGTGGAATCTTTAAAGCTTTGCTAATGGAGGCACTCATACCAAAGTATTATTATAAGAATTACGATAATGCGTTGTTAAAAAGGTACTGAATGACAGATACCCTGCTGCTATCGACTAAAGAGCAGAGCCCATCAATCAGCGATTGATGGGCTTTTTGTTTTCTATTGCTTGGCATAAGCTTTGATTTCCGACTGCTCCATCACAGCCAGCGCCGCCTGGGTTAAGTCCTCATGCCGGGCTACTGTTACATTGACCAGCCTGAACTTTTCTTCGCCTTTCAGCATGCGCCAGCGCCAGTCCCACTGTTCGATGGTTTGGTGCTGACCATTGTCCATCCACCAGGCGGTGTAGAGCCTCTCGCTTCCCTTCTCCAGTTCACCCACATAAATGGTGCGGCTGCCCACCTGCCGCTGCTGCACCCGCTTGAATTTGTAGCCGCTGCCCTCCCAGCATATAAGGGGATGGTGCTCGGTAGAGTAAAATGCATGCACAGGCTTCAGGTATACCAATGTCTCCTGATTGCTGTATTTGGTAACACCATTCGGCATCACCTGGCTTTCGAATCCGGACAATTGCGGAGTCGCCGCTACAGCTATTGATTTGTTCTCACCTTTTATACCTACCCCGGTCCCTATCAGCATAAGAAGCATGAGGTAGTTCAGCAGTAAAGAACCTCGCAGGCTGACTGTAGGCTGTACCTCTTTTGTTTGAATGGCTTTCCCGAAAGGGCGGTGCAGGTGCTGCGCAACGAGGTAAAAGGGAACCAGTGCGTATAGGACGAGGCAGAGCAGGCCGAGTACGTCATGCATCGGGTTGTCGGGGAGCACTTTAAACCAAACAAGCAGCAGAATGCGCAGCAGGTTCGAGACCAGATTCAGTAGTAGCATAAATCCCAGCAGCGACCCTAGCAGCCAGAGGGGCCAAACCAGTTGCCTGGTGTGCTGTAACCGTGCCAGCAGAAACACAGCCAGAATAAACGTGAGCGAGAGCATAGAAAGACCTGCACAAGCCGGATCAACAGCGAACTCCTCCCCATTAACCAGTATCAGATTGCCGGCCGCTTCTGCTTCTGCTCCCATGGCCCGCAGCGCAGCAACAGCCCAGGTAGTCAGTTGCATACGCAGCGGGAAACTGATAATGTTGGCGATGTACTGGAAGATAGGGGAGGCCACCAGCACCAATAGCAAAGGATAGAGTGAAATTCGGCCGTATAGGAGCTTCGCCCCGCACCAAATGGTCAGCAAAAAGCCAAAAAAGTAAAAAGTGCTGTTTTGCAGGCTGGCGGCTAGTATAACCAACGCCGCACCAATAAGCAGCAGCCACGGCGATAGCGATCTGCCGGGCCGGCCCTGGGCTACCAGTGGCACCAGCACAAGCGCAAGTAACCACTGGCTATCCCAAAGCAGGTAATCCTTCAGGTAAAACCCTCCGATGGCAAGGTATAGCCCGAGCACTCCCAGTATCAGGAGCAGGTCAGCGCGTAAAGCAGTTTCTTTCATCGCAGGAAATAGGGTTTTAGTGTCACAAATGCAACCGCTATGAGGGCGATAATAATCAGGGCCCATTCTTCCGGTTCTGGCACGGCGCCCGAGGCATTCATGCTGGCATTCCCAAGACTATCCTTGCTTTTCTGTATGTCGAAGCGCTCGTAATCCGCCTGTGTTTCGAGTACGATCAGGCTGGAGACCGGACTTACAATGTTGGCCTGTGCTGCTTCCTGAATCAGTTCGTCTTCGATATCGCCCTGGCAGAAGTAGCGGGGGCCGATCTGCTGCAGGATGTGGTTGTAGGCAAAGAGCCTGAGCAGGTGGTCGGGGGCGCTGCCGCTGGTGCTGTTTGCTGTTTTGGCTATACCTATACCTGAGGTGCCCAACCGCACAACGTCTTTGGCAGGTATGGCTTGGATAAATTGACCCTGCTGGAGCAGGTCAGCCATGGATTGCACGTCCCCTTGCATCGTGGCGATCACCTGAAGCTCCTTCAAACCTCTAAGGTATGGGGAGAGCTCCTCACCTAAGGTATAGACTCTGACAGGGCCTTGCAATGGCAGCTTTTCAGTCATCTCTTCTGCAAAGCCCGTGTTCTTCAGATCACTCAGGTTAGGGGAGCTGCCCTTGCTCTTGCTGATGACGAGTGCCTGCTCTGTGTGCTTTATCTTGTGTAGCGGAAACAGTGAGTACTGTTGCTGTGTCAGATGACTGAATACTTGCGTTTTATTTTCTGCCGTTAGCTTTAGCATCCGGTCCTGCCACACGTATACCTGCCTGTCTTTTATCAAGTCCCATACCTGATCCAACTCCCGGGCTGACCAACTGGCGTTGATGTCAAGGTATACCTGCGTGGGAGTGAAGGTTTCCAGCTGCTGTGACAGCTCCTGCAACTGGTAACTGCTTCCGCCAAAAGCAAAGCTGTCACTTGCAAGTTTAGTAGCGGACAGGCGTAGGCTCCAGTCCTGTTGGTAGCTGCTCTGTCGCTTGTATACTCCGAGTTTCGTCTCTTCATACCCCGCCGGGAGGTGGAGCGGCAGCGCTTCGCCTTTCACATAGATCATGGAGGTTTCAGTGGCACCTGCAGCAGATGGGCCTGTGAAGTACACATTGTCGTACACCAATTCCTGACCATCCTGCCGGAGAGGGGAAGTTACGCCGATCTTGAACTGCCGGTTCTCGTCAGGCGTGCAGGGGAACACACGAACAGATACCCTGCTTCCTTCCTGCCAGTGTATGACCGATGGGTCCCGACGCTCCCTGCCGACAATGGTGTTGTAGGCCGTATGCGCTTTGCCCTTGGTGGTGAGGTAGCCTTTCTCTTCACGGCCCTCTATCCACAGCGAGAGTGAGGACACCACGCTTCCCTCCGGCAAAAAGAAGGTATAGATCGCCTCCTGTTGGTTCCAGCTGTTGGGCATGCTGTTGTGGATGCTGAGCACCTTTTCGGTGTAGGCAAGGCGGTGAGCAGGGTATAGCCTGACCTGCGACACTACACTAACTGTGCTCAGGTTATTGCCAGACCAGAGCCGCTGCTCTGCCTGATGCCGGGCATCGTATAGGCTTTCCAGAATTTTTATCTTCTCCTGCCGTTCTACATTCGGCCTGCCCAGCAGAAAGAGTGAAAGGATCACTAGCGGATCGTGCCGCTTGATTTCGCTGAAGCTGCCTTCCGGTAATTCCCACATGCTGAACTCCTCGGATGGGGCCTGGTAGACCAGATCCGTTTTCATGATCCGCTCCGTGATGTAGTCGGCAGGCAACTGTTGACTGAGGCTCACCCAGCGCGGCAGCGTGTCATTTTCTTTTATGACTTCTTCGTTTGCCAGAAAGTTGATTTGCTGGTTGCGCTGGTACCACTGCACCAGAAAGAAGGCCGCGAAAAGCACCGGAAAAGCCGCCCCCGCCAGGAAACTCCGCCCATACTGCTGGTCAGCGGCTACTGCTTTTTTCACTGCGAAAACCAGGCTCAGCACCACCCACAATGGCACGAAGGTATGCAGCGAAAGACCCAGCACGAACGAGAGCATGAAACTAGGCGCGTAGAGCGGGAACAGGTATAAGGCATAGTAAACCCAAAGCACAGCACCTATACCTAGCACGAAGAGTAGCATTTGGTTTGCCAGGCGGGGCAGAAGGGGATTGTAGCTATAGGTCACCAGCGCGACACAGAACAAACAGACAAGTGCTTCTAACCACGGAACCGAATCCTGAAAAATGCTCATCTGCCGGTTAAGCGAATAGCAGCTGATGATGGCCAGTACTAGCAGGGGATAAAGGTGCTCCAGATCCTGAAAAGGTTTTTTGATCGTATACCTGCCATCCAACAGCAATAGGACAAAGTAGAGGATTGCCAGGCCGTAGTTAACCCAAAAGATAGCGAATGCCGCCCCGTCCTTCGCCGCAATTCCCCACTCCGGCAGCAGGAAGATCAGAAAAGAGAAGAGCGTTAGTCCGGTGCCCACATGTAGGAGGGATAGCTCGTTCTGAGTAAGTTTTTTAGTTATAGTTTTCGTGTTCATAAAGTACTTTGTTTTTCAAAGTGTAGCTATAAAAAAATTTAATCGTCTTTTCTGTTGTCCAAAATCAACTGCTCAAGCGCATCTAAGTGATTGGTGAAAGCTTTGCGGCCCAAGTCAGTGGCATGATACGTTGTATTGGGTTTTCGCCCGACAAATTGCTTTTCTACCCGCAGGTACTGCGCCTCCTCCAGCGCGCGCAAATGGCTGGCCAGGTTTCCGTCTGTCAGTTGCAGGGTTTCTTTCAGCGTATTGAAATCCACGCTGTCCTCTACCATCAGCACAGACATAATTCCAAGCCGGGCTCTGCTTTCAAAAGCCTTGTTGATATTTTCCAGATACGCTCTCACGCTGGCTACCTTTCGTACTTGTAATACATGAGGGTGCCATACACAATGTGCAGTACACCAAAACCGATTGTCCAGGAGAGCAGACCGTAACCAATAAACACAGCAGCGAACAAGCCCAGTATGACCTCACTTATACCCAAGTAGCGAATATCGCTGAGCGTATACTTGCTCCCGTTCACCAGGGCGAGACCATAGAAAATAAGCATGGCAGGAGCCACCAGGTAGATGATGCCATGATAAATCAACACCGCGCAAAAGAAGCCGCCTACCGCCAAAGGTATAGCCAGGTTGATGAGCAGCCGGCGCGACTTGCTGTCCCACATGCGCTGTCTGCTTTTGCTGGCTTTGCGGTGAGTAAAATACAGTGCCGAACTTATGGCGAGTATAAAAACAAAAGCTGCCACCGTGATCAGGAAAACAATCGTGTTCCAGTTCAGGCTGATTGTGTAAGTATCCCTGTATACAATATTATGCTCACTCAGGTGCCATCTAACCAGTCCAGCGCCCGCAAGCGCGAATAGTCCGGCAAATACTCCTGATAATCCGCTCAGCGAAATGAAGCGGGATGAGCGGTCCATGATACTGCGGATCTCATGCAGAGTGGCGAGTTGGTCTTGCTGTTGGTTCATGATAAAGTACTTTGTGTTTCAAAGTTACTATTGCAATACGTAAATCCAAGAGATAAAGTATATATTTTTTTAAATGTTAAGGTTGGCTGAGAGAAACAGCAATAGAAAAGAATCTTGAAATACCGGATACGCTCCTCACCGTTTGCTTGGGCAGTATTTAATTCGCGTCTACCAAACCAGCCTCTGCTACCGCTGATTTTCCGATGGAAGCCTTATATACAATATACCCTTCCTGTTCCAGTCCATCCAGCATGGTTTTTTTAATCTTGGTGGGGTACCCATCGCGGTTGTAGGTATAGCGGCAGGTATATGAGAGGTCCTTTCTGATATTGCCGTCCCGGTCGCGCACGGTATAGCGGGTGATGTTGTGATCCCGGTAAGGAAGTTCCAGCGGCATGAACTTGGCTTCGAGGGGAAGGCTCCGCAGGTAGCCTAGCTTGTCGTCGTACTCCAGTTCGATGGTGAGGTACGGCTTTTGGGCGCTGGGGGCGCTGTAGGCTACTTTGGTTAGTTTGCCCTGCTCGTAGGAATAGGAGATCACCTTGGAAATATATTTTGGATCATCTAGCACGGTGCTTGTATTCCAGTCAGCTGGGTTGTAAAAATAGTATTTGGATGCTGTCAACTGATTTGTGGTATCATATACATGGTATACATAGTCCCTTGCAGTTACGTGATGTAGTAAGGTACTTTGAGTCTCACGTGCTAAAAGCCCTGTTTCATCAGATCTGATAAGCCATTCCTTCTTCATAATAACAGAGTCGCTCCTATCCCAGCCAATCGTACCAGCATCGGGCCTCCAAACTACTTCAAATATTTTATCCTTATGTAAATTATCTGGCTCTTTGAAATGTTCATCATGGTAACTATAAGTCACCTCCTCATAGAAATTAGGCCTGATGGTCGTTACGCTGTATACCCTTCCCTGGTCGTATTGGAACTCATGGGATGTTCCGCCGATTACCACCTTTTGAGGGTATAGCTGCTTGATTTCTTCTTTGCCTTTGGGGCAGCCAGCCAGCATGGCCAGAAGGGGGAGGAGGAGTAAAGTTCTTGCTTTCATACCTTGTCTGATGAGTGAGAAACGAGAAAACTTTACTAAATATAGTTATATTTTAATTTACAGCAACATCAACAAGCTGTTTTTTAGGTATTTAGTTTGGTAGTTAAGGTATAGCAGCAAGCTTTGCTTAGTCTGCTGATTGCTTACTTCTTCTCCAGCAAACCATGAAAGATCAGGTTAGCCAGGCCCTCATACACGGCAGATGGGCTATAATCGATATCCCTCATTAGTTCTGGTGGTACCTGGCCGATAAACTCCGGGTCCAGGATCTTCTCCAGCGCACTGGCGTAAAGCAGCACTGCCAGCGAGATATTGGCGTCTTTCCGGATAAAGCCCTTCCGGCTGCCTTCTTCTAGCAATGTTTTGAATCGCTTAAAAGCGGCCTCGGTGCGGTACTGTTGTAGTAGTTGCCAGGTCTTGGGGGTGTGCTTTCGAATGTCAGTGAGCAGCTGCCCGTTGATAAGTGCAAAGCGCTGTCCGACGGTCCGGAAGACTTGTTCCGCTTTGCGGGTGAAATCGGCTTCTTCCTGCTGGAGCAGGTGTTCTACTTCCCGCTGCAGTGCTTCCAGGTAGTGCTTAATCACGGCGTGGAGCAATTCCTCTTTTCCTCTGAAATACTGGTACAGCGTTTTTTTGCTCATACCCAGCTGCTTGGCCAGGTCAGCCATCAATACCTTGCTGTAGCCTTGCTTAAAAAACTGTTGTTGAGCCTCCTGCAATATCAGGGCCTTCGGGGTGTTTGTCGTGTCCATACTAGTAGGGTGCGGTTCATCATCACGGTCCTGCCACAAAGGTACGAGCAGCTGTGACCAGGAAGCTTATACGACAAAAAAATCTCCTGCAGTCAGTATTATTACTGACAATAGCAGGAGATTTCAAATTTATAATCACCTAAGTTAAACTAGATGGCTTAAAGCTATATTCGTAGGCTTTTGAACCAGAGGGGATTACGCCAGTTTAACGTTAACAGCATTCAATCCTTTGGGGCCTTTTTCAACCTCAAAAGTTACACGATCATTTTCCTTGATCGCGTTCACCAAACCATTCTGGTGCACAAAGACACGCTCCTGGGTCACATGATCCTGGATGAAGCCGTAGCCTTTCGAATCGTTGAAAAAAGAAACGGTTCCTTTTCGGATCAGGTCAGCCGGGTCGATATCGGCCTGCTTGGCCACACCGATCTGAATATCTTCCTGCTTGAATTCTTTTTTCTTCTTCGTAGGGTCTGGCGGCGTGTCGGTGATATTGCCGAACTCGTCCACATAGGCCAACATTTCATCCAGGCCTTTGCCTTTGTCAGAGTTGGCCATACGCTCCTCGCGCTTCTGCTCTTTGTCTTGTCTTTTCTTAAGTTTCTTCTTCTCTTTTTCTTTTTTACTGAAGGTTTCTTGTGATCTACCCATATTGCTGTTAAATGATCTATATAATTACGGTAAGCGGATGTTCAGGTTTGTTAGTACCTGAACAGGAAATTTGTGCCATTGCGAATCCACTTTTCAAAAAATGAATTGTCGTTATACTCGCCGGTTACAAGTTCGAAGTCGGGTTGGTCTTTGTTTTTACGAGAGTTCATGAACTTTGGGAGGGAATCCTGATTGTTTGGGGTCCAATCCTGTCCTTTTTGGAGGGCTACGCAGATGTACTCGCGTGTGGTAGTGTCTACCAGGTATCTTCTATTCATCGTAAGGAGGGGTTAGGTGAAACATTGCCAGGGCGGCATTATACAAACGGGGAGTGGTGCAAATACGTGCACATCAAACTTAAAAAAAAGCCTCACCCGCAGGCAAGGCTTTTCTCGAAATGACTTATATCTAGAAACTAAGCACGCTTAACGTTAATCGCGTTTAGTCCTTTTCTGCCTTCCTGCAATTCAAAAGTCACTTTGTCGTTTTCCTGGATTTCATGTACCAGGCCAGTCACGTGTACAAAGTACTCCTGATCTGTGTTGTCTTCTTTAATAAAACCAAAACCTTTCAGGTCATTAAAGAATTTTACTGTTCCGTTATTCATTCTGTGTTGTTTAATTATATACTAACTACATTATAGTTGGTATATAGGTTCATTTATTTTTTTACAATATACGATAAAAATTTTACAATTGCGAGGTGCAGTCTGTTTTATTAAAGGTATTCTATAATTCCTTCAGTGCAAAGTCACCAACCAAAGTGCGTACGGGTGCTTTAAAGCCAGATAATTGAGTTAGGAGAGGGATAGTATACAGAAATATAATTTCTTAGAAGGGTCTGTTTTTGTGATATAAAAACGAAAATAAATTGTTGTTTTATAAAAAGTCTCTATATTGGCGACTGAGATGAACAAGCAGCAGACATCTTATACCTTCTTTTTTTACTTTTTTCCTTCACGGGACTAAAGCGGGAAAAGGTATATGCAATCATATAGAGGCTCCGCACCAAGCGGAGCCTTTTTTGTTTTAAATCAGCAATACAAATGCATCTGACACAACAGAATTTTTATTACAGCTTTGGTTTTAGCTTTTACTTTTTTGGTAAACGCCCGGGGCTGTATTGATTATACTTTAACCTAAAGTTATCACCAGCGCCCCGGAGTCATAATCCGGGGCGTTTTTTTTGATCTAAATGAAAATAGCAATTCAAGGTATAGCAGGAGCCTTCCACGAAGAAGCCGCCCGGCTCCGGTTCGGCGACCAGCCGATAGAGATAGTGCCCTGCCTCACTTTCCGGGAACTGGCTGAGACTGTTGCCAGTGGGCTGGCCGACAAGGGCATCATGGCTATAGAGAATACCATAGCGGGAACGATACAACCTAATCTGGAACTGATACGGGAGCACCAGCTGTGGATAAGCGGAGAGGTGATCATGCGCATTCGCCAGCACCTGGGCGGTGTGCCGGGGTCTTCGCTGCAGAGCATCCGCAAGGTATACTCCCACTACATGGCCCTCAATCAGTGCCGCACCTTTTTCGGTGCCTATCCTGCTGTAGAACTGATCGAGTCGGAGGACACGGCGCTAAGCATCCGGAACGTAGCTGAAGCCGGCTCTACAGAGTTGGCAGCCATCGGCAGCTCGCTGGCCATCTCCCGGCACGGGTTGGTCGTGCTTGGAGAATCCATCGAAGCGAGCAAACAGAACTACACCCGCTTTCTGGTGCTGGACCGTCAGCCGCAACAGGAAGCTCCCTGCAATAAGGCTACCCTTAGCCTCGTGCTGCCACCTCAGCCAGAGGCTTTCACACAGGCTATGGCACTGCTGCAGGAGCGGCACCTGCAAGTCTCTAAAATCGAATCAATGGCTATACCTGGCCGGCCCTGGCACTACCGCTATTACCTGGATCTGCGGTTTGAGGCAGAAGAACAAATGCAGGAGACACTCACAGAACTAAATGCGATGGCTGAAACTGTCGACCTGCTGGGGAAATACACGGCCCATACCCATTAATTTACTTGTTATGATCAAACCTTCTATACGCGTCAACAGCACAGGCGCTTACTACTTCTCCCAAAAGCTGGCCGAGATCAGTCAGCTTGAAGCGCAGGGGCGCACCATCCTCAACCTAGGTATAGGAAACCCGGATCTGGCACCTGACCCGAAGGTGACTGCAGCCCTGATAGAGGCGGCCGGACGGGCAGAGGCGCACCAGTACCAGTCATACCGCTGCACCCCTGAATTGCGCCAGGCGCTGAGTGCCTGGTATAAACGAAGCTTTGGGGTAGCGCTTGATTACCGGGACGAGGTCCTGCCACTTATCGGCTCTAAAGAAGGCATCATGCACCTTTCACTGGCTTTCCTGGACCCGGGCGATGAAGTGCTTATACCTGACCCCGGCTACCCCATCTATGCGAACGCAGCAGTAGCTGCCGGAGCCAAGGCAATCTATTACAACCTGACGGCGGCGAAGGGCTGGTTGCCTGATATGACTGAACTGGAAAGTCTGGTCAGTCCCACCACCAAAATGCTGTGGCTTAATTTTCCGGGCAACCCGACGGGGGCTGTGGCAAGTGAAGCGGACCTGCAGGCGCTTGTCTCTTTTGCCCACAAGCACCAGATCCTGCTTTGTCATGATAACCCCTATTCGTTGACCCTGAACGAAGAGCCCCTCAGCATTTTGAGTATGCCAGGTGCTATGGAGGTGGCCGTGGAGCTTAACTCGCTGAGCAAATCGCACAATATGCCCGGTTGGCGGCTAGGTATGCTGGCCGGAAAAGCAACCTACCTCGATGCTGTCGCTAAGATGAAAAGCTACTCAGACACTGGCATTTTCAAACCCATACAGGAAGCCGCTATCGTTGCCTTAGAGGCAGACGAAGCCTGGTATTCGGCATTGCAGTCAACCTACCTGCAAAGACGGACCCTGATATGCCAACTGCTGGATGAGCTGCAGTGCAATTACGCCACCACGGGGGCAGGGCTATACCTGTGGGCAGCTATACCTCCCGGCTGGCAGGACAGCTTCGCTTACAGCGACTACCTGCTCAACACGTTCGACCTTTTTGTGGCCCCCGGCCGGGTATACGGGCGCAACGGCGAGGGCTATATCCGGGTAGCGCTCACGCAACCTGCCGAAGCGCTGGCACAACTGCTACGGAGGGTACAGCAACACGAACTCAGCAGCCTCCAGGTTTAACACATCAGATAAATAGAATTCAGAAACACGTTAGCTTCAATCAATATGAATACGAAATCAGCATGGACACTAAAAGCGCAGGAGCAGCCGCTCATCGTAGCGGGGCCTTGCAGCGCTGAAACAGAAGAGCAGGTGCTGGCGACAGCCCATCAGTTAAAGTATGCGGGAGTGGATATCTTCAGAGCAGGCATCTGGAAACCCAGAACCCGCCCGGGCTCATTTGAGGGGGTAGGCCAACAGGGACTCACCTGGCTGCAGCGGGTGCAACAGGAAACAGGCCTGCGTGTAGCAACCGAGGTGGCAAACTCTATGCATGTTGAGCAGTGCCTGCAGCACGGTATCGATGTGCTTTGGGTCGGCGCGCGTACCACAGCCAATCCGTTTGCCGTGCAGGAAATTGCAGACGCCCTGAAAGGTACAGGTATACCCGTGCTGGTCAAAAACCCTGTTAACCCGGATGTAAACCTATGGCTGGGAGCCATTGAGCGGCTGGAGAAGGCAGGTATCAAACAGGTTGGCGCCATCCACCGGGGCATCTCGCCGTTGGGCAAGTCGGTGTACCGGAATAACCCGGAGTGGAGCATGCCCATGACCCTGAAGGAGCTGCGCCCCGATCTGTTGCTGATCAACGACCCCAGCCACATTGCTGGTAACCGTCAGCTGCTGGCAGGTATAGCCGAAACAGCCCTGGCACTCCGCATGGACGGTCTGATGATCGAAACGCACATAACCCCTGAAACTGCCTGGAGTGACGCCGACCAGCAGATTACCCCACAGACCCTCAAAGAGCTGCTGGCAAAACTGAGTGGCCGTCCGTTGACCACTGACACAAAAGCGGCAGCCGATCTGAGTGACATGCGCCATTCTATTGACTACATTGATGAGCAACTGATTGATCTGTTGAGCTACCGCATGCAGGTGGCTGCTGAAATAGGCCAGTACAAAGCGCAGCATAACCTTACCGTGTTCCAGGAAAACAGGTGGGCGCAGCTGCTTGAAAAACACACCAGTCTCGCTCTTAGCAAAAATCTTAATGAGGAGTTTGTCACGCAGTTGTTCGACCGCATCCATCAGGAGTCGGTGAGGAGACAGCAGAGGGTGCTGCCGCTTATACCTGCGCGGGCCTAGTCGGTTTGGCAGTGATTTCGGGTGAGGTAATAACGCGGGCTATACCTGCCAGGTATAGCCTTCCGGCCACCACCAGAGCACCAGAAGTCCGCCCAGCAGCACAATGCCAAACAGGAGCGAAATCTTAGCGAATAGCTTGCTGTTTCCCAGAAAGCCGGCCAAAGCACCTTTAAAAGCGACATTGGAGAGGGCAGCCACCAAAATGATTCGCCAGCCGTTGTCGGGCGACAAATTGCCCATGTTCATCAATCGGGAAGTAGAGAGCGTAATGGCATCCACGTCGGTCAGGCCCGAAATGATGGCGACAATGTACAGGCCACTGTCCCCGAGGTAGTCATTCGCGGCAGCTGTTGCCAGAATCACAATACCGTAAATAGCACCGAACACGAGGGCCGCCTTCAGTTGGGCGGGGTTTTCCTGCTCGGGCATGTGGTCACCTTCTTCTTTATTGGTAAAGTAAGCGATCAGGCCGGTCACGACCATCAGCCCCACCACAACCAGCAGGGGAGGGGCCACTTGTGGCATCACACCCGGCGCCACGATCAGGATCTCAGTCAGGATTCGGAAAAAGGCCACCGTAGAGGCAATGAAGATCACAATAGCCGCCAGCTGGCTGCTTCCTTTGGAATCCTTAGCACGGCGGGCATAGCTCACCGTAGTAGCAGTGCTCGAGATCAGTCCGCCCAGCACGCCACCCAGAAATGTGCCCGCCTTGTTGCCGAAGAACTTATACACAAAATAGCCCAGCAGCCCGATGCCTACAATCAGCACGACCATCAGCCAGATGTTATTTGGGTTTAGTACTTCGTAAGGGCCATAGGCCTGGTCTGGCAGTATAGGCAGTATGACAAAGGAAATGACCACAAACTGCATGATGGCTGTCAGGTCCTGCTGCCCGATGCGCGATACGATGCGGTGCAGGGTATCTTTGAGGTGGAGTAGAACTGCTACCGTGGCGCCCAAAGCCACAGCCACTGTCTTGCTGCCGTACACCAGGTAGGCGCCTACCGCAAACATGAGCAGAAGGGCCGCTTCAGTGGTTTGACCCACATCAGGTAAAGGCTCCTTCTTTTTCATCAGGTTGGCCGTCACGACAAGGGCGGCAGTGGCCAGCAAGCCGGCTCCTACTACCCATCCGCCCATTTCACGGGCCATCAGGGCAGTGAGTGTGCCAAAGAGTGTTATGAGCGGGAACGTGCGGATGCCGGCAATCTGGGCGTTGTCGTGCTGTCGCTGCAGACCAACCAACAGTCCGAGTCCCAATGAAATGGCAAGTATCTGGAAGAGTTCCTGTTCCATGCAGGCAGTGTAAGGGCTTTAGGTATGATGCTAAGATACAGCCCTAAATGATAAAAGTATAGCCGGGGCTATACTTTTATCAGGCAATCACAATATATACCGGGAGGTATGGTTATTCGGCTCCTTCCTGCAGCAGCGTGCTGCTGATGCGCTTCAGCTCCGTTTCAGCGGCCTTGGCCTGGAACTGGATGTCGATCAATCGGTTTTCGGCAACGAGCTGGTTACGCTGCGCCTCCCGCAGCTCAATGGCCGTTAAAAGACCCAGACGGTAGCGTTCCAGGGCTATGGCGGCGTTTTCCTGGGCCAGCGTCAGGTTGGTTTCTTCCAGTTGCAGTAGTTGCAGGCGGTTGGTGTACTGGCTGTAGGCCCGGGCCAGTGCGGCATCCAGCAGGTTCTGCTGGCGCTTATACTCAAGGTTGGCAGACTCCAGGTTGATGCGGGCATTTTGAGCCAGGCGATTTGTATTGAACCCCCTAAAAAGAGGCAAGCTTACACTCAGGCCATAGTTATACCCCCGGTTCTGGTTAAAGAGTGGTGAGAATTCGTTCAGCGGTTCGTTCTCTGAGCGGTTAAAGTTATAGGCACCCACCACTCCGATCACAGGGAGACGGCTGGCACGAACGGACCTGATGTCCAGGCTGGCGATCTCCTGGTTAAGTTTGAGGCGACCCAGAAGCGGGTTGTTGGCCAGCATGCCTGCATCCGCGTTTCCGTAGTTCAGGTTAGGGTCAACTACAATGGAGTCTACGGCGACAAAGTCGATGTTCGGGTCGCGGCTGAGGAGTTGGTTCAGGTTGATCTTGGCGTTCTGAAGCGCCTCCTGTTGCACCAGCAGCTCCGAGCGGTCGGTGTTAAAGTCCACCTGCGCACGCAGAATCTCCACCTTGGCGCTCACACCCACTTCGTACTGTGCCTGGGCGATGTCTACCCTCGCCTGCGAGATGGCAATGGCGTCTTCAATGGCCTGCATCTTCTTGGACTGGCGCACCACCTCAAAGTAATTGTCGAAAATGTTGGCAAGCGTGTTCTGCACGGTTTCGCGGGTGAACAAAGCCCCTGATTTTTCCAGCGCCTTCAACCGATCGTAGTTAATGAACATGCCCATGCCGTCGAATATGGTCCAGTTCAGGTTAATGCTCCCGTTGAGGTTGTTGGAGCTGGCGCCGTTACGGGTGCGGTCCGGGCCTGTCTGAAACTGCTGGCGGGAGTTGTTCTCACTAAAGGTACGGCCCCCGCGTGCGTCCACATTCGGCAGAAAACCGGCATTGCCACGGGTGACGTTGTTCTCGGCAATAGCCTCCTGCCGGCCTGCGATCTGGATGTCGTAATTGTTTTGAAGCCCTATGCGGATGGCATCCTGCAGCGAAAGCTGTTCCTGTGCGGCAAGTTTATTGGGGAAGAGCAGCACTACTCCCAGGAGGAACAGTGCTGCAACTTTAAGTGGGGACATTATATTAGAATGCAAAGGTTTAAATCTTAGCGTCAGAGATTCGATTTCAGATATTATTTACTCAGAGCGTGCTCTCTTTCTTGCTTGCGCTCGTTCCGACGTTCCTGCTCCGCCTCCCTGTCTTTATCTTCCATCAGGTCCAGGTTCGCCTCGGCCGTTGAGAAGTAAGAATAAATAGCCGGGATGATGTAGAGCGTGAGGCCGGTCGAGAATATAAGCCCGCCTACTACTGCTATACCCATGGACACGCGGCTTTCGGAGCCCGCACCAAGTGCAAGGGCAATCGGCAGGGTTCCCAGAATGGTGGCCAAACTTGTCATCAGGATGGGACGGAAACGCGAAACAGCGGAGTCGATGGCGGCGCTGTACTTGCTCAGGCCCTCCTGCTTGCGCTGGTTTGCAAATTCCACCAGCAGGATACCGTTCTTGGTCACCAGACCTACCAGCATAATCATACCGATCTGGCTGAAGATGTTCAGTGTCTGGCCGAAGTACCACAAGCTGAACAAGGCGCCTGCCAACGCCAGTGGAACGGTGAACATAATGATGATCGGATCACGGAAGCTTTCGAACTGTGCTGCCAGTGCCAGGTAGATCAGACCAAGTGCGAGTAAGAAGGCGAACATCAAACTGCCGGAGCTTTCCTGGAAGTCCCTCGACTGGCCTGTCAGGGCTGTCTGGTACGTTTCGTCCAGCGTTTTGGCGGCTATCGCGTCCATGGCCGCTATACCGTCGCCAATGGTTTTGCCTTTGGCCAGCGAGGCGCTGAAAGTAGCGGCCGCGAAACGGTTGAAGCGGTAGATCTGTGGCATAGCGCTCTCTTCCTTCAACTCAATCAGGTTGTCCAATTGAATCAGCTCGCCGGCGTTGTTCTTTACGTATAGGCTGCGCAAGTCCAGGGGCTCGCTGCGGTTGGCCCGCTCCACCTGTCCGATGATCTGGTACTGTTTGCCGCCTCGCACAAAGTAGCCGAAGCGGGAACCGCTCAGGCCAAGCTGCAGCGTCTGCGCCACGTCCCGGATGTCCACGCCCAGTGAAAGCGCTTTCTCACGGTCAATCTCCACACGCAGCTCCGGCTTGTTGAATTTCACGTTCACGTCCACGAAACTGAAAGTAGGATCCTGACGGGCTGCCTCCAGAAACTGGGGAACCACCTCGCGCAGCTTCGCCACACTCTGCGACTGTACTACATACTGCACCGGCTGTCCGGAGCCACGGCCACCGCCCAGGCCTTTGTCACCTGAGGCAAAAGCACGCGCGCCCGGAATCTGGTTGATCAGGCCAGGCAGCTTGTCCACGATCTGCTGTTGGGTCAGTTCCCGTTCAGATGGGTCGACCAGGCGCAGGCGTATAAAGCCGCTGTTGGCGTTTCGGGTCATACTCGTCATGCTGCCTATACCTGGCACCGAGTCGTTGACCAGCGCCGTCAGCTCGCGCATGTAGTTGTCCATGAACTCGAAGGAAGCACCCTCAGGGCCGGTGGCGTTGATGCGCAGGCCGCTGCGGTCCTCATCAGGCGTTAGCTCCGATGGCATGGTTTTCATGAGTCCCCAGATGATGCCGGCCGAAGCGAGTATCAGGATGAAAGCGACCCAGCGGAACTTCATGAAGCTCTCCAGGCTGCTGCGGTACCCATTGGTTAGGGAGTTAAAGAATGGCTCTGTTTTGCGGTAGAACCAGTTTGGCTTTTCCTGGTGGCGGAGCATGCGCGAGGACATCATCGGCGTCATGGTAAGCGACACGAAGGCCGAGATAATCACCGAACTGGCCACCACAATGCCGAACTCCTTAAAGAGACGGCCGGTGGTGTCTTCCAGAAAGGCTACGGGCATGAACACCGCGGCCAGCGCCACCGTGGTGGAGATAATGGCAAAGTATATTTCCTCGGAGCCCTTTTTGGCGGCCTTCTTAGGTTCCTGCCCGTCTTCTATGCGGGCATAGATGTTCTCAAGCACCACAATGGCATCGTCCACCACTAGGCCGATCGCGAGCACGATACCGAGCAAGGTGAGCACGTTGATGGAGAAATCCATCAGGTACATGATGAAGAAGGTGCCGACGAGCGAGACAGGTATAGCCACGACTGGAATGAGCGTGGAGCGCCAGTCGCGCAGGAAAAGGAAGATAATAACGACTACCAGGCCGAAGGCGATGAAGAACGTCTCCTGCACCTCAAAAAGGGAAGCCTTGATGTACTGTGAGTTGTCGAAGCCGATAACCAGCTCGATGTCTTTGGGGATGTCTTTCTTGATGTGCTCGAGGCGTCTGTAGAACTCATCAGAGATCTCTACCTGGTTGGAGCCCGGTTGTGGGATGATTACCACGCCCAGCATCGGGATGCCGTTGAAGCGAAGTACCGTCTTCTCGTTCTCAGGTGCCAGTTCGGCGAATCCGATGTCACGGAAGCGAATCAGGCGGTCGGCGTCCTGACGCACTACCAGGTTGTTGAACTCCTCCGGGGTGGAAATGCGGCCCATCGTGCGCACCGAAAGCTCGGTGCTGGCACCCTCTATACTTCCGGAGGGCAGTTCCACGTTTTGCCTGGTCAGCGCCTGCTGTACTTCAACTGGCGTTACGCTGAGAGCGGAGAGTTTGTCCGGGTCCATGCGCAGGCGCATGGAGTAGCGCTTGTCGCCCCAGATGTTGATGGCACTCACACCCGGAATGGTCTGCAACTGCTCCTTGAATATGTTAGTGGCAAGGTCAGAAAGGTCGAGCAGGGAGCGCGTTTCGCTCTTGATGCCGAGCATCAGGATCGGGTTTGCATCCGCGTCGGCCTTGGCGATGGTGGGTGGGTCGGCATCGTCCGGCAGCAAGCGCTGTGCCCGCGACACCCGGTCACGCACGTCGTTGGCCGCAGCCTCCAGGTCGATGCCCAGGTTGAACTCCACTGTGATATTGCTGCTGCCCTCGCTGCTGGAGGAGGTAAGCGTGCGTATACCTGCTATACCGTTGATGGACTCCTCGAGCGGCTCGGTAATCTCCGACTCGATGGTCTCGGCGTTGGCCCCGGTATAGGAGGTGGACACGTTCACGATCGGTGGGTCCACGCTCGGGTACTCGCGCACGCCCAGGAAGTTAACCCCGATGATGCCGAATACGATGATGGTGATACTCATCACGATGGCGAGTACCGGGCGCTTTATACTTATGTTTGATAAACTTGCCATACTTCTTAATTACTTATTCCTTCTCTTCAGGAGATTCATTTATACCTCCTTAGGCTCCATGCAGCACGTTGCGGCGTGCTACTCCTTCACTTCAGATGATGTCACTCTTCTGATTTTCAAATCAGAGCCGGGGCGTGCCTGCAGTATACCTGAGCTGATGATGGTATCGCCAGGTTGTACTCCTTCAATGATCTGAATCATGGTTTCAGAGCGTTGGCCGATCTTCACCATCTGTGGCTGGGCTTTTCCGCCTTTTGCCAGGAACACTTTATGTCCTGTTGCCTCCGGGATGATCGACTCAGTAGGTATAAGGATGGCTTCCTCCACATCCTTCAGGCCAAGCTCCACTTTCACAAAGGCACCCGGTTTTATTTCCTGGTTCTTGTTCTCGTAGAGGGCGCGCAGTTGCAGGGTGCGGGTGGCGGGGTCGATGTTGGGCTGTATGGCGTAAATAGTGGCTTCATACCGTTCAGCACTGCCTTCGGAAGAGAAGGTGATCTTATCGCCTACTTTTACGGATTGGCTATAGCGGCCGGGTATGGAAAAGTCGATTTTAACAGGGCTGATGTCGACGATGCGGGCTACAGGCGTGGTTGGCGTTACGTAACTGCCTTCACTCACCTGGCGCAGGCCGATCACGCCATCAAACGGCGCACGCACGTAGGCTTTGGACAAGGTGGCTTTCAGCGCCTGGATGTCTGCTGTGGCGGTGGCGAGCTGGTTGCTTACCTGGTCATACTCCTGGCGGCTGATGTATTCTTTCTCGAGGAGGGTGCGCTGGCGCTCCTCCATGTCCTGGTACAACTTCTGGTTCGACTGCAGTTTGGCCAGCTGGGCGCGCAGGTCTGCGTCGTTCACTGTCATCAGGAGCTGTCCTTTTTTCACCTGGCTACCTTCCTTGAAGTTGATAGCCGTTACGCGGCCGGATATTTCGCTGCGCAGTTCCACGTCCTCGTTCGGCATAACGGAGCCGGTAGAAGTGATCCTGTTCTGGAAAGCGGTGGGAGAGACTACAAACACGTCTACGGCCACTTTCTGAGCCATAGGTCCGCCCGTAGGTCCGGCAGCTTTTGTTTCTTCGTTACCAGAAAATACTTTGCTGTAAAGTAGGTAACCCACAACGGCGGCAACTACCAGGAGAAGGATGGTTTTGACAGTTTTGTTCATTTAGATTTAAACTTCGATTCGAGGTGCGTGACCTCAAAGGTATAAAATTCTGGTTTGTATTAAATGTATAGACAACAGCAAAAAACGACTAAATTTACACGCTTATCATGGTAGTAAAAAGCATGGGCTAGCTGAACTCTACGAACAGGCGCTATTATAAGACAAACGGCAACTCCAGAGGTTTAAAAACGAATAAAAGAATTTGCGCAAAGGTATGAGCGACAACAAGAAAAACTTTTTTGAAGATGTTTATGAGGTAGTTAGGCTGATCCCCGAGGGGCGTGTGACTTCGTACGGCGCCATCGCCAGCTACCTGGGCTCAAAGGGTTCGGCCCGGATGGTGGGTTGGGCCTTGATCGCTTCGCAGCCATTTGCCGCTATACCTGCGCACCGGGTGGTTAACAGAATCGGTATGCTCACAGGCAAGCAGCACTTCGAAGCTTCCAACGCCATGCAGGAGCGGCTGGAGCAGGAGGGCGTTAAAATCGAGAACGACCAGGTGGTGGAGTTTGAGAAGCTGTTCTGGGACCCGGCGAAGGAGCTGCTGTAAGGTATAGGAGTTTGGGGGTTTGAGAGTTTAGGAAGTGAGGCCAGAGGCTAACTTTCGTTTGGGTAAACTATCGTGTGATTTTCGCATTTGAAGATGCGGCTGATAGCCTTTTCCATACCTGAATGGCCTTTTGCAGTCGGGGGCGGTTGTAGCGCTGCACCAGGATGGGGTATACGTTCAGGATCATATTCAGAAAAATCAACCACAGCGATTGCTCTAGTCCGTATTGGTATAACACGAAAAAGGTAAACCCAAGTACGATAAAGAAGATAACCAAATGCCCGAACTCAGATTGTCGGGTGTTGTATTCCAACCGCTGTAGTGCCTCCAGATCTTTTTTGACAGGGCTTACCGCTTTATGAAGCCTTTCCCATCCAACCCAAACCAGCAGCTTCCGGAAGATGTTGACACCAAACCATCGGTATACCTGCCCGCCATTTTCCCATACCTTCACATCAAAGTATTCAGTTGTGAGGGCTGGTTTAAAGGTTTGCATGATAGACGACACCGCCATCATCAGCATGAAATTAAAAACCCAGGCAAAAGAGAAGGAAGTGACGCCCAGCAGATAAGCTACGGCTAGAATCATGCCGACCGAAAATAGGGAGATGAGAAAAGTGCTCAGATATTTAGACATGGGTACAGCGTGCGGCTATGTTTTCAGGTATAGTGATTTACTAATTTACAGCTATTGCCCTTTCCGGTCAAACCCCAAAAAGAAAAAGGCACCACCTTGCGGGCAGCGCCTTTAACCACTCTAACAAATCACTGATGGTGGAGCTCCGATACTCGCTGCCAGCAGAGGTTCTTAAGAAATCACAGAAAAAATGTCTATGCAGCACCAAAGGGGCTCTGTCTTCCCCGATAGTGATACAAGTATAGGGAGTCTGAAACTGGCAATTTTAACTTTTAGACAGGCGACCGTTTTGCGTACCCTTACAGCAGGTATAGCACCCCGCAGGCTGTAAGCGGCACGATGGCTGCACTTCGTGTGGCAGGTATAGCCGCTCGTCTAAAAGCACCTGTCGGCTAGGGACTTGATGCGCAGAAAACGTAACTTTGCAGGATGGAAGTAAAACTGAACGCGGCACGTGAGCTGGAGGTAAAGAGCTGGAGTCTGCCGGATGTGCGTAACATCACTCAGAACAGGCTGCTGCTGCACCTGCTCTTCTGGGCGGTATACGTGTGCTTTTTCGGTCTGCTCTACGGCAGCTACATCGACGATTACTACAACGCCTTCATGATCGAGCTCATCGAGCTGCCGTTCAAGATGCTGCTGGTATACTTTAACATGTACTTCCTGATGCCGCAATACCTGTTGCAGCAGCGCTACCTGGAGTTCGCCGTATACCTCCTGCTCATGATGGGGGCCATCGGCATCCTGATGCAGTTTGTGCTCATGCCACTGCTCATTCATCCGCTCATCTGCCCGACTACCTGTACCAACGACAACCTGACGCTCCACCGCTTTGTGCGCAACATTGTGAATCTGGGTTACCTGGTGTCCATGTCAGCTGCCATCTACCTGCTCAAAAACTGGTACCGCAACCAGCAGTCCACGCAGCAGCTGGCGCAGGATAAACTGGAGGCCGAGCTTAAGTTTCTGAAAGGCCAGATTCACCCGCACTTCCTCTTCAACACGCTCAATAGCCTGTACTCGCTCACGCTCCGCAAATCCGATAACGCGCCGGAGGTGGTGCTCAAGCTATCAGGTTTGATGGACTATATGCTCTATGATGCCGCTGCTGCCAAAGTCCCGCTAGAAAAGGAGTTGAGCTACATACAGAACTACATTGCCCTGGAGCGCATCCGCTACGGCGACCGCGTAGACATCGCCTATACCGAGTCGGGAGGTATAGCCGGTAAGCAGATTGCACCCATGATGCTGCTGCCTTTTGTGGAGAATGCCTTTAAGCATGGCGTGAGCACCGAAACCAAAAACGCCTGGATACGGGTAGATGTTAAAGTGCAGGGCCATACCTTGGTAGTGCTCGTCGAGAATTGCAAATGCCTCGAAAAAGCCAGCGACAGCAACCGCGACTTTGCCTCGGGCATCGGCCTGAAAAACGTGCGCCGCCGCCTGGAACTGCTCTACGAAAACAAGTATAGCCTGGAGATTGAGGACGAGCCTGAGAGCTATGCCGTGCGTCTGGAGTTGCACCTGGGTCAGGGATAAAAATTTTTAGAGATTTATTCCCTGAGCCCTCCGAGGAACAGGGCTGTTTCTTAAGGGGGTTCTCCCCTTGAGGGGAGCGTAGAGGGGTGTTTACATCAGCGAGTAAATTGCAAAGAGGTCATTAATTGGGTTTTCTGTACTGCCTTTACACTCCTATAATCCCCTCAAGAGGATAGTTGCTAGCAGAAATTATAAGCCTTGCCTCTTGTAAGCAACAGGAGTGGGTTAACGTATACATTGAACATCAGCTAAGATTAACGCACGCCCATTACGTATACCTTGTGCCATACCTGAATAAAACATGAAACTACGCTGCCTGATAGTAGACGATGAGCCCCTGGCGCTGGACGTGCTGGAGACTTTTGTGGAACGCCTCGACAACCTGGAACTGGTCTGCCGCTGCAACAATGCTGTGGAGGCTTACAACTGCCTGCAGACTGAGCACATCGACCTGATGTTTCTCGATATCCAGATGCCCAAACTCACAGGTATAGATTTCCTCAAGTCTATACCTAATCCGCCCAGGGTCATCTTCACCACCGCCTACCGCGATTATGCCCTCGATAGCTATGAGCTCAACGCCGTGGATTACCTGCTCAAACCGATCGCCTTCGACCGCTTCCTGAAAGCTGTGGCCAAGGTGACGCCCGCCGAACCCAGAGGTATTGCCACTTCGCCTCCAGTGACAAATCAAACCGAACCGGATTACAAGGATGCCTTCATTTACCTGAAAGCCGACAAGAAGATGGTGAAGGTGATGCTGGCCGATATTCTTTACATCGAGAGCCTGAAGGACTACATCCGCGTAAAGACCGATACGAAGGAGATCATCTCATACCAGAAAATCTCCTTCCTGGAAGAAAAGCTGCCCACCGACAAGTTCCTGCGCATCCACCGCAGCTTCATCATCTCCCTCGACAAAGTACAGGCCTTCTCCGCCACCGCCGTCGACGTAGGCAAAACCGAAATTCCGATCGGACGCCTATACAAAAACGACGTGCTGCAAGTGCTCGGGCAGAACAACCTGCTGGAAAGTTAAAGCATTTAGGATTTTGAGAGTTTAAGAGGGAAGAAGTAAGGTGAAGCGAATTGCGTTTGCTCCATTTTGCTAATTATGCCAAAAGAGTCAGGTATAGCGAATGAAGTAAAACTTCTATACCTTAACTCGTAGCATAATATCTTTCTTTCCCGTAAAGGCTCGTCAGGAGACGCATTGTTGACTCCCAGACTCTTAAACTCTCTAACACCTAAATTCCCTTGAACTCCATCTCCAAAAAGAAGCTGTTTTACCCGATAGCGGCTTGCCTGCGCAGCTACCTGCACGAATACGACCGGGAGACGAAACTGCCGGTGCACTACGAAGACCTGGTCCACTATACCGACGCTTTCCCTTACTACGACAAAAAAGGGCACGACACACTCTGGGAGACCATCATGTTCGACCAGCAGGCGCAGGCGGAGCTCAACTCCGGACTGACCCAAATCTACGCCCTGCTTAAAACCGACGGCGACATGTCGGTAATGGAGCACCTGTACGTGTCCAGGGTCGATTACTGCACCTTCGGCAACTCCAATCCCTTCCGGGTGCAGATCATGAACCAGCTTAACGACAACTACGACTACTTCTATGTGAAGCGGGCCGATGCTTCCCGCATCTATGGGCTGGAGCTGGAGTACATTTTGTCGCCCAACCGCATCAACTACCTCGTGGATGGCGACACGCTCATTGAAGAGCATATTGCAGGTATACCGGGCGACCTTTTTATCAAAGAATACCTCAACCGGCCGGCCTCCAACAAGGTGCGCATTGCCAAAGAGTTTGTGAAATTTAACGAACGCTGCTTCGTGCGACTGCTCGGCGACATGCGCTCCTATAACTATGTGGTGGACATCACGCCTGACTTTGAGGATGAGCAGTACCGCGTGCGGCCCATCGACTTCGACCAACAATCCTACGAGGGGCGCAAGAGCATGTACCTGCCGCAGTTCTTCAAAGACAATAACGTGATTGTGGAACTGGTGCTCAAGCTGCTGAAACCTGATGTGGTGCGGCAGTACCAGAACGAGGAGCGCACGCTCATTTTCAGGCGCCTGCGCACTGCCCGCTACCGCCTTCGCGACCTGATCGACTGTATGCGCAAAGACACCATCTCGACACCCGAAAAAATAGCGCAGCTGAAACAGGAACTGGCCCAGCACCACAATTCAGACGAGTTTCTTAAATGTCGGGGCATGGGGGACCTGGTGCGCCTCAACCTCAAAACCGTGATGAAAAAGGCCAAAATCAAGTAGGGCTATACCTGCTGCTAAAGTCGCTCCAGGTTGTGGCGGGTGCGCTCGCTGTCGGTCAAATTGCCGGTGTTCACAGTAGTAGCGGGCTCAAACAGCAGCACTTCGGCCTCTTCGTGCGCCACTGGCCGGTGCTCCATGCCACGGGGAACGATCAGGAACTCGCCCGGTTGTAAGGTGATCGTTTTGTCCCGGAATTCCATATCAAAGCTTCCCTTTACGACCAGAAAGAGCTCGTCTTCGTGCTCGTGGTGGTGCCAGTCGAATGCGCCTTTGAACTTGGCGAGCTTCACCTGCTGCCCGTTCAGCTCGCCTGCAATGCGCGGATTCCAGAAGTCAGGTATAAGAGAAAACTTCTCTGCCAGGCTTACTTTTTCTATTTTCTGGTTCATGCTATACCTATTTTATAGAGTGGTGATGAATATCATCTAAATTTATTTGGACTGATTCTAAATAGGGCTTACCTTTGTGTTACTCGATTTAAGAAACAAGCGCCACCACTATGATAGCAGCAATAGCGAAGCCCGGAGAGACGATAACAGCAGCCCCTGAATTGGTCGAAATTTATGCAAACGAAGTAGGAGCCGTATTTCAGTGCGATCGTAAGAACCGCCTGATGCTATACTTTGCCGGAACGCTGAACGTGCTCAAGGTAGATACTTTTCTGCGTTTGAAGCAAGCCGTTGCCAGCATCGACCTGGAACAAATGGCCGCTAACCCTAGCCGCTCTTCTGATTACGAAATCGTGTCGGTGTGTGGCTGCGACCGCTGTTTTATCTTGTCCCTGACGGAGCTTTATGCCTTGCGCGACCTGCTGGCCGGTGCCAATTTCAGCCTTGAACTCAATCGCCTGCTGCACGAGTGCCTGACGCCACTCGAAGCGTAGTCTCGCAACATCAGCTATACCCACCAGCACAGCCCACAAGCTGTGCTTTTTTTATTTAGACTTTTTCCATATTTCAATCCAGGTATCCTTTTTCAGAACATTATACCTACCTTGATGGTAAGAATAAAGGACGCATCCTCTACCCGGAGGAGGCCCTTGATTTAGAACGAAAAACACCCCTATACCTATGAAGGATCTACTAAGGTTAAGAACTTCGCTGACCGAAGAAATAGAAAGAGTTCTCAACGACCAGATTAAAATGGAAGCGGACGCCTCGGCTATGTACCTGGCCATGTCGGCCTGGTGCGACCGCAACGGCTTCGACTTTAGTGCAGGCTATTTTAAGAAGCAGTCAGACGAGGAGCGTGAGCACATGTTGCGCTTGTTTAAGTATGTGTCTGATATGGGCGGCCGTGCCGTTTCTCCGGATGTCTCGGGTATTCAGATCGAGTTCGATTCTTTCAGAAGTGTGTTTGAGCAGGCGCTGCAGCAGGAAATCGCTGTGACGCAATCATTCAACCGCATGGCAGACAAGTGTATGAAGACCAAAGACTTTGTGACCTTCACGTTCCTGCAGTGGTTCCTCAAAGAGCAGATCGAGGAAGAATATGTGGCCCGTCGTGCGCTCGAGTTGTTCGATGTGATAGGCGAGGAGGGAACAGGCCAGTACGAGATTGACAAGCGTGTGCCGAAAATCACGTACGAGGATACTTACGAGGGATAATTACCCCTGCTATAAAAGCAAAAGCCTTTGGATTCGCTCCAAAGGCTTTTTTTATTGGCAGTCCCTATACCTATTCCTGATCGTCTGATTTAAGGATATGGTCGTTGAAAGCCTGTTTGGCCTTTTCTTCGGTGGTATATTGCAGCCATACATTGTCAGGCTGAAAACTCATGACGGGGGCAAAATCGCAGCGGTCGGTACACTCGGTCTTCACTACTTCTACCTTTCCTTTCAGGCCCATGTCTTTGATCATGTTGCGGAGCATTTTGCCGATCTCCTTTCCGCCCTTTTTCTTGCACTTGCTGCCTGTGCACACATATATCACCTTATCAGGTACCTCAAATCCTTTGCTCATGTATTAGTTTGAATTGCTTCTCTTTTAAAGAGGAAAACTTGTGAATTAGTTCATGTACGTGCAGTCCTATACCTTCGGCTTAAATTTGCTGACAGGCCGTAAGCCAACTGCGGGCCTCGTCTATATCTTTAAAGATACGCATCTCGAAGCGGCCCTGTACCCGATCCAGCATATCGGCTGAAGAAGCGGCTGCAAATGCATCTTCATTTGCAATGTGCGCATAATATTGCAATCCTGCTTCTGCGGCGGCAGGTATCCATACCTGCTCAATCCATTCCACTGATTCATCCCAACGCCCCACCAGGTTGCGGTTATCATTCAGTCCGCAAGAGGCTTTATGCTGCTTAATGGCTTGCAGTACGGCAAGGCTACCCTGCTTTACGTTTTCAGGAGACACATAGCCGATCCAGTCGTTATACACCCACTTGTTATGCTCATCATAATAAATGGTGAGGTAAGTTTTGCCTGTAGAAGATGTAAGCTCCTGTACTTTCATCCGGATAATTTTGTGCGCTGGTTTATTGAGGAACGGCAGCATTCGGTACTCCTTCCCGCTGACTTGTAGAAGTAAATGTAGTGAATTTGGTTTGTTAATGCCCTGTGCGATTATCATACGGCAATAGCCGCAGCCTTGATTTGCAAAAAGGACTGTTAAGAGAAAGCTTACTGGATATTGGTGTTCACCAGTTTGAGCTGACCGGCTCGCTTTTGCTCATGTGCCTTAGAGACTGGCCTTCCTGTAATAACTGTTGTCCCGAGTTCATTCCTGCCTATAAATGAATTTCTGTCTTTCCCTTCCAGACCAGCTTTTCCTGCCTGATGAAAGACCGAATGCTTGACTTGTCATAAAGTATAGGTGTCTACTTTCAGAATATTGCCTGAGTCTACCACATATTAGTGCCTTTGGCAATTTACAGTTTAGGTATGGAAGAATGCTGCGCCAAGGAGGTATAGGAACCAAGGAAACCCAGTAAGAATGTGAGTGAGGGCAGTGATTTTTTCAGAACAGTATTAAGTTAAGGATATAATTAGATATATTAAGCCTGCTATAAAAATTGCCAGCTCGGAGAAGACTGGTCTGATTTCTTTGAATGCTGATTTCTGGCTTAAACCTTCAACCTCACTTACTGTCTAACCTCACATCTAACCTATCTTAACCTTAAAAGAAACATGCACATCAAGACTCTGAGAACCCCGAAGCGATTGGCTGCTTCGTTACTGAGCCTATTGCTACTGGCGGGCTCCCCGGCTCCTGTCGTTTTTGCGCAGGGCGGCAACCAAGCCACCACCGGCTACCAGCGACCACCCGAGGTCATTGCCTCTATTATCGACGCGCCTTCTACACCAAATGTCAGCATTAATTCCAAAGGCGACTGGATGCTGCTGCTCGAGCGGGCGGGTTACCCCAGCATAGAAGAGCTGGCGCAACCTGAAAGCCGTCTGGCTGGACTCCGCATCAACCCCGCTACCAACGGGCAGAGCCGCGCCACGTTTATAAATAATATTAAAATAAAGCAGGTGAATGGCGGGCAGGAGTTTGAGCTGGCAGGTATACCGCAGAATGCCCAGATCTCTTACGTAACCTGGTCACCGGACGAAAAACAGATCGCTTTCACCATCACCAAAGCCAATGGCATCGAACTGTGGGTGGCAGGTATAGCCGACCGCCAGGCGCGCAAGCTAGCTGACGCCGCCTTGAACGATGCGTATAGCGGCAGTCCATTCTCGTGGTTGCCGGATAGCAAGTCGCTGCTCGTGAAGTTTGTGGACGAGAAGCGTGGCGAAATGCCAAAGGCTAACCTGGTACCAACGGGCCCGAACATTCAGCAAAACATTGGCAAGGCAAACCCATCGCGCACCTACCAGGATCTGCTCAAGAACAAGTACGACGAGCAGCTGTTCGACTACTACATGCAGACCCAGCTTAAAGTGGTGAGCCTGGATGGGAAACAGCAAAATGTAGGTCAGGCCGGCATTATCAAGAGTGCCGACGTATCGCCGGACGGGCAGTACCTGCTCGTGGAAACGATCCAGAAGCCTTACTCATACCTGGTGCCGCACTATTACTTCCCTTACAATGTGGAGGTGTGGGGCCGTGATGGTAAAGTAGTGAAGCAATTGGCCCAACTGCCACTCGCCGAAGATATTCCGATTGGTTTTGATAACGTGGCCAAAGGTCCGCGTGGCTACAACTGGAGACCTGACAAAGCGGCTACGCTCTATTGGGCAGAAGCGCAAGACGGTGGTGATGCCAGCAAAGAAGTTGCCGAGCGCGACGTGGTGTTTATGCTGGATGCGCCTTTCTCCGGAAAGCCTGCTAAACTGGCCGGAACCAAGTACCGCTATCGTGGTGTGCAGTGGGGCAATAATGATTTGGCACTTGTAAACGAGCGCCTCTGGAAAACCCGCACTGAGCGCGTCGTGCGCGTGAATCCGTCGAAGCCTGCACAGGCCGGTACGGTGCTGATCGAGCGCTCTTACGAAGATGGTTACAGTGATCCGGGAAGTCCGGTATACACCAAAAACCAATATGGCCGCAGCGTGCTGCTGACTGATAAAAAAGGCGACAACATTTACATGATCAGTGAAGGCGGCTCACCAGAGGGCAATCGTCCTTTTCTGAGCGAGTTCAACCTGAAATCGAAAAAAGCAAAGATCCTGTTCCGTTCTGAGGCTCCTTATTATGAGCGTCCGGTAGATATCATCGACCTGAACAGCAAGCGCATCATCACCCGTCGCGAGTCGGAGCAGGAAGTGCCCAACTACTTCGTGCGTGACCTGAACAAGAAGCGCATGACACAGGTTACAAAATTCCCCCATCCATACCCGCAGCTGCAGGGCGTGCAGAAAGAGATGCTGCAGTACGAGCGCAACGATGGTGTGAAATTGACCGCTGTGCTATACCTGCCGAAAGACTATAAGAAAGGTAGCGGACCGCTTCCGATGCTGATGTGGGCCTATCCACGTGAGTTCAAGAACGCAGCTGCTGCCGGACAGGTGAAGAGTTCGCCTTACGAGTTTACCCGCATCAGTTCTGGTTCGCCGCTGTTCTGGGTGACGCAAGGGTATGCCGTACTCGACCGCACGGACTTCCCGATAGTAGGGGAAGGAGATGCTCAGCCAAACGATACGTATGTAGAGCAACTGGTAGCCAGTGCCAAAGCCGCTATCGACAAGACAGTAGGTATGGGCGTGGCCGATCCGAAGCGCATTGCCGTGGGCGGACATTCTTACGGTGCTTTCATGACCGGCAACTTGCTGGCACACTCTGATCTGTTTGCCGCAGGTATAGCCCGAAGCGGAGCTTACAACCGCACGCTCACACCGTTTGGGTTCCAGCAGGAGGAGCGCACGTACTGGCAGGCGCCGGAGGTATACAACCGCATGTCGCCCTTCTCTGCCGCTCATAAAGTTAAAACGCCTATCCTACTTATTCATGGCGAGGCTGACAACAACTCCGGTACTTTCCCGGTGCAGAGCGAGCGCTTCTACAACGCCCTGAAAGGCCACGGTGCCACTACGCGACTGGTTTTCCTGCCGCACGAAAGCCATGGCTACGCAGCCCGTGAGTCAATCCTGCACATGCTCTGGGAAATGGATACCTGGCTGAACACCTATGTGAAGGACCGTCAGGTGCAGTAAGGTATAGCGACACATTCAATAAAAAAGCAAAATGCCCCGACCTATCTGGCCGGGGCATTTTGCTTATATACCTTGTGTCGTGTGCTGTCTATTGATTAATCGTCTTAATCGTGTGTGGCACAATATCACGCGGCCAGTTTTGCCCGTCTACCGGCTCTTCGGCGATCTTATCCACCACGCCCATCCCTTCTATTACTTCCCCGAACACCGTGTACTCCTGGTCTAGCGAGGGCTCCCCGCCGATACTGGTGTAAAGCGCAATCTGCTGTGGGGTATACTTTATGTTGTGTTTGGCCTCGAATGCTCTTAGTTCCTGAACTGTTCTGGGCTCACCCTGCACAATGTAAAAGTTATGTGAAGAAGATTCCTTCTCCGGGTTGCGCTCGTCGCCGTAGCGGGCCATGGCCAGGGCACCGCGCTTGTGGATGTACTTGGGGTTGAACTCCTGCGGAATTTTGTACGCCCCGTTTTTCATCGTACGGGTATCAGAGTCGCCGCCCTGCACGGCAAATCCTTTTATGACCCGGTAAAACTCTCCCTGGTCATAAAAACCTGCCTTGGTAAGGCGTACAAAGTTGGCACGGTGCAGCGGCGTTTCAGGGAATAGTCGCAGCTTGATATCGCCGTGGCGCGTGCTGATGATGATCAGGCTATCGGCATGCTCTTTTTCATAGGCAGTCAGTATAGCGACGGCACTCTCCGAGGTGAGCGGCTCCAGCTTGGCTGCTGTATCGGTTTCAAGATTCTCCGATTTGGCCTGTTCTTCTGTGTTGGGTTGGCAGCCTGTTATGCCCATAAAGATGACAATAGCAAAGAGGAGGGGCTGGAGGAAGCGTGTTTTTTTCAAGTAGTTCATAAAGGTGAGTTTAGTGCATCAGTTAATATAGTAAACTGTAGGTATAGTATGCAAATAAAATTGTACTGGCGCATTATTAAAATAGGATTAAAATTTGACTTTTCAAGGATAGTGCTTCCTGAATGCAAACTCTTTGATGCGAACAGCGTATAAAGGCGGCTCCAAATATTCTGATCTTTGCATACACCCAAAAAAGTGCCCTGATTGCCGTGGGAGGGAGGATTTGCGCGCTAAATTCAGTGCAATTTAAATGTTGCAACAACGTGTGGCCTGCAGCTAGCGCCAGGTGCATTTCATAAAAAAGCTTCCAAAAAAATTATACTTTTATTTGGATATATAAATCTCATTCAATAGTTTGCCTTTCACTATCCTTATAATAAACCTTAAAACTTTAACTAACCTAACATTTTTACAAGTATGAAAAACACCTTACGCGTTAAGAACGTTCTGCGTTCTGTCCTATTTGGCGCAGCTCTCTCTACTGCTGCCGTTTCGTTTACCTCTTGCGACTCTGAGGCCCCTGAAGCAACTGAAGTAGCAGAGAATTTACAGACCTCCACCCAAAATGGAGCTGTTATTAAAGGCCAATACATTGTAGTATTTAAGAAAGATGCCAATCAGCGTCTGGATGGTACTGTTACTTATGCCGAGCGTGTAGGCGCAGTGCGTGAAATGGGCCAGGAATTACTCTCCTCTAAAGGTATTTCCAATGCAACAATTGAGCAGGCCTATGGTCAGGCATTAGTAGGTGTGGCAGTAAAATTGTCGGATGACCAGGTGGACGCGCTCCGTAGCGATAGCCGTGTAGATTATATTGAGCCAGACAGAATTGTGATGCTGGCGAAGCCAGGAACAGGTGGCGGCGGTTCTGCAGGCCAGACGGTGCCTTACGGCATTGCCCGTGTGGGTTATGGTGATGGTACCGGTAAAACGGCCTGGGTGATCGACTCGGGTATAGACCTTGACCACCCAGACCTGAAAGTGGATGTTAACCGCAGCAGAACGTTCTTTACCTCTGGTAGAGATGCTGGCTCAGCTGACGATGGCAACGGACACGGCACACACGTAGCAGGTACAATTGCTGCGAAGAACAACACGATAGGTGTGATCGGTGTAGCCCACGACGCAACGGTTGTTGCTGTTAAAGTGCTTGACTCACGCGGTAGTGGTTCTTACTCTGGCGTAATCGCTGGTGTTGACTATGTGGCTTCGGCTGCTCAGTCTGGCGACGTGGCCAACATGAGCTTGGGTGGCCCAACTTCTCAGGCATTGGATGATGCAATTATTGCTGCTGCCAACAAGGGGGTTAAGTTCGCCCTGGCTGCCGGTAACGAGTCTACGCATGCTAACAACTCATCTCCAGCACGTGTAAACCATGCTAATGTGTACACAGTTTCTGCCATGAACTCTTCTGACTCATGGGCTAGCTTCTCTAACTACGGCAACCCGCCGGTAGATGTGTGCGCACCTGGTGTGAGCATCAACTCTACCTGGAAAGGTGGTGGTTATAACACGATCAGCGGCACATCTATGGCGTCTCCGCACGTAGCAGGTCTCCTGCTGCACGGACCACTTAGAACAAGCGGCACTGTGAAGAACGATCCGGACGGAAACCCAGATCCAATTGCAGTGAAGTAATCCGAACCGATAGGGATAGTGATACAAAACGGGCAGCTGAAAGGCTGCCCGTTTTTTTTATGCCAAAGCTTTGCGCATCACGTAGTCGTTCATCCAATAAGGGCCAATCGGGATGTCCTCTTCCAGCAGCACCCGGTAGCCTGAGCGCTCATAAAAAGCTTTTGCCTGGTTATACTTGTTTACATTCAGGTCCAGGTAACGGGCTCCTGCCTTCTTTACCCTTTCTTCCACCGCTGTCAGCAGCAAATTGCCCAGTCCCTCGCCCTGGCGCGAAGGGAGCAGGTATATCTTGTTGAGTTTGTATACAGCGTCTGAGGAATCTTTCATGGAATAGGCAGCAAAACCGATCGGCTCCGCAGCGTCCAGCAATAAAACAAAGCGTTGACCTTCCTGCATTTGCTGATCCAGGGCTTCGTAGGTATAGATCACCCCAAACATGTAGTCAATCTGTTCCCGCGAGAGAATGGCACGATATGTTGGTTCCCAAATAGCCTCGGCCAGTCGGTGAATGATATGTATGTCAGTTAGTGTTGCTTCCCGGATGCTAAACGTGGTGTTCATATGCTCTTATATTGCTGTGCTGGCAACGAAGATAGTTGCTCCCGTATAAAAAGCCAATGCCTGGCCGGATAGGTTTTCAGCTTAGGGCAGAAGTTATACCTTTGTATACCTATACCTATACCTTAACCTAACTACTATGAGAGCCATTTACCTGGAAGCCATCAACAGCCCTTTTGTACTGATCGAGAAAGAGAAACCGACTGCCGGTCCCGGTGAAGCCATTGTGCAGGTGAAGGCAGCCGCCCTAAACCACCGCGACGTCTGGATACAGTACGGACGCTACTTCACCAAAGACTATCCGGCCATACTGGGATCTGATGGAGCAGGTATCGTGACCGAAGTGGGCGAGGGTGTGGATAAAAGCTGGATAGGGCAGGATGTAGTGATAGATCCTTCTACTGATTGGGGCGATAATCCGAAGGCGCATAGCAAAGAGTATAAGGTGCTGGGTATGCCCGAGGATGGCACTTTTGCAGACTACGTGAAAGTAAAAGCCTCCAACCTGCACCTCAAGCCAGCGCACCTGAGTTTTGAAGAGGCCGCTGCACTACCGCTGGCGGGCGTTACAGCCTACCGGGCCATGTTCACGAAGTGTGGCTTGAAAGCTGGCGAGCGGGCGCTGATTACAGGTGCCGGTGGTGGTGTGGCTCTTTTTGCCGTGCAGTTTGCGGTAGCTGCTGGAGCAGAGGTATGGGTGACATCCGGATCAGATGAGAAGATCGAAAAGGCTAAACAGCTGGGTGCAACAGGCGGCATAAATTATAAGAAAGAATACTGGGGCAAGGAGCTGAAGGCCGAGGTAGGCGGATTTGACGTGAGCATCGACGGGGCTGCCGGCGAAGGGTTTGTGCAACTGGTGAAATTGGCTAAGCCAGGCGGTCGCATCGGGATCTATGGCGGCACCACCGGTATGATCGGCCAGATCAACCCGGCTGAGATTTTCTGGAAGCAACTCGCTATACATGGTAGCACTATGGGCACCAACCAGGACTTTGCCGAGATGATCGCTTTTGTAGCCGAAAAGAAAGTAAAGCCGGTAATAGACATCGTTTTCCCATTAGAGGAAACCGAGCAAGCCATGCGCTACATGGAAGCCGGTAAGCAGTTCGGAAAGATTGTGGTGAAGGTGAGTTAAACTGATTCCATAAGAAGAGATTTTCCTGTCATCTCGACGATAGGAGAGATCTGAAGTCACTCTCGAAAACCGAGCAAAATTTCAGATTTCTCCCAAAGGTCGAAATGACAAGGTATAAAAGAGGAAGCCCGCTGCAAATCCATCTGCAGCGGGCTTCCTCTTTTTAACTCCTAATGCTATACTTACTCCTTGATTCCAGCCAGCTTTAAGAAGAAAGCGTACTGCAGGGCTGTTTCGCGGTAGGGTTGGAAACGGCCGGAAGCACCGCCGTGTCCTGCTTCCATGTTGGTCTGGAAGAGCACCAGGTTGTCGTCGGTCTTTAACTCGCGGAGCTTGGCTACCCACTTGGCGGGCTCAAAATACTGTACCTGCGAGTCGTGCAGGCCGGTGGTTACGAGCATGTTCGGGTAGTCCTTGGCTTCCACGTTGTCGTAAGGGGAGTAGGAAAGCATGTAATCGTAGGCGTCTTTCTTGGCCGGATTGCCCCACTCGTCAAACTCACCGGTGGTCAGTGGAATGCTGGTGTCGAGCATGGTGGTGACCACATCCACAAACGGTACGGCGGCGTGCATGCCTTCATAAAGGTCTGGACGCATGTTGGCAACAGCGCCTATTAACAGGCCGCCAGCGCTACCGCCCTGTGCAAACAGCTTGTCCGGATTGGTATAGCCCTGCTCGATCAGGTATTCCGACACATCAATGAAATCGGTGAAGGTGTTCTTTTTCTTCATCAGCTTACCGTCCTCGTACCATTGGCGGCCCATTTCCTGACCACCACGAATGTGCGCAATAGCATATACAAAGCCACGGTCAAGGAGGCTCAGACGAACGGAGCTAAACCCCGGGTTCATGCTAATGCCATAAGAGCCGTAAGCGTACTGCAGGGTCGGGTTGTTGCCATCGAGCTTCAGTCCCTTGCGGTACACCAATGAGACCGGAATCTTGGTGCCGTCTTTGGCGGTGGCGTAAATGCGCTTGGATTCGTAGTTGTTCTTGTCGAAGTCACCCACTACTTCCTGTTCTTTCAGCAGGGTTTTCTGCTTGGTTTCCATATTGTAGTCGAACGTGGAGCTTGGCGTGGTGAGGGAGCTGTACACGTAGCGCAGCACCTTGCTGTCGAAGTCAGGGTTGATGCTGATGCCGGCGGTATAGGCTTCTTCCCCGAAATCCACGTAATAGTCTGTTTTCGGGTCATTCCATTTCTTCACGCGCAGCTCCGTGAGGCCGTTCTTGCGCTCCTGCAGCACCAGGTAGTCTTTGAAGATCTCAGCCTCTTCCAGGTATGTGTCCGCACGATGCGGGATTACATCCTTCCAGTTTTCCTTTGTGGTTTTGCCCACCGGCGTTTTCATCAGCTTAAAGTTAGTCGCGCCGTCTTTGTTGGTACGGATGTAGAAGCTGTCGCCGAAATGGTCGACGCTGTACTCAAGACCGCGCTCGCGTGGCTGAATAACTTTAGGTGTGGCTGTTGGCTTGGCGGCATCAACAAAACGGTATTCCTGAGAGAGTGTGCTGCTGGAGCCGATGATGATATATTTATCTGACTTAGTCTTATACACAAACGTGCTGAACGTCTCGTCAGATTCGTGGTATACCTCTTTGTCCTGCGATGTAGGAGTGCCCAAGGTATGGCGGAAAATCTTGAAAGAACGCAAAGACGGGTCCTTCATGGTATAGAAAATGGTCTTGTTGTCGTTCGCCCACACCGCACCACCTGTGGTGTTGGGTATACGGTCAGGCAGCATTTCTCCGGTCTGCAGATTTTTGAAGCGGAGGGTATACTGGCGGCGGCTTACGGTGTCCTCCCCAAAAGCTACCAAATGGTTATCCGGGCTCACGTTCATGCCAGCGGCAGCATAGTAGCTCTTGCCCTCAGCGCGCTCGTTGGCGTTCACCATGATGTCTTCCTTGGCATCCAGGCTCCCCTTTTTGCGGGCATAGATCGGATACTCTTTTCCGGCCTCAAAGCGCGTATAATAGAAATAACCGTTCTTCTTATAGGGAACAGACTCGTCGGTTTGCTTGATACGGCCCACAATCTCGTTGAAGAGCTTTTCCTGAAGCGCTTCCGTATCGGCCATTACCTGCTTGGTGTATGCATTTTCGGCGTTCAGGTAGGCGATCACTTCCGGGTTCTCGCGCTCGTTCATCCAGTAGTAATTGTCCACACGAGTATGGCCGTGCGCCGTGAGCTCTTTTGGTTTCTTGGCAGCAACAGGCGGTTGCGGCTGCGCGACATCAGCCTTTGCCGTGGTGTCGGCCGCCTGCTCAGTTGTGGCCGTCTCGGCTGTAGTGGGTTGTTGTGTGGTGCTGCAGGCTGTGCCCGCCAGCAAGCAAGCCGATAGTAGTAGGGCTGGAGCCGTCGTGCTGTTGTGTCCTTTTTTCATAGTGTGTATTTTTTATACAGAATATAAAAATAAGGAAAATATTGGAAACTCAATTATAAAATAAAGTTATGCATGCAGCGTATTTTTTTATACCTTGTCACCACTAAAAAAACGATTAATCTAACACACTATGGCAACACAAGAAGAATTTGAGCAAGCAGTAGCTCAATCGAAGGAGTTGACGGAACGACCATCGAATACGATTCTGCTGCAACTCTACAGCTTATTCAAACAGGCTACGGAAGGGGATGTGAACACAGAGCGTCCAGGTGGTTTCGATTTTAAAAACATCGCCAAATGGGATTCCTGGAAAAGCCTGGAGGGAACGAGCCAGGAAGATGCCCGCGCGCAGTATGTGCAACTGGTAAACAGCCTGAAGTAAGCCCGAAAGCTGAAAACAGCAGGTATAAAAAAAGCGCCCTGAGGGGCGCTTTTTTAGTTTTCTTTCCAAGTATAGCCGCAGTCATGGCAGCCGTAGCGCTTGCTGACGAAGGGCAAAGTTAAACCGAGCACGCCTCCAAAGAACCCACGGGCAGAGATGTTTTTTGACTCGCAGATCGGGCAGGCTTCTGTATCCTCGTATACCTGCGTAGGAGGGGCTAACTCAATGCTATCATCGATGATGTACTCACTGGTGCCGCGCTCTATACGGCCCAGTAACTCGAGGGCCTCTTCCACATCGCCTTCCGTCACCTGCAGTTTCACCCCGCCTACTGCCAGCGAGTACAGTGGCTGTGCCGCTATAATTTGCTCGTCGCCTAAAAAGCAGAGAATTCCCTCCGCCTCCAGACGTCCTTTCAGGATGTGGGCTTCGGTGGGCTGGCTGAAGGTGGCAACGGTGATCAGGCGTTCTGCCATAGGGAACAGGTTGTGTTACGGTTATTGTTTTTTGGGAGGGAGATCGAAGGCCTCGGCCTCATGCTCAAAGTGTCCTTTGTGTGAGCCGTCGCAGAATGGTTTGTTCTTCGACATGCCGCAACGGCAGATCGAAACCAGTTCGCGGCCGCCAAGCCCGTATACATTACCGTCCTTGTCCACGATCTCAAATTCACCCTCTACGCGCAGCGAACCATTGCTGTTCACTGTTATTTTTGTCTTCGCCATTGTCTGTTGTTTAGTATAATAACAAATATAGGTTTTTTGCGGCACAATTACCAGATGACAGTTGGCAGCCGCAAAAGCCTAGAAAAACCACAGCCCCCGGACGTAAACGGCCGGGGGCTGTGAGGCTAACTACGCAGCAGTATTAGTTGCTGTACACGTAATTGAATGTTTGAGACTTACCATTCGGCAATGTCACTGTCTGGCTGATTGGCATGCCGCTGTCATCGTACTTGTAAGAGTAAGAGCGTGTGAATGCCTTCTGGCTGTTATGCACTTCCATAGAAGAGCGCACCAGGTTGTTGGGGCTGCTGGCCGAGCCTGGCTCTGCAAAAGCGTGCAGTGGGTTCGGGTTAGCATCGTAAGAGTTGGTTGTGGTCGCGTAAAGCTTGGCTTCTCCTGTGCCATCGATCACAAACTGCTTTTCCTGGGCGTAGTTACCGTTTGGCATCACCTCATAAGTCGAGAACGACTTCAGTTTGCCTTTCTCCTCTGTGCCTTCGAAAACGGACTTCTTGCTCAGCTTCTTGGCAGCGTCATAAGCATAAGTGGTGAAGGTCTGGTATTCCGGCTTGCCACCTGAAAAGTAAGTGGACACCGATTTGCTCAACTCGCCTTTGTCGCTGTAGGTATAGTGCTGCTCTGTCAGAAGCGTCTGGCTTTTGCCGGCGTAGGTTGTGCTCTTGATCAGGCGGCCCTTGTTGTCGCGCTCGTACTTGTCGAGACTCTCCACCTCGCCGGTTTCCGGGTTGTAGTGGTTTACCTGGCTGAGCTGCTTGCCCACCACATTGTAAGAAGTAACATCTGCGGAGTCCAGCGTAATGTGTGACAGGCTGCCACGGTCAAAGGTAGGCTCTGCAGAAGACTCACTGTCGTTTTTCTCGCAAGACGATAAAGCTACCACGCCAAATACGAGCATGGCGGGTAAGAAACGGTTTTTCAATTTCATTTGGCTAAAAGTTGAAAAGTGAAAATAAATAAACAGCACAGGGCGCTTCCCCGGCAGTCTCAGGTAAAACGCCCTTTCCTTTAAAATAATTGCACTGTTGCAGAGAAAATTATAGGAATAGCTAGGGTTGATAGAATCTTACAACTTTAAATGCGTTGTAAGATTCTGATTTATAACTTGTTGTTAAACAGACGTTCTTGTTAAAAAAAATGCTTTTTGTATAAAAGTGCAATTTTAGTTGAGAGCGGCTGCGCGTGCGATCTGCAGCAGTTCGTCGCCGGCATCAATGTCGTGGCGCAGCTGCTCCTGGAAATTGATCGAAATGCGGAGCGCTTTCAGCCCCTGCACGCCCTGTAGTTCTTCTATCTCCAGGTCTTCTATTTCTTCTTCAATGTAACCCTCGGCCTGCAGAAAATCAATGTAGCGGCGGTACTCCTGTGCTTCGCGCGGCTGCGTGTACACGATGGCGACCTTGCCGGGTTGGGTAAGGCGCTCCTCGGTGCCACGCAGCGTGGCCTTGTCAATTCGCTTTTTGAGAATCTCATAGCGGATATTGTCGGCACCCTCCACATCAAACTTTTTCTCATCGAGCCGGAAACGGATGCAGATCGGGTTACTGTGCACCAGGATCAGTTGCGTGATCTCGAGCGGTAGCTTCAGGTTAGCGCGCAGTTTGTGTATGCGACGGGCAATCTCGCAGGTGAGCATCAACTGCCAGAGGCGCATGTTCTTCAGGTATAGCTCCTGAAAATGACCGCTGTTCAGAAGCGATGCCCCGATGTAGATGTTATACTCCAGGCCATCCGTCTTATACTTCTCAAAATAGTGCGGAAAGATCTGCTGCGCCTTTTCCTCTTCCCGGTCCAGGAAGCTGGAAATGGTGTCGTTGATCAGGTAGAGGCTCTCCTCGTAGGCCCGCCGCTTGTTATACACCACGCCATTCGGGTTGTTGGTGGCCTTCCGGTAGGTTTCAATGGCCTTTTGGGTGGACGGGTACTTCTGGGTGAAGTGATTGAAAAGCGGTTCGATCTCACTGCGCAGAAACTCCAGCACCACCGCCTCATCGCCCGAGCCCAGTTCCTGCACGATGTTTTGAGAGTACTTGTCTATCTTGTAGATCAACTCGTCCAGGATGGAGAGCGGCAGCTTGTCTTTGGCGGCCAGAATCACCTCTTTGGCCAGCACCAACTGGTCAAGCAGGTCGCCCTGAATGGCTTTGTTGCGCTCCGAAGCCGAGCTGCGCACGTCCGATACCCCGTAGAGCGGGTAGATGTCGCGGAACACGATCGGCTCGATCTCGGCTGGCACATTGCGTTCCATCTTATCGAGCAGGTTGATGGCTGCCTGCGTAAAGCGCCACTCCACAATCGGGTGAATGGCCGTGTACTTCTCTTTGATGATGTTTTGGATGCTGCTGCGCAACTCGTCGAGCATGCGGTTGAGCGCCAGGGCAAAGAGCGGCAGTATCTCCTTGAGCTTGATCGTGGAAAGTGCATTCAGTTCGCCAGGTATAGGCGACGCTAATTCCAGCATGCCGATCGTTTTGCCTTCGTACTGCAGCGGCGCGATGATCAGGTTTCGTACACCGGACTTAATCAGTTCCTGCTCCAGTCTGTTGGTCTCGTCCAGCTGCTCCAGGTCGTCTACTATAATGGTGTTGCCCTTAATGAGCACGGGGGCGTAGATGGACTCCGTCAGATCTTCCAGTTTGACGTGGGAGTCTTTCTGAAGCACCAGCCCGTTCCAGGTTTTGCGGGTAAAGTTGGTGTCGAACTCATGGAGCGCGGGCAGGGAGGCCAGGCCCAGACGCAGCCCCGGCAGCCCGAAAAGTACGCGCAGCTTCTGTTGCAGGCTCTCAAACCCTTCAGGCGTGGTCACCGAGTCCTGGTCGAGGAGGTCGTAGCGCAGCGATGAAATGGTCGCCTCGTTGGTCACGTCCGTGAAATCGTAGATGGCAAAGCCGCTGAACTCAAAGTTCTCCGGCGGAATCTTCTGCATCCAGAGGTCCAGGTCGTTGTAGCGGTTGATCAGAAAGTTTATTTCCTGTGTGCTGAGCTGCTTGATCGGCCCTTTGGCCTTCACTTTCATGAACTTCAGATCAGTGATCAGCTTGTAGTGCCGGTCCAGTTTGGTGAACTTGTCTTTGATGCTGAAAATAAAGGGCTCGTCCACAAAGAAGTTGGCGTTGTAGAATTTCTCCAGAATCAAGGTATAGGCCGAGAGCGTCTGGCGGAAGAGCAGCGTTTTAAGGTCGAGGTTGAGTTTTTGGGTGTAGTTACCGCCTCCCAGCAGGTCAAGCTCCTCCAGGCGCGGCGTGGCGTAGAAGCTGTCGAAGTGAAATGGCAGCACCGTGGCGCGCAAATCGTTCTCCCAGAGGGCACTCGGGAAAATGTCCTCCATCAGAATGTCGACCGTATCAATGTATTTATTGATAATGGACACATCCTCGATAGGCTCCAGCAGCGCAGGATTTTGGCGCAACAAACCGGCCAGCTCGTTTACGCGAGACACATTGCAGTTAGGGTCGGTCTTGATCTTGTTTTCCCAGTAAGTCACCAGCGGTGACAGACTAAGGGTTGCCTTGAACGGAAACCGCTCGGCGCTCAGGATGATCTCGTCCCGGTTAGGTATGGAAACAACAGTTTCGTGGAAGTTGCCCCTCGATTTGCGCATATGATTTTATTTGGTTGATGGGGAAGAGCGCGTATGGCCAATCCCAAGTGCGGCGCAGGCAAAATGCCTGTCTTTGCTTTAAACGTAAGCAGCCGCAAAAAGATAGCAGGCGGCATGTTGTACCGGGTGCAGGTATAGTAGCAGCATTAAAAAAAATATAGCTCCATCAGAATATTCTGGCATAATATTTAATGGGAGTGCTGTGTTAGAAGAGTATCCTGTAACATTATAAAAACAACCTATGAAGAAGATATTTGTTCCCGTTCTATTGCTTTTGATGTTGATCAGTACGCTTGGAGTTCAGGCTCAGACCAAATCGAAGCTGGAGCAGGACCTCGAGGATTTTCGTGCCTGGATGAACAGAAGAGTAAACCAGGGCGATAGCATCACCAGGGCTGAATGGCCAACGGTCAAGCAGGAGTTCAGGGCCCGCACCCAAAGCCTGGACCGTAGCAGCAGTCAGATGAACGAAGCCTCGAAGCAGGAGTATGGCGAGCTGAAAAACCAGTACCAGGAGTGGGAAGCAGAAAAGGAAGAGCGTTACGGGCAGCCACTCAGCCGCGAGACGGCCGTCACCTGGGAGCGGCGCCTGGCCGGCACGAACAAAATAGGCCAGTTGAAAGCCAGTCAGTTGCGCGGCACTTTTGTCAGGTTCATGGAGAACGTGCGGGCGCAGCGCACCGACTGGAGCCTGCGCGACTGGGACTATGCCGAGCACGTATACCTGCAGCTCAACGACCGCAAACAGCAGGTGCTCAGTCAAATGACGAACAGTGACAAGATGAAAGTGGCGGCGCTGCAAGTAGAGTTCAACACCCTGCGCAAAAGCCGCGACGCCAAAGACAGGTATAACCAAATGCGGGAGCAGCGATAGGTATACTTCCCTTAACGACTGGAGATATCTATACCTAAGCAAAACAGCCGGGACATGCAGCATTTGTTGCATGTCCCGGCTGTTTACGGTTATACTGTTAACTAAATAGCGTTCTGGCCTTTAGTGCCGCCAGACTGGTCGCCTTTGTTGCGGCCCTGGTTTGGACTTTTATCCTTTTTCTGGTCAGGCATACTGCGGTTTCCCTCTTGGCCGCCTTTCTGTTTGGCCTCAGGCTGTTGCTGCGACTTATTTTTGTCCTGGTTGTGTCCCTTTGTCATAGCTTTATTTATTTTGGTTTCACTTACAATTTACGCAGTCTGGTCAGATGAGTTGATGGCGCATAGCGCAGTAACAGAAGCGCTATACCTGTGCCCTTAAATTATTGAGGTATAGGTAACTAGTGGATCGCGGTGTGTAGAGCAACAGGCAATGTGCATAACCGCGTGGGTAAGTTTCAGGACCGGAGAGAAACAGGCACGAAAAAAAGCTTTAATTTGCGGCCCGTTTCTTCATCCATTATACCATTACCATGCACATTGCGATCGTCGGCAACATTGGCGCCGGCAAAACTACCCTGGCCACCAAACTTTCCCAGCACTTTAATTGGGAGCTATACCTGGAGTCAGTTGAGAATAACCCTTACCTGAAGGATTTTTATGAGGACATGGAACGCTGGGCCTTTCACCTGCAAGTGTTCTTTTTGAACAGCCGCTTCGGGCAGGTACAGCAGATCCAGGCCAAAGACGGGCACGTGATCCAGGACCGTACCATCTACGAAGATGCTTATATCTTCGCGAAGAACCTGCACGATTCCGGGCTGATGAGCACGCGCGATTACGAGAACTACTACGCCCTGTTCCAGTCGATGATCAGCATGGTGAAAGCGCCTGACCTGATGATCTACCTGAAGGCTGACCTTCCGAAACTGATTGGGCAGATCGAGAAACGCAACCGCGAGTACGAGAACAACATCAGCATCAACTACCTGCGCAACCTCAACGAACACTACAACACCTGGATGAGTAGCTACGACCAGGGCAAGCTACTGGTGATCGATGTAAACAACATGGACTTTGTGGCCAACCCCGAGGATTTGGGGAGCATTATTGAACGTATCAACAGCGAGTTGTTCGGCTTGTTTTAAGCTAGTCAAGAGCATCACATAGGTATAAGCCACTGCCCTTTATCAGGGTGGTGGCTTTTTCTTTTACTTCAAATCCTGTATCTTTCTCTTGAAAAATAAAACTAACCTTATACCTACATGAAATCACGCCACCTTATACTTGCTGCTTCTGTAGTCGCCATGACGGCTGCCTGCACCGGCAGCAGCACCAACGAAGTCCAGACCACCGAGACTGTGCAGACCGACGCCGCTGCCATTGACCTGCAGCAAAAGCTGGGCATGTACACCACTGTGCGCCTCACCTCCGACCTGAGCGGACTGAGTGAGAAAGAGAGGCAAATGATTCCGCTCCTGATCGAGGCAAGCAACATCATGGACGAGTTGTTCTGGTATGAGGCCTATGGTAAAAAAGACTCCCTGCTGAACGCCTTGACTGACGATGCTGCCAAACAGTTTGTGAAAATCAACTACGGCCCCTGGGACCGATTGGATAACAACGAGCCCTTTATACCTGGCGTGGGCCCGAAACCAGACGCGGCCAACTTCTACCCACACGATATGACGAAAGAGGAGTTTGAGAAGGCAAACCTGAAAGACAAAGCCAGCCAGTATACCTTCCTGCGCCGCGACGCCAAGGGGAACCTGATCACGGTGCCTTACCACGTGCAGTTCAAAGAGCAGGTAACACGCGCCTCTGACCTGTTGCGCCAGGCGGCAAACCTGGCCGAAGAGCCGGGCCTGAAAAAATACCTGACACTGCGTGCCGATGCCTTACTGAATGACAACTACCAGCCAAGCGACCTGGCCTGGATGGACATGAAGAACAACCGCCTTGACATCATCATCGGCCCGATCGAAACCTACGAGGACAAAGTGTTCGGATACAAGGCTGCCCATGAGGCCTATGTTTTGATTAAGGACATGGACTGGAGCAAGCGCCTCGAGAAGTATGCGGCTTTTTTGCCGGAACTGCAGCGCGGTCTGCCGGTGCCAGCCAACTACAAGAAAGAAACGCCCGGCACCGACTCTGACCTGAATGCCTACGACGTGGTCTACTACGCTGGTGATTGCAACGCGGGCAGCAAAACCATCGCCATCAACCTACCGAACGACGAGGAGGTGCAGCTGAAGAAAGGTACACGTCGCTTGCAACTCAAAAACGCCATGCAGGCCAAGTTTGACAAAATTATGCTTCCCATTGCTGATGAGCTGATCGCCGATGACCAGAAGCAGCACATCACCTTCGATGCCTTCTTTGCCAACACCATGTTCCACGAAGTAGCGCACGGACTGGGCATCAAAAACACCATCAATGGCAAAGGCACAGTACGTGAGGCGCTTAAGGAGCATGCCTCTGCGCTGGAAGAAGGCAAAGCCGACATCCTGGGCCTCTACATGATCACACAACTGCACAAAAAAGGTGAAGTGAGCGGTAGCCTCGAAGATTACTATACTACTTTTATGGCAGGTATTTTCCGCTCGGTGCGCTTTGGCGCGGCCAGTGCGCATGGCAAGGCTAACATGGTGCGCTTCAACTTCTTTAAGGAAAACGGTGCCTTCGAGCGCGATGCTCAGACCGGCAAGTACCGTGTGAACTACGTGAAGATGGGAGAGGCGATGGACAAACTATCGGAGTTGATCCTGACACTGCAGGGCAACGGCGATTATGCGGGCGTGGGCAAACTGCTGAACGAGCAGGGACAGATCGGTGCGGAACTGCAGGCCGACCTCGACCGCCTCAGCGAGAAAAACATACCGGTTGACGTGGTGTTTGAGCAAGGCGTAGACGTGTTGGGCTTGAAGTAGGAAGCATGGAGTTGCTGTACTGGAAACAGGAAAACCTGACGTCCCGGAAGTATACAGTGCGTGATGAGAACGATCTGGTTGGCGAACTTGCCTTCCGGGGCTGGACGAGCAACGACGCGGATTTCAACTCAGCGCGAATCAACCTATACTTCCAAAGGCAGAGCTGGCTCGAGCATGATCTCACCATCCATTTCAAAGATGAAGTGATCGGCATGAGCAAATCGTCCGGCTTCGGCAAAACCACAACTACGCTGGTAACAGGAGAGCAGTTCACGTTCCAGGGCAAAACCCTGAATAGTAGCAGGGACATACTCGATGAAACTGGCCAAACCCTGGTGCGTTTTGAACAGGGAAACTTCAGTATCGCGAGCGGCCAGATTTCCATTGCCCGGGACATTCCGGAGCTTACCAAGCTGCTGTTGGTGGCAACCGGACTTTACTTGAAGCATCTCGGGCAGTAGTGAAGTTATATCCTCCTGAGGGCAATATTTTCATACTTAACTATCTAAGTATTTGATATTCTGAATAAAAGGTCCTGCTAATCGGCAGGGCCTTTTATGTTGTTGGGTCATGAAGCTGACTTTTGTGCGTTTTAGGCCGCTCAGGGCAAGTTGTGGAAAACTGCACTTGAATATAGACAACTTATAGAGGGGGTTGGGAGTAAAACTGTTCTCCAACTCACTTTAAATCAAATATTTAATTATGAAAAATTTTGTAAAATCCTTTTACGATTTTAACCGAGACAGCCCCCAGGAGCGCCAGGAACGCAACCAACTATACCCTGAACTGGCCAAATTTCACATTGCGCTTCGCGAAGAAATGAACGAAGAAGAGTACCAGGAGTTTTACAGAGCGGAGAAGGAAGCCGCCAAAAACCTGATGATCCCTAACCCTAATTCCAAGCCTCAATGGATACGAATGTAACTCGTACTGACGATAGAAACTGAAAAAGGTAAACCGAACGTGGTTTACCTTTTTTGTTTAACTTCAGTTGTGTCCGCAAAGCTTCTATACCTAGCATCAGTTGAAAAGAATCCTTTGTCAAGCAGTCTTTTGTCAAAAAGCAGCTATACCTGTTACAGCTTTTCCAATACCAACGCTGCCCCTTCTTCGCCTACCAACGAGCCGATGGCCACCCCCATGCCACCCATGCGCACGGCACAGCACACATGCTCCGATACGGGCTGCACAATGGTTGTTTTTCCCGAGCCGACCCCCATGATGCCACTCCAGCGTTGCTCTACTTCATAAGGTGTGCCCGGTAATATGACTTCGCATAAAAGTTCGTCCAGTTTGTGCTGCACCAGGTCTGTAAGTCCCATCTCAGTCGTTTCCTCAGTTTTGAAGTCGAGGTTGCGGCCGCCGCCAAGCAGCACCCGATTGCCGATGTTGCGGAAGTAGTAGAATCCTTTGTCGTAGTGAAAAGTGCCTTTGAAGCGCAAGCCGGGTATAGGCTTGGTGATGAGCACCTGTGCACGGGCCGGCGCTACCTGCAACTGCGGCAGCAACTGGCGGGCAAAGCCGTTGGTGGCCACAAGCGCGGCGCGGGCAGGTATAGCAATGCCTTGTTTAGTGAGGGCGGTTATACCTGTGCTCTCTTCCTGCAGACTTTCAATCTTCAGTCCGTTTAGCACAATCACGCCCAAGGCCTGTACTTTCTGCGTGAGTGCCAGTATCATCTTTCCCGTGTCGATCTGCCCTTCAGCCGTACTTTCGAGCAGGTGCGCGACTTGCTTAAATCCAAAATCACTGATCTTGTGGTCCGCCAGGCGGTAGATATCCTGTTCTCCCGTTACCTGCTGCAACTGCTTGTTGAGGTAGGACAGTTGCTCCAGGCAGTCTTCGTAAAGCGGCTTTTGGCTTTCTTCAAACAGTTCGTAGCCACCCCAGCGGTGGTAGTCAATGGCCTGGTCGCCGAGGTTCTGGCGCAGACGTTGCAAGCCACGCCAGCGACGTTCCACCAGCGCAAACACATCGCTTTCGCTATGGTGGCTCAGGTCGTCGAGCAGCTCGGAGGGACTGCCGAAGCAAGCAAAGCCGGCGTTGCGGGTACTGGCCCCGGTGGGTAACAGACCGCGTTCTACCACCATCACTTTCAGGGCAGGTTGCTGCGTTTTCAGGTATAGCGCCGCATTCAGGCCCACGATGCCGCTGCCCACAATGAGCACGTCCACATGGCTGAAGTACGATTCCTTTTCCCAGAAGCTCAACTCCATGGCTACTCGTCTTCGCGGATATAGGTATGGGTATAGTTGCGGGCCGTCGCCTCGTCTATTATCTCGAAGCCGGTCAGCATGATTTCCCGCTCGCCGCTGTTGTAGCCGCGCACGAATACGCCTTCCGGACTTTCATAAATGGAGTAGTTGTGACGGCCGAAAGGGTAGAGGTTATTGCTCCGGAGGGTGGTCGCGTTGGTGAGGTCGGCCGTTTTACCGTCCAGGGTTTTGATGATGAATTTCTTTTTATCTGTCATGTCTCGCAATCTTCTAAAATCTTATCCAAGATAGCACTTATCTCGGAAGGATGGCTCAAAACCATCAGGTGGCCAGCCCTTTTTACTTTGATGATGCCCGGGTAAGTTCCCATCGGCAGGATGCGGTCGGCGGTGCCGTGAATCATCACCGCGTTCTCGTAGTGGTCGGGTTGGTGCCAGTTGAGCAGCTGCCCGATGGCCCAGCGCAGGAAGTGCGGGTCGGTTTCGAGGATCACCTGCTTGAGCAACACTTTTTCGGCTCTGGTGTTGGCACCAAACAACAGCGGACCCACAAAATGAAAGCGCTTGAGCCAGGGCACAGGTATAATACGGTGCAGTCGCAGGAAGCCCATCAGGCGGTAGTACCAAGGGAGAATTTTGCTGCTGGCGATGCTCGAGATGAGGATGGTTTTGCGTGGGTTCAGAAACTTAGAAAGCTCAATCGCTACAATCCCCCCAAAGGACATACCCACCAGCACCGGGTTCGGTTCAGTGATCTGCTCAGCCAGCCGCACCGCATACTCGTGCAGCGGCTCGTCGTCTTTTGGCCGAATCCATTGCACGTATACCTTGTTCCTGCATTTGATGTGCAGAAACTGGAACATGCGCTCGTCCGCCCCAAGGCCGCTGATAAAATAAACGGTGCTCATACAGCTTAGCGTTTACGGCTGGTGACCGCTTACGACAGCAAAGCTACGGCTTTTCCGCTAATCGCGCTGCGCGACTTCCTGGCTCAGAAAGGACAGCACGTCCTGAACGGTTTCGTGTGGCTGCTCCTCCATCGGAATGTGTCCCGCACCCGCATACAGCTTCAGTTGTGCCCCTCTTATACCTTGCTGAAACCGGCTTGCATCCGTAACCGGCACCCAGGCATCGTCTTCGCCCCAAAGTATGAGGGTAGGTACCTGTACCTGTGCCAGTTTGTACAGGTTGTCAGTGTCTACCGTGTTGAGGCGATCTATCAAAGCGCTCCGGTTACCCTCGCGCAGCAGCAGGTCGTGGCTCAAGCTGATCGTTTCTGGTTTCAATTTACTGTCGTCGCCATATACCTCTTTAAGACTCTGTTCTACAATAAAGCGCGGCGTGATATATTTCAGCGAGTGCTTAAGCAGGGGTGTTTGCGCCATCCGGAAGGGGAGCGTGATACGCTTGTCGTTGGCGTTGGTGACGCCGGTAGGGGAGACAAGAATCAGTTTCTGCACACGCTCAGGATATGTAGCGGCAAAGTCGAAGGCGATCTGGCCGCCCAGGGAGCTGCCCCCGATATGCGCCTGCTCTATACCCAGGCTGTCCATAAACTGCAGGAGCAGGTCGCGGTAATAGTCGATGGAGTACGAGCCGGATGCATTGGGACCGGTCAGGCCAAAGCCCGGAAGGTCGGGCCGGAGCACCCGGTACTGCTTGCTGAGTTCGGTAGCCCAGCCATCCCAGGTTTGAAGTGAGGCTGCTGTGCCGTGCAGCAGGATGACCGGTATACCCTGTCCTTCGTCACGGTAGTGCAGTTTAGCATCAGCGATGTTTATAAAGTGGGAGGAAGACGTCGTATACCTGGCTTTCAGCTCTTCGGCAGGTATATCCGCCCTGATCATTAGCGCAAAAGCAATCAGTATAACTAGCCCGGCTACTACAGCTACATGTTTTCCCTTGAACTGCATGGTGTTCGGATTGTGACATTTCCTGAACTAAAATATGAAATTATTGGCGAAATGTTCGCCCATTCTCTCTTGTTTCTCAATTGACCAGATGGTTTCAAACAAAAAAAGCAGCCTGCCATACCTGACAGACTGCTTTTGAACTATTGTACAGAAAAATTCTTACGAACCAGACTCCTTCTTAAACTTGCTTCCGAAGAAATAATAAACTGGTATTCCCAGCGCCACGATGATCAGGCCCGGCCAGGTATAGACCGGCTTGTAGATAAGCAAGATCACGCAAATGCCCGAGGCAATGAGCACATACAAGGCTGGCAGGATAGGGTAGCCGAACGCTTTGTAAGGGCGATTCAGGTCCGGGCGACGAACACGCAGTACGAATACCCCGATGATGGTCAGGATGTAAAAGAGCATAACGGCGAAGATCACGTAATCGAGGAGGTCGTTGAAAGTGCCGGAGAGGCAAAGCAGGCAGGCCCACGCGCACTGCATCCACAGGGCGGCGGCCGGCACGCCGTTTTTGTTCAGGTGCCCCATCTTCTCGAAGAACAGCCCGTCCTTGGCAATGGCGTAATATACCCGCGCGCCGGAGAGAATGGCGCCATTGTTACAGCCAAACGTTGAGATCATGATCAGGATGGCGATGCCTACCGTGGCCGGGTAACCGCCGATCACCTCTGCCACTGCCGTTGCCACGCGGTCGTTGGAAGCATATTTTATACCTTGGCCAATTACATCCGTGGCGTTCGGGTCGCCGTTGAGGGGAAGCACCAGCAGGTATACGAGGTTGATAATCAGGTATAGGCCCATCACAATCGCACTTCCGATCACCATGCTCAGCACGATGGTGCGCTTTGGGTTCACAATCTCATCACCTGAAAAGCCGATGTTGTTCCAGGAGTCAGCTGAGAACAGGGCGCCTACCATGGCAATGCCGATGGCCGTGATCAGCGCCATACCTACCGGAGGCGCTTCGCTGGTTCCCGCGGCCGCTGCGGCTGATCCCCAGAAATCTGAGAAATTGGCCTGCACCGCCGTTTCGTTGATGCCGAAAAGCAGTCCGAAAAGTATCAGGCCAAACAGGGCGATAAGCTTGGTGCTGCCAAAGATGTTCTGGATCAGCTTGCCACTCTTCACACCCCTGGAGTTGATGTAGGTCAGGTATAGGATGCTGGCAATGGCCAGCAGCTGCACCGAGCTGAAGTTAAAGCTACCCAACGAAAACAGCACATTATCTTCGCTGAACCAAGGTATAAGCACCCCGGTAAAACGGGCGAAAGCAACGCCCACCGCTGCAATCACCCCCGTCTGAATCACCAAGAAGAGCGTCCAGCCATAGAGGAAGGCCACCATTTTGTTATAGGCTTCTTTCAGGTACACATACTGCCCGCCTACTTTCGGGAACATGGACGAGAGCTCACCATAACTGATAGCGCCCACCATGGTCAGGAAGCCCGAGAGCACCCACACCAGCAGCATATTGCCCGGACTGACAACCGCCCTGGATATATCGGCGGTCACGATGAAGATGCCTGAGCCGATCATACCACCGGTCACAATCATAATGGCGTCGAAAAGCGTAATCTCCCGCTTAAAACCACTTTCTTTCTCTTCTTGCTGCACCCTCTTTACTTCTTCTGTATCCTGCATAGGAGCCTTCTTATACCTGTTTAAGCAGCCGACAACCCGGAAAGGGTAGTGGCTGAGAGGCAAAATTAAAGTTAATTTTTTGGGAATGGACTACTACAGATCATTATCTGCCAGAAAGCCTGCAGTTGATAAATTATATATAACTATACCTGTTAAAATTTGACTTTTTGGCTTTTAAAAAGTGTGGTCGTTCGTCTGGTTTTTCAGGAGCTTCACGGATGATTTAAGGCCCTTGGTATAAAATAGTAGTGAATTAAGTAACAGTACCTTGCATAACAAAGTACTATAGAATAACTTTGTCACAGTAATAAATTGATAACCATTTAAATCTTAAAGCCATGAAAGTATTATTCGTAATCGCCGCCACAGTATCTTGCTTCGGTCTTGCTTTGCAACCAGCTACCAAAAACGTTCAAACAGTTGATGCTGCTGTTGCCAGCCATGTAGAGATGGAAGTAGAAGAACCAATGATGACTGTTCTGCTCGACACAGTCGTGATCACACCTGTTGCGCCTCATGCGGTAGCTACTAACGTGCGTTAAGCCGTAGCAGCCCGCTGGCCAGCGGCAGTGTTGTCCTGTTTCAGGAGCCACTCTTCGGCCAGACGCCGTTGATAAAAGTTTTTCATGGAGAGCTTAGGAGTGAGGCGCTCTTCAAGCTCTCGGGCAGCGAGTCTGCTGAACATACTAAAGGAGTATACGTGCGCCATGTAGTGCAAACCGGCTCCGATTACTTGCGGCAGCCACTCAAACTGAAGCCAGTCGTTGGCTTCCTGCCAGTCGCCGGTCACTTCGGACTTGTCGTTGAGCAATTTCGGGTAGGGGTCTTTTCTTAGTAATTCGAGAAAGGCCTTCGCTGCACAGACCACATTGTCAGCTGTTATATGGCCCTGCCACTTGGCTTCTATGTAGTCCTGCTTACGCTGAATGGTCACGTACAATTCGCCCATCATGTGGTGCAGTTCTATTGGTGGGGATGGCGTAATTTCCGGACGGATGATTCTGGTTGCCATAGACATAACATCAGTTGGTTGCGCCCTAATGTAAACAATTCGTACACCTCACCCACAGGAATCACCCTATTTTAAGTGGAGCGCTCCCTGACAGGGGTAAAGGACTCCTTCTCAGGTAGTAGTCGCTGCCTGTTCGATTCCCACAAACACACCCTCATCCCTTAATTCTACCCGGTGCAGAACCGCCTTGCGGGTACGAAAGTCACACTCACGCCCATCCTGCATGCTATACCTGTAGCTGTGCCAGGGGCATATCACTTCATTCAGGTAATTCGTAGTGCCTTTGCTAAGGGAGTAGCCCAGATGTGGACAGCTATCGTCGAGGGCAAAAAAGCCGGTGGTAGTATGCGCAAAGCAAATAGACCGGCCATCCAGCACTAACTGTTTCAGTTTTCGAAGGGGCACCTGCTCGCGGGCTTCTGTCGCGCTGTCAAACACCTTGTGCCAGGTATAGCGTGCCTGTTTCTGTTCCATCTGTCCAACTAGTTGCTCACCCGCACGGCGGATGCATGGGCCTGCACCGGAAAGGATTCCATCACCTGTTCATCAAACCAGGCCTCCACCAGCTGACCCTCGCGTAAATGGTCCAGCCGGAGCGTGGTACCCTGCAAGTTTTCGATATAGGTTTTGGCATCAATCCGGAGTGTCGCCTGGGTATAGTTTGTTTGCACGCCCTCTACCGATTCGACCAGAACCACGGCTACGCCTTCCTTTTTCTTGGAGTTGGTTTTTTTGATATTCTTGATACTGCCCCGCATGTCGGGTTGCGTGTTGGGGATCTGGAAGCCGTCCTGCGTCTGGCATCCAGCCAGGAGGAGAGCTGCCAGGGTTAGTATGTTCAGGTATCTTCTCATGGGTACAGGGTCGTGTCAGGCCCATTCCTTACAGGAAGGACCTGTTTTGACATTTGTACGCAGGAGGGGGGGATTAGTAAAGGCTCAGGCGCTTTTTATTTGCCGCTTAAGCCACCCGCATGAACTGGTCTGACAACTCTCTGCGCAGGCTTTCACCTTGGGTATAGTAAGAAAGGAAGTCAGTGCGGCGACAAGAGGCCAGCCGCGGCTCCTGGCGCAGGGTAAGCCGGGAACGTTTGCCTACTGTCAGCAGGCCAATCCCTTTTCGTTCGCATAATTTAGATAGGTAATTTGCCATGGCATTGCCGCGCCAGCACAGACTGCTTACCTGTATACCTAACCACTGATGGTCGCCGGGTTGCTGCCTGAGTTGGTCAACTGCATTTTTCATTTGCTGCTGTATGAAGCGCTTACGAAGCCTGGAGTGCAGGACAAAACCAGCGACAGCAAGTATAGCAGGTATAGAGGCCATGGCCAGCCAACTGCCAGTCTGGTAGCAAAGGTAAGCTGCCACGCCGAAAATAGAGCCAGCCGTGGCATAGCGAATCCTGCCCAATCCCTTCTTCTTGTAGGAAGAAAGAACACGTGCAAGTTTATCAGAAGCGGAAGTGCTGAGAGAGACAGCAAAAAAGCTATTGTCGTGTTTCTGGTAGGCAAATAGCGCATCAGCAAAGGTGCCTTGATGGGTGGACACCGTTCTGTTTACAAGTAAGCCAGACTTTTTTTCATGTTTGGCATAGTAGGACCCAAGGAATTCGATTGCCTGGTCTCCGATGCTGCTCTCCGCCATATGCGTCAGTTGTTTGTAGCCTTCAAATACATTGTTTCATAGTTGGGGCTACCCAGTAAAACTGATGAGCCTTAGGCAGGATGCGTAAAGTGTCTTACACTTTTTTACAAATATAGCGATGGTAAAATATAAAGCTAATAATTTGATTATTTTTTTGAAAAATTTACTTTAGCCGATAGTGTTCTTCGATAAGTCCTGACTGGTCATATTACTATTCTATACCATCTGCTTTCTGATCATAGGGTTGCGTACTGTTTTAAATGCAAATTTTTTGTGCTTATTGTTATATGTCGGGTTTGAGCAACTTTCTGTCTTATAAAAACTGCAAAACTGGGTAGGCTGACGCAAATTTTTTAGATTTACGGCATGGTGCTGGTAGCCTACTTTTACTGCCCCTTTTAACTAAAACCATGAAAAAAAGTTTTTCGCTCCTGTTTGCCCTATTCATTCTGCTAACCTGTGGGCCACTGCACGCTCAGACACCCTCCAAACCCAACGCCGCTGAGCTACTGCAGGATATTAAAAAACTGAACGTGCTGGGCACCGCGCTGTATGTGGCAGCGCACCCCGACGACGAGAATACCCGCTTTATTGCCTATCTTTCTAACGAGAAGCTATACAACACCGGCTACCTATCCGTAACCCGCGGCGACGGCGGTCAGAACCTGATCGGACCGGAGATTCGCGAAGGACTGGGCATTATCCGCACGCAGGAGTTATTGCAGGCCCGCCGCATGGATGGGGGGCAGCAGTTCTTTACCCGCGCCAACGACTTTGGCTATTCTAAAAATCCGGAGGAGACTTTTGCCATCTGGGACAAGGAGAAGGTGCTGCACGATGTGGTCTGGGCTATCCGCAAGTTCAAGCCCGATGTGATCATCACCCGTTTCACCCCGAAGCCTTCTGAAACACACGGCCATCACACGGCCTCTGCCATGCTGGCAAACGAGGCCTTCGAGGCGGCCGCCGACCCGAAGCGGTTTCCGGAACAGCTCAAGCACGTGCAGGTATGGCAGGCCAAACGGGTGCTTTGGAACACAGGCGTGTGGTCCTTCCGCAGCCAGAAAGAATTTGAGGACTATGGTTCTCAGTTGTTGAAAGTGGATGTTGGTGGTTACAATCCATTACTAGGCAAGTCCTACCCGGAGATTGCTGCTCTGAGCCGCAGCATGCACAAGAGCCAGGGTTTTGGTGCTACCGGCACACGCGGTGTTACCATCGAGTATTTAGAACATACCAAAGGCGAGCGGGCGACAGAGGAACTGTTTGAAGGTATAAACGCTACCTGGAGCCGCGTGAAGGGAAGTGAAAAAGTGGCAGCCTTGTTGCAGCAGGCAGTATCAGAATTTAAGCCCGAGCAACCGGCCGCCGTGGTGCCCACGCTGCTGGCCGCCCGAAAAGAACTGACCAAGCTGCCCGACAGCTACTGGAAGCGCCTTAAAACGGAGGAGTTGGAGGAGGTGGTGAAGCACAGCCTGGGCCTATACCTGGAAGCGGTGGCCACCGACTATTCCGTGACGCCAGGCGAACACCTGAACGTGCAGCTGGAAGCTATCAACCGCTCGGCTATACCTGTGCAGTTGGTAAGTATGCGCCCTGCCTATACTTCCAAGGATAGCCTTCTCAACAAAACACTTTCGCCCAACGAAGCGCATCTGATTCCCTTCAAACTTGAAGTACCCGCCTCGGCAAAACTATCGCAACCTTACTGGCTACGGCAGGAGGGGACGCTGGGACTGTTCCGGGTAGATGAACTGCAGGAAATCGGAGCGCCTGAGAATCAGCCGGCCGCCGAAGTCCGCTTCGACTTGAAGATTAGCGGGGAGCCGTTCAGCTATACCGTGCCGGTCGTGTTTAAGCGCAATGACCCGGTAGAGGGAGAGCAGTACAGGCCTTTGGCCATTACGCCGCCGGTGTTTGTGAACATCTCGGAGAAAGTGCTGATGTTTGCCTCGCAGGAACCCAAGCCGGTACATGTGCTGGTGAAGTCGGGCAAGGCTGGTATACGAGGCAATGTAGCCCTGCAACTGCCGAAGGGTTGGCGTGCAGAACCAGCCCATGTGGCCTTTGATCTGGAGCAGAATGGGGCTGAGCAGTTGGTGCGTTTTATGGTGCATCCGCCCAAGGGACAGCAGGAGGTAGAGTTGAAAGCGGTGGCTACTGTCGAAGGCAAGCCCTATACCCGCGGACTCAATATTATTCAGTATAGCCACATCCCGACCCAAACCACTTTCCCGGAATCTGTGACCAAAGCCGTGCGCCTCGACCTGAAGCGCAACGGGGAGCAGATAGCCTACCTGATGGGTGCCGGCGACGACATACCTGCCAGTCTCCAGCAGATCGGCTACAATGTGACCTTATTAAAAGACGAGGACATCACAGACCAGAATCTGAAACGCTTCGATGCGGTGATACTGGGTGTTCGGGCTTACAATACGGTGGAACGCATGAATTTTTACCAGCCGCGTTTGCTCAACTACGTGCAACAAGGTGGGACTGTGATCGTGCAGTATAACACCGGGCACAGCCTCAAAACGAATACTGTAGCTCCTTATCCTCTGAAGATTTCAAGCCAGCGGGTAACGGTGGAGGATGCCGAGGTGCGCTTCCTGAAGCCAGATCACCAGGCGCTGAATAGCCCGAATAAGATCACCAAAAAGGATTTTGAAGGCTGGGTGCAGGAGCGGGGTCTATACTTTCCGAGTGAGTGGGGCAGCGAGTTTGAAGCCATCCTCTCGAGTAACGACCCTGGCGAACCAGCCCGTAACGGTGGCCTCCTGATTGCGCGTTATGGCAAGGGACACTTTGTGTATACCGGCTACTCCTGGTTCAGACAACTGCCCGCCGGGGTACCGGGTGCCTATCGCATCTTCACCAACCTGATCTCGCTCGGAAACGGGCATGGCGGCACACAAGGCAGCGCGGGGAGTACAGCCAAATAATTATCCAAAAGCCAGTGTGCTACGCGCATCGCGCTTTTGATAAGAATAGAAACCATGAAAGAAACTGACAACAAGCCTACCCAGGAGCTTGACAAACCACCCTTTTTTAAGAGCTGGAAAAGTATGTACTGGCTGGTGCTGGGCAATCTCGCTTTTCTGATCACCCTGTTTTACATCATCACCCGCATCTATTCATGAGGTTACTCGACTGGATTGTACTGCTCGGCACGCTGGGCTTTATTGTGATCTACGGCGTCTGGAAAACACGCGGCAGCAAAGACATAGAAGGCTACCTGAAAGGCGACAACAGCATGAAGTGGTGGACGATCGGCCTCTCCATCATGGCCACGCAGGCCAGTGCCATCACCTTTCTCTCCACGCCGGGGCAGGCTTACGAAGACGGGATGCGCTTTGTGCAGTTCTATTTCGGACTACCCATCGCCATGGTCATCATCTCGATCACGGTTATACCTATTTTTTACCGGCTCAAGGTATACACGGCCTACGAATACCTGGAGAGCCGCTTCGACCTGAAAACCCGTTCCCTGGCTGCCCTGCTCTTTCTGATCCAGCGCGGACTGGCGGCAGGCATCACCATTTATGCGCCGGCCATTATCCTGTCCACCATTCTGGGCTGGAACCTGACGCTCACCAACCTGTTCATCGGTGTTCTGGTGATCGTCTATACCGTGTCGGGGGGCACGAAGGCCGTAAGTGTGACGCAGAAGCAGCAGATGGCCGTGATGATGGGCGGTATGCTCGTAGCCGGATTTATGGTGGTGCGCTACCTGCCTGAGAACGTGTCTTTTGGAGATGCCGTGGCCGTAGCCGGCAAAATGGGTAAGATGAACGTGGTGGATTTCTCCTTCGATTGGAATGATAGGTATAACTTCTGGTCAGGTATGACGGGCGGTTTGTTTCTGGCCCTTTCTTATTTTGGTACCGATCAGAGCCAGGTGGCCCGCTACCTGGGCGGTAAATCGGTAGCAGAAAGTAGACTGGGATTGCTCTTCAATGGTTTGCTCAAGATTCCGATGCAGTTCATTATTCTGTTCATTGGGGTGATGGTGTTTGTGTTCTACCAGTTCAACCAGCCCCCCCTCTTCTTCAACGAGGCTACGAAAGACAAGGTATACGCCACCGATTTTGCACCGGAAATGCAGGCGCTTGAAGAGCAGCACACTGCCTTATTCAACCAGAAGCAAGAGGCCGTGCACGGACTGGTTGCGGCCCTGCGAACCGACAATGAAACCGCCATTGCCGCCGCCCAGGCCGAGGTGCAAGGTATAACCGACGCCTCCAAAGTAGTTCGTGACGATGTAAAGGCGCTGATTACCAAGGCCACACCCGATGCTGAGACAAAAGACACGGATTACGTGTTCATTTCTTTTGTAATGAAGTATTTGCCGGCTGGATTAGTGGGTTTACTTTTAGCTGTGATTTTTTCGGCAGCCATGTCGTCTACTGCTTCCGAGCTCAACGCCCTAGCATCTACTACGGTAATAGATATCTATAAGCGATCCGTTAAAAAGGACAAAGACAATTTCCATTACCTGCGCGCTTCCAAGCTGTTTACTGCAGCCTGGGGTGCCCTGGCCATTATCTTTGCCACTTACGCCTCCCTGCTCGATAACCTGATCCAGGCCGTTAACATCATCGGTTCCATCTTCTACGGCACCATCCTGGGCATTTTTCTGGTGGCCTTTTACGTGAAGTACATTAAAGGTAACGCAGTATTTATCGCGGCGCTGCTAGCTGAGGCTGTGGTGCTGTACTGCCATTTCTACACTGACATCGCCTTCCTGTGGTTCAACGTAATCGGTTGCGTAGCCGTGGTCGTGTTTGGTGCGATCATCCAGTTCTTTATGGGGCAGAAGAAAGGGGAATTAGTGGCCTAGCGATTTTTATAGCGCGAGCACCTACACCCGCGTCATAGTTTATACCTAATGTCGCGGCTTCTGCCCCGCCACAATATAGACCAGACTGCCGCCAGCCGATACATACTCTTCGTTCAGGAGCCTTTGCTTGAGTGCGATCTTGTTGTAGAGCAGTTTCTGCCAGTAGGCGTCGAACTTGTCTTTGTCGCCGCCGCCAGCCATGAAATAGTTTAGGTTGTCCTGGTAATCGTAGCCCATCGAGTCGGAATCGATCCACTGCAACATCTGATCCACGCGCAGCATCTTCTCCTGTGTATCGTAAGGAGGAATTATTGAGAGTGCTTTGTCTGAGATCCATACCTTGATGTTCTCAAGACCGGCTTTCAGGTATAGGTCAGGTATCACGTCGCCGAGTGAGTTGAATCCTTCGCCGAGCCGCTTCTTCCCTTTTTCGATGCGCAGCTTTATCTCGAGCACTTCGAGGGTGCTCTCCACGTCAAAATCGGTCTCGCCGTAGCGGTCAAACATGAGGTTGGGCACGAGGTTATTTGGTTCCAGTGCCAGCACCCAGCCGCCGGGCTTCGTGATCCGGATCATCTCGTTTATGACCTGTTTCGGGTCCTTTACATGGATCAGCAAAGTCTGGCAAAGCGTAATATCGGCCAGGTTATCAGGCAGGGGAATGTTGGAGGCGTTGCCCACCCGGAAGTCGTAACTGATGTCGTTGTGCAGGTAGATGCTCTGGGCTTTTTGCCTGGCCTCTTCGATGTATTCGGGCTCAAAATCGACACCGTATACCTTAGCGCCAGAGGGGAGGTGCTTCGAGAACATAAAGCCCATCATGCCTTTGCCGCAGCCAATATCCACGAGCGTGCCGGTATAGTCCAGGTGCAGGCGACGGGCCAGTAACTCCAGGTAGTCATCGTTCCACCAGTATTCCCGGGCGGGCCCGAGGTGGTCTTCTGAGTGTTTTTTAGGTTCTTCCAACAGGTATAGCGAATTAGGTATAAGGAGTGTCAGGTCCACTCCATCAGGTATAGTATCTCAAAAAAGAAAGCCCCTGCCAGAGCAGAGGCTTTCGGTAAAAAGCGGGCAGGTATAGCCTACTTCATTTTCTTCCACTCGGCAATGGCCTTCTCATTCATACGCACGTAGTCGGCATTGTTTGCCTTTTTTGCCAGCTCGATTGATTGCTCAGCAGTCTTTACAGCGCCTTTGTAGTCTTTCATTTTCGCCTGAATTTTGGCTTGTGCGTGCAGGTTCCAGAACTTAGGGTCGTTCGCATTGGCTTTCTTCATCCACTCCAACGCCTGCTTCAGGTCTTTGTTGTTGTCAGCGTAGTAGTTGGCAGCAGCAGCGTAAAGCGCAGGAGACACCTCTTTGCCATTTACCACACGCTCCTGAATCTGCGCCATCACTTTGCTATCTACTTCCGTCTCAATGGTGAAACTGGCGATCGTTTTGTCCCACATAATCTCGAGGTCGGCTGAGTTTGCTTTCAGGTTAGCAAAATTGATGGTGAAGGTTTCCACCTTTCTTGGGTTAGTCTGCGGCTTCACGGTGAAACGGAGTAGATCGTCTTCCTGCTTGTAAGCGGCTACGTTTCCACCGATTTTGATGTCTTTGTACAGGATGATGGTCCACTCATTCTGGTTTGGAATAGTCAGTAGCGCATACTCACCGGCAGGCACTTTTTTGCCCTGGATGGTCACCTCGTCGCTGAACTTAAGGGTAGTGGAGTTGTTGGCACCCGTGCGCCATACCTTGCCAAAAGGCACAACATCACCACCGAAAACGGAGCGTCCTTTCATCGATGGACGGGAATAGCTCAAGGTTGCATTCGTCAGGCCGATTTCCTGTGTTACGGTAGACAGTGGGCTGGCGGCTGGCATTGCTATACCTTGTTGCTGGGCCTGAACTGTCAGGGTAGTGCCGCCTAGCATTGCTGCCGAAAGAAGCACGCTGAATAAAATCTTTTTCATTGTTCTATTTTTTAGATTGCTGATGTTTTGCGATACGAAAATACTCAAAAATGCTGATAATACCCTTTAACTGTTACGTTCTGATTAAGTTTTAAGGAGGCCTTCTAGAAACTTCGCCCTACACTTAATCCAAAGCGAGGTATAAAAGCGGGCCCCGGCGACTTTATATTACTTTCTGTTGAAAGAAAAGGCGTAAAGCCGACGCGCACCACCAGTCCGCCTGTCGGGTTCTGATACCGGAAACCGATGCGGCTGAAGTACATGTTCCGCAAGAGGTCAGGCTCGTTGGTAAACCGTCGGGTATAGCCCAGCCCGAACTCAAAATGTTTCTGAAAGCGCCCGATCATACCCAATGCCTCGACCGGCACCACCGGGTAAAAGCCCGGCTCTTCAGCGGAAAAGAACTGGTTGCTGGCTATACCAATCCTGAAAGCCGCCTTCACCATAGACTTCTGGTACACGATGCGGTCGTAGTTAGCGGACAGCAGATCACCATTCCCGCCCAATTCGGCATACACCGCATTGCGGGCCCTGAATGAGTCGCGGTAATTCTGAGCCGAAGCCGAAAAGCCAATGACAAGCAGCAGGCAAAAAAGAAGGGCTCGGGTGAAAGCGCTGGAAATGTGCATAAAGTGATTCAGGGGCGAAGATACAGATACGGTGTAATGCTCCGCAAATTAGTGATTTATTAGGATATATTGATGTAGAAGTATGTAGGGTTGGAGAGGATGGTAACTGTCTGGTTCTCCGTATTGGGGTAACGGAGGTATAGCTTGTCTGAATCAGGATTTTGAGGATTTAAGAGAGCCCCTACCCCCAGAGGGAAATTTCTGGCATTGCCATTTCACAGGTATAGCTTTGTTGTTACAGCAGTTACTTTACAGTACCGGGTCCAACCACCCCTAACCCCTCCTTGTCTAAGGCGGGGAGCCTGTAACTGCCAATTCACGGGTATAAGCGCTGTAGTTACAGCATCACATTACTGGCAGGTATAGCAAGACTAACTTGCCCCGGAAGCTATGAAACAGACAACTGTGCACGGTGCGCTTTTGACGATTTTTTGTTTGAGCGGTCAGCGAGTTCAAAAGCTTCTTGTTTTTTTGCTTACTGGGGGTAGGGGCCCTCTTTTTTTTCATCAAGGAAAAAAGTGAGTGCCCGCCGCACAGGCGAAGCTATGAAACAATACAGGTTGCTATACCTGCAACTGCCACTGATGCTATACTGCAACCCCGCCACTACTATACCTACAACAAAAAAGCCCTGTCAGCTTAACACTAACAGGGCTCCTATACCTTATAAAATCAAGTTTAACTCATCTCAAACTGCAGCCTGAGCAGGTTGGCATATATACCGTTGTCATTAAGCGACAACACTTCATGCGAGCCTTCTTCAACAATCTCTCCGCCATCTATCACCAGAATCTTATCTACTTTACGAATGGTAGCCAGACGGTGTGCAATCACGATGGTCGTTCTGTTCTTCATCAGTTCATCCATGGCTTGCTGCACCAAATGCTCCGATTCAGAATCGAGGGAACTGGTGGCTTCGTCTAGTACGAGGATAGCCGGGTTTTTCAGGATGGCTCGGGCAATAGCTACTCGCTGGCGCTGACCGCCGGAGAGTTTGATGCCGCGCTCGCCCACTAAAGTATCCAATCCCTCCGGGAAAGACGAGATAAAATCGTAAGCATTGGCTTTGCGGGCTGCTGCTATAATTTCTTCCTCGGACGCTTCCGGGCGCCCATAGGCAATGTTTTCGCGGATGGAACCACCAAACAGCAGGACTTCCTGTGGCACGATGCCCACATTGGCACGCAGTTCCGTCAGACTCATTTGGCGGATGTCCTGTCCGTCTACGGTAATGCTGCCGTGGCTTATGTCATACAAACGAAGCAAAAGCTGTACAATGGTTGACTTGCCTGCTCCACTTGGGCCTACCAGGGCTATCTTCTCACCGTAGTTGATGCTAAAGTTAATGTCGCGCAGCACCTGGATATCCGGACGGGTAGGGTATGAGAAGGCCACCTGGTTGTAGCTGATATCGCCGCGCACCCGCCTGATCTCGCTCAGTGGACGCTGACTCTTATCGGTTGGCTCTTCCTGTTCGGCTAGTATTTCCTGTATGCGTTCTGTTGCTCCCAGAGCAGACTGTATTTTGCTATAAAGCTCTCCCAGACCACCCACGGAGGCGCCAATAAACACGGTATAAATGATAAAGGAAATCAGTTCACCAATTGTAAGGTCGCCGTTTTGCACCAATGTAGCGCCATACCATATCACGAGGATAATACCGCCAAACAGACCTACAATGATAAAGGAAATGAAAGCGCCCCGGTAGTTGGCCGCCGAGAGGGCAGTCTTCACGGCTTTACTGAGGGAGTGACGATAGCGGCCGATCTCAAAATTTTCGTTGGTATAGGCCTTTACGGTATTGATGGCTTGTAGCGTTTCCTCCACGATCACGTTGGTGTTGGCCAGTTCGTCCTGTGTTTTCTTGGAAAGGCTCTTGATCTTGCGACCAAAAACAAGCGTAAGCGCCACCAGCACCGGGAAGGTAGCCAGCATGAACATGGACAGCTTAATGGAGGTCCAGAGGATAATGATGATGCCTACCAATAGGGTAGTGATCTGGCGGAAAAGCTCGGCCAGCGTGATCGACATGGCATCCTGTACCTGGGCCACGTCGGTGGTGATGCGGCTGGTGATCTCGCCTACGCGTCTTTTCTCGTAGAACGGAATCGGCAGCATCATGAACTTGCTGTAGAGGTCGCGGCGGATGTCGGCCACGGCGTTTTCGCTTACCTGGGCAAAGAAGTATACCCTGAAAAAAGAGAAAATACCCTGCGCCAGGATCACGGCAAACAGGCCAAGGGCGATCATGTCGATGTCTTCGAGGAACCAGTCGGCGTTGCCGGTGGAGGAGTCGACCAACTTGCCGGTGAGCAGCGGGAAGATCATGAAAGTCAGGCTGGAAAGTACCAGAAAGCCCAGACCGACCATGAACTTGAACTTGTAGGGTAGTACGTAGCTAAATATCCTGATGCCGCGACGAAAGCTGTCTTTACTGATTTTCTTTCTGCCTTCTTTCTCCTGTGTGCTGTCGTTTAGCCCGATTCCGCGTTTTGCCATTAATGAAATCTATACTTAATAATAGGGTGTGCTGGCTTATAACAGCCAGTCAGCACTAAAAATGCCACGTACCCGAAAAATCTTCCAAAGGTAAGCAAAGTATAGGAGATTAGTGTCAGAATCATAACAGAGGGCTTTTATTCCCCAGTTTACTCACTATTCCGCAAGTTTAGCGTCTGCGCAAGTATGGTTGAGCATGGGGCCAGATTGCTAATGGCGTAGCGGCGGCCTGCTTTTGTAGGTATAGCGGTTGGGCTATTGCATAGCTGGCTTTTGCCCTGGCCGGGCGGGCCTTACTTTTTTCCTTGATGAAAAAATCGAGGGCCCCTACCCCCAACAAAAAATTGTCGTTGGTGCACTTGGTTAGAGGGATCTGTTTCATCGCTTACGGGGCAAGTTAGTCTCGCTATACCTGCCAATGGTCATCTGCTATAGAACTTATACCTTTAAAATAGCACCTTCAGAAAAGTCCCCCTTCGAAGGGGGTAGGGGGATGTTGATCATTCCCGAAACTTCCTCCCCTTTGGAGGTAGGGGCCCTCTATAAAAGGGGAGGGCGGGTTAAACTACAGCACTTATACCTGAGAACTATGAGTTACAAATCTCCTGCCTCAGAGCTGGCTTCAGTAGACCCTGATTCAGACACTGCCCACAATCCCATAAACGTCAGCAATCCATTCAGAATTAGTACCTCAAAACCAAATTGATAACCATAGAACCAGGCGACTGAATTGGCGCTGATGATGTATGTGAGGACCGGGGCAGCCACGCAAATGGCGGGCACATAGCGGTCGCGTACCTGGCGGCGGGTGTAGAGGCCGAAGCTATAGAGCCCTAACAGAGGTCCGTAGGTATAGCCAGTCACTTGAAGCACCGTTGTGATAAGGCTTTGGCTGTTGATTGAGTTGACGGCGAAGATGACAAGGCCAAGCAAAATGGAAAACCCAATATGCACAAAGTAACGCAGACGTAGCCGCTCATGCTCGCTTCTATCTTTGAAATTGAGGAAATCCACGCAGAAGGAAGTAGTGAGTGAAGTAAGCGCCGAATCAGCGGAAGCATAGGCAATAGCGATGATGCCCAGAATGAACGCTATACCTACCACAGGCGGGAAGTGGTTCAGGGCCAAAAACGGGAACACATCATCGCCACGTTCCGGCAATGCTATACCTTTGGCGGAGGCGTACAGGTATAGCAGGGCGCCCAGCATCAGCAGCAGGACAAAAACGATCATCAGAATGAGGCTGAACCAGAACATGTTTTTCTGTGCTTCGCCGATGTTCTTGCAGCTCAGGTTTTTCTGCATCATGTCCTGGTCCAGACCCGTCATGGCGATGGTAATGAAAGCGCCAGAAAAAAACTGCTTGAGAAAATAGTCGTTGGCCTTGAAGTCCCAGCTGAAAATCTGCGAATAGTCGCTGGCGGCTATCGTATCGACCATGCCTTGGAACCCCAGATTCAGTTCATCGGACACCACCCAGATACTAACCCCAACGGCTGTCAGCATGGCCGCGGTCTGGAAGGTATCGGTCCAGATGATGGTTTTCATGCCGCTCCGGAAGGTATAGACCCAGATCAGCAGGATCGTGACAGCCACTGTCACGGCGAACGGAATACCGATCTCGTCGAACACGGCCAGCTGCAGCACGCTTGCCACCAGGAAAAGGCGTATGGCCGTGCTCAGTGTGCGTGACAAGAGAAAAAAAGCGGCCCCGGTTTTATAGGACCAGAAGCCGAGGCGCTGCTCCAGGTAGGTATAGATGGAAACCAAGTTGAGGCGGTAATACAGCGGCAGCAGCACCGTAGCAACCACAAAATAGCCTGCCAGGTAACCCAGCACCACCTGCAGGTACGAAAACTGCGCGTCGCGCACCATGCCCGGCACCGACACAAACGTAACCCCCGACAAAGTAGCGCCTATCATCCCAAAGGCCACCACATACCAGGGCGATTTCCGGTTGGCCAGGAAAAAGGTATAGGAATCCGTATTCTTACCAGTTAGGAAAGAAATCAGGACCAGGATGCCGAAATAGCCGATGATGAGGCTTAGGATGAGCGTTGCAGACATGTGAAATGCGGGAAAACGCTGCAAATATAGCACAGCCTGCCGGTTTTCGGTTATACCAATTCCCGCAGCAGCACCTGCTCCCCAATGGCAGGTATACGCAAGCCCTGCATCATACCTGATGCGGCGATCTGCTCGAGCAGGCGCACCGGCTCTCCCGCCGGCTCGTCCGACAGGTCGAAGGTGCCGTAATGCATCGGTATAAAAGTGCCGCCGCGCAGCACATTGTAGGCCCGCACCGCCTCGTGCGGATTCAGGTGGCTTTTCTGCATCAGAAAGCTCGGACGGTAAGCCCCCACCGGCATCACACACACATCCATCGGGCCAAACAAAGACTCGATCTCCTCAAAGTGCCCGTTATAACCTGTGTCGCCGGCAAAGTAAAGCTGCATGGTGGGCGTCTTTATCAGGAAACTTCCCCACAGCACTTTGTTCATGTCGAACATGCCGCGACGGTGCCAGTGCGAGGCTGGCAGGAAGTAGATCTCTATACCTTCTGGGGTGAGGTCGAATTTCTGGTACCAGCCTGCCTCCTGGTAAGGCAGGTGCGGCTCGGCGCTACGCAACAGGTCGCCGGCATGCAAAGGGGCAAGGGCCTTCAGGTCCGGGTTGTGGCGGTAGAGTGTTTTGATGGAGCGTTCGTCGAGGTGGTCGCGGTGGCCGTGCGAGAGCAGTACCAGGTCTATACCTGTGAGTTGCTCCGGCGCGCAGGGCAGCCCGATGCGGCGCTTGATCATGGGCAGGTCGTAGAACACAGGGTCGGTGATCATAGTCAGACCGTTCACCCGGATCAGAAACGTAGCATGCCCCAGCCACACCACCATATCTTCCTTCGATATGATGAAATCGGTGCCGTAGACAACGGGAGGCACAAAAGTGTCGGCTTTTTTCTCTTCGCGCTGCGGATTGCGGGAGGTTTTCCAGCGTAGCACCTTGCTCATTTTAGGGATAAAGAGCTCGTCGCCATTCACAAACTGCCCGTTAATGGTCTTGTTGCCGCGGAAATCTGGTTTCACCACGGGCAGTTTGTCATTTTTCAGATGTCTTACTGTTTCGTTCTTCTGCCTCAAAATCTGAATAAGCTTGTTTCAGGGAATATTAACACGATAACGCGCACGAAAGTTGAAACGTGTGCCGGTAATTAATTAAAATACGCCAACAGGCATTAAAAAAACGCCTTCTCCTTTCAGAAAAGACGCTTTGTGATTTTTTATCCTACGCCGGAAGCCTAGTACCAGAAACCTCCGCTTCGGCCCACAGACACCGGTTGGTGAAATGGACTGTAGAATGGGGAGGCGCCTTTAGAGTAGCGCATAGCACCGGTCACCGAAAAGTGCTCTGTGATTTTATAAGTCGCCCGCATGTCCATGCCCTGGCGGCCCGGGTTCATGAAGTTCATGTAAGCCGGGTTCTGAGCTGGTATGTTCGAGAAGTCCTTCCACACGCTGCCGCTCAGGATCAGACGATCGTTCACCAGGTATTCGGCACCCACATGGGCAATGTAATGATCACTTTGGCTGCTCCGCATCAGGGTAGTTCCGCCATCAGAAGTAGGTACGGCATACTGGCCCGGCATCACCGATAGATAGGTCAGGCTGCTGAACACGCGCAGGCGCGGATTGAGCTGGTAACGCACGGTTGGCTCCAAATAAGTGGCGCCAAAACCGCTGCCAAAGCTGGCTCCTGCCGAAAGACTGTAGCTGAAGCGCTTTGCGGGCATCTCAAATTTCGTCGGCCTTTCTTCTTCAGTAGCTGGGGCTGGTCGCTCCTGCAGGACCGGGGCGGGCGCCGTTTCCAGGCTGGCTTTCTGGCCTGTCTGTGCCATGGCGCTCCCTGCGAAAAGCAGGCTGCAGGTCAGGAAAGTGCTCAAAAATATTTTCACGTGAAAAAAATCAGTTGAATGTGGTACTAAGTTACATCGCAATTGCTTCAGAAACAAGCGGGTGTCCTTTCTCAAACGGGTACGCGGGTCATTTGTTGTAGGCGGCTATACCTTGCTTTTGCTCCCTAAGCCAGGTATACGCTTGCTCAAAAAAGCCAGCCAGAAGCTCAAGCCCGGCAAAAGCAGACAGTAAAAGGTATAGGCTATCATCCCCGATGCAGAAACAAGTCTTCCGGGAGCAAAAAGGAAGGTGACTACTTTGCCTTTGACCCCAACCAAGCTTCCCGGAAGGTTTTCATGGCGGGTGTGAGCTCCTTGCCTGCGCTTTCAAACTGTTCGATCATCAGCTCCGGCATTTCTTCCAGCACAATCTGCGTGCTGATGACCGGGGCCAGTTCGCTGCTTCGGTAAGTGATCGGCACACTGTGCGTCGGCTTTAGTTTTCGCATGATTTTCTCTAGTTCCTTTTCGCTGGTCACTTTCTTGCCATTGAGCGTCAGGATAATGTCGCCCCGGTTCAGGCCAGCTTTATAGAGCGGCGAGGTGACATAAGTGCCATTCAGAAGCTTCGCGCCGTTCTTGCTGAACTCGAAGTTGGCGGGTCCCAGGCTAGCTTTGCCGGGTTCGGCTTTGCGCAGCTGCAGGCCGGCTTCGGCCAACAGAGCGGCGTAGTCTGGCAGTTCACTGCCGTATACCTGCCGTCTGAAAAAGTCGGCTGCCCAGGCGGTGTCTTTGGTCACTTCGGCCAGCGTGCGCTCCAGGTCGGTCATGGTGTAGGGCTTTTCGGTTTTGCCGTACTTCTGCCAGAGCGCCTGCATGTAGGCGTCGAGGGTGGTATTGAAGTCGCGGCGCAATGTCAGGTCCAGCCCCAGACCGAGCATGCTGCCATAGGTATAGTACGAAATAAAGGTGTTGTGGCGGTTGTTCGGGTCCACGGACCGGGCGGCATCCACAAAAGGTGCCTGCATACTCATCTCCACCAGGCTATGGTAGTGCCTGCCCGGTGTGAGCAGCACATAGTTCAGGTCGCGGGCAACGTTTCGCACGTCGTTAAGGCCGAGGCGGTACATGGTCAGGGCGCCGTAGTAAGAGGTAAAACCTTCCGCCAGCCACAATGCCTCTGTCATGTTGGCGAGTTGAAAATCGAAAGGTTCGAGGCTCTGCGGACGCAGGCGCTCCACGTTCCAGGCATGGAAAAACTCATGCGACACGGTACCAAGCAAGGCTGTGGTAGCAGTGCCCAGCGGGCGGGAGCTCGACACGATGGTAGAGTTGCGATGCTCCATGCCATCGCCTATGGCCTGCGGACCGTAGCAGGCGATAAAGGTATAGCGGCCGAAATCGAAGTCGGGCAGTTCTCCGAATACCGCCTGTTGCTCGGCTACAATCTGCTTGGTTTTCGCTACGTACTCTTCAAACTGTGCTTTGGTACCATGGTGGTGCATGGCTACCTGAATGGTCTTGCTTTTGCCGCGGTCCTGCACGGTCCACTCTGCCAGTTCAAAATTGCTCAGCTCGGTGGGGCTGTCCATCAGGTACTGAAAGTGAGGCGCGGTGAAGGTGGAGTCGTTGAGCGGTTGCAGCTGTGTGGCAACCTTCCAGTTACTCCCCTTAGGTATGCGAAACGTGACACGGGCGGGCGCTTGCTCGAAGCCGCGGGCATACATGAGGGTGGCGGGCATGTTCAGGTGCGCGTGCGTCTCATCGATGCCGGTATAGGTGCCGTCGGCATGGGCACCGAACAAGGTATAGCTCAGCGTGATCTCTCCCTGATGCCCGCTTACATCCCACTGGTGCGGATTCGGACGGCTGATCTGCAACTGCTTTCCTTTGCTATCGGTCGCTTTCACGCTGTACACGTTTTTGGCAAACTCGTGCAGTGCATAGCGGCCCGGCGAACTGCGGGGCATGAGCACCTGCAGGGTGTCGCTTTTTATACCTGTAAACGTGACGCTGATCTGTGCCTCGTGGTGCACGGCGTTCAGGAAGGAGAGGTGGTAGCTAACTTGCTGTTCCTGTGCCAGTAGTGGGGTAAACGACAGCGACAGGGCAGCGCACAGGGCGCCAAAAAGTCTCGTGGACATAAGGGTGTGTTTGGTTCGAAACTAAAAGTAGGAATTTTATTATTGTCGCGCAAAGTAGCTATACCTTCCGGTAGGCCCTGGCCTGTACCAGACCGCCGTAAAATGTGGCGGAAGCCTCCAGCAGCAGCGGTTGTCTGGCGAAGTGATCGTTAAAGTCAGGTAGTCTGGAAGCTTTCACATGGCTCACGAAGCCGAAAAAGGTATACATACTTTTGAGCAGCAACCGCTGCCAGCCAGGTGTTGATGTTTGGGCTGGCCAGAAATCGCTGAAAAGCCAGAGCCCTTGTGGTCGTAGTGCGGCACTTAACCGATCCATCAGATGCTGCAGCCGCTCATCAGGAAAAAGATCGAGTAGAAAGGGAGTGAGAATCACGTCGAACGTTTCATTGGGCAGCAGGCTGTTTTCGTCGCCTAAGCGAAAGTCTACTTTGGGGAGAACAGAAGCTTGATTCGTTACGCGCCGCTGGGCCATTTGCAGCATTTTAGGCGAAACTTCCAGGTAGGTCACCTTCACCAGCGGCTGCCGATTCAGCAACTGCTCCAGCAGCCAACCAGAGCCGCCCCCGATCAGCAATACTTTTGCCTGTTCAGGTATAAGAGACAAGTGTTCTGTCTGCGCTCGGCGCAATGCATTGCCGAAGACGAGCCGTGAGAGTCCATCGTAAACCGGGGCAATGCTGTCGAAATTGGTGTTGTTCACAGATTTTGTCATTTCGACCTAAGGGAGAAATCTGAAGAGAAAGTGGGTAAGCTCATTAGTAACTTCAATCCTAATTGGATTCAATTGAATGACGAAATTAAAGGTTGGGAGGATTAACAGGCTATTTTCACTCCAGATTTCTCACTAGCGTTCGAAATGCCAAAAATCAACGATCCTTCACCCGTCATAAAGATCACCGAGAGTAGTGATCTTCCACAATACCTTTAAGTTTTTCGAGCACGTATTCGGTAAATTGTTTCAGCAGACTTTGGCTGTTGCCTTTGAACACTTCCCGGAACTCCTCCGCTTTGCCATCATAAAGAAAGGAAACGAAGATGGTACCCACCGGCTTTTCGGATGTTTCGGAGCCTCCGGCACCGGCAAGGCCCGTGGTGGCGACACTGATGTCGGCATTCAACGCTTTCTTCAGGCCCATCACCATCTCATTGGTTACCTGCTGCGACTCGGCGGTGTAGAGGTCGAGGGTATCCTGTTTCACACCCAGCAGTTTTTTCTTGGCTTCGACATTGTATACCACCAGGCTGCCAATCAGCACATCGCTGCTGCCTTTGGCTTTTACCAATTCAGATGACAACATGCCGGCCGTGCAACTCTCAGCAAAGGCAACGGTCAGACCATTGTCTTTCAGCATCATGGTCAGTTCGGTAAGCTCCGTTTGATTCATAGGGTTACATTTAGTTCAGATAAAGGGTGATTCTCATACTGTTTTGCCGTCCGAGGGGTTACCTGTCAGTGGGTAGCGTTGCAGGATGCTGTAGCGGGGGTGAGGCGATCCTAACTCCGAGTGCCAGACCGCCATTTCATTTACGTGAAGTGTAACCGGATTGGCAGGTTCGAACGATTCAAGATCGTGGGGCGCTGGGCGGTCCTTGCGAAAGCGGGCAAGCGTAACGTGCGGTTTGGGCTCGCGGTTGGGGGGCGGGGCTTCAGAAAGTGCCAGCGTGAGGCTGCGACTCAGCTGGGCGAAGGCATCATGGCTTCTAAATCGGGCCCAGATCAGGCGAGGGGAGCGGGGCTTGGGGCCCGGCTCGATAGCTTCCAAGTGTAAATCGAAGGGGGCGAACTGCTGCGCCATGTGGGCGGCAATGTCCTGAATAGTGGACAACTGACTGGCCGGTACGTTGCCGATGAAATAAAGCGTCAGGTGTAGGTTCTCCGTGGGGACTTGTCGAATGGCATCACTCTTATACCTGGCGGCCTGCTCGGTTAAATACTGCTTGAGCGCATCAGGAAGCGGTGCTGCAATAAATAGTCTGGTGGTTTGGCCCATGCTCTATCTTGTCTATACTTGTATGGCTTCGCATACGTAATAACAGGTCGGGCGTATACCTAGCCTGAATTTGAACCAAGACCACGAGTATGTATGATACGAAACTTCTATAAAAAGCTGGCTGCGGGCTTTGCCTTGTTCACCCTCGAACTGATCTTTGTGATGGTGATTTTCCTGGCCTGTGTGCTGGTTTTTCTCTACGTGAGCGCCCAGGTGGTGGAGGAATCCGGCCCGATAAAGTTCGATGAGGCAGCTTTTGCGGTTGCCGCCGATTTGCAGAGCACCGGCTTTACACAGTTTATCGAGTTTATCACCTTCTTCGCCTCCCGCCACTTTATGACGGCGGCCGGGCTGTTGCTGATCGCCTATTTTTTGTTCGTGCGGAGGCATAAGTGGTATTCGCTCAAAGTGCCGGTGGTGGCGCTAGGCAGTATCTCGCTCAACCTGGTGCTCAAGTTCTTTTTTGACAGAGAACGGCCCGCTATGCCCTTGGTCGACGCCTCCGGCTTGAGTTTCCCGAGCGGTCACTCGATGATCGCCGCCTCTTTCTACAGTCTGATCATTTACCTCACCTGGAAGCATGTGGAGTCGAAGCCGCTGCGAAATTTCTTAGTGGCACTGCTCGTTATTTTTATTTTACTCATCGGATTCAGCAGGATCTACTTGCGCGTGCATTACGCAACCGATGTAGTAGCAGGCTTCGCTGCTGGTATTCTGTGGGTTATCTTTGGTATTGGGCTCCTGCGCCGCATTGAGAAGTATACCCGCAAAGAAATCGCTCCTGTGGTTGAGGAGGAATGATATTCAGGTAGAGGAATTTTTTTCGGGTGAGCTATTGCAGATAATAAATTCTGTTATACCTTTGCAATCCCAATCAACAAGGGTTAAAGGGTTTTGGGAACACATTTTGAATAATACCAAATGCGCACGTGGCGAAATTGGTAGACGTGCAGGTCTCAGAAGCCTGTGCCTTCGGGTGTGGGAGTTCGAGTCTCCCCGTGCGCACCGATTCAAAATGTTAAAAAAGCCGGCTGCAAAGCCGGCTTTTTTGTTTTTATACCTTTCTGGAGTGATTTTCAAATAAGTATTCTTCACGTGTGTGAAGGGGATGATGGCGCGAGTGTCCTCGCTTGTGTCTGCAATAGTGGGACTTCTGGGCCAGGTATAGGTTTAGGTACAGATATACCGCAAGTTTAGCGTCAGCGCAACTGGTGGTTTTGCATGGGGCCAGTTTGCGACTTCTTCGGGTTCGGCGAAGCGGCGGCCTGCTGTAGGTATAGCGGTTGGGCTATTGCATAGCTGGCTTTTGCCCTGGCCGGGCGGGCCTTACTTTTTTCCTTGATGAAAAAATCGAGGGCCCCTACCCCCAGTAAGCAAAAAAATCAAGACAATTTTGAACTCGCTGACCGCTCAGACACAAAATCGTTGTTGGTGCACCTGGCACAGCTGGCTGTTTCATCGCTTATGGGGTAAGTTACTCTTGCTATACCTGCCAGTGGCGTTTGCTACAAAACTTATACCTGTAAAGTAATAATTACAGGCTCCCCGCCTTAGACAAGGAGGGGGTAGGGGTGGTTGGATCCGGTATCTGTAGCAAAATCTACAGCGCTTATACTTGCGAACTGGTAACGGCGGAAAGTCCCCCTTCGAAGAGGGCAGGGGGATGTATAATTGTGCAAGAGAATCCTGTCAATCCGTGGGGGTAGGGGCCCTCTTTTAATCCTGTAAATCCTGATTCAGACAAGCTGTACCTGCAGACCTCGTGGTGTGCAGAGTTCCCGCGTGTGTCTCAACTGACTGCTATAACTATACCTATGCCTCTTCAGCCGCTGCCAATCTGTTAGACACTTGCAGGTCTGGAAGACACTGCGAGGTCTTTTCAAAAAGCTATACCTCACCTAACCACCCCTTCTTTCGTAAAGTGGGCAAAATGCTTGTGACATGAAAAGCCTTACCAAGCGACTTCTGAAACTACTGGCGCTGCTTTCGGCTGAAGCAGCGCTGGTGGGCTTAGTTTTTCTTGCCAGTCTGCTTGTTTTCGGCTACATGACCCGCGAAGTTTTCATTCTGCAGGACACCGGTCTGGACAGTGCTCTGTTTCAGTTTGCGGCCTCGCACCGTTCCGAAAGTATGACCCGCCTGATGCGTTTTTTCTCTTTTTTCGCCTCCGCCGACTACCTGCTGGTTGCGCCCGCCCTCATTGTGCTGGTCATGGCCTGGTTTCATCACCTGCGCTGGTACGCCCTGAAGGTATTGGTGATCACCTTTACCAGTACCATGCTCAATCAGTTGCTGAAGCGTTTATTCGAACGGCCCCGGCCCCTCACTGCCATGTTGGAGCAGTCGGGTCTGAGCTTTCCCAGCGGACATGCCATGATCGGTGGCTCATTTTATGGACTGCTTATTTACATTGTGTGGCGGGAGGTAAAGAACCCTTTCTGGCGCTGGTTATGGGTTAGTTTGCTTTCTTTATTGCTGCTGCTCATCGGCTACAGCCGCATTTACCTCAACGTGCATTACGCTACCGATGTGCTGGCAGGCTACGCGATGGGTATTATCTGGCTACTAGTTGCTATCTGGCTAATGAATAAACTCGAGAGATGGTATTTTGGAAGGTTAGAAAATTTGGAAGGGAGAAAGGTAGAGAGTTGATGTTCTATTGTAGGGACAGGTCGCGACCTGTCCGAATCGTGCACCGGTATACCTGTCCGAATCATGCACCAGTTCCACATGACAATCAGCAATTAACAATTCAACAATTTAACCATTTAACCATCTAACAATTAACAATTCAAAATTTCCCTTTGTCTTCAGCATCAGGCAGCTTAATTTAGAGTGATCAACCGCCTCTCTAAAACAGAAACTATGCCTCGCCTTCTGATTGTATGCCTTTGCTATACCTTGTTATTTCTTGCTATACCTGCCTTTGCTCAGCAGCCTGACCAGATAGCCGAAGTAAAAGCCAGGCTGGAAAAAGAGCGACGCGCCTTGCACGAAACAGGTATAAGGCCATTGCCTGAGAGAGCTAACCGCATGTTGGACCTGGGGATGTGGCAGGAGGCTGAGGCGCTGCTCAAATCAACTCCCGTTTCTCCCGGGGTAAACTTAGCTAAGGCGCGTCTTGCCATCCTGCGGCACGAATACCAGGCAGCAGAAGTGTTGGTGGGAGGGGTGCTGAAACAGGAACCTGCCAACAGAGCCGCTTTACTGTTGCAAGGCAAACTGCAGATTCAGGCCTGGGAATTGAAGGAGGCGCTGGCCACTGCCCAAAAACTACTGCGTGTCAATCCAAAAGATGAAGAGTCCGCCCTGCTGGCAGGACGCATCCTAATGCTGCAGAAAAAGTACAACGAGGCCCTAGCTCAGGCACTGAAAGTACAACGCTGGAATCCGAGCAATGCCGCCGCCTACCTGCTGGAGTCGGATGTGCTGTTCTGGGACCAGAAGCCCGAAGAGGCCGAAAAGCCTCTTGTTAAAAGCCTAACGCTCGACCCATTCAATGCGGATGCTCGCTTCAATTACGGCTATGCCATCTGGCGCCGGGTGGACGCCACACAACTCAACGCCATGGCCGCGCAGTGGGAGCTTGCGCTGGAACTCAATCCGCTGCACTATGTCACGCATTGGCACTGGGGCAACGGTCACACTAACCTCACCTATGCTGATTACGCCCAGCCGGAAGATGAAGCCGTACGCAATGCCCTGCAACCTGCTGATCAGCTGATCTCTCAAAACAAACTGCAGGAAGCCCTGGCTGATATCCGCAAAGTGCAGCAAACGTATCCGGCTTCAGTATTGCCCGACATGCTGCGCGGCTCTGCTTACTACATGGCTTTCGACCTGCCCCGCCAGCCACGACTCGATTCGGCGGAAGTTATTTTCCAGCGCATCCTTCGTAAGAAGCAACACTACGGTCCGGCGCACAATGCCCTGGCCGCTGTCATCAAGCAAAAGCAACTCGTATACCTGGCCGCTTATGACTCACTCTCGCAGGTGATCCGGCAGACGGAAATCAAGGACCCTGTCAACTTTGCACGCGTGTTTCCGGATGTAACGTACTATCCTGGAGAGACGGTGAAAAAGATGGTCTGGTCGCAGCTATACGCCAGCACGGTGTATTTCCCTTTCCTGTCGCGGCAAGGCGAAAAGTTCGTGATCCCGCCCCTGCACATTGACCTGGCCATTGCCATGAATTCGCCTTTCTTCCGACAGGCTACTACTTTTGACAACCGTCAGTGGATGGATATTAGGGGAGTAGGCAGCGGGGCAGCCGCCATTGAATACGTGATCCGGGGAGCCTACCTGGAGCGCAATGTGGTGCTGCATGAGTATGTGCACTTGTTTCATGGGCGGGTATTTACGGACGCTGAAAACCGGACTGTGCGCCAGCTTTACCATAATGCTATGAAAGAAGGGCGCACGCTCGACTATTATTCAGCTAACAACGAGCACGAGTACCTGGCCCAGACCTATCCGGCCTACTTCGAGCCCGTGAAAGTGCATCCGCTCAACCACAAGTCCATTAATACCACCGCCGACCTGAAGGCAAAGGATCCGGCACTCTATACCTTCCTGGACGAGCTTGTGAAAAGGCAGCAAGCCTACCTGGCCGGCGACAAACAGGCCATGGCCAGCAACTGGGCGCAGGTATACCTGAACCTGGCCGAACGCGAAACCCGGGCACAAAACTACCCCAAAGCGACCGCACTCCTTGATTCAGCCCTGACCTGGGACGCCAACTACCAGCCCGCCTTAATTGCCTATGCCAGTCTGAAGCAACGACAACTGGTCTTCGACGAAGCGCAGCAGTGGTTGCAGCGAGCTCAAAAAGTGAACAAGGATTATGCACCGATCTATACCGCAGAGGCGGATTTGTTTGAAGCTCGGCGCAGAGCCGGACAATTGTCGGTCCGCCGGGCAGTACAGGAGCAGCAGTCACGCTATGACCAGGCCCTTTTGCTGGAGGATGACCTGCTGACCCGCGCCCGCATCAACCAGGCTTTCCGGGAAATGTATGCCTCCTACGGTCGTCTTTCTGAGGCCATTGCGGTAGGAGAACGCTACGCGCAGGAAGCCCCCACTATCTCTACCTACCTGCGTGACCGTCGCGACGAAGCACAGGCCTATACCAGTTGGCTGCGGGGTACTGCCGCACCATCGCAGGAGGCGGAGCGCACCCTGGCGGCACTGGTTGCACGCAAGCCGCAACAGTACGAACTCCGCCAGCAGTATGCCGAAGTACTAGCCACGCAGGGCAAGTATTCTGAGGCCATCGCCACGCTTGCAGAAGCGCAGCGCATCCTCACAGCAGCTGGAACGCCCCGCCCCGGCTACATGGTACGCATGGCCGCCTGGCAGTTGCAATTGGGAGATAAAGCTGCCGCTCAGCAATTACTGGAGCCCATTAGCAACGGTAAAATGCGTGCTCGCAGCGAGGCCACGCTGCTGGCCAGGGTATACGCCGGACTAGCTGATACGAATAAGGCACAAGAAGAACTCAAGAAGCAACCCGTACAACACACGCCTGCCGAATTAGCTGATTTTCTGTTCGCCTCCGGCAAGGTATGGGAAGCGGAAAAGGATCAAAAACGGGCCCGAAAAGCCTACGAAGCCGCCCTTCGCGAGAACCCATACCTGTACGAAGCCCGCCAAAGTCTGGTCCGACTCCTGCACCAGGAAGGCAAAAGCGGCCAGGCCGAACGCCTGCTTACGGAAGGTATAGAATTGGGGTATAAGTTGTAAATCCTGATTCAGACAATTTTCTTAACTTTCTACCTCCAAACATTCTAACCTTAACTCATGAAAAATCTCTTCCTCCTCGCTTTCTTTCTTTTATTTATAGGCATGTTCAGTGCCTGCAACACCGGTACGTCAACTTCTGATCAGCAAATCGAGGAGATCGAGACTGCTACGGAAGTGACCACCGTATACCTGGTTCGGCATGCCGAGAAGGATACTACCGATGCTTCCAATGAAGATCCGGAGTTGACAGAGGCAGGACATGCACGGGCGGAGGCCTTGCGTGCTTTGTTGGAAGGACAGGAGGTGGATGCTTTGTATGCGACGAAGTATATGCGCACCGGACAGACGCTTTATCCGCTGGCCAAGGAACGCAACTTAGAGGTGGTGCAGTATGAAGGGCACGACTTTGAAGGGCTGAAAGCACGTATCCTACAAGAGCATAGCGGACAGACGGTTGTGGTGGCCGGGCACTCCAATACCCTGCTGCCGATCATCGAAGCATTTGGCGCGACAAAGCCTTTCGAAGAGATTGCAGACAGCCAGTACCGCTATTTGTTTAAACTGACTGTTCGTCCCGACAGTACGGCGAGTGTGGAGGTGACTGAATTTGGCGCTTAAGGCTTAGGCCAGCACCCTGGTCTTGCAGATGCGGTCGTGGAATAGGCGGGAATGGGAGGAAACTCTTGTTCCTGTTAACGCCTGCATAATCAATACAAAAATGCTGATAGGCTTGAACAGGTAGCGGAGGCTGGCACACCGGAACGAAATGCGCTCACCAGAATGACCCACAACGCGAAGTCCCAGCAAATGTTTGCCAATAGAACCCTGCCAGGTAGCACTTTCGGTGCCGGCAAAGTAGAGCCAGCCCATCAGTAAGTGCAGCAAGCGCTCTGACTTAAATAGAAATGCTTCTTCGTTGCTGCTGAAGGTAAAGAACTCGATCAGTCCGATAATGGAAAGCAAAAAAAGTGCGTCCAGACAAAAAGCAAGTACCCTCGTGCCCAACTGAGCCTCAAGTAGGTGCGGTTTCGCTTTCTGATAAGACAACTGCATAAGTAATAAGGAGTAATAGCACCTTAACACAAGATGCTACTACTCTATACTACATACCTGCAAGTGGGTTGCAGTATTTTATTAAAAATTGTAATTTTTAAAATAGATTCATTTGTGTAGCCGCCCGAAGTGCCCCTTCATGGCGCAAAAGCCACTCTTTTCGCCATAGGCCACTAGCGTATCCGGTCAGGCTCCCATCGCTGCCGATTACTCGATGGCAGGGCACTACAATACAGATCGGATTCCGTCCGTTGGCGGCACCCACAGCCCTTATGGCCTTCTCTCCCGAAACAGCCCTAGACACAGCCAGGTAGCTGGTGGTTTTGCCATGCGGTATACCCTGAAGCTCCTGCCATACCTGCTTTTGGAAAGTCGTACCTGCTGGCGCTAAATTCAATTCAAAATCCTGCCGCTTTCCCGCAAAATATTCCTGCAACTGTTGCACGCAGGCGCTGAGGCAGGCCGGCAGTTCACCTGTACCGTCATCTAGTGCTACCTCGTCATCACAGAATTTGACTTCCGTTATACCTAAATCTGTACCGCTGATCCGGAGCTGCCCCAAGGGAGATGGCATATAAGTAGTGTAGGTTCTGCTTTCCATAGTATGCGCCTGGCTATACCTCAAATATAGGAATTCAAACCTACGTTCGCCATCAAAGTTTGAGCGTGTGCTGGCAAACGTGGGTGTCAGGTATAGGATAGGCCTACTTACTGGCTACTGCCGTTGGCGGAGTAAAGCGCTCTACCTTGTTGTTGTTCCCATCAACTGACATCAGGTATTTGTAGATCGCTTTCAGGTCGGCTTCTTCCATGCCTGCATACATGGCCCAAGGCATAATAGTGTTGAAATCGTCAGAGCCAAGCTTTTTGGCAGTTGCTTCAGGTGTTCCGTAGCTTTTAAAGCGTTGCACAAAGGTTTCTTCTGTCCAGTTGCCTATACCTGTTTGCCTGTCTGGTGTGATGTTGGCAGAGCGTAACACGGCGCCGTTCGGAAACTTAAACTCGAACCCACCGGCCAGGTATTTCCCTTCGACAGGCGCCCCTTTCTCTTGTGGCGTGTGGCATTCAGCGCAGGCCGCTATGGTGAGCAGGTACTTGCCGCGGATCAGTTCATCGTCCAGTGTGCGCTCGTCAGTAGGAGTTGGCTTACCTGATGGGATGGTGCGCAGAATCAGATTCATTGGGAAATCTGGTTTGGAGGCCGGCACCTGGTGCTTGATCGGGTCGAGCGAACGAATGTAGGAGACAATGGCGTAAGCATCATTGGTCGTCATACTGGCATACGACTTATAAGGCATAACCGGGAAAAGCGGATCGCCATTGCGGCTAACCCCCGTCGTAAAGGCGCGGTATACCTCCCCATCGGTCCAAGTGCCTATACCTGTCTCAGTGTCAGATGTGATATTGCGGGCATAAAAAACGCCAGGGAAGCCCATGGAATGGTCAAACACGTCGCCCCCTTTGCCCTCTGTGCCAGGTATAACCGGCCCCGAGAAACGTGAAAAGTCGCGGGTAGAATGGCAGTCGATGCAAACCGCCACATGGTTGGCCAGGTAAGCGCCCCGCTCAATTAGCTCCGGCGTTTTATTAATGGTGATAGCAGGCGCTGCATCCACCTTTGGGAAGGTATAGCGTAGGTATACGACCCCTGCCGCAGCAATTACCACCAGGGCCACAAGCAACATACCAATGATTCTAAGAGCTTTTTTCATAATAGTGAGAGGTATAAGGTATAGATTCGGGGAATTGTTTGACTTTAAAGTGTAATATTTTAAATAAATATCTTTATAATCAAGAATTAATGTGTTGATAGTAAGTTATTATTAGTATAGCTTTCCCCTCATAATGTAGAAGCGTCAAAAATTTGAGTATAAAACTGAACTATGTTGCTGTATTAAATGTAGGTACATATATTTGTGAGCATGAATATTTGGTTGAGGATTCTCAGGATTAGGTCTTTCAGGTATCAACAAAAATGGTCAACACACCTGCCTCTCTCAAGAGGGGAACTACACAGGAGATATTCTCCTCTTGAGAACAGAGCCGTATCATTCAAGTTGATTCTCCCCTTGAGGGAGCGAATAGGGGGTTATCAGGTGTAGAGTAAATGGAAATTGGCCCATCACTGGCGCTTCAATGCTGAATTTACGCCCTTATATATAATCCCCTCAAGGGGATAGTACTGGAGAATGAAACAACCCTGCTCTTGAGAGGGGCAGGTGTGTTAATTGTTCACCAAATTAACTCGCAAGTTTGAGAGAAGTGGTAGCTAGCGGCATGGCTATTCTCTAGTTGATGCCCTTAGCAAGAAAAGGAGTGGGTTAATATCAAAAAGAAACAACATAAAATGAATATAGAAGAAGAAATAAAGCAGGCGGTGTTCAGGAGTCCGCACCAGAAGGCGTACATTAACCTGGTTTACACGGCGGGATGGGTTGAGCAACAGCAGAGTATGCAGTTCAAACCTTTTGGGGTAAGTCTACCGCAGTATAATGTTTTGCGTATCTTGCGAGGACAATACCCTAAACCTGCTACCGTTAGTATGCTGATCGAACGCATGCTCGACAAGACCTCGAACGCTTCGCGGATCGTAGATAAGCTAGTGGCCAAGGAACTGGTCACCCGTCAGCAGTGCCCAAATGACCGACGCACTGTCGATGTACTCATCACCGACAAGGGCCTGAATCTGCTCAAGCAGATGGACGAACTGGAAGGAGGGAAGGGAACAGGTATAACGAATTTGTCGGACGAAGAAGCTCTGCAGCTAAGCAAACTGTTGGATAAAGTGAGGGAGAAGAATTAAACCATTTTACAATTTAACTATCCAACCATTCAACAATTTATAAATCACATGAAAAAAACCGCTATTCTGGCATCACTTGCCGCCGCGCTGATGCTTTCTGCCTTTACCGGCACCTCCCGCACTGATCTAAATGCAACAGAAGTGGCCTCTCCTGCCAAGGCACGCACTTTTGCTGTGGAGACTGCTGCAAGCGAAGTAAACTGGAACGCCAAAAAAGTGACTGGTGAGCACTATGGCAAAATAACTATGAAAAGCGGCCAGCTACAGGTGGATAAAAACCGCGTGACCGGCGGCACCTTCGAGTTTGATATGAGCTCGATAACAGTGGAGGACATCAAGGATGCCGGCATGAACGGCAAGTTGGTTGGTCACCTGAAGTCAGATGACTTCTTCGGTGTAGAAAAGCACCCAGGCGCTACTTTCGTGATTACGGAAGCTACTCCGATCGCAAAGGCCGCTGCTGGCCAGCCGAATTACAACGTAAAAGGCAATCTGACCATCAAAGGTATCACCAACCCGGTAAGCTTTCCGGCTACTATCTCCGTGAAAGACGGTGTAGCCACTGCCAAAGCCGATGTGACCGTAGACCGCACCAAATATGACATACGCTACCGTTCCAGCAACTTCTTCGAGAACCTGGGCGACAAAGCAATCTACGACGAGTTTACAGTAAGCTTTAACGTGAAGGCGAAGCAGACGAATAGCTAAGGTATAGCATGAATATTCCTAAAAAAGCCCTCCCCTGTTTTCAGGGGAGGGCTTTTTTGTTTCTAGCAGGGACAGATATTTATTTGTCATCTCGACGACAGGAGAGATCTGAATGATGATAAGGCCTGCGTTATGTCTCAGATTTCTCTTAAAGGTCGAAATGACATCTAGTGTACTTGCTGGCATTCCTGGGATATCGGGAACCACTCATGCACGATTTGGACAGGTTGCGACTTATCCTAACAGGGTTGCTAATTCTTTTATCTATGCGACAATTCAAAATTTTCTGAACTATGTTTGTACAATAAATGTATATACATTAGATTTGCAAACAGAATTAGAAAACTATAATTATCTAAATTAGAATTACATGAAAAAGACAGCAATCCTTGCTTCTATGGCCGCAGCGCTTTTCTTTACTGCCTGCACCGACAGTAACACTGCAACTGAAAACACAACTGCCGTTACAACTGAAGCCACTGTTGCAACAGAAGGTGAAGCGTATGCCGTAGATACGGCTGCCAGCGAATTGACCTGGAACGGTAAAAAAGTAGGTGGTGAGCACTCTGGTAACATCAGCCTGCAAGGTGGCGAACTGTTAGTAACTGACGGCCAGTTAGTAGGTGGCGAGTTTACCATCGATATGGCCTCTATCACCAACACCGACTTGACAGATGCCAAATACAATGCTGACTTAGTAGGTCACCTGAAGTCTGACGATTTCTTTGGCGTAGAGCAGCACCCAACGGCTAACTTCAAGATCAACAGCATCAGCCCGATTGCCGACGCTGCTGCCGGCCAGCCGAACTATAACGTAGAAGGCGACTTAACCATCAAGGGCAAAACCAATCCTGTTAGCTTCCCGGCGACAATCAATGTAGAGAATGGCACAGCCACTGCGAAAGCCGATGTAATCGTTGACCGTGCGAAGTATGATGTACGTTACGGTTCTAAGAGCTTCTTCGATGACCTGGGCGACAAAGTAATCGACGATAACTTCACCGTGAGCCTGGATATCACAGCTAAAAAATAATTACCTCCAGCAGGTAAATACCACAAAAGCCCTCCCCTATTTTTAGGGGAGGGCTTTTTTCTGTTTGTAGGAGCCTGCTCCTATTTGTCATCGCGATGACAAATAGGAGAGATCTGAATCATTTCAATGCCTGTGTTATGTGTCAGATTCTCACTAATAGAGGGCCCCTACACCCAGTTCGAAATGACAAAAAAGTACATTCTGCTGGTGTTGGAGTTCAGACAGATTATTCGTGCAAGATTCAGACAGGTCGCGACCTTTCCATACAGATAGTTGTAAAATGATTAACTTGCCTGTACAAACAACGCCACCACCTTATGCCGTACAAATCTATCTATACCTTCCTATGCTTACTACTAATCAGTATCACCTCCTGCCAGACTGAAAAGCAGCCGGATGCGCAGCAGATTGTGGATAAGGCGATTGAAGCGCATGGAGGGGAGCGTTTCCTGAAGAGTGCGGTCAGCTTTGAGTTCCGGGACAGGCAATACCGGGCTTTGCGTGATGGTGGGGTATTTGTGTATAGCCGCACGTTTACGGATTCTACGGGGCAGCAGGTGCGGGATGTTTGGCGAAACAGTGGCTTTACCCGCACCATCAATGACGTAGAGGTAGACCTGCCTGAAGAAAAGCAGAAAGCCTATACCGCTTCTGTTAACTCGGTGATCTACTTTGCCCTACTGCCTTATGCCCTTAACGACGAGGCTGTGCAGAAAGAATACCTGGGCGAAACTACTATCAAAGGAGAGCCTTACCACAAGGTGCGTGTGACATTTGTCCAGGAAGGAGGCGGCGAAGGCTACCAGGATGTCTACATCTACTGGTTCCATCAGCAGCGCCACACCATGGACTACCTGGCCTACTCTTTCCAGGAAAACGACGGTGGCACCCGTTTCCGCGAGGCCTTCAATCCCCGCACCATTGGCGGCATCTTATTTCAGGATTATAACAATTATACCTTAAAAGACGAAACAATTCCGTTAGAATCTTATGATCAGGCCTTTGAGGCAGGGCAGATGGAAAAGGTGTCGGAGATTGTGCTGGAGGAAATTGAAGTTAATTCGATAGAAGGCCTGTAGGGACTGTTCGCGACCAGTCCAAATCGTGCATGAGTAAATACCTGCTATAGTGCGTCATCCCCTGCCTCCTTCAAAGGCAGGGCTGTTTCGTTCTGGCTAATTTTCCCCTTGAGGGGAGCGAGAGGGGTGTTTATAGCAGTGGAAAAACTGCATACTGTCTAAACTAATAGCTTTGCAGCATCAAAAATACACCCCTATAATCCCCTCAAGGGGATAGTCTTTGAGAATGAAACGGCCTTGCCTTCAAAGTGGGATACTCAATATGTGAGAATCATTATTGAAGTACGCATTGAGAAAAGTCTCCCTTTGAAGGGGGTAGGGGGATGACAATCATGCACCAACATCAATTACCTATCAGCAATCAACAATTAAATCATCAACAACACTTTCCAGGCCTCTAGCACCTGATGGTCGTCGAGCAGCTTCTTGCCAAGCTTCTCCAATTGCTCCCGCAACTGCGCCTGATCTTCTCTATACTTATTCAAGGTATAAGCTATTACCGGATCAGTTTTAAAGGTCTCTACTTCCTCAGCAGTAGGTATAACCTCTGTATTGCCCAATCGGGCCAGGTGATTGCCAGTCAGGATGCTACAGTGGCGGATGTGCTCTGGTAGTTGGTCTACGCCAACGCCCTTGTTGCGTACGGGCTTTGGGAGCTCGAATATGCAGTCGCCATTGGCACGGAGGTAGTAGTCACCGCCCATACGTGCGACCGCGTCTAACTTGTAAGGATCAATTTTGCCTTCCTCGTTCAGAATGTTTTCATTCACGTGGATCATTAGCACCTCGCAGATCACTAGGTTACCCGCTCCGCCTTCCGGCCCCAGGCTGATTATTTCATTCACCCGACACTCCATAGCAAAGGGCGCTTCCTTTACCCGGGGCGCGCGGACCATCAGTGATGGCTCTGGCGTCAAACCAGACTTAATAAACTCATTAATGCCCTTATCATATTCCGTGCTCGCCAGCGACATCTGCTCAACAATATCGTAGTTGCCGATGTTAATAACCACTTCCCGGGTTGTTTCCACATTCTCCAATGTATGCTTTCCGGTATTGTCACGCACCCGTCGGGCAGGGGAGAAGACCACGATAGGCGGTTTGGCGCTGAACACATTGAAGAAACTAAACGGGCTTAGGTTCACATTCCCTTCCTCATCTATCGTACTAGCAAAGGCAATTGGCCGAGGCGCAATAGCCCCTAACAATAAAGCATGTACTTCAGCCGTTTTGGTTTCTTTCGGGTTTATGGTTTTCATGGTATGTCTGTATAAGAGGGTATCAAAAGAGAACGCAATTTACGAAATGTATGGATGTAGAAAGAAAAGGCAGAAGGTTGTATGTCACTTCGGCGATAGGAGAAATCTGGAGTAGTGTTCAAGCTCTGATTTGATTCAGATTTCTCATTAGCGTTCAGGATGATAGCGGAAGAGCACACATGTTTAGTCAAGGCAATATAGATAGGATGTTGAAAAGCTGGAAATTCCCAAGACTAAAAGCTGTTTTCAAAAACATTTTATGTAATTTTGCTTTCTAGCGACAATGTGTTTGTGTCGCTGAGACTTAATAATGCCTTTTAGCTTATTGCATTAGCAAATGCTATTGACCCTATATGAAAATTAAACTAGTACTCTTCCTGAGTCTTCTCTTCTTCGCCTCCTGTAGTTCACTACGCACTCGTAACATCGTTTATTTTAGTGACTTGGAGCAGAAAGCTTTACTTACTGAAACTGTCGAGATAAAGCGCCTGACCATAAAGCCGGGTGATTTGCTTACTATTGATGTGCTAACTCCTAATATGGAAACCAATATGCTGTTTAGTCGTGGTATAATCATAGAAGAAGGTGCTGGTGGTGGCATGATGCGTCAGATAGGAAATGAAAACCAAGGTTACTTAGTAGATACCCGTGGTACGATAGACTTTCCTGTAATCGGCAATTTGCTGGTAAGTGGGCTGACTACGGAACAAGTACGGGATTCAATCCTATTGCAGGTAGGCGAATATGTGCAGGATCCGATCGTGAAAGTAAGACTGCAGAATTTCCGTTTTACGATGATGGGGGAGACGGGACCTAGAGTAGTGGATGTGCCTGCTGATAACGAAGAAGTTAATATACTGGAAGGGCTTGCGATGGCAGGCGGCATTTCTATTTACGGTAAAATGGGAAACGTGCTCATTATTCGGGAGCAGGATGGTCAGCGCAGCATGGCTCGCCTTGACTTGAATAAAAAAGAAACTTTATATTCACCATTTTTTTATTTGCAGCAGAATGATATTATATATGTAGAGCCTGACAAAGCGAAGGTAAGTGGTACCAGCTTTATCCGTCGTAACTGGGGCTTCGCTGCAGGCATTGTCTCATCTGCCTTGGTGCTCTATCAATTATTAAAATAACTTAATACTTCCTTAAATAATGTCCGAACTCGATTTTCAGGAAGATAATTCTGAGTCTTTAGATATAAAAGCACTCGTAATGCGTTACCTGCGTTACTGGTACCTTTTTCTTATAGGGGTAGCTATTGCTCTCGCGGCCGCCCATTTATACTTACGTTACTCTACCCCAGTTTATAGCATCAAAGCAACTATCCTGATCAAAGATGAGAGCGGCGCTGATTTAGCTAGTAGTGGCGTGTTGGGAGATTTAGCTGGATTAAAGGCTAATAAATCCTTCTCTAACGAAGTCCTTATTATCAAATCCAAGGGCTTGATGGAGCGTGTTCTTCAAGAACTTGGTCTTGAAGTTTCTTACTACGGGGAAGGACGCATCAAGTCACCTGAATTGTATGGAGGCCGAAGTCCAATTAAAGCAGTAGTTGCACAGTTGGATTCTGCAGGCTTAGGTAAAAGCTTTGTGGTGGAGGTCGAAGATGGCAATACCTTCAGTATCTGGGAAGGAGAAAGCAAAGTATCAACCCATAAGTTCGGGGAGCAGATTAGCAAGCGATACGGTACTTTCACTATAGTGGCTGATTCTGATGTAACAAATGACAAAGGGCGTCGTGTCTTGGTTCGTTTTAACGACCTGCGTAAGTTGGCCAGTCGTTATAGCAAGCAACTGGGTGTGAAGAGCATAAATGAATTTGCCACGGTCATGGAACTTAGCTTGGTTGACCCTGTACCTGCTAAAGGCAAAGATATTCTGAACAAACTGATTGAAGTCTATAACCGAGAGTCAATCAATGAAAAAAATCTGGCAGTAACGAAAACAATCCAGTTTATCGATGAGCGCCTTGTATACCTGACAGGAGAGCTAAGCGAAGTAGAAAAAGATGTAGAAGAATATTTGCAGGAGAACCGGATTATAGATCAATCGGCTAGTGGAGGTCTCTATTTAAGTACTGCACATGGCTTAAACCAGCAGATCACTGAAAACGAGATCAAATTGGAAATCCTGATGTCGGTAGAATCTTACCTTCAGAATGAAGAAAATAGGTATGAACTAGTTCCTACCAGCCTCAATATTGCTGATCCCACTTTGGGAGGATTGATTAGTAATTTTAATGAACTGCAGAATCAGCGTCGTAGACTGGGCCGCTCTGTGACTGATAATAACCCTGTTTTGCTTAACGTAAACGAGCAACTTGAAATACTACGTCTTAATATTCTGGAGAACATACGCAACATCCGGGAAGGACTACTAGTAGTTCGACGAAATTTGCAGGCCAATGCCAAGCAGTTTGAGTCACAGGTACGTCAGGTACCCTCTATGCAGCGGGAATTGACCAAGATCAGTCGTCAGCAAGGTGTTAAGGAGGGATTATACCTGTACCTGCTTCAGAAACGTGAAGAAGCAGCCCTATCACAGGCTATTACACCTTCCAATTCTCGCATCATTGATCCGGCAGCGGCAGGCGGAAGTCCGATTGAGCCTCAGTCTAATACCATTTATTTGATGGCGCTGTTAGCCGGTCTGGCTATACCTTTTGCCGGAATTCTTCTGCGCGATATGCTGAATGATACCGTGCAAGAATTACGTGATGTGGAGAGAGGTACTTCTACTCCTATATTGGGCGAAATAGGGCACAACGAATCTGGCAATATGCTTGTAATATCACAAGAGAGCCGTAGTTCCAGTGCCGAACTGTTCAGGCTCTTGCGAGCCAACTTACAGTTTGCTGCGAGCGGAAAGGAGAATAAGGTGATTTTGGTTACGTCCAGTATGAGTGGCGAGGGGAAAACTTTCTTTAGCTTGAATTTGGCAGCCAGCCTTATGATGACGGGTAAAAGAGTCGTGGTACTTGGTTTTGACTTGCGCAAGCCAAAACTGACACAAGGGGTGAACCTGCCAAACAACATTGGTATCACGAATTTCTTGATATCCGATACAGTTCAGGTTGAAGATATGATCCAGTTTGCTCCTGAAATGCCAGAACTCGCCATCATTGGTTCAGGACCTATACCTCCAAACCCAGCAGAACTAATGCTATTACCGAAAATTGGTGTGCTTCTAGAAGAACTGAAGGTAAGCTTTGATTACATTATTCTTGATTCTTCTCCTGTAGGTCAAGTAGCGGATACCTTAGCGCTTGCACCTTATATTGACTCTAGCATATATATTGTGCGTTATAACTACACGCATAAGAAACAACTCCAAATCATCGACGACCTTTATAAGAGCCGTAAGCTCAAGCACCCAATGATCGTGCTGAACGACGCCAAAAAGAGCAACAGCTACGGTTACTCTTATGGCTATGGTTACGGTTATGGAAATTATTATGAAGATGAGAAGAAAGGGCTTGGCAGGAAGCTGAAAAAATTAGTGAAAGGGTGACACTCCACCCCAACCCTCCCTTATAAACAGGGGAGGGAGGTGAAATTCAATAGCCGATAATAAAAATATTTTTTAATGCACCCTCCATTTTTTTAGGAGGGTGTTGGGGTAAGAAGAAAAACAAACATAAAAATGTCAGGTATAGAAATGACAGTTATTGATAATGCTAGAGTCGCCGTAATCGGCTTAGGTTATGTAGGTTTGCCACTAGCCGTTGAATTTGCAAAGAAGTTTCCGACTATTGGTTTTGATATCAATGAAGGGCGTGTTCAGGAATTAAACTCAGGCTATGATCGTACACTTGAAGTAGCGGATGAATATTTGAAATCAGTTATAATTCCCGATGCTAGCGTGCAGACCGGCTTATTTTGCTCAAATCAACTGCAAGATATTGAAGCCTGCAACTATTATATTGTAACAGTACCTACCCCGGTAGACCGGCACAACCGGCCTGACTTAACCCCGCTCTACAAAGCTAGTGAAACAGTTGGTAAAGTATTGAAGCGTGGCGATATCGTCATCTACGAATCTACTGTTTACCCAGGGGTTACAGAAGAAGAATGTGTACCGGTGCTGGAGCGTGTATCCGGGCTGAAGTTCAACGAGGACTTCTTCGCAGGCTACTCGCCTGAGCGCATCAACCCAGGCGACAAGGAGCACACCGTGGCTAAAATCCTAAAGATAACTTCCGGTTCTACACCTGGAACTGCAGAAAAAGTAGATAAACTTTACAGAAGCGTGATCACGGCTGGTACTCACAAAGCAACCTCCATCAAAGTAGCTGAGGCGGCCAAAGTGATCGAGAACGCGCAGCGTGATATCAATATCGCCTTTGTCAACGAGTTGGCCAAGATCTTCAATCGCTTAAATATCGACACTGATGAAGTATTAGAGGCTGCTGGTACAAAATGGAACTTCCTGAAGTTTAAACCCGGCCTGGTAGGAGGCCATTGTATTGGGGTTGATCCGTACTATCTGGCTCAGAAGGCCCAGGAGGCGGGTTACCATCCAGAGATCATCTTGGCTGGCCGTAGGCTCAACGACAGTATGGGCGAGTATGTGGCCCATGAGGTGATCAAACTGATGGTGAAGAAGGACATTCCGGTAAAAGGGGCCAGAATCCTTGTGCTTGGAATTACTTTCAAAGAGAACTGCCCGGATGTACGTAACACGAAAGTAGTGGACATCCTGCACACGCTGAAAGACTACGACACCAATATTACGATCTACGACCCATGGGCTGAGCCAGATGAAGTGAAACACGAATATGGATGGGATTCTGTGAAGGAGCTTAACTGCACCACAGACTGCGATGCCATCATTCTGGCCGTCTCACACAATGAGTTCAAGTCACTCGACTTAAGCAAGCTATGCAAAGAAAAAGCCGTGATCTACGACGTAAAAGGCGTTCTTCCCAAAGAACTCTCCGACGCACGTTTGTAGGTAAACGACCTAAGTAGAAAATTCCCCTCCTCGGAGAGCAATGGGTGGCTTAGAGCACTCTTAACTCTTAATTTTTAACTAAGTAAAAGTGTACAATAATCCCTATCATACAAAGAACTTAAGCCAAAGCAACTTCCTTATCACAGGCGGGGCGGGCTTCATCGGCTCCAATATCGTCGAGTACCTTCTTAAGTACGGGGCTGGCAAGGTGCGCGTGTTGGATAATTACTCCACCGGCTCCCAAGCCAACATTGAGGAGTTTAAGAGCAATCCAGCCTTCGAGCTGATGGAGGGTGATATCCGGGACTTAGAAACCTGTCGAAGAGCATCGGAAGGCATTGACTATATATCGCACCAGGCAGCATTGGGCTCAGTACCTCGTTCTATAAACGACCCGATTACCAGCAATGAGGTAAATGTGAGCGGCTTTCTAAACATGCTGGTAGCTGCTAGGGATGAAAGTGTCAAAAGTTTTGTGTATGCCGCCAGTTCTAGCACTTACGGTGATCATCCGGGGCTACCTAAAGTAGAGGATCAGATTGGCAATCCACTGTCTCCCTATGCCGTGACTAAGTATGTGAACGAACTGTATGGGAGCGTTTTCTCCAAGACCTACGACTTCCACACCATAGGGCTGCGCTACTTCAACGTGTTCGGGCCAAAACAGAACCCGAAGGGACCGTACGCGGCGGTAATACCGCTCTTCATTGAGGCTGCTATCAAGGGCGAAGCACCTTATATCAATGGGGACGGGGAGACGAGCCGGGACTTCACCTTTGTGGAGAATGCAGTGCAGGCAAATATCAAGGCCATGCTAATTGAAGATTTAAGGCAGCATGAAGTAGTAAACATTGCTTATGGTGAGCGGACTACTCTGAACCAGTTATGGCAAAAAATAACTGAAACCGCAGGTGTAGAACTAGTCCCAGAATATCGGGAGGAGCGAAAAGGCGATGTACGACACAGCTTGGCAAACATTAGCAAAGCAAGCCAACTGATAGACTACAATCCTGAATTTTCTGTTGCAAAAGGTTTAGATTTAACATTCAACTGGTATAAGCAAGGTGGCATTGTAGAACAATAATCTTCTCCTTAGATAAGTAGGGGTTAGACAAACTATCATGAGATAAATTAAACATTATGAACCTACTGATCACCGGGGGAGCCGGCTTCATTGGCTCGCACGTAGTGCGGCTATTTGTGGAAGCTTACCCCGGCTACAACATCTTCAACCTCGACGCGCTCACCTACGCGGGCAACCTGCAGAACCTGGTGGACGTGGAGAGTAGGGAGAACTACACCTTCCTCAGGGGCGACATCACCGACGCTGCCTTCCTGGAGGAGATATTTTCTGAGCACAGATTTGAGGCGGTCATCCATTTGGCGGCCGAGTCGCACGTCGACCGCTCGATTGCCGGGCCGATGGCCTTCGTGCAGACTAACGTGATGGGCACAGTCAACCTGCTGGAAGCCTGCCGCCACACCTGGGCCGGAGACTACGAAGGC